>NZ_CP148752.1:6142500-6759727 GCF_040448305.1 Pseudomonas fluorescens | reverse complement strand
GCACTGCTGCCAAAGTTCCACTGACACGGATATCCCCTAAGTTGAAAGCCGGTGAGGCAAAAACAAGCGGCCATTGTAGCGACCAGACGCCGACTTATCCACACGTAGGTGGTTCATCGACCAAGAAGAATCACCGTTTCTTACGTAAAAAAGGCGACCAGTGGTCTGTGTATAAGCTCTGTGGATAACCGGGGTTAAGGTCATTGCACAAGTGGGGGCGAAACTCGGTGGATAACCGGCCTGTGGATAAGGCGGGCTTTCACACACAGGTTATCCGACAGCGCAGCACAGGCTGAACACTGTTTTCCACTGTAGTTGTCATTCTCTGTACATCAGGTAAAACAAGGGCTGAATAGAGTTATCCACAGAAGGTGGCGAGCCTAGCTTTTATAAGCTTTACAAAAAAGCTTTAAATACTTTCCTTTCTTATTTTTATATCTACGCAAGGTGCAAACGCCAAAAAGCCTCTGGAGATCTATTTATAAGGAAACGTTGGTTGGAAATTGACCTGAAGGCTTGCTTTCTCTAGAATCCCCGGTCTCTTAAAACGGGGGCCATTCCGGCCCGTTGTGGACGAACCAGGTAACACGACAATGAAACGTACTTTCCAACCAAGCACTATCAAACGCGCTCGTACCCACGGTTTCCGTGCTCGCATGGCTACCAAGAACGGTCGTGCCGTCCTGTCGCGTCGTCGCGCCAAAGGTCGTGCGCGTCTGGCAGTTTGATAATCCGGCACTGGAGGTGAGTCAGGACTTCAGTCGGGAAAAGCGTCTGCTTACCCCCCGGCAATTCAAGGCAGTCTTTGACTCCCCTACCGGCAAGGTTCCGGGGAAAAATCTCCTGCTCCTTGCGCGCAACAACGATCTTGATCACCCCCGTCTCGGGTTGGTTATCGGGAAAAAGAGCGTAAAGCTCTCCGTCGAGCGCAATCGCCTCAAACGTCTGATGCGCGAATCGTTTCGCCTGAACCAGGATTCTCTGGTCGGCTGGGACATAGTTATCGTCGCGCGCAAAGGTTTGGGTGATGTAGAAAACCCCGAATTGATTCAGCATTTCGGCAAACTCTGGAAACGTCTGGCTCGCAGTTCGCCAGTACCGGCAGTCAAAACCGAAACTGTAGGGGTAGACAGTCCAGATGCGTAAACTGGCACTCGTTCCGATCCAGTTTTATCGCTATGCCATTAGTCCCCTGATGGCCAGTCACTGTCGTTTCTACCCCAGTTGTTCCTGCTACGCGTTAGAAGCCATCGAAAATCATGGCCTTCTTCGCGGTGGCTGGCTGACCTTTCGTCGTTTAGGTCGCTGTCATCCGTGGAATCCCGGTGGTTATGACCCGGTTCCACCTATCCCTACCTCCCGTTCTTCTTCGATGGCCGAGTAATCATGGATATCAAACGCACGATCCTGATCGTCGCCCTGGCAATCGTGTCCTACGTTATGGTTCTTAAATGGAACCAGGACTATGGCCAGGCTGCCCTGCCGACTCAGAATGTTGCCACCAATACGACTGCATCGGGCCTGCCGGATACGGCATCTGGCTCCAACGCTTCTGCCAGTGACGACATTCCACGTGCTGCAAGCGACACCAGCGCACCAGCCGAAACGCCGGTGGCTGTGAGCAAGGACCTCATCCAGATCAAAACGGATGTACTGGACCTGGCTGTCGACCCACAAGGTGGCGATGTTGCCCAACTGATGCTGCCGTTGTATCCGCGTCGTCAGGATCACCCGGAAATTCCGTTCCAGCTGTTCGATAACGGCGGCGAACGTACTTATCTGGCGCAAAGCGGTCTGATCGGCACCAACGGTCCGGATGCAAATCCGGCTGGTCGTCCGGTTTATTCCTCGGAGAAGAAGGTTTATCAACTGGCTGACGGCCAGGACCAATTGGTCGTGGACCTGAAGTTCAGCAAGGACGGCGTCAACTACATCAAGCGTTTCACCCTGAAACGCGGCCTGTACGACGTAACCGTTTCCTACCTGATCGACAACCAGAGCGCCCAGCCCTGGACCGGTGCGATGTTCGCCCAGTTGAAGCGCGACGCCAGCGCCGATCCTTCGTCGACCACCGCTACCGGCACCGCGACTTACCTGGGTGCCGCCCTGTGGACAAGTAACGAGCCGTACAAGAAAGTGTCGATGAGCGACATGGACAAGGCTCAGCTGAAAGAAACCGTCACTGGCGGTTGGGTTGCCTGGTTGCAGCACTACTTCGTGACCGCATGGATTCCGGCCAAGGGCGAAAACAACGTCGTCCAGACCCGTAAAGACAGCAAAGGCAACTACATCATCGGCTACACCGGCCCATCGATGAGTGTTGCACCGGGTGCCAAGGCCGAGACCAGCGCTGTCCTGTACGCCGGTCCGAAAAGCCAGGCCGTGCTGAAAGAGTTGTCCCCAGGTCTGGAACTGACGGTCGACTACGGCATTCTGTGGTTCATCGCCCAACCGATCTTCTGGTTGCTGCAACATATTCACGCCATTGTGGGTAACTGGGGCTGGTCGATCATCTTCCTGACCATGCTGATCAAAGGGATCTTCTTCCCGCTGTCGGCTGCCAGCTACAAATCCATGGCGCGCATGCGTGCAGTGGCACCGAAACTGGCCGCGCTGAAAGAGCAACATGGCGATGACCGGCAGAAAATGTCGCAAGCCATGATGGAGCTGTACAAGAAAGAGAAGATCAATCCGCTGGGTGGTTGCTTGCCAATCCTCGTGCAGATGCCGGTTTTCCTCTCGCTGTACTGGGTTCTGCTGGAAAGCGTCGAGATGCGTCAGGCGCCGTTCATGCTGTGGATTACTGACCTGTCGATCAAGGATCCGTTCTTCATTCTGCCGATCATCATGGGTGCAACCATGTTCATCCAGCAGCAGCTGAACCCGACTCCTCCGGATCCGATGCAGGCCAAGGTAATGAAGCTGATGCCAATCATCTTCACCTTCTTCTTCCTGTGGTTCCCGGCTGGTCTGGTGCTGTACTGGGTAGTGAACAACTGCCTGTCGATCGCCCAACAGTGGTACATCACACGTAAGATCGAAGCGGCCGCTAAAGCAGCTGCCTGATTTACACTGTGGATAACCACTCAAAACGCCCCCTAGTGGGGCGTTTTGCTATCTGTCACTTTTGTCTGGATACCGGTTTATGAGCGTTCCTCGCGAAACCATCGCAGCCGTCGCCACCGCTCAAGGTCGAGGCGGTGTAGGCATCGTGCGTATTTCCGGGCCGTTGGCCAGCGTTGCGGCCAAGGCCTTCAGCGGTCGCGAGCTCAAGCCGCGATTTGCCCACTACGGTCCTTTTTTCAGTGAAAACGACGAGGTGCTGGACCAGGGCATTGCCTTGTATTTCCCCGGCCCGAACTCGTTCACAGGCGAAGATGTGCTGGAACTGCAAGGCCATGGCGGTCCGATCGTTCTGGATATGTTGCTCAAGCGCTGCCTGGAACTGGGATGCCGTCTCGCCCGACCGGGGGAATTCAGTGAGCGCGCCTTCCTCAACGACAAACTGGACCTCGCCCAGGCCGAAGCCATTGCCGACTTGATTGAAGCCAGTTCTGCCCAGGCTGCGCGAAACGCGTTGCGCTCCCTGCAGGGTGCCTTCTCGTCACGTGTGCATAACCTCACCGAGCAATTGATCGGCCTGCGCATCTATGTCGAAGCGGCCATCGATTTTCCGGAAGAGGAAATCGACTTCCTCGCCGATGGCCACGTCCTGAGCATGCTCGACAAGGTGCGCGACGAGTTATCCACCGTCATCCGCGAAGCCGGGCAGGGCGCCTTGCTGCGTGACGGCATGACAGTGGTCATTGCCGGTCGTCCGAATGCCGGTAAATCCAGCCTGCTCAACGCCCTGGCCGGGCGTGAAGCGGCGATCGTGACCGAAATTGCCGGCACCACCCGTGACGTCCTTCGTGAACATATCCACATCGATGGCATGCCGCTGCACGTAGTGGATACCGCCGGTCTGCGCGATACCGATGATCATGTGGAAAAAATCGGCGTCGAGCGTGCCTTGAAGGCCATAGGCGAAGCGGATCGGGTATTGCTGGTGGTCGATGCCACGGCGCCTGAAGCCCTTGATCCTTTCGCACTCTGGCCAGAGTTTCTCGAAATCCGTCCCGATCCTGCGAAAGTCACCCTGATTCGCAACAAGGCCGACCTTACGGGCGAAGCCATTGCCCTGGAGATCAGCGAGGATGGCCATGTCACCATCAGCCTGAGCGCCAAGTCTGGTGGTGTCGGGCTGGACCTGCTGCGTGAACACCTCAAGGCCTGCATGGGCTATGAGCAAACGTCCGAAAGCAGCTTCAGCGCTCGCCGGCGACACCTTGAGGCGCTACGTCATGCCAGTGCTGCCCTCGAGCATGGTCGTGCCCAATTGACCCTGGCCGGTGCTGGCGAGTTGTTGGCCGAGGACTTGCGCCAGGCTCAGCAGTCGCTGGGTGAAATCACCGGTGCGTTCAGCTCTGACGATCTGCTGGGGCGAATTTTCTCCAGCTTCTGTATCGGTAAGTAGCCCTCCTGTTATTCACAGACAGGCCATTCGTGCCTGTCTGCTCCCTCCTTTTCTGAAAAAAACCTCCAGTGCCGAGCGGACGTCGTCTGCTTGAGCGAATTTCCTGTACCCGAATTTCAAGCAAACGGCACTTTTCTGTGGATTAAGCCCTGTGAATAACCGTAGCTAAGGTCAGTTGATAACAGGGCTCGAAAACTGGACATAACCGCCTCTGTGGATAACCACCCCTTTCATCCACAGGCTTAAACCGGTTATCCAAGGGCCTCATTGGCACATGACCACAGGGTTTTGAATCTCTGTACATATTGAAAACAAAGGCCTGTATCAATCTATCCACAGAAAGGCAGGTGCATAGAAATAAACATAAAAACAAAGATTTAATAAATTTCTTTCTTTTTAATTTCTATAACTCCGACTTTTCCACAGCTGGTTAATTTTTGTGCAAAGGGTTCTTTAGGAAGGGCGAAGTCCCTATACTTGTCGACCAGGTCCAAAAACCTGAGCTCAAACTATTCCTGAATTACCTACTTAAGCAGGCACGAGGTGCGTGGTGGATTTCCCTTCCCGTTTTGAAGTGATCGTCATCGGCGGCGGTCATGCCGGTACCGAGGCAGCACTGGCCTCAGCACGTATGGGGGTTAAAACCCTATTGCTGACGCATAACGTGGAAACCCTCGGTGCCATGAGTTGCAACCCGGCCATTGGCGGGATCGGCAAAAGTCACCTGGTCAAGGAAATCGACGCCCTCGGCGGCGCGATGGCCATGGCTACCGATAAAGGCGGCATCCAGTTTCGCGTGTTGAACAGCCGCAAAGGCCCAGCTGTGCGAGCAACCCGCGCACAGGCAGACCGGGTTCTGTACAAGGCAGCTGTCCGCGAAATCCTGGAAAACCAGCCGAACCTGTGGATATTTCAACAGGCCGCTGACGATCTGATCGTCGAGCAGGAACAAGTCCGTGGTGTTGTCACGCAAATGGGTCTGCGTTTCCTCGCCGATTCCGTGGTGTTGACCACCGGCACGTTCCTCGGTGGACTTATCCACATCGGTTTGCAGAATTTTTCCGGCGGTCGCGCCGGTGATCCGCCATCGATCGCTCTGGCTCACCGTCTGCGTGAACTGCCATTGCGTGTGGGTCGTTTGAAAACAGGTACTCCGCCGCGTATCGACGGCCGGTCTGTGGATTTCTCGGTGATGTCCGAGCAACCGGGTGATACACCGATCCCGGTGATGTCGTTCATGGGGTCCAAAGAGCAGCATCCGAAGCAAGTCAGCTGCTGGATTACCCACACGAATGCGCGCACACACGAAATCATTGCCGCGAACCTCGACCGTTCGCCGATGTATTCCGCTGCCGGTGAGATCGAAGGGATCGGCCCGCGTTATTGCCCGTCGATCGAAGACAAGATCCATCGCTTTGCCGACAAGGAAAGCCATCAGGTGTTTATTGAACCGGAAGGTTTGACCACCCATGAGCTGTATCCGAACGGGATATCCACAAGCTTGCCGTTCGACGTGCAATTGCAGATCGTGCAATCGATCCGCGGCATGGAAAACGCGCACATCGTGCGGCCGGGCTACGCGATCGAGTACGACTACTTCGATCCACGGGATTTGAAGTACAGCCTGGAAACCAAAGTCATCGGCGGCCTGTTCTTCGCCGGGCAGATCAACGGCACAACCGGTTACGAAGAAGCCGGTGCCCAGGGTTTGCTCGCCGGGACCAACGCTGCACTGCGTGCGCAAGGCAAAGACGCCTGGTGCCCGCGCCGCGACGAGGCCTATATCGGCGTATTGGTCGACGACCTGATTACTCTCGGTACCCAAGAGCCGTACCGGATGTTCACGTCCCGTGCCGAATACCGTCTGATTCTGCGCGAAGACAACGCCGACCTGCGCTTGACCGAAAAAGGTCGCGAACTGGGCCTGGTGGATGACGTGCGCTGGGCGGCTTTCTGCAAAAAACGCGAAAGCATCGAACTGGAAGAGCAGCGCCTGAAAAGCACCTGGGTACGCCCGGGCACCGAACAGGGCGATGCCATTGCCGAAAAATTCGGCACGCCACTGACTCACGAATACAACCTGCTCAATCTCTTGAGTCGTCCGGAAATCGACTACGCTGGTCTGATCGCCGTGACCGGTGGGGGCGCAGAAGATCCACAGGTTGCCGAGCAGGTCGAAATCAAGACCAAGTACGCCGGCTACATCGATCGTCAACAGGATGAAATCGCCCGCCTGCGCGCCAGCGAAGACACCAAATTGCCTGTGGATATCGATTACACGAACATTTCCGGTCTCTCCAAGGAGATCCAGAGCAAGCTCGGTGCGACCCGTCCAGAGACTTTGGGCCAGGCCTCGCGAATTCCGGGCGTAACGCCGGCAGCCATTTCGCTGTTGATGATTCATTTGAAAAAACGCGGCGCGGGCCGTCAGTTGGAGCAAAGCGCTTGAGTTCGTTGGTCACTTCGCAACACGCAGAAGAGTTATCCACAGGTGCCCGCCAGCTTGGCGTCACGCTGACAGCAACCCAGCACGCACAGCTGCTGGGTTATCTGGCCCTGTTGATCAAATGGAACAAGGCTTACAACCTCACCGCCGTGCGTGATCCGGACGAAATGGTTTCCCGTCACTTGCTCGATAGCCTGAGTGTGATGTCGTTCATCGAAAACGGTCGCTGGCTCGACGTCGGCAGTGGCGGCGGCATGCCTGGCATTCCGCTGGCGATCCTGTTTCCCGAGTCCCAGGTGACCTGCCTGGACAGCAACGGCAAGAAAACCCGCTTCCTGACCCAGGTAAAACTCGAACTCAAACTGGATAACCTGCAAGTTATCCACAGTCGCGTCGAAGCGTTCCAGCCTGCCCTGCCATTCAACGGGATCATTTCCCGGGCGTTCAGCAGCATGGAAAACTTCAGCAACTGGACTCGCCACCTTGGCGATAGCGAAACACGCTGGCTGGCAATGAAGGGCGTTCATCCGGCCGATGAGCTGGTAGCATTGCCGGCAGACTTCCACCTCGATAGCGAACACGCCCTGGCCGTACCTGGTTGCCAAGGCCAACGCCATCTGCTGATACTGCGCCGCACGGCATGATTGGGAACACAAGCAAGAATGGCTAAGGTATTCGCGATTGCGAACCAAAAAGGTGGCGTGGGCAAAACCACCACCTGCATCAACCTCGCAGCATCCCTGGTCGCGACCAAGCGTCGGGTGCTGTTGATCGATCTTGATCCACAGGGCAACGCCACCATGGGTAGCGGTGTGGATAAACATGGCCTGGAAAACTCGGTCTACGACCTGCTGATCGGAGAATGTGATCTGGCCCAGGCCATGCACTTCTCCGAACACGGTGGTTACCAGCTGTTGCCGGCCAACCGCGACCTCACCGCGGCCGAAGTGGTTCTGCTGGAAATGCAGATGAAGGAAAGCCGCCTGCGCAGTGCGCTGGCGCCGATCCGGGAAAACTACGATTACATTTTGATCGACTGCCCGCCGTCGCTGTCGATGCTGACCTTGAACGCACTGGTTGCCGCCGACGGGGTCATTATCCCCATGCAGTGCGAGTACTTTGCACTCGAAGGCTTGAGCGACCTTGTGGATAACATCAAGCGTATCGCTGAACTGCTGAACCCGAACCTCAAGGTCGAAGGCCTGCTGCGTACGATGTACGACCCGCGCCTGAGCCTGATGAACGATGTCTCGGCGCAGCTCAAGGAACACTTCGGCGAGCAGCTCTACGACACCGTCATTCCGCGTAACATCCGTCTGGCCGAAGCGCCAAGCTACGGCATGCCGGCGCTGGCGTACGACAAAGCGTCGCGAGGCGCCGTTGCCTACCTGGCATTGGCCGGCGAGATGGTTCGTCGTCAACGCAAAAACTCACGCATCGCCGCTGCTCAGGCAACTTAAGGAATCCCCATGGCCGTCAAGAAACGAGGTCTCGGACGTGGACTGGATGCTCTGTTGAGTGGTCCGACTGTCAGTTTGCTTGAAGAACAAGCGACGCAAGCCGATCAGCGTGAGCTGCAACACCTGCCCCTGGATCTGCTCCAGCGTGGCAAGTACCAGCCGCGTCGTGACATGGATCCGCAGGCCCTCGAAGAGCTGGCGCAGTCGATCAAGGCCCAGGGCGTCATGCAGCCCATCGTGGTTCGCCCGATTGGCAGCGGCCGCTTTGAAATCATTGCCGGCGAACGTCGCTGGCGCGCCAGCCAGCAAGCCGGCCAGGAAACCATCCCGGCGATGGTTCGCGATGTACCCGATGAAACCGCGATCGCCATCGCGCTGATCGAGAACATCCAGCGCGAAGACCTGAACCCGATTGAAGAAGCGGTGGCCTTGCAGCGTTTGCAGCAGGAGTTTCAGCTGACCCAGCAACAGGTGGCGGAAGCTGTGGGCAAGTCCCGGGTGACCGTGGCTAACCTGTTGCGCCTGATTTCCTTGCCGGAAGTCATCAAGACCATGTTGTCCCACGGCGACCTGGAAATGGGTCATGCCCGTGCTTTGCTCGGTTTACCGGAAATTCAACAGGTAGAAGGGGCGCGACATGTTGTCGCACGCGGGCTGACCGTGCGCCAGACCGAGGCACTGGTTCGCCAGTGGTTGAGTGGTAAACCGGAGCCTGTTGAAGCGGCAAAACCGGACCCGGATATCGCCCGTCTCGAACAGCGCCTGGCCGAGCGCCTAGGCTCTGCGGTGCAGATCCGCCACGGTAAGAAGGGTAAAGGGCAATTGGTGATTGGCTACAACTCACTGGATGAGCTTCAAGGCGTACTTGCACATATCCGCTGAAACATTTCCTCATGTAGCGCGCAGTCGGAAATCACTACCTGACAGTTGAATAGGGGCAGAACCGCCCCTATACTCTGCGCGCATTTTGTCGGCACAAATTATGCCAAGTTAGTGAATTTCGGCAGCCGACCATTGGAGAGTAAAAGTGATGGAAACCCGCACGCCAAACCGCTTGCCCTTCCATCGCCTGGCAGTTTTTCCGGTGTTAATGGCTCAATTTGTCGTGTTGCTGATCGCCGCTTTGGCGCTCTGGTACCGATATGGAGTCGTTGCCGGGTACTCGGGACTCTGCGGAGGCCTGATAGCCTTGCTGCCCAATGTTTATTTCGCTCACAGGGCATTTCGGTTTTCCGGCGCCCGAGCAGCCCAGTCCATCGTCCGGTCTTTTTATGCCGGCGAGGCAGGCAAACTGATTTTGACGGCAGTGCTGTTTGCACTGGTGTTTGCAGGTGTGAAGCCACTGGCGCCGATTGCAGTATTCGGTGCCTTCGTGCTGACTCAGTCAGTCAGCTGGTTCGCTCCCCTGCTGATGAGAACAAGACTTTCGAGACCTTAGGGCGTTTGAGGCAACCATGGCAGAAACAACCGCTTCGGGCTATATCCAGCACCACTTGCAGAACCTGACCTTCGGTCAGCTCCCAAACGGCGGCTGGGGCTTTGCCCACACCGCAGCAGAAGCCAAGGAAATGGGCTTCTGGGCTTTCCACGTCGATACTCTCGGCTGGTCGGTCGCATTGGGTCTGATCTTCGTTCTTCTTTTCCGCATGGCGGCAAAGAAAGCGACATCGGGTCAGCCTGGTGCTTTGCAGAACTTCGTTGAAGTATTGGTCGAATTCGTCGATGGCAGCGTGAAAGACAGCTTCCATGGCCGTAGCCCGGTGATTGCACCGCTGGCACTGACCATCTTCGTCTGGGTGTTCCTGATGAACGCCGTCGACCTGGTACCGGTCGACTGGATTCCTCAAGTAGCCATGTGGATCTCCGGCGACGCGCACATCCCGTTCCGCGCCGTGTCGACCACTGACCCGAACGCGACTCTGGGCATGGCCATCTCGGTCTTCGCACTGATCATTTTCTATAGCATCAAGGTCAAGGGCATCGGCGGCTTCATCGGCGAACTGACCCTGCACCCGTTCGGCAGCAAGAACATCTTCGTTCAGGCCCTGCTGATCCCGGTGAACTTCCTGCTGGAATTCGTGACCCTGATCGCCAAGCCGATCTCCCTGGCTCTGCGTCTGTTCGGCAACATGTACGCCGGCGAGCTGGTCTTCATTCTGATTGCTGTGATGTTCGGCAGCGGTCTGCTCTGGCTTAGTGGCCTGGGCGTTGTTCTGCAGTGGGCGTGGGCTGTGTTCCACATCCTGATCATCACCCTGCAGGCGTTCATCTTCATGATGCTGACCATCGTCTACCTGTCGATGGCGCACGAAGAAAACCATTAAGACCAGTCTCGACTAGTCTGATGTCCTTCCCGGTAAAACGGGAAGGGGCTCTTCACTGGGCCTCTGAAACGATTTGTTTTACCGCTTTAAATTAAAAAAACCTAAACCATACGACGTAAAAGTCGGGAGGAAAGATGGAAACTGTAGTTGGTCTAACCGCTATCGCTGTTGCACTGTTGATCGGCCTGGGCGCACTGGGTACCGCAATTGGTTTCGGCCTGCTGGGCGGCAAGTTCCTGGAAGGCGCAGCGCGTCAGCCAGAAATGGTTCCAATGCTGCAAGTTAAAATGTTCATCGTTGCCGGTCTGCTCGACGCCGTAACCATGATCGGTGTTGGTATCGCTCTGTTCTTCACCTTTGCGAACCCGTTCGTTGGTCAAATCGCGGGCTAATTACTCGGATCTTCCGGGTAATTTGGTGTGATGGACAACGTAACTGCGAGGTGTTGGCGTGAACATTAATGCGACCCTGATTGGCCAGTCCGTTGCGTTCCTGATTTTTGTACTGTTCTGCATGAAGTTCGTATGGCCTCCGGTCATTGCGGCATTGCACGAACGTCAAAAGAAGATCGCTGATGGTCTGGACGCTGCCAGCCGTGCAGCTCGCGACCTGGAGTTGGCCCAAGAAAAAGCGGGTCACCAACTGCGCGAAGCGAAAGCTCAGGCAGCTGAAATCATCGAGCAAGCCAAGAAACGCGGTAACCAGATTGTCGAAGAGGCTGTTGAAAAAGCCCGTGTCGACGCTGACCGTGTGAAGGTTCAGGCTCAGGCCGAGATCGAACAGGAACTGAACAGTGTCAAAGACGCGCTGCGTGCCCAAGTGGGCTTGCTGGCAGTCGGCGGCGCCGAGAAGATCCTGGGTGCCACAATCGATCAAAACGCGCACGCAGAGCTGGTTAACCAACTGGCTGCTGAAATCTAAGCGAGGGCGATCATGGCAGAACTGACCACGTTGGCCCGACCTTACGCTAAGGCGGCCTTCGAGCACGCTCAGGCCCACCAGCAACTGGCCAATTGGTCAGCCATGCTCGGCCTGGCTGCAGCGGTGTCGGAAGACGACACCATGCAGCGCGTGCTCAAGGCCCCGCGACTGACGAGCGCAGAAAAGGCCGCCACGTTCATTGACGTGTGCGGCGACAAGTTTGATGCCAAGGCACAGAACTTCATCCACGTCGTTGCCGAAAACGACCGTCTCCCGCTGTTGCCGGAGATTGCCGCTCTATTCGACCTGTACAAGGCCGAGCAAGAGAAGTCGGTAGACGTTGAAGTCACCAGTGCTTTCGCATTGAACCAAGAACAGCAAGACAAACTCGCCAAGGTTCTCAGTGCACGACTCAACCGGGAAGTGCGCCTGCAAGTTGCGGAGGACGCTGCCCTTATTGGTGGTGTCGTCATCCGCGCCGGCGACCTGGTTATCGATGGCTCGATTCGCGGCAAAATCGCGAAACTTGCCGAAGCATTGAAATCTTGAGTTTGAAGGGGCAGCAGAGCAATGCAGCAACTCAATCCTTCCGAAATAAGTGAAATTATCAAGGGCCGCATCGACAAGCTCGATGTGACCTCCCAAGCCCGTAACGAAGGCACTGTCGTCAGCGTATCTGACGGTATCGTGCGGATTCACGGTCTGGCCGACGTAATGTACGGCGAGATGATCGAGTTTCCGGGCGGCGTCTTCGGTATGGCCCTCAACCTGGAGCAAGACTCCGTAGGTGCCGTTGTATTGGGCGCATACCAGTCTCTGGCTGAAGGCATGAGCGCCAAGTGCACCGGCCGCATCCTGGAAGTTCCGGTTGGTAAGGAACTGCTGGGTCGCGTAGTCGACGCACTGGGTAACCCTGTTGACGGCAAAGGTCCACTGGGCAACACCGAGACCGACGCGGTCGAGAAAGTTGCTCCAGGCGTGATCTGGCGTAAGTCGGTAGACCAGCCTGTACAGACTGGCTACAAGGCTGTCGATGCCATGATCCCTGTCGGCCGTGGCCAGCGTGAGCTGATCATCGGTGACCGTCAGATCGGTAAAACCGCTCTGGCGATCGACGCGATCATCAACCAGAAGAACAGCGGCATTTTCTGCGTCTACGTAGCAATCGGTCAGAAACAATCGACCATCGCCAACGTGGTTCGCAAGCTGGAAGAAAACGGCGCCCTGGCCAACACGATCATCGTGGCTGCCAGTGCTTCGGAATCTCCTGCGCTGCAATTCCTGGCACCGTACTCCGGTTGCACCATGGGTGAATTCTTCCGCGACCGCGGTGAAGACGCGCTGATCGTTTATGACGATCTGTCCAAGCAAGCAGTGGCTTACCGCCAGATTTCCCTGCTGCTGCGCCGTCCACCAGGCCGTGAAGCTTACCCAGGCGACGTGTTCTATCTCCACTCCCGTCTGCTGGAGCGCGCATCCCGCGTTTCGGAAGAATACGTAGAGAAGTTCACCAACGGCGCAGTGACCGGCAAAACCGGTTCCCTGACCGCACTGCCGATCATCGAAACTCAGGCTGGCGACGTTTCCGCGTTCGTTCCGACCAACGTGATTTCCATCACCGACGGTCAGATCTTCCTGGAATCGGCCATGTTCAACTCGGGCATCCGCCCTGCAGTGAACGCCGGTGTTTCGGTATCCCGTGTGGGTGGTGCCGCTCAGACCAAGATCATCAAGAAGCTGTCCGGTGGTATCCGTACCGCTCTGGCTCAGTACCGTGAACTGGCGGCATTCGCCCAGTTCGCTTCTGACCTGGACGAAGCGACCCGTAAGCAACTTGAGCATGGTCAGCGCGTTACCGAGCTGATGAAGCAGAAGCAATACGCACCAATGTCGATCGCTGACATGGCGCTGTCGCTGTATGCCGCTGAGCGTGGGTTCCTGACTGACGTTGAAATCGCCAAGATCGGCAGCTTCGAGCAAGCGCTGATTGCTTTCTTCAACCGCGATCACGCCGATTTGATGGCGAAGATCAACGTGAAAGGTGACTTCAATGACGAAATCGACGCTGGCATGAAAGCCGGTATCGAGAAGTTCAAGGCCACCCAAACCTGGTAAGCCGCAGCGGGAGCCGCAAGGCTCCCGCTTGCTAACCTGATAGGTGTTACATGGCAGGCGCAAAAGAGATTCGCAGTAAGATTGCGAGCATCAAAAGCACGCAAAAGATTACCAGCGCCATGGAAAAAGTGGCGGTCAGCAAAATGCGCAAGGCACAAATGCGCATGGCTGCTAGCCGTCCTTATGCGGAGCGTATCCGCCAGGTAATTGGGCATCTGGCCAACGCCAACCCGGAATACCGCCACCCGTTCATGATCGACCGCGAAATCAAGCGTGTTGGTTATGTCGTAGTGAGCAGTGACCGTGGTCTGTGCGGCGGCTTGAACACCAACCTGTTCAAGGCCCTGGTCAAGGACATGGCGGTAAACCGCGAAAACGGCGTCGAGATCGATCTGTGTGTCGTTGGTAGCAAGGGTGCGGCCTTTTTCCGCAACTTCGGCGGTAACGTCGTTGCAGCTATCAGCCACCTGGGTGAAGAGCCGTCGATCAATGATCTGATCGGCAGCGTCAAGGTGATGCTGGATGCCTACCTGGACGGCCGTATTGACCGCCTGTCCGTGGTGTCCAACAAGTTCATCAACACCATGACGCAACAGCCTACCGTGGAGCAGTTGATTCCACTGGTGGCAACCCCGGATCAAGACCTCAAGCACCACTGGGACTATCTCTACGAACCGGATGCCAAGGAGCTGCTGGACGGCTTGATGGTCCGTTACGTGGAGTCGCAGGTCTACCAGGCGGTGGTCGAGAACAACGCGGCTGAACAAGCTGCGCGGATGATCGCGATGAAGAACGCTACCGACAACGCCGGTGATTTGATCAGCGATTTGCAGCTGGTCTACAACAAGGCGCGTCAGGCTGCGATCACCCAAGAGATCTCGGAAATCGTCGGCGGCGCTGCCGCGGTTTAACGGTTCAAATATTCAGAGGATCCAGCTATGAGTAGCGGACGTATCGTTCAAATCATCGGCGCCGTTATCGACGTGGAATTTCCACGCGACAGCGTACCGAGCATCTACAACGCGCTGACAGTTCAAAGCGCGGCCGGGACCACTCTGGAAGTTCAGCAGCAGCTGGGCGACGGCGTGGTTCGTACCATTGCGATGGGTTCCACCGAAGGCTTGAAGCGCGGTCTGGACGTAGTCGACTCCGGCGCAGCCATCTCCGTACCGGTCGGTAAAGCGACTCTGGGCCGGATCATGGACGTTCTGGGCAACCCGATCGACGAAGCAGGTCCAATCGCTACTGAAGAGCGTTGGGGCATTCACCGTCCAGCGCCTTCGTTCGCTGAACAGGCAGGCGGCAACGACCTGCTGGAAACCGGCATCAAGGTTATCGACCTGGTTTGCCCGTTCGCCAAAGGCGGTAAAGTCGGTCTGTTCGGTGGTGCCGGTGTAGGCAAGACCGTAAACATGATGGAACTGATCCGTAACATCGCCATCGAGCACAGCGGTTATTCCGTGTTCGCCGGTGTGGGTGAGCGTACTCGTGAGGGTAACGACTTCTACCACGAGATGAAGGATTCCAACGTTCTGGACAAAGTGGCACTGGTTTACGGTCAGATGAACGAGCCGCCGGGTAACCGTCTGCGCGTAGCACTGACCGGCCTGACCATGGCCGAGAAGTTCCGTGACGAAGGTAACGACGTTCTGCTGTTCGTCGACAACATCTATCGTTACACCTTGGCCGGTACTGAAGTATCCGCACTGCTGGGCCGTATGCCTTCTGCAGTAGGCTACCAGCCGACCCTGGCTGAAGAGATGGGCGTTCTGCAAGAACGTATCACTTCGACCAAGGAAGGTTCGATCACTTCGATCCAAGCGGTATACGTACCTGCGGATGACTTGACCGACCCGTCGCCAGCGACCACCTTCGCCCACTTGGACGCTACCGTCGTTCTGTCCCGTGACATCGCTTCCCTGGGTATCTACCCAGCGGTAGACCCACTGGATTCGACTTCGCGCCAGCTGGACCCGAACGTGATCGGCCAGGACCACTACGACACCGCTCGCGGCGTTCAGTACGTTCTGCAGCGTTACAAAGAACTGAAGGACATCATTGCGATCCTGGGTATGGACGAGCTGTCGGAGGCCGACAAGCAGTTGGTAAACCGTGCTCGTAAGATCCAGCGCTTCTTGTCGCAGCCGTTCTTCGTGGCTGAAGTCTTCACCGGTGCATCGGGTAAATACGTTTCCCTGAAAGACACCATTGCTGGCTTCAAAGGCATCCTCAACGGTGACTACGACCACCTGCCAGAACAAGCGTTCTACATGGTTGGCGGCATCGAAGAAGCGATCGAAAAAGCCAAGAAACTGTAATCCCGGCGCCCGGCAACGGGCGCTAATTTAGGTTGAGGCAATCAGATGGCTATGACAGTCCATTGCGATATCGTCAGCGCGGAAGGAGAAATCTTTTCCGGTCTGGTCGAGATGGTGATTGCGCACGGTGCACTGGGTGATCTTGGTATCGCCCTGGGTCACGCGCCGCTGATCACTAATCTGAAGCCAGGTCCGATCCGCCTGGTCAAGCAGGGCGGGGAAGAGGAGGTGTATTACATCTCCGGTGGTTTCCTCGAGGTTCAGCCGAACATGGTCAAGGTTCTTGCCGACACCGTGCAACGTGCTGCCGACCTGGATGAAGCCTCCGCTCAGGAAGCCGTCAAGGCTGCCGAGAAGGCCTTGCATGAACGAGGCGCAGAATTCGATTACGGTTCTGCTGCCGCACGTCTGGCCGAGGCTGCAGCTCAGCTGCGCACCGTCCAGCAGATCCGCAAGAAGTTCGGCCACTAAGGCTGCGCTTGTTGTGTGATTGATTAAAAAGGGTAGCCTCGGCTACCCTTTTTTCTTTTCCGATTTTTACAACCCGGTCGCAGCCGCTGACCACCCAGGATTGGTAGCCAGTCATGTCTCTTGAAATCGTTATTCTCGCTGCAGGCCAAGGCACGCGCATGCGTTCCGCTTTGCCGAAAGTTTTGCACCCGATTGCCGGCAACTCCATGCTCGGTCATGTTATCCACAGCGCTCGGCAACTTGATCCACAGCGCATCCACGTTGTGATCGGTCATGGTGCCGACGCCGTGCGCGAACGCCTGGCGGCGGATGATCTGAATTTCGTCCTGCAGGATAAACAGTTGGGTACCGGTCACGCCGTTGCTCAAGCCGTGCCGTTCATTCAGTCCGACACCGTGCTGGTGCTCTACGGTGATGTGCCGTTGATCGAGGTCGAAACCCTGCAGCGCCTGCTCAAGCAGGTGGGGCCGCAGCAGTTGGGCCTGCTGACCGTCGAGCTGGATGACCCGACCGGTTACGGCCGTATTGTTCGTGATGCCGCTGGCAAGGTTGCGGCCATCGTCGAACAGAAAGATGCCAATGAAGCCGAACGCAAGATCACCGAAGGCAATACCGGCATTCTGGCGCTGCCTTTTGCCCGACTTGGCGACTGGATGAGCCGCCTCTCCAATAACAATGCCCAAGGCGAGTACTACCTGACCGACATCATTGCCATGGCCGTGAGCGATGGTCTGGTGGTGGCCACCGAGCATCCGCACGACGCCATGGAAGTGCAGGGCGCCAATGACCGCAAGCAGCTTTCCGAACTGGAACGGCATTATCAATTGCGCGCCGGTCGTCGTTTGATGGCTCAAGGTGTGACGCTGCGCGACCCGGCACGATTCGATGTACGGGGAGACGTGACGGTAGGCCGTGACGTGCTCATCGACATCAACGTGATCCTCGAAGGCAAGGTCGTCATTGAGGATGACGTGGTGATCGGCCCGAACTGCGTGATCAAGGACAGCACCCTGCGCAAAGGCGTGGTCATCAAGGCCAACAGCCATATCGAAGGTGCCATTCTGGGTGAAGGCAGCGATGCCGGCCCGTTCGCGCGTCTGCGTCCAGGTACCGTGCTGGAAGCCCGGGCACATGTGGGTAACTTCGTCGAGTTGAAAAACGCGCACATGGGCGAAGGCGCCAAGGCCGGTCACCTGGCTTATCTGGGCGATGCCGAAGTGGGCGCGCGTACCAACATCGGTGCCGGTACCATCACCTGCAACTATGATGGCGCCAACAAGTGGAAAACCGTGTTGGGCGAAGATGTGTTCATTGGTTCCAACAACTCGTTGGTAGCACCTGTGGATATCCTGGATGGTGCGACCACGGCGGCCGGCTCGACTATTACCTCGGCTGTGGATAAATCCCAGTTGGCCATCGGGCGTGCTCGTCAGAAGAACATCGACGGCTGGAAGCGGCCGGAGAAGATCAACAAGAGCTGAGTTATCCACATGTGGATGATCGTCTGAAGTTATTCACAGGCTGATCTATCGTATTCGCGGGCAAGTCGGATCGCCGCTCCGACTTGCCCGCGATGCTTTTATCCACAGCTCTTTTTATCGCATGGCGCTTGACGAAGTTTCGCTGATAGGTTTTGATTGCTTCCGCCATCTTTCGAAACGAAACTTATCCGCTCATGTCGAAGCGCAACACACCTCAGCGTCGTCACAACATCCTCGCCTTGCTCAATGAGCAGGGCGAAGTCAGTGTGGATGAGTTGGCCAAGCGCTTCGAAACGTCGGAAGTTACGATTCGCAAGGATCTGGCGGCACTTGAAAGCAATGGCCTGTTGCTGCGTCGTTACGGCGGGGCGATCACCATGCCTCAGGAATTGGTCGCGGACCTTGGCCAGCCGGTTTCCAAATACAAGCAAGCCATCGCCCGTGCCGCCGTCGCGCGGATTCGCGAGCATGCGCGCATCATTATCGACAGTGGCAGTACCACCGCCTCCATGATCCCGGAACTCGGACAGCAACCCGGCCTGGTGGTGATGACCAACTCGCTGCATGTCGCTAATGCCCTGAGCGAACTTGAGCACGAACCGGTGCTGTTGATGACCGGTGGTACCTGGGACCCGCATTCCGAGTCCTTTCAGGGGCAGGTTGCCGAGCAGGTACTCCGCTCCTACGACTTCGACCAGCTGTTTATCGGCGCCGATGGCATCGATCTGGTTCGCGGTACAACCACCTTCAACGAACTGCTCGGGCTGAGCCGGGTCATGGCCGAAGTCGCCCGCGAAGTAGTCGTGATGGTGGAGGCTGACAAGATCGGCCGCAAGATTCCCAACCTGGAGCTGCCATGGAGCAGTGTCCATACCCTTATTACGGATGAACGCCTGCCGCTTGAGGCTCGCGATCAGATTCAGGCCCGCGGCATCAATTTGATTTGCGCGGCTGTCAGTCAGGAGAAATAGCATGTGTGGAATTGTCGGCGCAGTTGCAGAACGTAACATCACCGCCATCCTCGTCGAAGGCCTGAAACGCCTCGAATACCGTGGGTATGACAGCGCTGGTGTGGCGGTCTACACCAACGATGAAAAACTCGAGCGCATGCGTCGTCCGGGCAAGGTCAGTGAGCTGGAGCAGGCATTGACCAGCGAGTCGCTGGTCGGTCGTCTGGGCATCGCCCACACCCGCTGGGCCACCCACGGTGCACCGTGCGAGCGCAATGCTCACCCGCATTTCTCCGGTGACCTGGCGGTGGTGCACAACGGCATCATCGAAAACCACGAAGCCCTGCGTGAACAACTCAAGGCCCTGGGTTATGTGTTCACCTCGGACACCGACACCGAAGTCATCGCTCACCTGCTGAACCACAAACTCAAGGATCTGAGCGACCTGACCGTGGCCCTCAAGGCAACTGTCAAAGAGTTGCACGGTGCTTACGGCCTGGCAGTTATCAGCTCGAAGCAACCGGATCGTCTGGTCGCAGCCCGCAGCGGCAGCCCGCTGGTGATCGGCCTGGGCCTGGGGGAAAACTTCCTGGCGTCCGACCAGTTGGCCCTGCGTCAGGTCACTGACCGCTTCATGTACCTGGAAGAAGGCGATATCGCCGAAATCCGCCGCGACAGCGTGCAGATCTGGGACGTTGACGGCCAGGCTGTCGAGCGCGAAGCCGTGCAGTATCGCGACGGTGCCGAAGCCGCTGAAAAGGGCGAATTCCGCCACTTCATGCTCAAGGAAATCCACGAGCAACCATCCGTGGTGCAGCGCACCCTGGAAGGTCGTCTGAGCCAGAACCAGGTACTGGTACAGGCATTCGGCCCACAGGCTCCCGAGCTGTTTGCCAAAGTACGCAACGTACAGATCGTCGCGTGCGGCACCAGTTACCACGCCGGCATGGTCGCGCGTTACTGGCTCGAAGAGCTGGCCGGCATTCCTTGCCAGGTCGAAGTCGCCAGCGAATTCCGTTACCGCAAGGTAGTGGTGCAGCCGGATACTTTGTTCGTGACCATTTCCCAGTCCGGCGAAACCGCCGACACCCTGGCCGCGCTGCGCAACGCCAAGGAACTGGGCTACCTCGCCAGCCTGGCGATCTGCAACGTCGGCATCAGCTCGCTGGTGCGTGAATCCGATCTGACCCTGTTGACCCAGGCCGGTCGCGAAATCGGTGTGGCATCGACCAAAGCCTTCACCACGCAACTGGTTGGCCTGTTGTTGCTGACGCTTTCCCTGGGCCAGGTTCGTGGCACCTTGGCCGAAGGTGTCGAAGCAACGCTGGTCGAAGAACTGCGTCGTTTGCCGACCCGTCTGGGCGAAGCGCTGGCCATGGACAGCACTGTGGAAAAAATCTCCGAGCTGTTCGCCGAGAAACACCACACGCTGTTCCTCGGCCGTGGCGCGCAGTTCCCGGTGGCGATGGAAGGGGCACTCAAGCTCAAGGAAATCTCCTACATCCACGCTGAAGCCTATCCGGCCGGCGAGCTGAAACACGGCCCGTTGGCGCTTGTGGATAACGATATGCCAGTGGTGACCGTGGCGCCGAACAACGAACTGCTGGAGAAGCTGAAGTCCAACCTTCAGGAAGTCCGCGCTCGTGGTGGCCAGTTGATCGTCTTCGCAGACGAGAAGGCCGGCATGACCAACGGTGAAGGCACCCACGTGGTGCACATGCCGCACATCCACGACATCCTGTCGCCGATTCTCTACACCATCCCGCTGCAACTGCTGTCGTACTACGTCGCCGTACTCAAGGGTACTGACGTTGACCAGCCGCGCAACCTGGCGAAGTCGGTCACTGTGGAATAAGTTATCCACAGACGAAAAACCTGATTTCAGGGAATAGGAACTGTCGCTAGGGAATAGAAACTGTCGCCGCTTGGAGGCTCCGCTTGGGCCTTCAAGCCTCATACCTGCGCCAGGCGCCCGTGGGTTTAGACAATAAAAACTCTCGCTGAATAAAAAACCGTCGCAGCTCAGGGGCATAGATTGTTCCTCCGGCTGCGACAGCCCCCCGATACCCTTCTCACATTGTCACTGGACCCGGTGGCTCTTCCCACGAGCAATGACATGCTTTTGAGAATTCAAGACGACGAGCTTCTGCACTCGTATATCAGTAGAAGTATACTTCTGAACTTTAACGATCCCTCTGTGAAGTTTTTGGGTCGCATGTCGAAGTCTTCCTTAAGATCCAGTGAAATTAAAACGATAGCGACTGTCATGGGATGGCAAGGCTGCCATGGATTTAACCGGATTCTGCACTGTCACACCGACTACCCAATAGTAGCGTTGTTCAAAAGCCCAAAAGATTTAGCTTATTCAAGTGGTGAATATGTAGTCAGTGAGGGCAGGTGCTTCGGATCAAATAGAGTGGAATCAGCCCTATGTCCCGAGTGTATAAGATGCGATGTAACAGATCTCGGTTTCGCTTATTGGCGTAGAAGTCACCAGAATGGAATGAAGGTTTGTGCGAAACATAACGTCAAGCTTATTTTCGACTGCCCTTTTTGTGGATCTCCTTTCGCTCATAACGGTCATGATTTTGATGTGTTGTGGAAGAGTTGTGAGGGGCGCCATTTAAAAGAAACTTTCTCGTTATGTAATTATGATGATGAGGAATTGAAAAGAGCAAAGCTTTACAGAGAAATGCTTTTTCATGAGTTTCACATCCCTGAGGAGACAGCCCTACGTGCCTTGCTATGCAAGGTAAAATCCATTGAAGCCAGTGGTGGCTGGAATTTAAGGCACTTCAGGGATTTCGATTTTGGAAAGCTCGCCTTAGAACTCGAGAGTGCTCTTCAGCAAGCAATAGATAGATACTGGTTAAATGACAGTAGTTATTACAGCTACGAAGATTTAATTTTCAATTCGCTGTTAGTTGGTTATGTGGATTTTGATGAGTTTCTGGAGTCTATAAAGTATGCGCGTATTAAGGAGCGCGCTATTAATTCGTTATGGCAGACTTATCGAAGCAATAGTCGTTACGCAGAAACCGCAGAATACGTTGATGATGACCAATTGCTCGGGGGAGGGCATTGGTCACGCCCATACCCATCACAGCTGTCCAAACTTTTAGGTAGCAAGGACTGGTTCCATTCTATGAATACACGCTGGTATAAACCTCAGTTTCGAGGAGCCTTTCCTTGATCTAATTGATTATGTTTGGTGTTTGATGAAGAAACGACTAGGAATTTACATTTGAGATCTGGAGTAGCTACTGTGATTGTCAGCGATTAACCGGCGGCTCTGGCTCCAGCCAGGGCGCTGTAGCAGTTGTTGAGAAAGCGAATCGGCTGAACTTCTCAAACCTGCAACAGATTTGCCAAATCTGCTTAATGAGTATCGATGCAATCAGGTGGTCAAGTGGAGTGTAATTTCGCAGCCGGAAAGCATGAAGTACGAGGGGCAACCGCTAGATCGATAGTTCTGCGAAATTAAGGTTAACCAAATCGATAACGGCTCAACTCGACGGGTTCCCGTCTTCATATGGTTTTACGAACATCAAATTCGCCTCTACTGGCTGAAGTGGCCTATTTCGGGATAGTCGAACAGACGCTCAGCATAGGACTTCGCACTTCCAACTCGGTCGAGCAATTGGGGCGGGCCAGTTCCAACAACTGTGACCGGAAGACTCAACTGCGAAACCCGATGTAGGGCCGTAATGAGGGCGGCCAACTCTGGTTCAGCGACGTACTGAAGGTCATCGATAAAGATCACTACGGCCGTCCGTGCATGCCGCGCCGCTTCACCAACATGAGTCAACAAGGTGGCAAAATCCCCTTCGAGATCGCCGTTGTCGGCCAACCCCGGCTCGGGTTCGTAATCGAAATCCACCTCAATATCTTGGTAGCGTCTTTTCAGTGATTTTACGAAGCCTGAGAGCGCTCGGAGCGCTCTAATAGCAGCGTCTTTGGACGCTTGCATAGTGCTCATGCAAAGCAATGCAGCCCTTAATTGTGGGACCACCAGGGAAGACAACGACCGCTTTTCCGATGCTTCCGCATAGACTGCGTGGATACCAATCGACTCTGCGTCCGTCAGCATCTGATTCAGTAGAACCGTCTTTCCGACACCTCGTGACCCAACAATTATGAGGTTTTTTGCTGGTCGCCCAATGCGAACGCGTTCGATCGACACTCGCAATCGTTCACGTAGATCGTCACGTCTAACCTGCTCAGGAGGTCGTGTACCACCACTGGTGGGGTAAGGATTGCCTGTTACGGCCATAGAAATATACTCAAATGGACACTCCCTATACTGCCCAAAACCGCCCCTTCGTGACAGGCTGAAATCGGCCATAAGCAGTTGGTGGACAGACTAGCGGTAAATAGGTAGCGTCGGCCTGCTGCGCTGTATCTACCGCAGTTGAGCTTGCCGTCATCCATGTCGCGTTTCTCCTTGGGCTACGTCGCGTTTGCTGCGACTACCTCCAGGCTAGACAGGGGCTTACAGGACGACAAGGAACATTAAACGACATTACTTTCGCGTTTAAAAGCGACAGTAATGCCGCCTAATAATAGTTAGCCGTCAACAAGAGATTAAATCGGTGAAATTTAAACAAAAGGACCAGGCCGAATATATTCCACTCTCCATTCTTTGGAGCAAGCGCTTCGGGCTCTTTTTGAATATTAAATACCTGGCTCTTGAAGCAATATTCGCCAAACAGATAATTCAGCTTATGAGCAACACATCCTCCGTTGCCGAAGAAGATAAAATTGGAGGATTCCGCGATGCTAGTAAAGGAAACAATGGCACCATAATAGGGCAAGTGTCAGGCGTAGAAAAATTCATCCCATCGAGCCTCATGACAAAATTCGCAGAGCATGCCTTGGTGGGGCTATTAGTAAATAAATATGCTGGCCACTATAAATTTCTAATCAAGTCAGATGGCACAGTCTATTGCCCAACGAACATAGAGGAGGAAGACGACGTAAGCGAGACCCTTTTCAGGGTCAACAAAGAAATGTCTCACCAGCTGGTTTCTTACGTAGGAAAAATAGACTTCTTGTTCCTATCACTTGAAACACTCTCAGTAACTGCAAGCTGGCTACTAACTAATAAAGTTGAGGTTGCTCTTCTAGTTGCTGGTGTTTTCGAGTTTATACGTCGATTCAAAATATAGTAATCGGCTTGCGGAAAAGACACGGGATTTGGCGCTCTTCAACTTGGCCACCGACAGCAAGCTGCGTGCCTGTGACTTAACCAAGCTATGTGTACGAGACATAGCCCATGGGGATCATGTGTCGTCACGGGCCATGGTGATGCAGCAAATCTGAAATTTATTGGCACGTCTGCAGATGTGGATTTTGCGTAGACGCGCGATTTTCAGTCCGGTTTTGAGTACCTGTCGCGCTGAAAAACGTTTTTACACAGCCTCGGTCGTTTCTTGCCGGTCGCGAAGGGCAGAAATCGGCCGATTCTGTTGAAAAAGTCGACCATGGTTTCCGCCGCAGAAAAGTATGCGTCCGAGATTGAAATCTTTACTTTCGGCAGAGGCTTCCGGACTCAAATTTCACGTAGCAGTGTGCAAAAAAGGCGTTTTAACCAGTCAATGACCAGGCTGTTTGGGCGTACCGACTTTTTCAACAGAATCGGCCACAAGCGGTCATTCAAGCTTGATCGAATCAACGAATGGCTTGGCGAGGAGGTAGTGAAGTTCAAGCCCATTGAAACCGATGCGTAGCCTCAAACGGGCCGGCCTTCAAGATGAAATCTGTGAGTTTGCGATTTTGGATACTCATTGCAGATTCCTCCCGGTTCGATCAATCCGCATCCCTAGTTTCGTGCGCTGCCCAGCGCGGGGTTAACTTTGAAGCACAAGTCCTCAGCAGGCTCCCCCCTGAAGCAGCACCATCTGTTCGGCCCTAGGTTCGGGATACTGGGCTACCTTTTTGTACGGCCTCCGCTTCGGCGTTTTGCACCGCGCTTTGAATATAGCCATACAGCTCCACGCAGGCATCGTTATACGCCCTGAGTGCCTTATCGGCCGCTTCACTGGCGGCGGGCAAGTCTTCGGGAGTGGCCACTTCGCGGGCCTTCAATGCCTTATACCAAGCCGCTTCGGCTATCTGTACCGGTCGCAGACCGGGCTTGAGGTGTTCGCTGTCGATCATCGGCATGGCGGGGTTCCTTTCAGTACGTTATTCGTAACGCAGTGGTACTCGCTTGGCCAAAGTCACGCAGAGCGTCCCCCTGTCGACCGGCCTGTCAGTTGTTGGGCCAGATACGGCACACTTTTAGCTGCGCAGCATCGATGTTCAGGCTGGCCCCGATCACTGCGCGTGCTTCGTCTAAAGACAAAAAAATCAGAGGGGCGCTCATCTACTTTTACCGGACTCGTCAGAGCACTGCTCCAAGGGTCAACTCCATCGCCGCTACAGCGGAAAACGCCAGCATAATCACCAACGCGATAAACATCAGGCTCAACTCAGCGAGCTGCTTATAAAGGGGCATCGGCCGTTTCGTGATTCGAGCAATTGATCTATCAGTGGAAGCCATCACCAATTCTCACTTTTGCGTGGAACACCTAATAGATCCAGAAGGCGTACATCAGGATCACCGGCAAGATGAACAGCGCGCCGATCAGGGCGAACAGCCGGCTGGTGGCTGGTGATGCCGCCGCCCACAGGTTGACGGATGGCGGGATGATGTTCGGCCAGATGCTCAGTGCCGGGCCGATGTAACCGAGTAACATCAGCGCCAGGGTGAACACAAACGGCCAGTGCGTATGACGTTGGCGCTGGCAGTTTCGGGTCGAGTTTTTCCGTGCCGAAATCATCCAGCGGTACGGCGTTGACGGTGTTCAGGATAAGGGGCATAGCACAGGGCGGGCTTGACCTGGGCAGCAAGGCGTTGGAACTGCATGGTGGTGTCGCGCGTTTCATTTCTCACCCCTCGCGTCATACCGAATCTGGTGAGCCCCGCCGTCTCCATGATGTCCGGGACGACAGCTGTTGCGGGTCGCAGGGGGTGGTGCAACTAATGAGCCATTTCAATAGGGCTAGGAAAAAGTTCAAATTAATTAACAAGCTGTTTCCGAGGGTTTCAAGCGAGAGAACGGGTGAGGGGGGAATATTCCTCAAATTTGGAGGTAAACGCCAGGTTGGGTGGGTGTAGTACCCCATTTATGGAGAGAGTAGCGACCCTGTTTCACCGACCGCTTTTGGTAGGGGCTGTTTGCCCTGAGGCGACGTGGATTTAACTGGTCGAGAAGGGCCGCTTCGGTCGGTCGTAGAAGGCAGAAATCGGCCAATACCCGACATTTCTCCCCTAGCACAATAGCAGGCGTTTTCGGTCCATATACCGTCACAACCACCGCGTGAACATATCTATTTTCTCCCAGGTCAATTGGGTGTCGAGTTGGGCCAGGACCTGTTCGGCTACCTGTTGTTTTTCCAGTACCAAGCGGACTTGAGTAATGCAGGCGTTCGCGATCGCTCGGACTCAGCCGACTGAATTGAAGGCACTGATTCACCTTCGTGACAATCTGTCATGACATGTTATGACTTCCTTCAGAAACGGACTTTGCCCAACAAATACGGGGTTTAAAGGACGAATGGTCGAGAGGCGTCAAGCGCGGGGAATTGCCGGGAGTTTGCAGCCACTACAGGCTTTTCAGAAAGGCACGTTCGTCGCGGTGAAGTGAACTTCACTTTCTCAACGTGTCACATTAGGTCCTTGTCAAGCGAACTACAGAAGAGGTACAGCCTTATGAGCATGGCCACAATTGTCAGTGCGGTGATTTCCAGTCTCGCACCCAGTGTCTTCGACCAGAACAGCCTGCAAGAACCCGGCGCGCATGTCTCAGCCGTCGAATACCACTACGGGATGGACATCGATGTGAAGCGGGTACTGCAGCGTACCGATACATCCGACAAGACCGGCGTGGTGCCGGTGACCCTGGTCTACGAAGACAGCGAGGGCGAAGTTCACAAGATCCGTTTCCTCGAATGGGGTGGAAGCCCCGCCGACCCCACCAGCATTGCCTGATCCGTCTCGTCGATCGGGTTCCGGGCCTCGCCGGCCCCCAGAAGCGGAAGTTAAACCTCCTATGCACCAAGTGTGATTGAGGTTTTTTGTTACCTGAAAATGGACATGATCGAATGACTAAAAGTTCATTCGCAAAACTCACTATTATCTTGGTGGCGTAATGTCGCAAGATTAATTGATAACAATTGCTGGATCTAAATGGCAGTCAGCAACGGTACATTCCAATCAAACCGTGCCGAGAGCCAAGTTGATTCACTATTGAAGCCAAGAGGTCACCATGGAACTTAGTATGTTTTCTTCGTCCACCGTGGAATATGTGCGCTTGGGCGTTGTATATTTTCATCTTATCGCCTGCTGCGTTGCAATTGGGCTGGTCTTGACCAGTGACATTGAAATGGTCAAGCAACTCCTGAAAGGGAATGCGTCAGGTCACCACGATGACGCGCACATGGAAAGCCTTCAAAAAACCGTATCGCTTGCACTTGTAGCGCTTTGGATTACGGGCATTGCCATTGTCGGGATCGATTATGCCGGCAAGGGGATGGAGTATTTCCTCAATCCCAAACTGCAAGCCAAGATCGGCATAGTTGTGCTGTTGACCTTTAACGGCTTCCTGTTGCATAGCGCTGTATTGCCGGCGCTGAAAAAAGCCGGTTCGTTACTCAAACTTTCCTTCAGCCTGCGCATGCTGGCGCTGTTCTCCGGCGCCCTCTCTGGCGTGTCGTGGTTCTATGCCGCCATGCTGGGTGTTGGTCGTCCGCTGGCCTGGAAGTACTCGCTGGTGGAGTTGCTGGCAGCCTATCCGGTTCTCATCGTCGGTGGATTCGCGATGATGGTACTGCTCACTGCCTGGGCAAAAAGCAGAGACGCTGAAGCGCGCATGGAGCAAGGCACCTGGTCACCAGGAAACGCCGCCCTGGCTGGATGGTGAAGCCAGGTTGAACAAGGAAGTTCAGCTTCAGTAAATAAATTCCGCTTTTAGCTGTTAACAAAATTTCACTTGAGGATACCCAAATGAAATCCATGAAAGTTCTCTTCGTAGTCGCCACCCTGACCGCTTCTTCTCTGGCCATGGCCACCGGTGGCGGTGATAAGACCTTCGCACGCATGGAGTCGGCCCGGAAAGTCTCGATGGAAACCTACCAGGTTGCACAGAAACAGAAGACTGAAACCGCTGTCGCTGAAAGCAAAGCCAAGGCGACCGATCGCGCCAAAAGCTGATCTGTGTAGCGCGTCCCCAGGCCGACAGAAATGTGCTGTCTCAAGCCTCAAAAGCAGCACCCAAGGTGCTGCTTTTGCTTATTTAACCGAAATCCCGCTTACACAAAATCTTGTGTGTTGAATCCACAGCCACAAGCGGTCATTCCTGACCGCTAGCAAGCGGCCTTACGATTGCACTGCATGGGTTGCTGGCCTGACGCCTGTGCACGATGCCCTGCAACCAGGCATCACTCCCTGTTCAGCACATCGATGATAGGGCAAGCGGCCCCGCCGTCGCCTGCATCGCACTCCAGCACCAGTCCGCCCAGCACCTGCTGCATTGCTGCAAGGTCGGCCATCTTTTGCTCGATCAGGGCCAGTTTGCGCACGGCCAGTGCTCGAGTCTCGCGACAAGTGCAGGCCGCATCCAGTGTCAGCAGTGCGCCCACCTCATCCAGCGTGAATCCCAGCGCCTGCGCCCTCTTGATGAAGCGCAACCGTTTGACCTGCTCCGGTAGATAGCACCGATAACCGCTTAGCGGCTTTGGCGGCTCATCCAGCAAGCCGCGTCGCTGGTAATAGCGAATAGTCTCGATATTCACCCCGGCAGCTTCCGCCAACTTGCCGATATTCAGCTCTGTCGCCATCACATGCCCCTTGATTCTGTACCCGGGTACGGAGTGTAGAGTGACTCTAGGTTAGATCGATTCAATGGAGAAAACGATGGCTCAACAGATCGGCGGATCCTGAGGCGTTGACCAAGGCGACGATGAATGCGGGTTATCCCTCCACCGTGCACAAAGAAGCAACTATGAGCGCCGTCATCCTCGAATCCGTGTTGATCTGCCCACATTGCGGTTTCGCCAAGCAGGAAGCCATGCCCACGGACGCCTGCCAGTTCTTCTACGAGTGTGGCAATTGCAAAACCCTGCTACGCCCGAACCCCGGTGACTGCTGTGTGTTCTGTTCGTTTGGCACGGTGAAGTGCCCGCCGTTTCAGGAGCAGCACGGATGCTGTGGTACGGCCTAACCTATGTTTATTCCGTTTATCAGACGCCCCTAACGCGCCTCCAACGGTGGTTATGGGAGGTTAGTGACATGTGGAATCACGCTCTGGTGGTCGTGATGGTCTACCTGACTATCAGCCTCACCATCGGCTGGTTGTATACCATGGCTCTCCTGTATTGGCTTTGACCCAATTGGTGACGATCGGTCGGTCCGCATTTGGTGCCGTTTTCGGCAGGTAGCTTTGTCCCGATCACAGTCGTTGGGGAGTCGCTGCAATGGGTCCAGG
This sequence comes from Pseudomonas fluorescens, assembly GCF_040448305.1. NCBI lineage: Bacteria > Pseudomonadati > Pseudomonadota > Gammaproteobacteria > Pseudomonadales > Pseudomonadaceae > Pseudomonas > Pseudomonas fluorescens. The sequence goes on along the minus strand of NZ_CP148752.1, from coordinate 6,730,196 downwards.
CTGTGTGAAAACGTTTTAGAGCAAATTTGACAGTCAGAATCGGAGCAAGAATCGCGTTCCTACGTAAATTTTCGGTCTGCTGTCCAACCAACAATCGGCAGATTTTACGTAGCAACGGAGACTTCAAAACAGTGAATGCGTTTTCACACAGCCTGGGTCGATTGCCGCCAGTGACGTCAGGCCGGGGGGCCTCCCAGAGAGATCGTCCGGGTTAGTCACCAAATGAAAGCCGTTCAACGCCGAGCCTGCTGCCTCGTGAAAATCCACCTACATCGACTTGATCGAAACCACTTCGACAAATCGGAATTTTTTCCTAGCCGCCTTAGTAGCTTCTTGCTCAGCCAGGAGGGTACTCAGCGTATCGGCCTCGTGGACCATCTCGTGCGTCTTACCTTCAAATTCATTGCCCACCCGTAGCGTGACTCTCAGCCTGGGCGTGAATGCTTTCGCAACTTTCTTTTTCTCTGCCGCGTTCGCCGACTGCGTGATCACGATATCCGAGAGAGGTTTTTGCACTGGAGGCGCACTGCCCTGCGCAACTTGCTCGCCACCACCGAACAGCGCCCGACGCATCTCTTCTTCAGTTAATACTGGGTTCATGCCAATTCTCAGAGGGATGTTATGAGTAGCTAGTACGATTCTATCAGCATGACGAATTTCTCCAGTAGCGAGTCCCCTCTGATCAGGTCTAAACCTTTGGCTACCACGGCTGGAGGATTTAGGTTCGCTGTGTACCGACACGGCCACGTAAGGCCAAACCAAAGCTGACTGCGGCGACGGGCAGCAATCAGCCGTTTCCGATCCGATCAGCCGTGATAGATACAAACTCGCCAGCGCGCCTTGCTGCGGCTCCAGATTTTTGCCCTGAGTGTGTGTAGGGGGCCGAGCATATCGGATTAACATCCCACCTTCTCAATGCGACATCTATCGCATTTCATGTCGCATGATAATTGAAAACCTACGACAGACTCACGCGACATCACAAAGCCTTTACCGTCAAGCCCGAGTGAGTTGTCGCATAACTTAGAAGTTATGCGACAGTTTTTTCAAAGCCGCCACACCAGTATCAAAGCGCCAGACCAAACGTAAAAAGTGAGCTCACTCATCTTGAACGCTGCGCCCACAGCCACTCCTAAATTCATAAGTTCGTTAGTCATCATCAGCCATATGACCATGCGAGGGGGGTATTGCCGCTTGCCTCACGTAAACTCCCGAGACGGCTCCCCATTAATCTGTATGGTTTGAGTGAGGCAGTAGCCACGATTTCTGACTGCGCGAAAGAGATAACTTCCTCCAGCGCTTTTCTTGAATTTTATTTGCAGTCTACTCAAACTCATCTCCAGGCCGCGATAGAGGTCAGGCTCTCTCCCAATACTACTAATTAGCTCTGCTCTACTGATTACGCGCGCCTCCTTGAGGAGCATGTTTTTTACAATTATGTTCTCAATATTTGTTAAATGTATTTGATTGGCGCCGTCGAATAGGATTCGATTGTTTATATCGAGCTTCCAGCATTGAGGGTCTTGAAGTGATATCTCTGTAAAGTTTGTCATGGTTTTGATTATAAAATTCATAGATGTAACAAAAAACAAATCGTAAAAAATATTACTTATTCTTGTCTCCCGCAATGTAGTTTTATGAACGTTTTTTAAACGTAGTTTTTATTAGAGTGACTGCACAGCAGGTTGTGGATTTACAGTAATATATTTGCAAGTTAGATATTAAGTTCTTACAGTAGAATTAGTTTGTTAAAGTTCTTAATTATCCAGATTCAAAGTTAATGAATGATTTTTAAAAATACCAAGCATGCTAATAGATATCCAGCTTGCTATTTGTAATAGTCTATTGCTGTTTTGGTAACAATGTGCAGTCCAGCCGACAGCGCACCAGTAGGGGAGGACGCAGAAAACGGAGATTTTTGTACGTTAAGCCCCGTGAGACGGCTGTAAGCCGCAAGGGGCTTAGCCTGCGTCCAGTTGAAGTACACCTCAATCAGGCGTCAGGTCGATTACTCGCCTCCCGTCAGAGTAGGGTCTATTTTTGCATTTTCTGACGCTACGGCGTCCACCTCTACGACCTCACCTGACAGACGGAGCGCTTAGCGTACGAAAATTTCCGTTTTCTCTATTCGCCCCCTCAATTAGCTGTGCAGGTTTTTATGCAATGATCGGCGCTGTGTCACCGTCGCGGCATGCGTAGACCTTGCGGATATGCTTGATCACGCGGATTTAACTTCCGTTCTGCGCAGTCTCGTTCGCTTACCTTGACTCGGCTTCGCAGTCGGACAGCATCGGCGGCGGGATCGAATCAATGGGACATAAATCCCTTAACTGTTCGCTGGGTAAATGTCTGCCGGCTACGACCGGCCGGTATGGGTCGGTTTCAGCCATTCGCGACAGGTAGCAATTGTCCAAACTCGACCTGCGCGTAGTCCCCCTATCTTCAGTCTCACCTTTGGCGTGGACGAGCAAAAGATTTCGTGACCGCAAGCATGAATTGAAAACCGCTACTACCATCTCCTCTGCCGCTGTAGTGATTTCTGCGGATCACCACATCGAGGAGCATCCAATGACGAGTTCTACTTACTTAAGACTGGCATCCCTGTTGAGCATCGCTCTTCTATACGCAAACGTCGCTCAAGGGGAAATGTGTACTTGCCCGAAAAAACCTCTCGGAACTGAGTGCAACAACAATTGCAAAGATAATCCAGATGGCGTCGTATGGATAAGCCATGCACCTATAGTGCGATCTGACCCGGGCGTACCAGCGGCCCTTCCACCCCCGCCTAGAGACAGGGACGATGATCTAAAAAATGAACGAGAATCGTCGATTCAACGCCTCCAAAGGCAATAAAACAAAATTTACTTTATCGGTGTTATCAGATGGAAAATTGTACTCCGACAGCAAATTTGTTTTGGGTGCCGCTCACTAAGATCCTGATACCCTGGCTCGCCGTGGTAGCATTGCTCACATTAATTTCCATTATCGCATACCGACTAGTTATAAAAGAAAGATCAAGAGAAGCCTACGGATTAATTGCATCATTTGTCGCGATAGGTGCTCTGCTGGGCATCACAGCGGGAGCTTCGAAAAGCCCAGTGATTGGCACGTTTCTTCCCGCTTTGATTACGCTAATTACGGCAGTTGTGGGGTATCTATTTACGCGAGACAGTCTTGAAAAATGGCGCCCAATAATCCCTTTTTGCTTAATTGGGATGATGATGGCCAGCGTAGTTAATATGTTTGCAGGGACGTCTTTAACCGAGAGACATCGAAGTTATGAACGAGACTATGAAGTTTGGCTACTAGAACAAAAAATGCTTATTGATGTTCAGAAGGAATTCATGCTCTTGAAGGCAAAAGAAGGAAAATATGCTTCATTTCCTCCGCCGGGGAGTGCGACTCCCTGTGAATAGAGATGAGAGCATGGCAGCACTCGAAAGCGCTATCCCCACGAGTCGTTCACCAAGAAGCAGGAGAGGATATGCCAGAGGCAGGATGAAGAATTTATCCGGACTATCGCTCACAAAGCAGTGACGTCCCAGGTTGAGATCACCTCGCTATGGGTTGTCGGCTCGTACGCCCGCTGCGCGATGAAACGCGGCGATCTAGGCCTTGCCCTCGAGTACAGGCTCGTTGAAGGCCAGCATCCGTTACCTCGGACTCATGACCAAGACATTCTTCGGCACTCCTCAGTACATTCGCGACTACTTTAGAACGCCGAAGCAGCACCTCTGGTGTTGTGTTCCAAGATGCTATTCAAATTTGGGCCTGGCCTAGCTGCGATTGGAGAGCGGCAATCACATACCTTAATCCCTGAGTGGCTAGGCGATGGAACGCAGCTCACTCCCTCATTATCGGGTCAATCACCTGTGTTAGCAGGTGATTGTGGCCCTCTACATGCCAGTTCGCCCATATCCGCCCTTTATCATCCGGCTCCAAACTCAGCCAGTTGCGTTCTGGAACCAGATAGTGGCCTTGGTATCCTATTGGCAGCATCGTAGCCGTAATGCCGTGTTCAATTACTTCTTGGCTTGCTCCAAATTTCTCCATGAAATAAACGGCAACCGCCGGCGGTGGCGTATGCACGACACCAGTTGATATCAGCTGAAAGATGACCCCAGCTCCACCCTCAATATGTTGGGGTAATTTAGACTCAATCACGCATGCCGCTGCCACATGCACATCGCCTGAAACCAATGTCACTCTCGTCTTTCGGGCTGAAAAGTTCAGCAGTCGCTTGATCAACCGCTGCCTCTCATCCTTGTGTGGTTTACTTCGCCAGTGGTCCCGCAAATCATCCTCCAGCTCCCATTGACCAGGTAACGCGTTGAGTGCCTTTTCAGCAGAGTTGAGATCGATATAGGCCACCGGAATGCTTGAAAACACAATCAAATGCTTGAGATCCGAGGTGTTGGTATCGTCCAGCCAATTGAATGTAGCGTTCCAGGTGTCCGAAGATGCTATTTGGGTAGGCGTGAAGGTACCGTCTATTTCTATATCGGGTTGACGTTCACTCCGTAGGTCTGGAACTAGAAGGGCTATCTCGCCTAAGCCCCGATACCCCAAGCTGTAGCCATGAACACCGGGCACCGCTGCAGGATGGACCTCGTTTTCCCCTAGCTGTTGCTGAAACAAACGGAAGTACTGAGAAGCCACTCGGAAGATATTTTCGTGCACTCCGCACGTGTGAAGATCTTGTGGATAGGAACCCCAACCGTCGATGATATCGTGGTCGTCCCACATCATCACGCTGGGAATGGAACGGAACATCTCCAACGGCCCTTCTTGGTTCCACCTCTTCACATACAGGTGGGCGAAGAACTTGTCCGCCTGATCTTGCATCGCAGGGGTCCAAGGAGCGCAGACCTGATCGGAGTGCCAGAGATCAGACCATTCCTGCAAAGGACCATCCTTGACCATCAACTCGTCGCTATAGACTTGATCACCACCAAGGATCAGAAGGTTGAACGCCCTTTTTTTGTGTCGCTCCGCCATGTTGAGCCATCGCTCATTCTGGCGGTCTTTTACCTTCTTCCTGTACTTGTCAGCAGAGAAGCCATTGCAGGAGCCGTAGGCCATTCGTGGTGAAACGCCCTTTGCGGGCACATGGAATGTCCCATCGATGCCAGCAATCGTGTAGCTACAGGACTCGGGTTCGGTTCCAGGCTTCTGTTCAGTGCTCAGGTCAATTCGCCAAACGGTCCATGTTGGATGGTTGAAAGGTATGTCTGCGAGGTTGGTTACTGCGTTGACCTGACAGGTGGGAACGTTATGAGCTGGTTCAGGATCGCCAAGATCTTGGACCACCAAGGCTGATACGTGGTAGCGCCCCCCATGGACGCCACGAAAATTCAGAATCGGGCCGAGTAACAGGCTCATGCGCTGTTCTCCTTGGCGACGTTAAATGAACGCCTGGTCCTTGCTGGCTCGGACTACTCAGCCTACTGCGCCGGCCGCGGCGTGGCGGGTATAGCAGGTTGATAGTAGCTAACATCGGAGATTTTGCTGGGCGCTCCGATATCGACCACACGTTGACCAATTTCGCCCGTTCGGAAATCAGTTATTCACGATTCCGTTCGATTATCTGTCGAGCGACTAGCCATGGTTTAGGAAATGCTGATCTAACTGACCTCGTACTCGGCAGGTTAGTAGGGGCGATCTACAATCACTAAAATGCCAAATGGAGAGTTTTTTAATGATGCTAGAAGACCAGCTTGGCCGGGTTAAAGAGATTCTCGTAACCCAGGAGCAAAAGTACCGACGGTCTTCTACTCGTTGGAAGGTCGGGTATCGTGTGCTGTTGGTGTTCTCTGCGCTCCTTGCCTCTGCTGCGGCGATCATCTCCAAACTCTCCTTCATCCCTAATCATGCAGGGGAGGACTGGTCGTCAATCCTTGCGGCAACCGCAGCGGTGATGACCACGTTGCTTGCTGCTCTAGATTTTGAATCGAACTTCCGTATCAACCGTCGCTCCCGCCATGAGGTGCAGTTGCTATTACTTGCAGCGGAAAAGGCGAATGCCAATACGGACGAACTGCTGGACGGACTACAGAACGTAATTAATCGGCGTACGCACGATCTAGATAAAGCGGATTGACCGTCGATCTCAATTTCGCGTGCTTTGCGGCGCTCCGCTATCCACTGAAGAATCAAACACGCCGCGGGTGAATTGACATGGTTGAAGCAAGAACACTGACAGTGAGGCACGGAAGCTCAGGGAGAGCAGAAGAATGCCAGGAAACGTCGTGGGAAGGAGCAATTGTGCTCCAGCGCTCGGCAGACGTTCAAAGCGGTCACAGGACACTACGAAGAGATCTCCCCCGGCCCTAAGGTGTGTTCGCCGGACGCTTGCGCGGATCCGGCTAAAGCTTCTGGCCGATTACTGCCTGTCGCTAGGGCCTGAAATCGACCCTTTGCAGACATTCATAACGTTTGTGCTAACCGGCGCGGCGCGGTCCCATAGAGAGTCGAACGACTTGAACCGTTTGTTAGCCGTATATTTCGAAAATATAGATACTGTGCTCATTTGAAATGTCTTTTTCAAAAACACGAGCCAGTCTAATGTTTTTATTAAATGGATCTAAAGTGGATTTTATATCTTTCAGTATGATTTTATTAAAGTGTGCGGTTTCGCCATTTTTTGATCCTGCCGAAATATTGAATTCAACTCCTGCTGGCGTGGAAAGCAGGGATGAAAATCCGTTGCTATTGTTGTTTAAATACACTTTCATTACATTGTCGGTAGCCATTATAAAGTATTTTTTTGCTACACCTAGAGTAAGATAGTGTAGCTTGAGCAAGTCAATTATCAGCTTTGCCATATATCCTGTACGATCCTGCTTGTTGCTTGGGATTTTTTTAAAGTACTTCATTTCAACTGCGGTTAAATGCTCTTTATTTGAGTTGATTAGCACAAAATCCACTTCTCGACCTTTAAACTCGCTGTGCGGATGTGGGTATTCTAAAAGGCAATTTGATATTTCAATTCCTGAGCTTATTAGTGATCCGAAGAAGTCATATCTAAGGCAGTCCTCAGATATTAAGTCAGTACTATGGCTGTTTAATCTTTTCTGAAAATTATCTGTGAATTTTTCGAACTGTTCAGTGGAGTGTGCCATGATAACTCTTTATGTGTATGGCTAATATTTAGGTTAAGGGGGCCACGTAACGCTGCCCCAGTGAGCGAAGCGAACGGGGTTGAGCGCATTGTTATAAGCCTGCCTGCGCGACGGCCTTGAATTTTGGCCACTGGTTATAACCGATACTTGGATTGTTTGATTTGAGCTCTTTGATGAGCTCGACCTCTTTTAGGTTTACTTCCTTGTCTCCTGCCGCTTCTGACTCCCAGAGGATTTGCTTGCGAACTGTAAAGTCACGCATTTGCTCAGCGGTAAAGTCACGCTCAATTAGCTTGCTGTCGGCGCTGCCAAAATAATTTAGCGTTCCGGTCAGGTCTTTACCGACATAAATTTTGCCATTTGGGTACGTGATTTTATAAATGACTTTCATGGGTAGCGCCGGTGCTGGATGGCATAGGTTTATAACTACTGCTGCCCTCTAGAGTCGAAAACAGCATCAGTGACCCTACCCATTTGCCATCACCGTGTCCACCGTCCGCTTTTGGCCGGTTTCTGCCTCTGCTGATCGGCAGCTATGGGGCGATCCCGGCCCGTCACAATCGGCAACAGTCACCCCATAGCAGCCATTCTTCTACGGCCACTTCGAGCTACCAAGGAAGCCCTGAAAAAACTCTGCTTACTTGTTGAAATAGTCCGCCCTCGCAGAGTCACCCCAATATTTTCCTAGAGCTTGCGCCATAACTTACCTTGAGCTTATAGATTAATCAGGATGATGTGCCTAGATAGTCTCTGCACTCCGGACGACCCGACGCAATCATCTGTCCATTAGGCAGAAGACGTGATGATTAATTGATCGGAAGGTGAGTCTTTAATGCCACTTCTATCGCCCCAGCATCTCGGACGAATTCGGCGAAGGGGAACTCCAGTCTGACAGCACTGAGCTTTGGCGACACGGCCTCCACTTGACCCACCGGACCAACTGGATAGCTGGCTGCCTCCCATTCCGTCTTGAGCTCCTCTTGTGCCTCTTCGGTGGGCCAGTAAAGATAGACCTGCAGTAAAGGCTCGGATGCGCCCATAATTACTGGATCAGGCTGCCCCTTCTTGCTGGCTGGGATCAAAGCAGGATCGAGCTGCAGTTGGAACTCCACCACCAGATCGGTGACTTGCATCTGAGGCCCGTTCTGGCGTAAGAACACGAACAATGGAGCGCTCATTGGCAGGAGGTCCCAACTCCATGGCTTGCCAGGGTAGCTGTTGCGTCCAGCGGGGCGCGAGAAGACATCGGTCCCCCAATACCAAAAGCTCGTGTCCAACGAATGCGCAATACTCTCAAGCGCCGGCAGGATGCGTTGGTAAAAGCCCGCCGCCAAGCGGTGAGCCCTTTGCACCTGTGCAACCAGCGTCAGCGCATCTTCGTGAGAAATTTCCATGGTGTTTCTTCCTTTTCAAAGTCGGTGGCCAGTGAAACCAAGGGGCCCCACTGTGTACTGAGGGGAATGTCCCTAAGCACGCTGAGGGCTGCATCTACCCCGTCACCCATGCAGAGTGGCAGCAGAGTTGCGAAGGGCTTAGGGCGATCTCTCAGGCCATACAGGCTGAATGCTTCCATCCAATCGGCGACTATACGATTGTCACGCGCATCAAGGGTGTCCGACATCTCGTTCAACCCATCCTTGAGCACTTGCCATTCCTGAGCAACCACACGCAGGCCGATGTTGGAGAACTCACCTTCGAGATCCGCAGCTTCGGATTTCCAAGCGGGCACGTTGCGCCCAAGGGCGAGAAAAATAATTGATTTACGCTCGTCGTTTTGGAGCTCCAAAGCCTGGACTTCTGTAGACCACTGGTCCTTGCACTGATCTTTGCCAAAGGGCGGCTTTATCTCGACTAGAACAAGGTGCTCATCAAAATGCAGGACAACATCGGGTTCGACATACCGACGGTCCTCGAGGCCTTTTAATCGGGGCCAGAACTCAATGTTCTGCAGCGCGCCCAATGAATCACTCAGGGGCTTGCCAAGTAGTAAGGCTAAAGCAAAGGCTTGGGTGTGTTCACTGAGGTAGTGAAGTCGGCCAAAAAAAACCGAGGTCAACAAGTCTTCTCGCTTCCGGAACAGTTCCCGCCAACTGAGCACCTGGTCGTCTATGTCTACCCGACCGGCTTTTCCATGCAGGATTGCGGTCAGCACGCTGTGCCTCTCAGAGAGGGCGCACTGGACCATCCACTCGGTATCATCCACATCAGTCCTTGTTCTCCCCTGACTAATCAAGCGGTGATCCTACCGGGTGCCGGCTGGGGGAACCAGCGATTCACCGAAGGGCACCGGCATTGGTCAACGCCTTCTCGAACTCAGCGAAAGACTGAATTGCCCTACTTTCACAGTCACACCTGAATGACCACTATTGGCCGATTGTTGCCTGTCACGACAGGCAGAAAACGGTCAGGAGAAGTCACTCCCAGTCAGCAGCACGCTTAAACTGGCGATGATATTGCGAGCATAATGAATTATCCCCGCCAAGACCAAAGTGTGAATAACATCATGACCGAAGCCCAGCGCTGGACAGTGAAATGCCAAGATCCTGCGGATGGAAGCGGCGACGTCATCATTGACTTGCCGCCTGAACTACTCGCCAGTTTAGGATTGAGCATCGGCGACGTACTGACCATTGAAGTGATCGACGGCGCGATAGTTCTGACGCCGAAGTCGAGCGACTCAGCTATACCCTGAATCGCGCCGGCGCGCTTGACCTTATCTTCAAACGGGCATTCGCGAACGGCACATCTTAGCGGCGGTGACAGTCCGCTTGGGGTCCAGGCTGTGTGAAAACGTTTTGGAGCAGGTTTCCCGGCCAGGACTGGAACGGAAATCGCGTTCGTACGCAAATTTACGGGCAGCTGATTAACCAAACGCTGGCAGATTTTACGTAGCAACGCAGACTTCAAAACGGAGTATGCGTTTTCACACAGCCTGGGTCGAAACTGGCACAACCTTTAGCCAGCCCGAGTGACCTCAACCAAGACTCGACATGATTGTTTCCTTTACACCCCAAGTAAAAAGGCTCGGGTGCCCTCATAACGGCTTCGTTTCTCCAAACATGTTGGGAGGATTGGTACCAGAGCGTAGATCTGCGATCTGCTGAGGTGCAGATCTCTGTCTGAGCCGAATTTGTCGATCAGTGAGCGCCGAACGAGCTGCTCCAAGTCTCGATCTCTAGCCAGCCAGTCGATCTTCGAATGGTTGCCCTGTCGTGCTGCGGGGAGCTGTGTAGTCTGTGAGAGCAGCCAAGCCTTGTCGTTTCGGTAAAGCCAGGCATATGTCCCGGGAGAATGCCCTCGGAGCGCCTTGGTGCTCAGATCAGGCGCCTGAGCTATCAGTGCACTCCAACCGTTTCGATGTTGCAGTAAAGTTTGGTGATGTCGTGCTTCGGCCCATGCGCGTTGCGCTAGGGGTTCTGCGCGGAGCAACTTGTTTACCGTCGAAATGGTGATGTTGAACCGCAAGCAGATATCCGATTTCAAGGCCCCTCCAGCGAGAAGCTCTAAGACCGCAGATCGGACGGAGGGCTTGAGCTTTTTTGGCCTCGGCCTTGCTTTCGGCACATGCGCGACGGTATGAGGCTCGGCTCGTCCAAGAGCAGGGAGCATCCGGCTAGCCCCGGCAACCTTGACCAACGGCCTCAGGTGCTCCTGAAACTCAACTTGCTCGTAGGCATCCATAAAAGAACCAAGGTTGTCGAACAACCAGGTAATCATCACCAAGTGCTTTAGAGGATGAAAGTGCCCGCGGGGGGAGCGTGTGAATTGCTCGATAAACGGTGCGGCACCTTCAGCCGTCGAAGGGAGATGGGTTAGCGGGTGGTAAGACTGTAGTAGCGCGGTGTGCTCCGAAAGCGAAGCGGCAGCGCTTTTCAGAGCAGCATTCGATTTGCCGAATCTGTTCAATGCGCCGCAGTACACAGAACTTACAAGTTGAGGATCAAAGGTCCTACTGAACCCTATCGCCGCGAGGTCGAGTACCGCGGTTGCCAGCTGTAAAAGTGCAGCCTGTGTAGCCGAGTAAGGCTCAATTTCTGGGGAAGGTGACAGTTCCTCTTCGCTTGGCAAGGTCCATAGAAAACGCCCAGACCACCGACGATTGTGAATGCATTCCCGAAGCAGCTGGTGGTGGACTGGACACACAATGACTCCTGGATATTGATGAGCCAGGTGCCAGTAGGAAACACCGTGAGTAGCGAAATCGTATCTCATGCATGTAGTGCAGGCCTTTAAAGGGTGCTCGGCGCCAAAGCGACCAGTCAGAAGTCCTAGACGATACTTAATCGAGCCAAGCTTGGAAGACTTCATTGACGCGATAGCAGCTTGAATATTCGACTCAGACTGGAATGGAGAAAATAGAGGAAGAATAGTATGGCCGGCAATTATCGATTCTGAATTTCCCCAAGCAGCGAAACCATTAGATTTTAGGGTGTCCAGATTAAATGGAAAGTCGTGCTTAATTCCAAGCTCTGTTGAGCTGACTAGTTGATTGGATGTTGTTGAGGGGGAAAAATTTCCAGAAAAAAGGTGATAGCGGCTACAAAGGCTAAAGAATGTCTCGTCGATAAGCCAGCGTAAAAGGATAGGAGTGTCTTGCTCTTGTGGTGTGGTGCGCGGAACGTCCATAGCCAAGACCAAGATAAGTTGGGAGTATCAATATTAACCAATCTGAGCCTTCCGATAAGAACTGCTTTGTTATGAGGCGCTGGCTTGTTAGCTATAATTAAGCTGCTAGTAAATATTAGGTCTAAAGAAAATTTTTTTAATCAGTTAGGTTATTTTGATTGCGAGTGGTGGCGTCTGGGTGCTAGTCCAGAAATACGAACAGTCGCTTGATTTGCGCCTCCAGAGGCGGAATTTCCAGTCTATTTTTTGTTGTCAGCGAGCATTTTCTGGCGGTACCATAATTCGCTTAACCGAAGTTTGTAACGGGGAACTATACAAAACAATTGCCAGAGACGACCTGATAGGCCCGATCCATCCGGTGGGTTAAGGCCAGGCCATACAAGGCTGTAGTAAGCTTGATGAGTGGTGCTACCACTGGGGGCCTAGCAACAATACGAGCCTAGAGAGAACGAGGAAATGATATGACACCCAGCTAAACACCAAGAGCTAGGAGTCAGATAGGCAAAGGCCCAAGTGCTACCTTGGGCCTCTGTGGAGTTGTCAGATATTGGGACTCCTGACAAATCCATTGTCTATTCCATGCGTGTGGGACGTCAAGTCCTGCATGGCTCCGCTCATCCCAAGAAAACTTCTTATCGTGAACGGCGAGGTTTGTATTTGCTCGCTTACTTTTGAGGTGCGGGGTTCTTTGATGAGTCAGCCATGTGATGCATGACTGATGTTCGGCAGAGGGCTCAAGACATTGGATTTGTTTGGATGACACCGCAGCAGAAATTTAGCCTGATAGTGAGTCGTCAAGGCCGGTTCAAGTGGGGTGATATATATATACCCTCAACATTGGCCGTCACCAGCGAAGCTCCAAAAGGCTCTCGCATCAGCCGGCTGAATAGCCGGAAACTAGGTCGGACATTGCACGCCATGTCCACACCAGAGCGGGTATTCACACAACTCGCGCTTTATCATCCAGATCTTCTCGATATCCATGAGCAGAAAATGCTGTCCCCCGTGACATCGGTGCATCCGTTGCATGGCCATCCTTTGACCAAAGGCAGATTTTCACATCCGATCACGGGTACCGTAGAAGTTGCGAAACAGATTGGTTTCAAGCATTACGAAATCTCGGTAGAAAACCTGAATGGCCGGCCGCAAAAAGTGCCATTTCCTTATCAGGGTGACCTGTTGCTTTACATGTGTGGTCAAGGCGGTATCCCATATGCCGTCAATTGGACTGTAAAAGACAAAAAAGAGGCTTTCGTCGAAAGAAACCGCTTGGGTGTGAAAACACCACTTCAGCAAAAAAAGGATCGGGATCGCGCCCAGTTGAGGGCTAAGCTTGAAGAATATTACTACTCAAGCGCGGGCATAAGAACCGTACAGGTATCGCTCGACCACCTCGACCCTGTCGTGATTGCAAACCTAGATTTGTTGTATGGGGCTCATGGCCTTCCTACAAATATTAATGCTGAGGTGCTAAGTGAGTTCAGTTGCGAAATCAAGGAAGCCGTTAAGTCAGGCTATCCGGTAGCTAGAATCGCAATCAAATACGGGGCTCGTTGGGGGTTTCGAGACCAGTTCTTGGCAAGAATCTACCAAGACATTTGGAATCGAGATCTGTTGGTTAGTTTATTTGAACCGATTCTCATCGACCATCCACTGAATAGCGAAGAACGGGATCTCCTTTCTATTTATGGATCTCTGTTTGAGGAGGTCGAGCCATGATAATTGGCGCGCGTGTAATCGCGCCAGAAGGCTTTCAAAGCTTATTGAAAGGCCTGACATATCATTTCTTACAGAGTGACTCAGCTAGGAATCGGGCGAGACTTGTTCTTTTCGCTGAGGACGGCTCAGATATTAGTGCTGATTTGATAACGCTGACCAGGATCGACTTCGAGGCCGCGCTCGAGGGCGGAGCGTTGATTGAGGTGTGCGACGGGGAAGCGTATCCACCGTGGCTCTCCCATATCCAGGGCATTTCAATTTCTCATTTGGAAAGCCGTCGGATTTATACCAAGGAAAGCTACGACCAAAAGGTAAATCGCCGGTATATGGCGATCGCTGAGCTGGTCGATAGGTACCAAGAAATTCTGGCGGCAGACAATCCGAGCGCCATCATAAACGCCCACGCCAAAAGCCAGCGACCACAGCAAAACTCTCGACGCCTGAGATTCTGGTTCTACAGCTATATAGTGTTTGGCCACAACAAGTGGGCGCTGCTACCGAGGCTTCACCGTATCGGAGGCTGGAGCAAGGAAAAGCCGGTAGGCTCTCGAAAACTAGGTAGACCTGCCAGAGCCGGAAAAAAATATGGATTTCCTGTCACGGAAGAAATGAAGCATATGATTATTTCCGGATTTGTGAAGTTCAAGTCTGCCTACACGACACAAAATAAGCTGTATGGTGATGTGCTGACTAAAGTGTTCGGTTGTGTCGTAACAACCAAAAAGGATGGTACCAGGATATACACCCATCCTGCCGGGAAGCCCTTTCCTTCTTTCGATCAGTTCGTGTACTGGGTACGAAAATTGATTAGTTCGGCCGCACTTGCTCGCGAGCTGAAAGGTGCCAGTAAAGCAAGGGCTCAATCCGGATCAGAGGGTAGCTTCGCTGAGCAGCTGTCGAACCTCAACCAGGTTGTTGAGTTTGACGGATACAACATCTCGGAAAAACTATCTGGTCTAACGGAAGGCAGTGCTGTGGACAGTTTTTGCGTCGTTCGCGCTGTTTGCGGACTGTCCGGAGCCGTGGTTGGAATAGGTTTTTCTGAAGGTAAAGAGAACATGGAGGCGTACAGGATGGCCCTTTTCTCCATGGCTATTGATAAAGTCAAATTCGGAGAGTTGTTTGGCGTTCAGATCAAGCTAGGCGAATGGCCTTGCGTAGGTCTTTCGAGCAATTTGATTTTTGACAGGGGGCCAGGCTCAAACTTTGAGTGTGAGGCGGAAATTAGCTGGTTGGGTACATTTGAGCTGACTCCAACCCATTCTGGTCAGTCCAAGGCAACGGTGGAGTCATCGCACCCGAGAGAGAAACAGAATCGGGATCAGCCCACGTACTACCATAGTTCCTTAAATTTCGTTGAAATGTCGCGGCGCGAAATTTATCAGGTTCTCATTGACAATGACACGTCCGATGCGAGCCGTCGTATGACGGAAGAAATGCTCTTGGTCGGATTCACGCCGACGCCTCGGAATATATGGAGGTATTTGGACGATAGAGGGCGAAACAGCTCGATAAGCAAGCCTTTCGATGAGGCAGTAAGAACGTTTCTTACCAAACATCCGGCAACTATACAAAAAGACGCCGTCTATTTTTACGGTCGTAGATATAGGTCGCAGGCCTTGGTCAATACGCGGGTATTTGATCGCGTTGCTAGAAAAGGGGCAATTCCAACAAGCGTTTACGCTATGACCATGTGTGTCCGACATATATGGATTGAGTTGGATGGCGCCTTGTTCGAGCTGGACTTTGTTCGCTCAGCAAGTACGTTGGAAGGCAGCATTGATATCTCGCTGCAGGAGCTTAAAGAAATAGATGGAAAACGGCGGAGTGCCGTAGCTGCATTGAGGGATGAAAAGTCGGCCATACAACAGGACTACATGGAAAGGTTCAGGAGGGACACTGGCAAGGAATGGGACAGTGGTCAGCGGATCACAGGCAGAGCTGCGAAAGGCGCAGCAGCCCAGCGTGATATAGCTGACTACAACCGTTTCAGGGGAAAACGACATGAATGATGCAATGTTCACTAGATTCGAAGGCTGTTCAGACATAGGGCGAATTCGCGATGTGGTCACAGTCAGACCGAATCTGATCAGAGAGTTAGGCGATTCGGATGCATTGGTCTCCGCGGAGGTCCTGGCTGATACCCTGAAGCAGATCTACTTGCCTAACCAATTCTCTCTAGAATTCATAAAGGAGATGATTGATAAAGCTTCTCTGTATTGCCGGAAAATGTTTGAGAGCGAAGCGGCATACCTCTCGCGTGTCTATTGTCCGCCAGAGGTGGAGGTAGCACCTTTCTGTTTGACCGGATTAGCTGGAATCGGAAAAAGCCAAACCATCGCTGCGCTGAGGAAGGTTCTGCCCAAGCCTGTGGATTTTACTGCCGATCATTTTGAAGGCGTGCACCAACTCGTTTCGTATTGGTACGCAAGCGCAAGAGGGAAAGCGGGTGGAAGGCAGCTGCTCTTAGACTTCCTTCATGATGATGTAGGTAAGACACGCTCGAATGTTGCAAAGCTGCTGGTTGAATGCCGCAGACGTGCAAATAGGGATGGTGTGTCACTGCTGATGCTGGAAGAGACTCAGCATATAAACACCGGTCAAGGTGTCTCTCGAGTCACTGATATTCTCCTGACAATGGCCGCAATTGGTCCGCCCATGGTTTATGTCTCCAATTACAGCCTGGTGCATAAGCTGCTTGGGAGGAATAGCGAGGACAAGCAGCGCCTGCTTGCCGAACCGCGGATCATGCTGCCTGATGCTCCTGATAGTGAAGCGTGGCGCGACTACATGAGCGAATGCGTCCGGGTATGCAATGGCCATCTAGACGTCAATTTCGATGATTTCGTTGAGGAGATGTACCGATCAACGTTTGGCATTAAGCGTCTAGCCGTACAGCTTATAAAGTTGGCGTACATCGAGGCTCGCGCATCTGGACGAAAAAGCATCTCTCTTGCCGATGTGCATCGTGCTTACCTGTCAGTGGCGTATTCGGCTAACCGGGGTGACCTAGAGGAGCTGCACCGACAGGCACTTCAAAACAGGAATACTGGCAGCAGGTTGGACCTTAGGTGCCCATTTGATCTGCCTATTTCCCTGAAGTCCAATGTTGTTCAGTTTGTCCGATCGGACCGGGATAACCGAGTCATAGATAAGATTTTCCATGCTTCGCTAAACGAGGGGGAGCGATCGGCAATAGAGGAAATCGAGTCCTCGGTACCTGGGGCCACTGCCAAGCCATCTAAGCCTGCCAAGCGGCCTCGGATACCCAAGGCGACGGATGATGAGTTGATCAGCGCGTTCCACCAGGTGCTTGAGTCAATGGGGCCTCCACCCAAACCAAAGCGGCCGAAATAGAGCGCTAGACACCCACCCGAAGCTGTCCGACAGTAAGCGCTGTTGGCTTTTTCGAGTAAAAAATTCTTTATTTTCAATAAGTTGAGACGTTACGACAGTTTCTATTCCTTGATGCATTGAACAAAATGGCTGTTTTGAGGGGTTGCGACAGTTTATAAATTTCCCTGAGAACCGCTGGAGGCCACGGATTCCGGGCCTCTATTGCGACAGTTTCTATTCCCGTTTTTCAAACCCCCTTCTCAGGGGGTTTTTCTGTTTCTAGGCGGTAGTAATTCGACGTTGTCGCCGTGTGTCGAGCAGATGGACCATGACGCAGGCGTACAAGGTCACCAGGATGAACAGGCCCATGCGGATGGCGAAGGCGGTGTAGACATCCTTGCCCGCGGCACTGTCCTGCACCGATTGGCCGAGCAGAATGATCAGGGTCGCCAGGCTGTTGAGCCAGAAACTCGGTGGTTGTCCGGTCCGGGCCAGGCCATAGAGCTTTCTGGCCGCCAGCAAACCGAACAGCAACATCCACAGAAAGAACATCCACAGGTTGACGAACAGGCTCAGCGCGCACCAGAAAAGGATCGCCATCAGGCCACCGAGCAAGGTCGAGCCGAGCAATTCCTGGCCGGCGGTGCGGGCGCTGGTCGCGCAGCTTTGCTGGCCGAGGCTGACGGCTTTCATGATGATTGGCAGGTAGCTGGCCGGGTCGATCATGGCCAGCAGGAACGTCGGCAGCACCACCAGCGTGGCCCGTAGCGCCAGCCAACTGCTTTCGGTTGGCGTAAGGCTCGGGTCGGGTTTGGCTGGGGGGGCACTGGCGGGGTCGGGAAACAGCCAATGGCTGATGGTCAGCGCGGTGACGGCCAGGAACAGGCCCTTGACCAGGGCCACGATCACCTCAAGTGCCAGGGCGAATTCAGCGGTTCCGGCAGAGCTGATCAAGGTCAGGCCCACCACCAGGAAGGTCGCCACCAGTGGGTTGCCGCCGCGCAGGCCATAACCGAAGGCAAGGAACAGGCAGAGTCCGACCAGCAACACGCCACTGAACGGGTAGTAACGCAGCAGGGGAATGAGCAGCAGGCCGGTCCCGGTGGTCAGCATAAGGATCAGGATCAGGCCCAGGCTGGCCTTGAACGGCAACGGTCGGTTCATCGCCGCCAGCATCATCAGCGCCAGCATCGGCGAGAGGAACGGGATGGGCAGGGCCAGACCAAAGCTCGCCGCCAGGCACAGCGCCGTGCCGAAGCTCAGGCGCAGGGCGCGCTGAACCCGGGCCGGACGCTCAATACGCATAGGACATCCAGCTCATCAGGCGCAGGAACAGGCGCCCCAGGATATTCAGCGGGTTACTTTCACTCGGGAACGCCATGACTTCGGCCTGTCCGCCGGACCGGATCCCTTGCGGGCCGGTCAACTCACCGGGCTCGAACTCGATGATGACCGGAAAGCGCTGGGCAGGGCGCAACCAATCGCGACTGTTCTCCACTGTCGGCAGGCTGCCCGGCTGGGTGGTCTGGCCGATATCGACGCCATAGCCGACGCTGCGCACATGGCCTTTGAAAATTCTGCCCGGGTGGGCGTCGAGGATGATGGACACCGGCGTCCCGGGCTGGACACTGCCCAGATTGTTTTCGGTCATGTCGGCGCTGATCCACACATCGTGGATGGCGATCAGGGTCATCACCGGAGCACCGGCGGCGGCGAACTGGCCGACATCGGTGCGCAAATCGGTGATCAGGCCGGCCGAGCGCGCGTGGATCTTGGTATTGCTCAAGTCCAGCTCGGCTTTTTCAAGGTTGCTGGCGGCGCTGAGCAACTGGGCGTTTTCGTCTTCGTTACCGCCCTGTTGTTCCCGTGCACGTTGCACTTCGGCCTTGGCCGCGGCGACCTGGCTGATGGATTCTGACAGGGTGGCGCGGGATATCTCCAGGCGCCGCAGCGAGATGGTGCCCGGGTCTTCGCTGTACAGGCGTTCAAGCCGCTGGATGTCCTGGCGTGCCTTGAGCTCGTTGGCCTGGGATGCACGCAGGGAGGCTTGTTTGGAATCGACGCCGGCGGTGTTGGCGCCCACCTGGCGACGGGTCGATTCAAGGTCGGCGCGGGCGCGATCGACGGCAATCTGGTACTGCTCCGGGTTGACTTCAAACAGCAATTCGCCAGCCTTGATGTCCTGGTTGTTGCGTACAAGCACCTTGGTCACCCGGCCGGATACCTCGGCCGCTACCGGCACAATGAAGGCCTGCACCCGTGCCTGTTGCGTGTAGGGCGTGTAACGGTCGGCCATCAGGTACCAGACCAGGCTCAGGATGATCAGCAGCACCACCCAATTGATGGCTTTTTTCGCAGGGTCGGCGGCGGGTGCCGGGGCTTTCTCGTCGACCGGTTGTTGGCTGTCAGTCATGGGCACTTTCCTTCGGTTCGTCGAGCAGATCGCCCCAATCGGTCCGTTCTTGCATTTGTTTGCGGGTGGCCGGGTCGATCAGCGGCTGGTCGCTGTACCAGCCGCCGCCCAGGGCCTTGTACAGAGCGATCAGGCTGTTGACGGCGGTGCCACGGTTGACCAAGTAGATATCCTGCTGGGCAAACAGGGCGCGCTGGGCATCCAGCACGCGCTGGAAATCCGAATAGCCTTCGCGGTATTGGGCGTTGGCCAGGGTCACCGATCGTTCGGCGGCCACCGATGCGTCACTGAGGATTTGGTCGCGCTCCAGCGCCTTGATCAAGCCGGTCGCGGCATCGTCGGCCTCACGGGCCGCCTGGCGCACGCTGTCCTGGTAGATAACGATCAATTGCTGCAAGCGCGCATCCTGCACGCGGACGTTGTTGGTGATCCGGCCGTGGTCGAAGATGTCCCAGCGCAGACTGGGGCCGGCCACCATGTCGAGGGTGTTGGGTGCACCGTTGAGCGAGCTGGCGGACCAGACGATGCTGCCCAGCAGGCTGATGGAGGGGTACAGGTCGGTCTCGGCCACACCAATCAACGCCGACTGCGCCGCCACTTGCAGCTCGGCAGCACGAACATCGGGGCGCCGCACCAGCAGGTTGGCCGGCACATCCTGCAAGACCGCAGTATCGAGCAGCGGCACTAAGCCGGTGTTGCGATTGAGGTCAGGGATCGAGCCGGGTGGCTGGCCTATCAGGGTGGATAATGCGTTGCGCAAGCTCGCCACCTGGCTCTCGAAATCCGGGATGGTACTGAGGGTGCCCAAGTACTGGGTCTTGGCTTGTTGCAGATCGAGTTCGGCTTCGGCTCCGCTGTTGAACAGGCGCTCGGTGATCTCGTAGCTGCGTTTTTGTAATTTGGCGTTGCTGCGGGCGATGGCCAGACGCGCCTCGGCAGTGCGCAAGGCGTAGTAGTTTTGCGCCAGTTGCGCGTGCAACAGCACCAAGGCATTTTCATAGTTGGCCTGGGCGGCAAACCAGGAGGCGTCGGCCGACTCGATGGCGCGGCTGAAACGCCCCCAGAAATCCAGCTCCCAGCCGATATCGAAGCCGACGCTGTGTTGCCAGAAATGCGTGTCCTGGGGGTTGGTGCCGCCCGACTGTCGACGGTTCAGGTACAGGCTGTCGGCGCTGGCTTGTTGCAATTGCGGGTAGCGTCCACTCAGGGCGATGCCCAATTGTGCCCGGGACTCCATGACCCGCAGGCCAGCGACGTGCAGGTCGGGGTTGTGGGCATCGGCTTCGGCCATCAAATGGTCCAGCACCGGGTCGTTGAACACGCGCCACCATTGGCGGCTGTCAGGTTGCGCGTGTTGTTGGCCGGCAATTTCCAGGGCCGGGCTGTTCCAGTGGTCGACCCAGGGCTGGGCCGGCGACTGGAAATCCGGGCCCAGTTGCACGCAGCCCCCCAGGACGACGGTGCCACAGAGCAGAAGCCGGCTGATGCGAGCAGGGCGTGGCATCAAGCGCAAACTCCTCAGACAGGACGCTGATCGTTCGTTGCCTCTATCTTCGGTGTCTCGTTCAACGCCTCGATCTCGGGTGTCTCGTTCATGACCTCGGCAGACGGTTGGTCCTGGACCCATTGCCAGAACAATTGGTAGCCCACCGCCAGCGCAACCGGCCCGATGAACAAACCGATGAAGCCGCCGCTTACCATGCCGCCCAAGGCGCCAATCAGAATTACCGGCATGGGTACATCGACGCCGCGGCCCAACATCAATGGCTTGAGGACGTTATCGGCCATCCCGGCAATCAGGCTGTAGATGCCAAACACGACGGTGGCCAGGCTGGTCCCTTCGGTGGCGAAGACATAGGCGATCACCGGGATGGTCACCAGCAGTACCGGCAATTGCATGATTCCCATCAACAGCGCCACCATGGCCAGCAGCCCGGCACCGGGGACACCCATGAGCACGAAGCCCACGCCAACCAGCAACATCTGAATGAACGCGATGCCCACTACGCCCTGGGCGACCGCGCGGATGGTTGCAGTGCAGAGCACAGTAATGCGAGGGCCACGCTCTGGTCCGGAAAGGCGCGAGGTGATGGCCAGGGCGCTTCTTTCGCCATTTTCGCCGTAGGCCATGAACACGCCGGCAATGATCAGGGCGCCGATGAACAACAGAAAACCTACGCCAACGTCAGCCATTTTGCCCAACAAGGTCAGGCCGACGGACTTGATATAAGGCATCAACTTCATGAGCACGCTGCTCATGTCGGTGGCGGCCTGCATCCAGTAGCCATAGAGCGGCTCGCCAATGAGCGGCAGGGAAGCGATTTTTTCGCTGGGGAGCGGAATCTGCAGCGTATCGGACTTGAGGACCGCCAGGGTGCCCTGGACCGATTCACTGATCGAGGTGCCCAGCAGGTAGATCGGTACCATCAGCAAAGCCAGGGCGACCACCACGATCAGGGTGGCGGCACGACCGTCCTTGTTGACCAGCTTGCGCTTGATGAGCCCATGCAGTGGATACAGGGTAATGGCCAGAATCATTGCCCAGAGCATCAGGTTGAGGAAGGGGTGGAAGATCTGGAAGCAGAACAGTACCAGCACCGTAATCAGCCCGGCGCGAATCAGTACGTCGAGCAAACCACCTGACAGTGCTCTAGCGGAAATGTTAGTGCGCAACATTGTCGAACTCCTTGCGGTGTCACACAGGTTAGCCAGGCCGTTGAAGTTCAACTCTTCCCTACTAAGTGAATCCATAAAGCAAGATCGACGGACAGCCGTCCAAGCGTTAAAAACCCATAACGCCTTACTTTAAGTAGAGAAAACTTCAACGAGGTACCTACCAAAAACCCAATAGGTAACAGGGTGGTTTGTAGTATAGGAGCAGTCGTATATTCCGCCTGTTAATGCAGGCTGGAATTCTGCTGCAGTTGATGGAGTCCGCTGACGCGCCCTTGCCTGGAAACGAGCTGCGCCGAGCCAGTGGCTCTTGTTTCGTGTCAGGCATTAGCCGTTGCAGCGGACCGATCCGGATAATTGCCAACAGTCGCACCCGTCGCAAGAAAATAATCCTCAATAATTATCAATAATCCACGGTCCGGTTTTTGAGGTTTGTGACACGCTTGGTTTTTACGGTGCAGGCGCTAGAGTGCAGTAGCCCATTGATTTACCTGATGGTCGGACGCCCAACTATGTTGTTGAACACTTGCGCCTGACATTCCGGCCTTCGATTGCGACTTATCTATCTGAAATGAGGACTTGCCCATGGACCGCTTCCAGGAAATGCAGGTCTTCGCTGCTGTCGCCAAGGAGCAGGGTTTTTCGGCGGCGGCGCGGGGTTTGGGTCTGTCGGCGGCCAGTGTCACCCGAGCGGTAGCGGCGCTGGAGAAGCGGATTGGCACGCAACTGCTCACGCGTACCACGCGCAGCGTGTATTTGAGTGAGGCCGGCCAGCGATATCTGGAAGACTGTCGGAGAATTCTCGCCGAGGTGCAGGAAGCCGAGGACTCGGCAGCGGGCAGCCATATCCATCCCCGTGGGCAACTGACCATCACCGCGCCGGTCTTGTTTGGAGAGCTGTTTGTCACGCCGTTGATGGTGAATTATCTGACGCAATTCCCCGAGGTCTGCATCAACGCGCTGCTGGTGGACCGGGTGGTGAGCGTGGTCGAGGAGGGCGTCGATGTGGCGATTCGCATCGGCGAACTACCCGACAGCAATCAGCATGCGATCCGCGTGGGCGAGGTGCGGCGGGTGATCTGCGCCTCGCCACAGTTTCTGGCCGGCCATGGTCGGCCCAGGCATCCCCGGGAACTGGCCCAGGCGCCGATTATCGCGACCTCGGCTATCGGCCAACTCAGGAGTTGGCCATTCATTGAAGACGGCGAAACCTTGAGTGTCCGGGCTGAACCGCGACTGGTGGTGACAGCCAATCAAGCGGCCATTACGGCAGCCTGCCTGGGGTTGGGGTTCACGCGGGTACTGTCTTATCAAGTGGCGAGCAAGGTGGATGCCGGTGAGCTGGAAATCATTCTGGCCGACTTCGAACTGCCGCCGTTGCCCATCCATGTGGTCTATCAGGGCGGGCGCAAAGCGCCGGCCCGGGTGCGCAGTTTTGTCGATTTCGCGGTGAAGACCCTGCGCGAGCATCCGGCACTCACGCGTTGAATTATTTCAAGCACTGAAATAATGGATTGCGTTGGCTGGTGATTCTGTTGGTTTGGATGTGAGTAGAAGATACGACCCATCTCTCCTGAACAGCAGCACTCACCCCGAGGTGTCGACCATGCAAGCGATCAAACTCTACAACTTCCCACGTTCCGGCCACGCTCATCGTGTCGAGTTGATGCTGTCCCTGCTGAAGCTGCCGACCGAATTGATCTTGGTTGATCTCGCCAAGGGCGAGCACAAGCAACCTGCGTTCCTGGCGCTCAATGCATTCGGCCAGGTACCGGTGATTGATGACCAGGGCGTGGTGTTGGCCGACTCCAACGCGATTCTGGTTTACCTGGCGCAAAAGTACGGCAACGGCCGCTGGCTGCCGGCTGATCCGGTAGGGGCCGCCAAGGTCCAGCGCTGGTTGTCGGCGGCTGCCGGTCCGATTGCCTTCGGCCCCGCCCGGGCAAGATTGATCACCGTGTTTGGCGCGCCTTACAACGCTGCGGAAGTGATTGCCTACGCCCATGCCGTGCTCAAAGTGATCGATCACGAACTGGCCAATACGCCGTATCTGGCCGGCACTGAACCGACGATTGCCGACGTTGCCGCCTACAGCTACATCGCCCATGCGCCCGAGGGCAATGTGTCGCTGGACGAGTACGCCAACATTCGCGCCTGGCTGGCCCGCATCGAAGCCTTGCCGGGTTTTGTCGGCATGCCGCGCACCGTCGCCGGCCTGCAAAAAACCGCCTGATGTTGGTGGCCCGGCAACACCGGGCCGCCCCGTTCTGCGCCAGTGGCGCAAGGGAGCAACCGTATGGACCGTTCACCCTGGCATGCTGGCGAGAAACAGCTACAGGCACATGTGGGCGTTGCCGAACGAATGGAGGCGTTCGGGCGTAAGGTGATTCGCAGCGAGATGCCGGACCAGCACCGCACCTTCTATCAGCAATTGCCGTTCATGCTGTACGCAGCGGTGGATGCCGACGGTCGTCCCTGGGCCAGCATCCTGGAAGGTCATCCCGGTTTCGCCCACTCACCAGAACCTGGCTTGCTGCAATTTCGCAGCCTGCCGGCCTTTGATGATCCCGCGCAGTTGAGCGACGGCTCGGCCATCGGTCTGTTGGGCATCGAGTTGCACACCCGCCGCCGCAACCGCATCAATGGGCATGTTCGCGCCATGACCACAGACGGTTTCGCGGTGACGGTGGATCAGTCCTTCGGCAATTGCCCGCAGTACATTCAGTTGCGCCAGTTTCGCTCGGTGCCGCTGGCCGATCCCTCGACGCGTGCCGCCCAGCATTTCAACGAACTGGATGACGCGGCCAAAGCTATGATCGCCGAGGCGGACACGTTCTTCGTTGCCAGTTATGTGGATGTCGACGGTGAGCGCTCGGTGGATGTGTCGCACCGCGGCGGTCAGACCGGTTTCGTCCGTGTGGAGGGCAATCGCCTGACCATTCCGGACTTCGCCGGCAACCTGCATTTCAACACCTTGGGCAACCTGCTGCTCAATCCCCGGGCGGGGTTGTTGTTCATCGATTTCAATACCGGTGATTTGCTGCAACTCAGCGGGCGCACCGAAATCATCCTGGACGGTCCTCAGGTCGAGGCGTTCCAGGGAGCCGAGCGCCTGTGGACGATCGATGTCGAGCAGGTGGTCCGTCGCCCGGCCGCCCTGGCATTGCGCTGGCGCTTCGACGGAGTTTCACCCACCAGTTTGCTCACCGGCACTTGGGAGCAGGCCAAGGCGCGTTTGCAGGCCAAGGCCCTGGGCGATCAATGGCGGCCGTTGCGGGTGGTGCGGATTGAAGCGCAAAGCCACAACATTCGCTCGATTTACCTGGAGCCCGCCGATGGCGCCGGGTTGCCACTGTTTCAGGCCGGGCAGCATTTGCCCCTGCGCTTCAACATTGGCGGCGATGTGCACATTCGCACGTACAGCCTATCGAGCGCGCCGTCCGATGATTTTTTCCGCATCAGCGTGAAGCGTGACGGGCGGGTGTCTACGCATTTGCATGAGCAGATTCGTGTTGGCGACCTGTTGGAGGCGCGGGCGCCGCAAGGGCATTTCACCGTGGCGCCCCATGAGCGTCGGCCACTGGTGTTGCTGGCGGCCGGGGTCGGCATCACGCCGCTGTTGTCGATGCTGCGGGAGGTGGTTTACCAGGGTTTGCGCACCCGCCGTATCCGGCCGACATGGTTCATCCAGAGTTCGCGCACGCTGGCCGACCAGCCGTTTCGCCGGGAGCTGGATCGCTTGCTCGAGGATGCCGGTGACGCGGTGCGGGTGGTGCGCTTGCTCAGTCAACCGGAAGCCGAGGCGATACAAGGAGAGGACTTCGACCTCAGTGGACGGATCGACGTCGCGCTGCTCAAGGATCTGCTGACAGTCGAGGACTACGATCAGCCGGATTTTGTCGTCTGTGGTCCCGGGAGTTTTACCCAGTCGCTGTACGACGGCTTGCGCGAGTTGGACATTCGCGATTCGCGGATTCACGCCGAAACCTTCGGCCCGTCCACCTTGCGCCGGCGATCGGACCCCGATGCGGTGGTCATCGAGCAACCGCCAGCCGCCACCACGTCCGTACCCGTGGTGTTCCAGCGCTCGGCCAAGGAGGCGCGCTGGCAACCGGAGGGCGGCAGCTTGCTGGAGTTGGCGGAAAGCCGTGGCCTGCGTCCGGAATTCAGTTGTCGTGGTGGTTCCTGCGGCACCTGCAGTACGCGCCTGATCAGCGGTCAGGTGCATTACCCACTGCCTCCAGCGGAGGTGCCGGATGACGGACAAGTGCTGATTTGCTGTGCGATTCCGGCGCAGGGGGCGCAGCCGTTGGTACTCGATATCTGACGATCATTGCAGGCGAATATTGCCCGCCGGTCGATGGCTGGGTAGGGTAGTGAGCAGAACGAAAAAGGGCCGCAGAGGCCCTTTCTGAATTTCAGGAACAGGCGTTTCAATGGTTTTTTTCACTCGCTCGATGGTCTTGCTGATGGCGCTGGCGCTCACCACCGGTTGCGAAAGACAGGATGCACCGCCGCTGGATCAACAGCTTTACGTCTGGCAGCGCCAGTGGACGCCGGCCCACGACGCAGCCCTCAGGGACAGCCGCGTCGATTTTTCGACGTTGCGAGTGCTGGCCTTGCAGGCTTTCCCCAACGCCGGCTGGAGTCGGGCCCGGATTGACCCGGCACTGCTCAAGCGCGATGGCCGGCCGGTGATTGCGGTGATCCGCCTGGATGGGCAGCTCAAGGCGCTGGATCAGGATGAGGTTACGGCGCAAATCCGGCAGGTGATCAGCGATTGGCAGGGACAGGGATTGAACCTCGCCGGCGTGGAAATCGACCACGACGCCGGTAACGCTCGGCTACCGGCGTATCGCCAGTTTCTCGCGCATTTGCGCGGAGCGTTGCCGACGTCGTTGCCCCTGAGCATCACCGCGTTGCCGTCCTGGCTCGACAGTCGCGAACTGTCGGCGTTGTTATCCACAGTCGACAGCAGTGTGTTGCAGGTGCACGCGGTGAGCGATCCGCGTCGTGGCTTGTTTGATGCCGATCAAGCCCGGCAATGGGCGAAAACCTGGAGCCGAATCACGACAAAACCCTTCTATCTGGCGCTGCCGGCCTATGGCGTGGCGTTGCTGCCGTCGGCGGGTGGCGCGCCCATTGTGGAAAGCGAAGTCACGGTGGAGCGCGAAGGACTGCGCCGGGAGTTGCTCGCCGATCCGCAGTCGTTACGCACCCTCGGTACCGAGCTGCGGGCCGATCCACCGAAACATCTTGCGGGCCTGATCTGGTTTCGCCTGCCATTGGCCAACGACCGTCGGGCCTGGAGCCTGACTACTTTGCGCGCTGTGGCGCGCGGTGATGCGCTCGACAGTCAATTGAACCTGAAACTCTCGGCCGACAATGGCCTCTATGACATCGGCATCAGCAACCAGGGCAACCTCGACCGCGCCTGGCCCGAACGCCTGACACTGGCAGTCAGCGGTTGCGAGGGGGCCGATGCCTTGGCCGGTTACGCGTTGCAACAGCGTCCGGATCTGCTTACCTTCACCCGCCTGCGCGATGGCCGAATACCGGCCGGCGGACAGCGTGCCATTGGTTGGGCTCGCTGCGCACACATTGATCAAGGAGGTTCGAATGTTCACCCGTAACTGGCCGCGTCATTTGCTTTGCCTGAGCCTCAGCTTGCCGCTGGGTTCGGCGCTGGCCTGCGGCCCGGACTTCCCCATGCGCCTGCTGGATAACCGAGGCCAGTCGCTGGCGGAACTGCCGGAAGGCAACTTCAGCTTCGAAATCAGCCGCCTCGGCCACGCCATCAAAGGCTTGAAGAATGTCACCGCTGGGGCCAACTACGCGGATGAAACTGACCCAGTAGCGCTGCGGGATCAGGCCGAGCAAGCCGGACTGCCCGCTGAGCAACAAGTGTTGGTGAAACACCTGCGCAGCCTGACGGATGCCCGTCAGATTGAAACCGAAGGGGCGCAACTGCCGCCTGAACTCAGGTTGTACCTGGCCGGCGCTGTGGCATTTGGCGCGGGTGATCCTGCCTTGGCCGCCGGGTATTTCAAGAAAGTGCTGGCCTTGCCCGCCGAGCAACGGGCCTCGCGCAGCACCTG
Source organism: Pseudomonas fluorescens (assembly GCF_040448305.1). Lineage (NCBI taxonomy): Bacteria > Pseudomonadati > Pseudomonadota > Gammaproteobacteria > Pseudomonadales > Pseudomonadaceae > Pseudomonas > Pseudomonas fluorescens. Next base: position 6,702,210 of record NZ_CP148752.1, on the reverse strand, counting down.
GGCGGCTTATTCGCTGGGGCGCGCGTTGTTCGCCATGAGCGTCGAAGCCGATGCGGCTCCGGGTCTTCTTGAGCAATCCGCAAGGGCCTTCGAGCAAGCCCGGCAACTGAGCATCGACGGCTTCAGCGATCCACTGGAACTGGGTGTCGCCAGCCTCGGCGAAGAAGCCCGGGTAGTACGCACCGCTGGCGACTGGAACCGCGCCATCGAGCTGTACGCCACGCAGAATCTGCACGGCTCCGCGGTGGGCTACGAATCGCTGAAGCTATTGATGGCGGACCTGATGACGCTGCCGGAGGATCAAGTGGCCAAGTTGCTCAAGGGCCAGCCAGTGCAGCAACTGGTGACCGCATCGCTGATCAGTCGGTTGGGTTGGTCGTTCGGCGATCAACCGGCCAACGAACAAAAAATGATCAAGCTGCTGCAAAACAGCACCCGTGGCAGTCTCGAAAACGCCGACCGCCTGGCGGCGATGAATTATCAACAGGGCGATTACGCCAGCGCCAAGGCTTTCCTCGAACATGCTGGCGATGGCGGATTGGCCTGGTGGTTGCGGGCAAAACTGGCGGTGCGCGAGGGCGATAAGAGTGCGGCCGCCGCAGCCTATGCCAAAGCGGCCCAGGCCTTCCCGCAGAATGAATCCTGGGGCGAGCGACGGACCCCGGACTTCGATTACGAAACGCTTCAGCCCAAATGTCGGGTCGAGGGTGAAAGTGCGATCCTGGCCCTGCAACGCGGGGATTACCTGCAAGCCTTCGATCAGCTGTATCGCAGCCAAAGCATTTACTGGTTCGACGCCGCCACCGTTGCCGAGCGCGTGTTGACCCTCGAAGAACTCAAGCACTACGTTGACACTCAAGTGCCGGCACCCCTGCCGCTCAGCCAGCAGGACCGCGACAACTACGTGCCCTTGCCGGTGGCGGCGAGCCTGCGCAATCTGCTTGGGCGGCGTTTGTTGCGCGAGGGGCATTACGAGGAGGCGCCGGCGTACTTCGATAACGTCGATTTGCAGAACAAGGCCAAGTCGTATGCCATTTTGCGCAAAGAGGCCGATGCCGCTTGGTGGCCGACGACGCGGGCGGCAGCCTTGTTTAACTCGGCTGTCGTCGCGCGTAAGGCGGGAATGGAAATTCTCGGTTACGAAATGGCCCCGGACTTCGCCACGTTTGACGGCAACTACGTGCTGGACAGCGCGGAACTGAAGGTCGGGCCGCTGGTGGCCGCAGACGAAGTGAAGCGTCAGCAGGTCAGCGCTGCCCAGCCAGATCAGCGTTACCACTACCGGTATGTTGCCACGGCGCTGGCCAGCCAGGCGGCGGACCTTTTACCTCACAGCAGCCAGGCTTTTGCCGCGGTGCTGTGTCAGGCGTACGGATGGAATAGCAGTCTCGAAGAACAAAGTGCGCTGTACCAACGCTATGTCAAAGAAGGTCCCTACGTGGATTGGGCGTTCAACTTCGGCTCTCAATGTCCGTATCCGGATTTCCAGAATGCCGACAAGCGTTATGTAACGCAGGTGACCGATGCCGCGCGTTCGTCATTGCGACCCTATAAAAAACCTCTGCAATATGGCGCAGTGATTGTCATAACAGCTGTCGCGTTGTGGCTGATCAACCGTCGCCGCCGCAAGGCGCAGTGAGGTTCAAGCCTGTTGCACAAAGGTCAGCCGCACGGCGAAACCGATCAACAGGCTGCCGAACAACCATTGTTGCAGGCGCTGGGCTGAGGGGCTGCGTTGCAGCCAACGGCCGAGTGCCGCGCCGATCAAAGCGTAGGCGCTGTCGAACAGCAAACCGACACCGACCAGCACCACGCCCAAGGTCGCAAATTGCCCGAGCACCGGCCCGGCCTGTGGGTCGATGAATTGCGGTAGTAGCACGGAGCAGAACAACAGTGCCTTGGGATTGAGCAGGTTGGTCAGCAGTCCGCGTCGGATGGCTGCGCCCCAGCGTGGTTTTTCGCCGGTTGCGTCGGCGCTGGTGAGGCTCGGCAGCATCGTGGTTCGCAGGCACTGAATGCCGATCCACAGCAGATACGCGGCACCGGCCAGGCGCACCACGTCGAAAGTCCAGGGCGCCGCCTTGAACAGTGCCGCCAGCCCCAGCGCCGCCAATGCCACATGGCAACCCCGGGCGATGCCCAGGCCCACGGCCGTGGCCAGCGCGGCGCCTTTGCCCTGGCGGGCACCGGTCTGCAACAGCAGGATCATGTCGGGCCCCGGCAACAGGTAGACCACTGCCAGTGCCATGAAAAACAGCCAGAGACCTTGCATGTTGCACCCCATTCGTTGTCGATTTGGTCGTGCCAGTCTAGGGCTGAAGGGCGGGGCAGGTGCTTGCGTTGTCAGCTTCTATCGGGTCGTGTATTGGCATAATCTGCCACTTAATCAAGATTGAACCATCAGGATCTGCCAAACCATGAAACTCGACGCCTACGACCGCAAGATTCTCGCCGCGCTGCAACGGGATGGCCGCCTGAGCAATGTGCAACTGGCAGACGAGATCGGCCTGTCGGCATCGCCTTGCTTGCGCCGGGTTCGGATGCTTGAAGAGGCGGGGGTTATTCGCGGCTACCAGGTCAACCTGGACCGCGACGAAGTGGGGTTGGGGCTGACGGTGTTTGTCGGGGTCAAGGTCGAGCGCCATAACGACGAACAAGCCGAAGCCTTTCGCCAGGCGGTGACGGCATTACCCGAGGTGATTTCGGCGTTTCTGGTGTCAGGGGAGTCGGATTTTCTGCTGCAGGTGGTGGTGCCGGACTTGCGCGCCTATGACCGCTTTCTCACCGGGCGATTGTTGAAGCTGCCGGGTGTGAGCGACATCCGCAGCAACTTTGCGATTCACACGGTGAAGGCCCCGGGGGTGTTGCCGCTGGAGCATTTGCCGCTGTAGACCGAGTCGTCTGCATCGCGAGCAGGCTCGCTCCCACAAGGCTTGCGCTGTACCTGTGGGAGCGAGCCTGCTCGCGATAGCGATAGATCAGTCACTGCAACGCTTCAAGTCTTACATCTGCGTCGCCATCCCCTCCACATTCATCGCCGCCTGGCGCAAGGCTTCGGAGCGGGTCGGGTGCGGGTGGCAGGTCAGGGCAATGTCTTCGGCCGACGCGCTGAACTCCATGGCCACGCAGTACTCGCCAATCATTTCACTGACGCTCGGGCCGACCAGATGCACACCGAGGACTTCATCCGTGCGCTCATCGGCCAGCACTTTGGCGAAGCCTTCGGTTTCGTGGTTGATCTTCGCCCGACTGTTGGCGGTGAAGGGAAACTTGCCGACCTTGTACGCCCGGCCTTCGGCCTTGAGCTGCTCTTCGGTCTTGCCGACGCTGGCCAGTTCCGGTTTGGTGTAGACCACACTGGGGATCAGGTTGTAATTGACCTCGCCCGCCTTGCCGACGATCTGCTCGACGCAGGCCATGGCTTCGTCCTCGGCCTTGTGGGCGAGCATGGGACCCGAGGTCACGTCACCAATCACCCAGACCCCGGCGGCTTCGGTGCGATGCCCCTTGTTGGCGAGCATGCCGCGTTTGTCAGTGGCGAGGCCGACGTTCTCCAGGCCCAGGCCCTGTGTATAAGGTCGGCGCCCGATGGCCACCAGCACGTAATCGGCTTCCAGCAACTCGGCGGTACCGCCAGCGGCAGGCTCGATGCTGAGCTGAACGCCATTGGCGGAGCTGGTGGCGCTGGTCACTTTTGAACTCAATTTGAAACTCAAGCCTTGCTTGCTCAGGGAGCGCTGCAGGGTTTTACCGGCTTCGATGTCTACGCCGGGGCAGATCCGGTCGAGAAACTCGACCACTGTTACCTGCGCCCCAAGACGTCGCCAGACCGAGCCCAGCTCCAGGCCGATCACGCCGGCGCCGATCACCACCAGATGCTTGGGCACCTCGGTCAGTGCCAGGGCGCCTGTGGAATCGAGGATGCGTTTGTTATCGATGTCCACGCCGGGCAGGGGCGTGGGCTCGGAACCGGTGGCGATGATGATGTCCCTGGCGATCAGTTCGGTCTTGCCACCGGCGCTATCGGTCACCGTGACTTTGCCCGGTCCGTCGATGTGGCCCCAGCCTTTGATCCAGTCGACTTTGTTTTTGCGGAAAAGAAATTCGATGCCCTTGGTCAACCCGGTAACGCTTTCATCCTTTTGCGTCATCATCCGGGCGAGGTTGAGGCTGGGTTTGACGTCGATCCCCAGGTTGGCAAATTCCGCCCCCATGGCCGCGTCGTACAGTTCGGAGGCATGCAGCAACGCCTTGGACGGCATGCAACCAACGTTCAGGCAGGTGCCGCCGAGTGTGGCGCGTCCTTCCACGCAGGCGGCTTTCAGACCCAGTTGTCCGGCGCGGATCGCCGCGTTGTAACCGCCGGGGCCACCGCCGAGTATCACGACGTCATAAATGCTCATGGATGTACTCCTGGATCGAAAGGGGAAGGGATGGGTAAAAGTAGTTCCTGGATAAAATTACGGGCGTAATATGTGCGTTCTGCCGTCTTTCGGTCAAGGCTTCAGCTAAGTGACAGGTTGGGAATCTTTAGATAGCGCGCTTGAAAACAGAAATTTCACCATTTTCGTTATATCGTAACGAATTGTTCTGTAAGCGAAGACACTCTGGGGTGGTATGCAAGTCGATCTCGATGTTGATGAAGCGCCGTTAGCCGGGTTGCCGCGCTTTCAGCAGGCGGTCATTCAAGGGCGGCGTTTGCGCCAGTTCGCCATCGGTGCGGGCGTATTCGCGACGGTGGGTGTGCTGCTGGCGTTTTTTGTCGGGCTGTTTTCGTCGCAAACACTGTGGCCAGCGTTGCTGCTGAACCTGAGCGCGGCGTCTGTGGTGTTGATGGCCGGTTTGCAATCGGCCGGGTGGGTAGCCCAGTGGCGTGCCCGCGCCATGAGTCCCGAGGTGCCGGTGGTCGTTGTCGACGAGTCTGTCGCGCCTTCGGGGTGGTATGAGCGTTTGCTGGACCGGATCAGCCAGCAATCGCAGCACCTGCTCGGGCAAATCGGCGCGCCGACGCTGTGGCTTGGTGGCTGGGCATTGTTGGCGGTATTGGGCGTGGAACAGGCCTGGAACCTCACGTTGCCCCCGGCAGCGCTGGGCCTGTCGGCCACGGTCGGGGCTGCGTGCTTTTTGCTGTTGGCGTTCGGCCTGTTGGTGATGGAGCGCCATCTGGCGCAGGAAAACACCGCGCAATGGCCTGAAGCCGCTACGTTGGCGCAATTGATTCGTGTGGCGATCATCAGCCTGGTGCTCGGTGCTTTTTGTCTGTTGTTTGCCGATGAAACGTCGGTGTGGCCTGTACGCCTGGCGGTGTTGATTGGACTGCTACCGGGGCTGGTGGCGGTAGAACTGTTGCTGCGCGCGGTGTTGTCATTGTTCAGTCCGCGCCGCGACCGTCTTGAGCCGGAGTTGTTGGCGCGCAGTTTTGTCGCTGACATGCTGCGCTGGCCACCACAGCCATTGCTGGCGTTGCAGCACGAATTGCATAACCGCTTCGGCATCGATCTGCGGCAAATCTGGGCCTTCACTTACATGCGTCGGGCGTTCCTGCCGGTGCTGGCGGTGGTGTCGCTGGTTGGCTGGTCGCTGACCGGTATTCACGAAATTGCCCTGCAAGGGCGTGGCATCTACGAACGATTCGGCAAGCCAGTGGAGGTGTTCGGTCCAGGCTTGTACATGGGTTTGCCCTGGCCATTGGGCCGGGTGTTGAGCGTCGAGAATGGCGTGGTTCACGAGTTGGCCACCAGTGTTGGCGAAACCACAGCCCCCATTCAGGCCGACCCCGCTGAAGGCCCGGCCCCGGCGATTGCCAATCGCCTGTGGGACGCCAGCCATGTGAACGACAAATCCCAGGTGATCGCCAGCAGCCGAGCCGACAAGCAGAGCTTTCAGATCGTCAACATGGACGTGCGCTTCGTCTATCGCATCGGTCTGAGCGATGAGGCGGCGTTGGCCGCGACCTATAACAGTGCCGATGTGCCGATGTTGATTCGCAGCACCGCCAGCCGAATCCTGGTTCACGACTTCGCCTCGCGCACCCTCGACGGATTGCTTGGCGAGGACAGGGTAGGGCTGGCCGAAGAGATCGGCCGCGCAGTTCAGGCGGACCTGCAAAAACTCGACAGCGGCGTGGAAATTCTCGCCACGGTGGTCGAAGCGATTCATCCTCCGGCCGGTGCAGCCAATGCCTATCACGGCGTGCAAGCGGCGCAGATTGGCGCGCAAGCCTTGATCGCCCGTGAACGTGGCGCCGCCGCCGAGGCTACCAACCAGGCGCAGTTGCAGGCCAGCATCGCCCGCGATCAGGCGACGGCCAGCGCCCGTGAAATCAACGCTGGCGCCCAGGCCGCAGACCTGAAATTCAACGCCGAGCAAAAAGCCTATGCCAGCGCTGGCCAGGCCTTTGTGCTGGAGCAGTATTTCAGTCAGTTGTCCCAGGGTTTGGCCAACGCCAAATTGCTGGTGCTCGATCATCGTCTGGGCGGCAGCAGCAATGCGCCGACCATCGACCTCCGTACTTTCACGCTGCCGGTTGACCCTGCGCCGTCGCGTAAAACCGCTCAGCCAGGAGCTGCCAATTGAGCCAGTCCCATACGCACGATCACGATGACCACGCCGGACACGATCACGGTCATGGCGGGCATCACCACCACGGCCATCACCATCATCACGGCGATCCGCAGGAGGCCGGTCCATTCCCGTGGCGCCGGATGGGATGGGCGGCATTGCTGGTGGCGTTTGCGGTCGCCGCCGCGAGCCTGGTGCAGGTGCGATCGGGGGAGGCCACGGTAATCACGCGCTTCGGCAATCCATCGCGAGTCTTGCTGGAGCCGGGACTGGGTTGGCGCTGGCCGGCACCGTTCGAAGCAGCGATTCCGGTGGATCTGCGGCTGCGCACCACGTCCAGCGGTTTGCAGGATGTCGGTACGCGGGACGGTTTGCGCATCATCGTTCAGGCCTACGTGGCGTGGCAGGTGCAGGGCGATCCGGACAACGTGCAACGTTTCATGCGCGCGGTGCAGAACCAGCCCGATGAAGCCGCGCGGCAGATTCGCACCTTTGTCGGCTCCGCACTGGAAACCACCGCCAGCAGTTTTGATCTGGCGAACCTGGTCAATACCGATGCCAGCCAGGTGCGCATTGCCGATTTCGAAGCACAACTGCGCAAGCAAATCGATCAGCAGCTGCTCACCACTTATGGCGTGCGCGTATTGCAGGTCGGTATCGAACGATTGACGCTGCCTTCGGTGACGCTCACCGCGACGGTCGACCGGATGCGCGCCGAGCGCGAAACCATCGCAACCGAGCGCACGGCCATCGGCAAGCGTGAGGCCGCGCAAATTCGTTCCGCCGCCGAGCGTGATGCGCGAATTGTGCAGGCCGATGCCACGGTGAAAGCAGCGGATATCGAAGCGCAATCGCGCGTCGAAGCGGCGCAGATTTACGGTCGCGCCTACGCGGGATCGCCGCAGCTCTACAACCTGCTGCGCTCGCTCGACACCTTGGGCACGGTGGTGACGCCGGGAACCAAGCTGATTCTGCGCACCGACGCCGCACCGTTCCGCGTGTTGGTTGACGGTCCGCCGAGTCTCGACAACAAGTCCGGATCGCAGCCATGAGTTTGGTTCCACGTGGAACAAATGAGTTGAGCAGCCCCTGGATTCAGGCCGGGCGCTTGGCGTTTTTGGCCTTGTATGCGGTGACTGTATTGGCGGCGTTGGCTTGGGCGTTTTCCAATGTGCGGCAGATCGATCCGCAAAATCGCGCGGTGGTTTTGCATTTCGGCGCGCTGGATCGCATTCAGAATGCCGGGCTGTTACTGGCATGGCCGCAACCGTTCGAGCAGGTGATTTTGTTGCCGGCGGCGGAGCGGGTGATCGAGCGTCGAGTGGAAGGTCTGTTGCGCAGTGGTGCCGCGATCCAGGCAGATCGCGTGGCCAGTTTTGCCACGCCCATCAGCGATGCCCTCGCAGGCTCCGGCTATCTGTTAACGGGTGATGCCGGTGTGGTGCAACTGGATGTTCGGGTTTTCTACAAAGTCACCGAACCTTACGCGTTCGTGCTTCAAGGCGAACATGTGTTGCCGGCACTGGATCGGTTGGTCACCCGCAGCGCTGTGGCACTCACCGCCGCACGCGATCTGGACACTATCCTGGTTGCCCGGCCAGAGCTGATCGGTGCTGACAATCAGGCGGCGGAACGACGCGAGCGTTTGCGAGGCGATCTGGTGCAGGGCATCAACCAGCGTCTTGCTGAACTCACGGCGACGGGGCAGGGACTGGGGATTGAGGTGGCGCGGGTCGATGTGCAATCGAGTCTGCCAAGCCCAGCAGTGAATGCCTTCAATGCGGTACTCACAGCGAGCCAGCAGGCCGACAAAGCCGTGGCCAATGCGCGTACCGAAGCCGAAAAGTTGACGCAAACGGCCAACGAGCAATCCGACAGAACATTACAGGTTGCCCATGCCCAGGCCAGTGAACGACTGGCCAAAGCATCCACCGACACGGCCACGGTGTTGAGCCTGGCCAAGGCGCAACAACAGGGCACTGACCCGCAAATGCTACTGCGCATTTATCGCGAGCGGTTGCCGAAAATTCTCGGTCAGGCCGGTTCGGTCACGACGGTCGATCCCAAAGACGATTCCCGCCTGATCATTCAGGGAGCTGCACAATGACCGCTCAAACCGCCGCCGCACCGAGCCTGTTGTCTTCGGCTGAACAGCGCCGCGCCGCGCGCCAGCTGACCCTGGCCATGCTCGCATTGGGCTTGCTCGCGCTGGGCTTGATCTGGCGTTGGCTGGCGCCGGAGCAGACTGGCGTCAATCAGCTGCTGCTGGGTTTTGCCTCGCTGCTGGTCGCCGTTCCGGTCATGCGTTCGGCCTGGTACAGCCTGCGCTATCCAAGCCTGCACGGCATCACCGATCAATTGATTGCCCTGGCCATGCTGGGTGCCTGGGCCACCGGGGATCTGCTGACGGCGGCCCTGTTGCCGATCATCATGATCTTCGGTCACGTGCTGGAGGAGCGTAGCGTGATCGGTTCCCAGGAGGCGATTCACGCACTCGGCAAACTGACCCGCAGCCACGCGCGCAAGGTGCAGGCGGACGGCTCCATCATTGAAGTCGACAACGGCACGCTCAAGGCCGGCGACCTGGTCGAGGTCCGCGCCGGGGACCGGGTGCCGGCGGATGGTCGGGTGTTGTCCGGCCAGGCCAGTCTGGACACCGCCTCCATTACCGGCGAATCGGTACCGATGGAAGCGGGTGTCGGCATGTCGGTGTTCGGCGGTGCGATCAACCTCGACGGTCTGCTGCGAATCGAAGTGACCCGCACCGGCCAGGAATCGACCCTCGGCAAAGTCATCGCGCTGATGCAAAACGCCGAGCGCTCGAAACCGCCGATCACTCGTTTGCTGGAACGTTACGCGGGCAGCTATATGGTGTTGGTCTTGTTGCTGGCCGCCGTGACCTGGTTTATCACCAACAACGCTCAAGCGATGCTCGCGGTGTTGGTGGCGGCCTGTCCTTGTGCGCTGGTGTTGTCGGCACCGGCCACGGCGATTGCCGGGGTGGCGGTAGCGGCACGCCACGGGATTCTGATCCGCAGTTCTGCGTTCCTCGAAGAGTTGGCGGACCTGACTTCGCTGGTGGTCGACAAGACCGGGACGCTGACCTTCGGCACCTTGCGCCTGCAATCCATCGACAGTCCGCTGGAGGATCGCAGCCATGTCCTCAAGCTCGCCGCCAGCCTCGGCTCGGCCAGCAGTCACCCGGTCAGCCGTGCGCTGGCGGGGTTGGTGACCCAGGAGCATTTCCTGCTGCTTTCTGACATTCATGAGCGCCAGGGCCTGGGCGTGGTGGCGATGACCGAGCAGGGCGAAGCGGCACTCGGCCGGCCGGAGTTGTTTGCGCAACTGGGCATCAGCACAACAACGGTTCCCGATCATGACGGTCCGATTGCCGGGCTGGCGCTCAATGGGGAGTTTCTTGCCTGGCTGTTGCTGGCCGACAGCGTCAAACCCGAGGCGCAATTTGCCTTGGGTGAGTTGCGCGACCTTGGATTGGGTCGCCAGTTGTTACTCACCGGTGACCGGCACAGCGTCGCGCAAACGCTTGCTCGGGATGTCGGGATCAGTGACGTCGAAGCGCAAGCCCTGCCCGAAGACAAACTGAACCGCGTGCTCAAGGAAATCGACAGCGGCTTCCGGCCGATGGTGGTCGGCGATGGCATCAATGACTCCCTGGCCCTCAAGGCTGGCGTGGTGGGTGTGGCCATGGGTGCGGGCGGTGCGGACATCGCCCTGGCATCGGCGGACATCGTGCTGATCGGCAGTGACCTGCGCCGCCTCGGCACCTGCGTGCGCCTGAGCCGTCAGTGCCGCCAGACGTTGCAGGTCAATGTGATCATCGGGCTGGGCTGGACCCTGGCGATCGTGGCCTTCGCCGCGTTCGGCTGGCTTGGCGCTGCCGGGGCGATGATTGCGGCGTTGCTGCATAACCTCAGCACCTTGTTGGTGTTGGGCAATGCCGGTCGTTTGCTGCGGTTCCAGGAGCCGTTGCTCAAACTGAAGGACGAAGCCTGAAGGCGAATGCTCTAAACCGGGTCATCACGGGGGCTTCAACTTTTTAGAACTGTGCGCCCGGTTCGTAGTCATTGGAGATGAGGGCACATCTTTTTGTGTGTTCGCGGCGGCAGGTGCAGGCGTCGCGAATCATTGAAATCGGCTATTAATTCGATAGCCAGCTATTTTTCAAAGATGGTCTACCCTCTGTTTAGACGTCTGAAACAAGGGAGATTCTCCATGCTCGCGCATCTTCCACCGGCCTTACAGAATCTGCAATTACCGCTTCGCCTGAGACTCTGGGATGGCCATGAACTCAATCTGGGACCGGCGCCCAGCGTCACTATTGTGGTCAAGGACCCACAAATGGTCACCCAGTTTACCCATCCAAGCCTGGACGCCCTTGGCGCTGCATTTGTCGAAGGCAAACTGGAACTCGAAGGCTCCATCAGCGAAGTGATCCGTGTCTGCGATGAATGGAGCCAGGCGTTGCTGGATGAAAACGACGACAATCAGCCGGTTCGTAGCGCCCACGATAAAGAGATGGACGCCAAGGCGATCTCCTACCACTACGACCTTTCCAACGCGTTCTATCAGCTGTGGCTCGACAGCGACATGGCGTACTCCTGCGCTTACTTCGAGACCGGCAGCGAAACCCTCGAACAGGCCCAGCAAGCCAAGTTCCGTCATCTGTGCCGCAAGCTGCGCCTGCAGCCCGGCGAGTATCTGCTGGATGTGGGTTGCGGGTGGGGCGGACTGGCGCGTTTTGCGGCGCGGGAATTTGGCGCGAGAGTGTTCGGTATCACCCTCAGCAAGGAGCAGTTGGCCCTGGCCCGGGAGCGCGTAAAAGCGGAGGGCCTGGAGGACCTGGTCGAACTGCAACTGCTCGACTATCGCGATCTGCCGCAGGATGGCCGTTTCGACAAAGTGGTCAGCGTCGGCATGTTTGAACACGTTGGCCACGCCAACCTGGCCGAGTACTGCAATACCTTGTTCGGCGCGGTGAAAGAGGGTGGCCTGGTGATGAACCACGGGATCACCGCCAAATACACTGATGGCCGTCCGGTAGGACGTGGTGCCGGAGATTTCATCGGGAAATATGTGTTCCCCAATGGCGAGCTGCCGCACCTGTCGATGATCTCTGCCGAGATCAGTGAGGCGGGGCTTGAAATCGTCGACGTCGAGAGTTTGCGCCTGCACTACGCTCGTACGCTCGATCACTGGAGCGAACGCCTGGAAGACAACCTCGAAGCGGCGTCCAAGCTCGTACCGGAACAAGTCCTGCGCATCTGGCGGCTGTACCTGGCCGGTTGCGCCTACGCGTTCGCCCGCGGCTGGATCAACCTGCACCAGATTCTCGCGGTGAAGGCCCACGCCGATGGCAGTCATGAACTGCCATGGACCCGTGACGATATCTACCTCTAGAGAATCGGCGAAATAAGCCGGGCGACCCGCATGCCGACCTGCTGCAGGCGGTGGGTCTCCCGGCCTTCTCCTTTGGCGATTTCGTGGGCGTTGGCGAAGTCATCGTTGAGCATCTGTTCGACCTCGGCGGCAAAGGCTCTGTCGACGGTCAGCAACATCACTTCGAAATTCAGCCGGAACGAACGGTTGTCCAGGTTGGCGCTGCCGATGGCGCTGATTTCGCTGTCGATCAACACCACTTTCTGGTGCAGGAATCCGGGCTCGTAACGGAACACCCGCACACCGGCGCGCACGGCTTCGAAGGCGTAAAGGCTGGAGGCGGCGTAGACGATTCGGTGGTCGGGTCGAGACGGCAACAGCAGTCGCACATCCACACCGCGCAGTACCGCCAGGCGCAACGCTGCGAACACGGCTTCATCGGGGATGAAGTACGGGCTGGTGATCCAGACCCGTTCCGTCGCCGCATGGATCGCTTCGACAAAAAACAGAGAACAGGTTTCGTAGGGGTCTGCCGGCCCGCTGGCGAGCAACTGGCACAGTACGCCGTCTTCCGGATAAACCTCGGGCAGGATCAGTGGCGGCAGGGCATGAGCCACCCAGAACCAGTCTTCAGCGAAAGACTCCTGCATGCACGCCACCACTGGCCCGCGCACTTGCACGTGGGTATCGCGCCAGGGGGCCAGAGGCGGTTTCTCGCCCATGTATTCATCACCGACGTTGTGCCCGCCGACGAAGCCGAGAATGCCGTCTACGACCACTATCTTGCGATGGTTGCGGAAGTTCACCTGAAAGCGATTGAACCAGCCATTACGGGGGCCAAAAGCATTGACCTCGACCCCGCCATCACGCAGGGCCTGCACGTAGCCGTTGGGCAGGGAGTGGCTGCCGATTCGGTCATACAACAGGTAGATCGCCACGCCTTCGGCGGCTTTCTTCAACAGCAAAGTTTGCAGGCGTTGGCCGAGACGGTCGTCGTGGACGATGAAAAACTGGATCAGCACGGCTTCTTTCGCCTGGCTGATGGCATCGAAAATGGCGTCGAATGTCGACTGGCCGTTGATCAACAGCCGCGTCTGGTTATTGGCCAGGCAGGGCATGTGTCCGAGCTTGGGCATCGCTCTGAGTGAGGCGTAGGCGGAAGAAGCGCGGGCGGTGAGAGCTTCTTCTACCCAGGGTCGCCAGTTGAGTTCGGAAACGGCCTTGCGCATCTCCTCGTTGGCCTGCCGCCGGGCCTTGATGTAGCCATCAAAGGTGCTGCGGCCGAACATCAGGTACGGGATCAGCGTGAGGTAAGGGATGAAAAACAGCGACAGGGCCCAGGCGATCGAGCCTTGGGCGGTACGGACGGTCAACACGGCGTGTATGGCCGCGATCATGCCCAGCGAGTGCAGCAGGGCGATGGTGTAACCGAAAATATGCGGTCCGAAATAATCCATGGGGGCTGCCTTGCTCCTGAAGATTCAGTGCTTAACAGACCATGTTCCGTGCAGAATGTCGCTAATTAATTGGCCCATGAACCGAAGCCCGCGGCTGACGTCTAACGGCCACTACTGATCAGGAGTTACTCGATGAACGTTCGTCTGCTGGGTTTGGCCATGGCACTGGGTTTGGCACTTCCTGTGGCGGCTCACGCGCAAATGCTGCAACCAGGATTGTGGGAGATGACCACGAGCAACATGAAGGTCGACGAGCAGAATATGCCGGACCTGCAATTGATCCTCGGCCAGATCCAGAGCCAGATGACCCCTGAGCAGCGCGCCCAGCTGGAAAAGCAGGGCATCACCATGGGCGGCAAAGGGATCCGGGCGTGCCTGACCCCGGAACAGGTCAAGACCGACAACATTCCGCTGACCGATCCGCAGTCGGGCTGCAAACAGGAAATCACCGACCGCTCCGGCAACCAGTGGAAATTCCGTTTCAGCTGCCCGAGAGCCCAGGGTGCCGGTGTGGCGACGTTCCTCAGTGATCGCGAATTCACCACCAAGGTCAACGGGACGTTCAACGCCACCGGCCTTCAGCAGAAGGGCAGCCTCGAATCCCGCGCCGTCTGGTTGGGACAGGATTGCGGTACTGTGAAGCCAAGAGCTTAAAAAGCTTCGCGAGCAGGCTCGCTCCCACAGGGTATGTGTGATCGACACACAGTCAATGTGGGAGCGAGCCTGCTCGCGAAAGCGTCCTTCCAGCCTCCCTAGATCCCCGGCCGACTCAACCACTCACACGCCGCCTCGACAGCCATCCGGCCAAAATCCTCCCCCGTGCGACTGCGCACACTGACAAACCCCCCGGCCTGTTCCTTTTCACCAACCACCACCAGGTACGGCACGGTCTGGCTGTGCTGGCGAATCTTGTAGTGAACTTTTTCGTTACGCAGATCGGCCTTGGCACGCACGCCTTTTTGGCGCAAGGATTCGGTCACCGCTTGTGCATAAGTCGCCTGGCGGTCATCCATGCTCACGACAACCACGTGGGGCGGAACGCGCCAGTGTTGCAGTTCCTGATGGCTGGACCAGCAGGTGCCGTAGATCCGTTGTTGCAACGTGCCGCTGATGTGATCGAGGGCAAACGCCTGCAAGACTTTGGTGGTGGGGACGTGGGGTCCATGGCTCTGGTACTCGGTGTCCCCCAGACGGTACAGCGACACTGCTTCGCGCGCTGGCCGACGACGGATCGAGTGATTGGTCGCTGCCAGTGACTGCATGCGCGCTTCGATGAGGGGCAGGTCTGCCGGGGTCAGCGGTTGCTCGACTGCAAACTCGTAAAAGAAACCGTCGCCCAATTCCTTTCCCGCACGCATTTGCGCATGAGGGTGGAGTTGCTTTACCGCCATGGCCAGCATCAATGCACAGGAGCGGCGCAGGATCTCCAGGCCGTCCGGCTCCCGGGGGGTGACAATGCTGACCCGGGCATCCGCCTCGATCATGTATTCGCAGTCCACCAGTACACCATTGACCCTTCCCGCTACGGCCGCGATGGCCAGCTCGGGGCCGATACTGGCGGCCACCTCATGCACGGACAGTGGCTGATCGTATTCACGCAATGAACCATCGGGCAGGGTGATCTGGATCATGGTCGGCGTACTCACGTGCTTCTAACGAGCGTTATCGCATAAACCATAGGGGCAAACATTAAGACGTTTGTCGTGGCAGGCAATTTGTCCTGACACGTTGGCTGTTTTTGGCCACCCGCTTCAGAACTCGTTTTGCAGGGCTTTGTAGCCGCGCACCAGGTCGACGTTGGTGCGCGCCACGTCTTCGGAAAACTCCGAGGCACTGACGCTCACCGGCGGGTATTGCGAGAGGTCGGTGTTAGGGCCGATCCGTGGTGTGGATGGCACGTAGAAGGCGTCAGGCAGGTCACGACCGTCGACCACCGAGTTGTGCCGCACCACGCAACCGTCACCGACCACGCAGTTGAACAGCACGCTGTTGAAACCGATGAACACTCGATTGCCCACGGTGCAGGGACCATGCACGATCGAGCGGTGGGCGATGGAACTGAACTCGCCAATGGTTACCGCCGCACCGGATTTGGAGTGGATCACCACGCCGTCCTGGATGTTCGAGTTGGCGCCGATGGTGATCGGCTGCATGTCGCCTGAGTCATCGACTTCGTCAGCGCGGATCACCGCGTAGGGTCCGACGAACACGTTCTCGCCTATCACCACTTTGCCGCAAATGATTGCTGTCTTGTCGACGTAGGCCGACTCGGCAATCAGCGGTAAATCTCCGGAAGGGTTCTTGCGGATCATGGTTTGCTCAACGCGTTGTACAGGGTGTTGAGGTTGTACTCGAACAACCCGGTGAAGGTGCTGGCCGGACCGCTCGCCGCCAGGGCATCGGAGTACAGCGTGCCGCCGATCTGCGCGCCGCTTTCATCGGCGATCTGCTTGAGCAGGCGGGCGTCCTTGATGTTTTCCATGAACACGGCTTTGACCTTGGCCTGACGAATCTGGGTGATCAGTGCGGCCACTTCGGCGGCTGAAGGTTCGCGCTCGGTGGACAGGCCTTGAGGTGCCATGAATTCGATGCCGTAGGCCTGGCCGAGATAACCGAAGGCGTCATGGGACGTCACGATCTTGCGATTGCCAGGTGGTAGTGAGCCGAGCTTGGCCTTGGCTTCGGCGAGCAGGGCGTAGACCTGTTTCAGGTACACCTGGCTGTTGTGCTCATAGTCGGCGGTGTTCGCCGGGTCAGCGGCGATCAGCGCCTTGGTGATGTTGGCGATGTACAACTCGGTGTTCGCCAGGTTATGCCAGGCATGCGGGTCGGGAACGGTTTCGCCGTCTTCATCCAGGCTGCGCGGGATGACGCCGTGGCTCGCGCTGATGACCGGTGCCCGGGTCTCTGTGCTCGTCACCAGACGATCCAGCCAGGGCTCGAAACCCAGGCCGTTCTTGATGATGAGCCTGGCCTTGAGCAGCGCTTTGGCGTCGTCCGGTGTCGGCTCGTAGGTGTGGGCATCCGCGTCCGGGCCGACCATGTTGGTGATCTGGATATGCTCCTTGCCGACCTGCCGGGTCATGTCGGCAAGGATGCTGAAGCTGGTGACCACCTGAAGTTTTTCGGCGGCAGACAGTGACATCGACACCATCAAGCTGAACAGCACGAGTAAAGCGCGCATCGGGTAACACCTCATTGGGATGTAAGCAAAGGCGGGCGTCGCAGCAAGCCGTGCACCGGCCCGAACACCACGGACAACAGATACCCACCGCCGGCCACCAGCACGATTGCCGGGCCGCTGGGCAGCGAGTAATAGAACGAGATCAATAAACCGACCCACACCGAGAGGCTGCCGAGCAAGGCGGCGACGACGATCAGTACCGGCAGGCGGCGACTCCAGAAACGTGACGCGGCGGCAGGCAACATCATCAGGCCGACCACCATCAACGCGCCGATCGCCTGGAAGCCGATGACCAGATTCAACACCACCAGCGTCAGGAACACGCCGTGGGCCAGTGGGCCGAGTCGGCTGACGGTTTGCAGAAAAAGCGGGTCGAGGGTGTCGAGCAGCAGTGGTTTGTAGATCAATGCCATGGCAATCAGGCTCAGGCCCGAGACCCAAAGCATGCCGGTCAAGGTCGGGCCGTCGACCGCCAGCGCCGAGCCAAACAGCAGGTGCAACAGGTCCAGGCGTTTGCCGGCGATGCCGAGAATCAGCACGCCACCGGCCAGGGAAATCGGGTAGATCGCCGCGAGGCTGGCGTCCTCTCGCAGGCCGGTGCGCCGCGTAATCCAGGCCGCAAGGCCGGCCATGCTCAGGCCGGCGCCGAGACCGCCGATGGTCAACGCCGGCAGGCTCAACCCGGCAAACCAGAAACCCAGAGCTGCACCGGGAAGGATGCCGTGGGCGACGGCATCGCCGATCAGGCTCATGCGCCTGAGGATCAGAAACACCCCAAGAGGAGCCGTACTGCACGCCAGGAGTAACCCACCGAGCAGCGCCCGACGCATGAACACGAACTCGTGGAACGGTTGCCAAAGATGCGCGGCAGCGATCATCAGGCCACCTGCACTTGTGGTGGTTGGCGGATCAGTTCGGTGCTTGGGCCGAATAGGCAACCGCTGCCTTTGATCAGCAACGTATGTGGGATGTGCTCGCGGACAGCGGCGAGGTCATGGCACACGACCACCAGTGTCCGGCCTTCGAGGTGCCAATCGTGTATGTGTTTCCAGAGCAATGCTTGGCCGAGTTCATCGAGGGCCGCGTGGGGCTCATCGAGCAACAGCAGGGGCGCGTCAGTCAGACTCAAACGGGCGAGCAGGGCGCGTTGCAATTCGCCGCCGGAGAGGGCCATCAACGGTCGATCTTCCAGGCCGTTCAGGCACCATTTTTCGAGGACGGTTTTCAGCCGTTGGATACGGATCTCGGGTGACTGTTTGTTGCCCCAGAAACCGGCGGCGACCAATGCCTGAAGGCTGATCGGAAATTGCCTGTCCAAGTGTTGTTGCTGGGGCAGGAACGACAGGCCGCCCTTGAGTGGAACATCCAGTCGCACCTTTCCCACCAACGGTTTTTGCAAACCGGCGATGACCTTCAACAGGCTGCTTTTCCCGGAACCGTTCGCACCGATGATGGCGGTCAGACTGCCCTGCGACAGTTCGAAGTCCAGCGCGGGTGTGAGTGGCTGCCCCGGTGCGCCCCAGCGCAAGGCGTGGCAAGCAATCATGCGACCTCCCAGTTGAAACGGCTTTCGGCTACGGCGTCATGGGCGTGCAGGCTTTCGGCGTGGGTGACTCGAATGTGGAAGGCGTTGATACCTGTGGAGCGTTTCAGGGCCAGGTTCAAACGGCGTGCGGCGTCCTCGCAGAACATCAGGTTCTGACCATTGGCCAGGGCGAAGGCCTGTTCGTCGGCGCGTTTGACCGCTGTTTGAACGGCGGTGCCGAGTGCGGCTTCGGCATCATTGATGACGGCGATCAGAGGCAACTCGTCCAAAAAGTCGGCCAACCGAACGCGCAACTTTGCACTGCTGCGTTGGCTGTGAGGTGTGGCGACTATGCCGTTCGTGGAACCGAGCCACGCTAAAACGTCGGCGTGTTGCAGTGGCTTGTTGGCGAAATCATCGACGAATTGTTGCTGAATCAACTGTCGAGAAAGGGCCGCAGAACACGGGCAGGTTGAGGAATAAGGCACATCGATTTTTAGTTCCACGTGGAACATTGCGTTTTTCAATCGCGCTTCGATGCTGACTGGATAGCTTTTCCAGCCAGCCAGTGGACTGATCAGCGCCGGCCTTTTCAGCAACAAATCGGCATGAATGGTTAGGTGTGCGCTGCTGGATAGCCCCTCGTGGCTCTCAAGAAAACGCTGCAAAACCCGCCGCAACAAAGCCGGTGAAAGATTTTTCTGCTCCAGCAATTCGAGCGCCAGATAGAGCCGTGACATGTGAATGCCACGCGCATTGCCATCGTCGAGGCTCACGCCGGCATCGGCCTTTGCATTCAGTCGTTGGCCATCAAACAAAACGGGAAGAGCAATGCCGCACATGCCCACCCACTCCAGTGGCAGGGCTTGGCGTGAGGCCTGCGCGGCGATATCCGGCAGAGTCAGCGCATTCATGAGCAGGTCCATCGTGGGAGTTGATTTGACATGTTATAGTATAACAATAAAATCGACGATGCCTTTTTCATGAGCGGACTTTCATCATGCGCAACTGCCACATGCCCAGCCTGATTTCACGGCATCAACAGAAAAACAAAGAGGCTTAACAGCCAGCGATCCGGCTGCAGGTGAACCTGGCGCTGCTGCCGCCGGAGCTTGAAAACCGATTGATCGTGGTCCAGCCGACGCGCCGGTTGTAGCCGACCCAGGCCTCGCCATCGGAAGCGATACCGGTGAAAAACGTCAGCTGACCGTAGCGGCTGTTGGTTTGTGCCCAATAGCGTTTTCCGGCCGCTTCGAAACCCCGCAGATAGAGGGTGCTGCCGGCGGTATTGACGCTATAGGCGTTGCCATCCGCATCCACGCAGGCCAGCAGGTTGGCGCTGCGGGTGCACTTGGCCAGGCTCGGGACCTGGGCCGTCGCGTCGGCAGCCACCAGCAGGGAAAGCATGATCAATGCAGGTTTAAGGGCGTTGCGCATGGGCTTTCTCACGAGGGGAGCAGCATTCAGCATCGTGTCCTTTGCCCTGCCGGGCAAGAGGGGATGGTTTATTTGTGATGTTACAGTATAACATTGTGTAGGCCCGACACAGCGACCGGGCATCCCTGTGAGGAATATGCAGATGTCCAATCGACTTCCCGTGACCGTTCTCTCCGGCTTTCTAGGCGCCGGAAAGAGTACACTTCTTAATTACATACTACGTAATCGTGATGGTTTGCGAGTTGCAGTCATCGTCAATGATATGAGCGAAATCAACGTCGATGGCACCGAAGTCCAGCGCGATGTCAGCCTAAACAGAGCAGAAGAACGGTTGGTGGAGATGAGTAACGGGTGTATTTGCTGTACGTTACGTGAAGACCTGCTGGAGGAGGTGAGTCAACTCGCCAGGGAGGGTCGCTTCGACTATCTGTTGATCGAGTCCACCGGTATTTCCGAACCGCTGCCGGTGGCGGAAACCTTCACCTTCCGCGATGAAAACGGCCAGAGCCTCAACGACATCGCCCGTCTCGACACCATGGTCACGGTGGTCGATGGCATGAACTTCCTGCTCGATTACCAGGCTGCCGAAAGCCTGGCTTCCCGAGGAGAAACACTAGGGGAGGAAGACGAACGTTCGATTACCGATCTGTTGATTGAGCAGGTCGAGTTCGCCGATGTGATTTTGCTCAGCAAGATCGACTTGATCAGCAGCCACCAGCGCGAAGAATTGATCGCCATTCTTGAACGGCTCAACGCCCGGGCGGAAATCATTCCGATGGCGATGGGCGAAATCCCCTTGAACAAGATTCTCAGCACCGGTCGTTTTGACTTCGAAAAGGCTGCTCAGGCACCGGGATGGTTGCAGGAGCTGCGCGGCGAACACGTGCCGGAAACCGCAGAGTACGGCATTGCTTCCAGTGCTTACCGGGCTCGCCGGCCGTTCCATCCACAGCGTTTCTTCAACTTCATCGACGGTCCCTGGGACAATGGCAAACTGCTGCGCTCCAAGGGCTTTTTCTGGCTGGCAAGCAAGTACATGGACGCCGGTAGTTGGTCTCAGGCCGGTGGTTTGATGCGCTATGGTTTTGCCGGGCGCTGGTGGCGTTTCGTACCGAAAAACCAATGGCCGCAGGACGAAGAAAGTACCACCGGGATCATGAAAAACTGGACCGCCGACAGCGGGGACTGTCGCCAGGAACTGGTATTCATCGGCCAGAACATCGACTTCACGCAACTCGCGGCCGAGCTGGACGCATGCCTGCTGACCGATGAGGAAATGGCGCTGGGCGTAGAGGGCTGGCGTTTGCTGCCTGATCCATTCGGCCCTTGGTATGAAGAAGCGGCCTGATCCACTACTGGCGCTTCAAGGCTTGAGCCAGGTGCCCTGGCTCTGGGTCTCGCAGTACGGCTGCAAGTACGCCGCGTCGGTGGCAACGCCGTAATAGTGAATATCCTGTCGGTAGGGCATATTGGCGACTTGGGCGTTGCTGCAGATACCAAATGCGCCGCCGGGGCATTGATCGACATACTGCACATCGACTTTCTGCCCCGCCAGGTTTGGTTGGCAGAAACCATCGGCGAAGAGTTTTGGCGGGATGTTGCGGTTCTGCTGGCAAACCTGGACATCAAGCCGCTCGCCCTGGCTGTGAACCACACACGCCTGGGCCAGCGCCTCGCCTGAAACGAGTGCCAGGAACAACGACAAGCCGATTAACCGCATCCACCACCTCCTCAGAAATCATCAACCATGCTGCAGAATATCCCCACTCATGTCATTGCCGGCCCGTTGGGCGCCGGCAAGACCAGCCTGATCAAGCACCTGCTGGCCCAGCGCCCGGCTGGCGAGCGGTGGGCGGTGTTGATCAACGAGTTTGGCCAGATCGGTCTCGACGCTGCGCTGCTGACCCAGGACGCCGATGGTATCGCACTGGGGGAAGTGGCCGGGGGCTGCTTGTGTTGCGTCAACGGTGCGCCGTTTCAGATTGGTCTTGGGCGCTTGTTGCGCAAGGCACAACCGGATCGGCTGTTCATCGAGCCCTCGGGGCTAGGGCATCCGGCGCAGTTGCTCAGGCAATTGAGTGAAGCACCGTGGCAAGGCGTGTTGGCTGTCCAGCCTTGTGTGCTGGTGTTGGATGCCCAGTCGCTCGCCGCTGGCAAACCGCTGCCGGATGTTCAACGGCAAGCGCTGGGCCATGCGGGATTGCTGCTGTTGAACAAATCTGAAGGCCTTGAAGAAGACAGTCGCCAGCGAATCGCCGGGCAATTGCCGCCGCTCCCCCTGTGCTGGACGCAACAGGCGGCTTTACCCTTGAGCGAGTTGCCAGGGCTGAATGCCAAAGCGCGGGCAGGTGTGGATAACTTCGTCGTGCCCAAGGGAATGGCGCAGCTGCCGGCGCTTTGGAGCGATCCCGCGTTGCCCATTTGCTTGAGTCAGGAGCAGGACGGAGGCTGGAGCATCGGATGGCGTTGGCACCCAAGCCAGGTGTTTGATGCCGCTCTGGTTGGCCGGTGGCTTGAAAGCCTTGGCTGGAGGCGGGCGAAGCTGGTTATCCACAGTACCCACGGCTGGGTCTCGGCGAACGCGGTGGATAACTCGGTGCTGGACTGGAAGCCCAGTGAATGGCGGCAGGATTCGCGTATCGAGCTGATTTTCAGTGAGGTGCAGAATGCAGATCGATTGCAGCGTGAGCTGGCAGCGTGCCGAGCCGGATCGGGTTAACGGCTCAAGGCCGCCACTTGGTATGGTCCTGGCGCCACTGGCTCAGCTCGATCACTTCCGCGCGAGGTTTCGCCACGTCGACCACCGGCTCGGTTTCGTCGAACGGGACCGGGTAGGGCGCCAGCTCAATTTGTGCACTGTGAGCGCCGAACTGGGTGATGGTGCCGTTATGGCGGGATTCACCGGTCACGGTGAATTCGAAGTTATACACACGGGCCAGGCGTCGGCGACCACTGGCATCCCTGATGAACGCGATTCTTTTCAAGGCCACGTTGCCATCGAGCAATTCGATCCCGAGTTTGCCGCAATGCTGCTTGACCCGCTCCAGCGCGCGCTCGCGCAAGCCGTGGTTGTGCCATAGCCATGCGCCGGCAGTGGCGAACAGCATCAGCACGAATATATTTCCAAGGGTCAGCATCAACAGGGTGCTCCAACAAGATAGTGTCAGCTTAACTGCGTCGCTGGTCTGTCGTACAGGCTGCGTTTAGTCGCATACTGCGCGGCTAGAATTTCAATCGTTTTACGGAAATCCACCGCATGAAACGTACACCGCATTTGCTCGCTATCCAGTCCCACGTGGTATTCGGTCACGCCGGCAACAGTGCCGCGGTTTTCCCGATGCAACGGGTCGGGGTGAATGTCTGGCCGCTCAACACCGTGCAGTTCTCCAATCACACCCAGTACGGTCAGTGGGCCGGTGAAGTGCTGGCGCCGCACCAGATACCTGACCTGGTCGAAGGCATCGCGGCGATTGGCGAGCTGGGCAACTGCGATGCGGTGCTCTCCGGTTACCTCGGCAGTGCGGCCCAGGGCCGGGCGATCCTGACGGGGGTGGCGCGGATCAAGTCGATGAATCCCAAGGCGCTGTACCTGTGTGACCCGGTCATGGGGCATCCGGAGAAGGGCTGCAGTGTTCCGGCGGAGGTCAGTGATTTCCTGTTGGAAGAGGCCGCCGCCGTGGCGGACTTCATGTGCCCGAACCAGCTTGAGCTGGACAGCTTCTCCGGGCGCAAGCCGCAATCGCTGTTCGATTGCCTGGCAATGGCGCGTGCATTGTTGGTGCGCGGCCCGAAAGCAGTGCTGGTCAAGCATCTGGACTACCCAGGCAAATCGGCAGAGGCCTTCGAGATGCTGCTGGTGACGGCCGAAGGCAGCTGGCATTTGCAGCGCCCGTTGCTGGCGTTCCCGCGTCAGCCGGTGGGCGTGGGCGATCTGACGTCCGGTCTGTTCCTGGCGCGTGTGCTGTTGGGCGACAGCCTGGTGGCCGCCTTCGAGTTCACGGCGTCGGCGGTGCATGAAGTGCTGCTGGAAACCCAGGCCTGTGCCAGCTACGAGTTGGAACTGGTACGGGCTCAGGACCGGATTGCCCATCCGCGGGTGCGGTTCGAGGCGACCTCGATCAGCCTCTGATTGAGCGTTGAGCCCATTCGCGAGCAAGCCCGCTCCCACAGGTTTTGCTGTGTTGCACAAAGAGTGCTTACAACTTGAATCCCTGTGGGAGCGGGCTTGCCCGCGATGGCGATTGAACGATCGAACACGTCAGACGTCGCCCTTGATCTCCTGATAGCGCTTTTCCGACTCCTGACGAATCTGTCGGCGCTGCTGCGCCTGCATGTAACGACGCTTGTCTTCGCTATTCTGCGGTTGCAGCGGTGGTACTGATGCTGGTTTACGCTGGTCATCCACCGCAACCATGGTGAAGAAGCAGCTGTTGGTGTGGCGCACCGAGCGTTCGCGGATGTTCTCGGTCACCACTTTGATGCCCACCTCCATGGAGGTGTTGCCGGTGTAGTTGACTGAGGCGAGAAAGGTCACCAGTTCGCCGACATGGATCGGCTCGCGGAAAATGACCTGGTCCACCGACAGGGTCACCACATAGCGGCCGGCATAACGGCTGGCGCAGGCGTAGGCCACTTCGTCGAGGTACTTGAGCAGGGTGCCGCCGTGAACATTGCCAGAGAAGTTGGCCATGTCGGGGGTCATCAATACCGTCATCGACAGCTGGGCGTTTCCGGGTTCCATAGCATTCTCACGGGTCAAGGCCAGGTTTGAGGGATGCACCTCTGCGGGTGCCTCGGCGGTTTTTTCAAACCATCAGTTATCGGGACGCCGGGTGCGGGGTCGCCGTCACGCCGGATCGATCTGTTTCCATATATTGCACCGCCTTTCTGCCAGAAGTCGCGGTGTTACCCTGCAAAAAGCCCTGCCTCAAGGGCATTTCCTACGTGCAATTCCGATTTTTGTTCTGCTCGATCAGACTTTTCCTGCGTCCGGGGATCGAGCAATACCATCCAGGGAGTCTCACGCCATGCATGCCATCAGTTTCATTCAGGATCTGGCAGTGATCATGTTGATCGCAGGTGTGGTAACCGTGGTCTTCCATCGGCTGAAACAACCGGTGGTGCTGGGATACATCGTCGCCGGTTTCATCATTGGCCCGCACACCCCGCCATTCGGCCTGATCCATGACGAAGAAACCATCAAGACCCTGGCCGAACTCGGGGTGATATTCCTGATGTTCTGCCTGGGCCTGGAGTTCAGCCTGCGCAAGTTGTTCAAGGTCGGTGCCACGGCGTTCATTGCGGCATTCCTGGAAATCGTGCTGATGATCTGGATCGGCTACGAGATTGGTCGCTGGTTCGACTGGAACACCATGGACTCACTGTTCCTTGGCGCGATTCTGGCGATTTCCTCGACCACCATCATCGTCAAGGCGCTCAATGATCTGAAGCTGAAGAACGAGCGATTTGCCCAGTTGATATTCGGAGTGCTGATCGTCGAGGACATTCTGGGCATCGGCATCATCGCGCTACTGTCCAGCATCGCGGTCAGCGGTACGGTCAGCTCCGGCGAAGTGTTTTCCACGGTCGGCAAACTGTCGCTGTTCATGATCGTCGCGTTGGTCATTGGCATCCTGATGGTGCCGCGGCTGCTGGCTTACGTCGCCAGGTTCGAAAGCAACGAAATGCTGCTGATCACGGTGCTGGGCCTGTGTTTTGGCTTCTGCCTGCTGGTGGTCAAGCTTGAATACAGCATGGTCCTCGGGGCATTCCTGATCGGCGCGATCATGGCGGAATCCCGGCAACTGCTGAAAATCGAGCGTTTGATTGAACCGGTTCGCGACCTGTTCAGTGCGATTTTCTTTGTGGCGATCGGGCTGATGCTCGACCCGAAGATCCTGCTGCAATACGCATGGCCGATTGCGGTGATCACGGTAGCCGTGGTGCTCGGCAAGATGTTGTCCTGCGGCCTTGGTGCATTTATCGCCGGCAATGACGGACGCACCTCACTGCGAGTCGGGATGGGTCTTTCACAGATTGGCGAATTTTCTTTCATCATCGCGGCACTGGGCATGACCTTGCAGGTCACCAGTAACTTTTTATACCCCGTGGCTGTGGCGGTTTCGGTGATCACCACATTACTGACGCCTTATCTGATTCGCGCGGCTGATCCATTGTCGATCAAGCTCGCCGGCGTCATGCCAGAACGCCTGGGACGGGTGTTGGGGATGTACGGCGAATGGTTGCGCAGCATCCAGCCTCAGGGTGAGGGCGCGTTACTGGCATCCATGATTCGCAGGATATTGCTGCAGGTGGGGGTCAATCTGGCGCTGGTGATCGCAATCTTCTTTTCGGGCGCGTACTTCGCCGAACGTATGTCGGCTTACCTGCAAGGCTGGATCAGTGATCCGAGCTGGCAAAAGGCATTGATCTGGGGTGGGGCACTGTTGTTGTCGCTGCCTTTTTTGATTGCGGCCTACCGCAAGCTAAAAGCGCTGTCGATGTTGCTGGCGGAAATGGGCGTGAAGCCGGAGATGGCCGGGCGCCACACGCAGCGAGTGCGCCGGGTGATCGCCGAAGTGATCCCGATCTTGTCGCTGCTGGTGATCTTTTTGCTGTTGGCAGCCTTGTCGGCCAGTATTCTGCCGACCAACAAGTTGCTGGTACTGATCGCCGTGGTCGCGGCCGCCGTGGCGGCGCTGCTATGGCGCTGGTTCATTCGTGTGCATACGCGGATGCAGGTGGCGTTGCTGGAAACCCTCGACAATCACAAGGAGTCGTCCGGGCATTGACCACCCAGCGGCGTTGACTGGATCAGCTTTCCAGCCAGACGTCCCGTGCCCAGTGCCAAACCGACTCCCAGGTCTCTTCGGCGATCAGCTCTTCTTCGGCCTGCCAAAGCACCACGGTGCCGTCTTCTTCGACGCAGTAGTAATCGTCACCGTCCTGGCAGATCGGGATCAGGCTGCGATCGACGCCGGCGTCCCAAGCGTTGGCGGCAACGTCGGGCAGGTAGGTGTGGGATTGCGGGTCGGTCACGGTGACCGGTTCCAGGCTGCCGTAGACAACGTCGCTGACGGTCAGCAGAAACTCTCTGAAGACGAAGGGTATGTCGATGAACAGTTGTTCTTCGATTTCGACCAGCATGTCTTCGTCGGGCAACTCCAAGGGGACCGGTACCGGTTCGTTGGCTTCACGCAGTTGTTCGATGATTTCTTCCACGTCCGGGATCCTCTTGCTTGTATGGCGCGGTTTATATGGGGCGGTTTATACAGTAGCTTGCTATAGATGCAACCGCGAAATAGAAAACCCCAGCCAGGGCTGGGGTTTTGTTTACAGCAGATGAAGCTCTGCGCGGGATCAGCCGTTCTGGCGGATACCAGCTACCAGCCAAGGCTGGTTTTCGCCCTGTGCACGTTCCATGTTCCAGCTTTCGCTGAAGACTTCGCCCTGGTCGAAACGCGAGGTTTTCGACACGCCAGTGAAAGTCAGGGTGGCAATGGTCTTGTCGGCGCGATCGTCTACACCGTCCAGCTGTACATTGAGGTTATCGATGTAGGTGGACTGGAAACCGTCACCCAGGTCAGCACGCTCACGCTTGAGGAACTCCAGCATTTGCGGGGTCACGAACTCGGTGATCTTGTCCATTTCGTTGGCGTCCCAGTGCTGTTGCAGGGACTGGAAGTGATTGCGTGCCGCTTCGACGAAGTTTCTTTCGTTGAACCAGGCTGGCGCATTGATCACTGGGCGAGCGGCAACAGGCGCTGCCGAACCACCGAAGATCGAACCGCCGGCAGGCTTTTGTTCGAACGCCTCACGTTGCATCGGCGCGTGGCCGGCCGGAGCGTACTGCTCCTGCTGCTTGCGACGACGGGCGGCGATAAAGCGGAAGACCAGGAACGCAATGACGGCCATGATCAGGATGTCGAGGATCTGCATGCCCTGGAAGCCGTCACCCATGAACATGGATGCCAGCAGGCCACCGGCCGCGATACCGGCCAGTGGGCCGAGCCAGCGCGAAGCGCCACCGGCCTTGGCAGCGGCGCCAGCGGCACCGGCAGCACCCGCGGTCGCCGCAGCGCCGCCCATGCCTGGAGAAGAAGGAGCCATCTGGCTGGTCTGGTGAGTCGGCGCAGCGCCTGCGCTTTTGCCACCACCGAAGCGCTTGGCGGCATTGACGTCGAGACTCATCGTCAGGCCGATGCACAACGCCATGGCGATGCTAAGAAAACGTTTCATAAAGGGAATTCCCATTTGTGGAAGGCACGCGCGCCATGTTGCACAGGTGAAGTGTTACTGGCTAGCGGCAGAGTGTTTCGGGCTTTTGCCTGACAGGTCGTGTTCAGCTCCAGTCAGTGCAAGAAGGCCTTTTGACTTTGATCTGTCAGATGAGTGGACAGGGCTTGTAGGACGCTTGCCTAGCGTCGCAGAGCCAGCATGACCACCCCGGCCGTGATCAGGCCGATTCCTCCAGCAGGAACAGGTAGCTCTTCGCAGAGATCGATCCCAATGACTGATATTGGCCCGTGGCGTACAAAATCAAGGCCAGGCTGACCAATACCACTATCGTACGTAGCAGGGTGGCGAAGTCGGAGTTGACGTTTTCGATGCTAACTTTCGCGAAAATGGCGGTTATTGCGGCGAATGCTGCCGATAACAGGACCCAGAATGTCCAGGAGGAAAAAAGCTTGAGCCCATTTTTCAGCGCCTTTAGTCAGGTCAACCTGTGGGAGCGAGCCTGCTCGCGAATGGGAATATCACGGTGTCTCTGAAACACCGCGTCATCGTTCTTCGCGAGCAGGCTCGCTCCCACAGAAAAACAGTCAGTGCGACCTTAAATAGCTTCCAGTTTGGCGTAACCCAACATCAGCCACTTGCTGCCTTCGCTGAAGTTCACCTGCACCCGGGCCTGGGCCCCGGCGCCTTCGAAGTTGAGGATCACGCCATCGCCAAACACCGAGTGGCGTACGGTCTGGCCGAGGCTGAAGCCGGTCTGCGGAATCTCGCTGCCGCTGAACAGGTTGCTGCCACTCATCGACTGGTTGCCACCAAATGGACGGCTGACGCTGTTGGACAACCGCACCTCCTGAATCAGGCCTTTCGGAACTTCGCGTACGAAACGCGACACCTTGTTGTAGGTCTCGCTGCCATAAAGGCGTCGGGTTTCGGCAAAGGTCATCACCAGATTCTGCATGGCCCGGGTGATGCCTACGTAGGCCAGACGCCGCTCTTCCTCAAGGCGGCCGGGCTCTTCCAGGCTCATCTTGTGCGGGAACAGGCCTTCTTCCATGCCCACCAGGAACACGTAAGGGAATTCCAGGCCCTTGGCGCTGTGCAGGGTCATCAATTGAATGCTGTCTTCGTGCTCGTCGGCCTGGGTATCGCCGGCCTCCAGCGACGCGTGACCGAGGAACGCTGCCAATGGCGTCAGGTCTTCGTCTTCTTCGCTGTTTTCGAAGTTGCGCGCGGCGCTGACCAGTTCCTCAAGGTTTTCTACCCGGGCCTGGCCTTTCTCGCCTTTTTCCGCTTCGTGATAGGCGATCAGCCCCGACTGCTCGATGACGGTCTGGGTCATCAGGTGCAGTGGCATTTCCATGCACTTGGCGGCGAGGTTCTCGATCAACTCGATAAACGCGCCCAAGGCACCGGCCGCACGACCGGTCAGGCCTTTGTTGGCTACCAATTGGCGCATCGCTTCCCACATCGACACATCGCTGTGGCGCGCATGGTCGCGGATCGCTTCAACGGTTTTCTCGCCGATGCCACGGGCCGGCACGTTGATGACCCGTTCCAGCGCGGCATCGTTACCGCGGCCTTCGAGCAAGCGCATGTAGGCCATGGCGTTCTTGATTTCGGCGCGTTCGAAGAAGCGCTGTCCGCCATAGATACGGTAGGGAATGCGCTCGCGCAGCAAGGCTTCTTCCAGAACCCGCGATTGGGCGTTGGAACGGTACAGAATCGCGATATCGCTGCGAGACAAGCCGGTTTTCAGCGCACTTTCGATGGTTTCGACAACGTAGCGTGCTTCGTCGTGCTCGTTGAAGGCGGCGTACAGGTTGATCGCTTCGCCGTCGCCGCCGTCTGTCCACAGCTCTTTGCCCAAGCGCCCGGTGTTGTTGGCGATCAAGGCGTTGGCAGCCTTCAGGATGCCGGCGGTGGAGCGATAGTTTTGCTCCAGGCGAATGGTTTCGGCGTCCGGGAAGTCTTCGGAATACTGGTAGATGTTCTCGATTTTCGCGCCGCGCCAGCCGTAGATCGACTGGTCATCGTCGCCTACGACCATCAGGCTGTCGCCACCCTTGGCCAGCAGGCGCAGCCAGGCGTATTGCACGGCGTTGGTGTCCTGGAACTCGTCCACCAGAATGTGCCGGAAGCGCTTTTGGTAGTGAGCGAGCAGGCCTGGGTGATCGCGCCACAGATCGAGGGCGCGCAGCAGCAATTCGGAGAAGTCGATGACGCCCGCACGCAGGCAAGCAGCCTCGTAGGCTTCATAGATACCGCGCATGGTCGCCAGGAACAGGTCGCCACTGGCCTGGATGTGTTGCGGGCGCAGGCCTTCGTCTTTCTGGCCGTTGATGAACCATTGGGCCTGACGGGCCGGCCAGCGCTGTTCGTCCAGGCCGAGCTCGCGGATCACCCGCTTGACCAACCGCTGCTGGTCATCGCTGTCGAGAATCTGGAACGTCTGGCTTAAGCCCGCTTCCTGCCAGTGCGCCCGCAACAAGCGGTGCGCCAGGCCGTGGAAGGTACCGACCCACATGCCGGCCGGGTTGATACCCATAAGCTGCTCGATGCGCTGGCGCATCTCGGCAGCGGCCTTGTTGGTGAAGGTCACCGACAGGATGGAGTGGGGCGAGGCGTTTTCGACCTGGATCAACCAGGCGATACGGTGCACCAGCACTCGGGTTTTACCGGAACCAGCACCGGCCAGGACCAACTGACGACCCACGGAGGCTGCTACAGCCTGGCGTTGGGCATCGTTGAGGGAGTTCAGCAGAAGGGAGAGATCATCGCGCATCGGGGCATTCTAGGGGGCCGCGACACACCGGGCAAACCCCGCTTCGCTTTAACCGATGAAAGTTATGCGAAGGGCGACCGGTCAGTCATCGGCTGCAGGCGTTGGCGGGGCGTGCCCTCAGCATTTTCAGGGGCATCGGCGGCTGAAATATTTGGCGATTTATTGATCAGCAGCAGTTTGGTCCGGGCAATTGCTTGTGTATGCTCCGAGCAGTTTCGGGCCCATGCTCATCATTATAAGAACAAGAACATCGCCTATGACTCTCAGCTTCGACCTGTCGGGCCCCACTGTGGAGCCCCGGGAGATCCGTAAACAGTACGCCATGGAAATGGCGGTCGAACGCACGCGCCTGTTGTATCAAGGCTCGCTGCTGCCCACGTTATTCATGCTGATCAATGGCCTGGTCTGTGCCGGTTTGCTCTGGAGCCCGCAGCGCTATTTCCTGGTCAGTGTCTGGCTGGTGTGGTTGTTGTCTTTGGTGGCATTGCGGGTGATTCAGGTCGCAGCCTTCGATTCGGCCATTCCCAACCGTCAGGCCCATCCCATTTGGCGACGGATGTTTTTGCTGGGCTCCGGCCTCACCGGTCTGACCCTGGCCGGTGCCGGCATCGCCCTGGTTCCCGCCGATAACTTCATTCAGCAAGCCTGGGTCTTCGGCCTCATTGGTGCCGCAGCGCTCTCGGCCAGCGTGGCTTATGCGGTCAGTTTGCCGGCCTTTCTGTCATTTACCTTGCCCTGCCTGTTGCCGGCCATCGCCTATATGTTTTGGGGAGCTGACGAACAGCAGCAAGGTTGGGGCTGGTTCGGGCTGATTCTGCTAGGTGCATTGAGCGTGGTTGCCTGGCAAGTCAATCGATTGATCGATCGGGGCTTGATGCGACGCTTTCAGAATCAGGCACTGATCGAGCACCTACAGCAGGCGCAAAGCTGCAGTGACCAGCTCAATCAGAAGTTGGCCAAGGAGATTGAACAGCGCCGGCGTGCCGAAACCGAATTGCGAGAAATCCAGATCGACCTGGAAAACCGTGTTGCTCAGCGCAGCCTGGAACTGGATGCCGCCAATCAGGCACTGAGCAAGAGTGAGGCGCGCCTGGCGCTGGCATTGAAGGCCAGCGAGTTGGGGTTGTGGGACTGGAATCTGCAAACCGACGAAGTCCATCACACACAGATTCAGGAATTGTTCGGCCTGGAGCCGGAACAGGTCACGGCGATATTGCGTCACCTCAAGCCGCGCCTTCACCCCGAGGATCTTCCTGCGCTGAAAAGGGCGTTGGTCGAGCATTTGAAGGGCCGCACCGAGGACTATCAAATCGAGTATCGCGTGCGGCATGGCGACGGCCACTGGGTCTGGATCGAGGACCGCGGGCGGGCGGTTGAGCGCGCCAAGAACGGTCGGGTGATTCGCATGGTCGGCACTCGCCGCGATATCAGCGCCAGCAAAGGCCTGGAAGAGCAGCGGCAACTGGCGGCGACCGTGTTCGAGGCGGCCAGCGAAGGGATCGTGATTTTCGACCCGAACTACGTCCTGATCGCGATCAATCAGGCCTTCAGTCGGGTGACCGGCTATGACATCGAGGACATGATCGGACGCAATGTCATTGAGTTGCCATGCAGTCGCGATGCGCGTCGGCATTACGCGGTAATTCATCAGGCGCTGGAACAGCAGGGCAGTTGGCAGGGCGAATTGGTGGAAACCCGCAAGAACGGCGAGATGTATCCGCAATGGCTGCAACTGAATGCCGTGCGCGATACCCGGGGAAATGTGAGTCATATTGTGGGCTTCTTCGCCGATCTCTCGGCCCGCCGAGAATCCGAAGAGCGCATGCGCTATCTGACCCATTACGACGAGCTTACCGGTCTGGCCAACCGCGCGATGTTTCGCGAACGACTCAGCGAGGCTCATCAACGAGTGCGACAGGGCGGTTATCGCAGCCTGGCGTTGCTGCACATCAATCTCGATCGGTTCAAGCAACTCAACGACAGCCTGGGGCATGAAGTCGCCGACCAGTTGTTGCAGAAGATGGCCCGGCGGTTGGTGAATGCATTGCCTGAAGCAGACACCATTGCGCGCCTTTCCGGGGATGAGTTTGCCGTGTTGTTCAACTCCTACGGCAACCTTTCGAGCCTGGCCCGGGTGGCGACTCGTCTGGCGAACAAGTTGCGTCTGCCGGTGACCATTGAGGGGCATGAGCTGGTGGTCAGCGTGTCGATGGGCATCAGCTTGTTGCCGGACAGCGCCCGGGAAATTTCTGCACTGGTCAGTCAGTCGAATATGGCGATGCAGCACGCCAAACACCTGGGTGGTAATAATTTCCAGTTTTACACCGACAGTTTGCAAGCCAGCACGCTGGAGCGTTTACAGCTGGAAAACTACTTGCGCAAAGCCATCGAAGACAGGCAGCTGAAGGTGTTTTACCAACCGAAACTGTGCCTGGCCACTGGCAAATTGAATGCCGCCGAAGCCTTGGTGCGTTGGGATCATCCGACCATGGGCCGCGTGCCGCCGGGGGATTTCATCGGCCTGGCTGAAGAAACCGGATTGATCGGCCCGATCGGTGAGTTCGTACTGCGTCAGGCCTGCTGGCAAGCCTGTGAGTGGCAACGGCAGGGGCTGGAAGCGATTCGGGTGTCGGTCAATCTGTCGGTGCATCAATTGCGCCAGGGCAAGCTGGTCAGTCTGGTGCGCCAGGTGCTGGAAGAGACCGGGCTGGCGCCGCAACTGCTGGAGCTGGAGCTCACCGAAAGCCAGTTGCTGGACAGCGTTGAACACATCATCGCGACGTTCCAGCAGTTGCGTGATCTTGGGGTGAAACTGGCCATTGACGATTTTGGCACTGGTTATTCATCCCTGAGCTACCTCAAGCGCATCCCGGTGGATTACGTGAAGATTGATCAGGCGTTTATCCGTGGCTTGGGGGAGGGCAGCGAAGACGCGGCGATTACCCGGGCCATTATTGCCATGGCTCACGGCCTGAAGCTGAAGGTCGTGGCGGAAGGGGTGGAGCGGGAAGAGCAGCTTGAGTTCCTCAAAGCCGAGCGCTGCGATGAAGTACAGGGCTATTTGATCAGCCGCCCGGTCGAGGCCGAGACGTTGGCCGGTTTGCTGCACGCGCAAGCTGCAAGCTGACGAGGATACGTAAGGTGCTTTTGTCCTTTAAAGCGCGCACCTGGCGCACCTGGGCATGCGTCATGAGTGCTACATCAAGCGCGGGCACCTGAAATCGAGGGATTCGGTAACGCATTGAGCAGGCAAAAAGCCGATTCATGTAGTATAACTACAAGCGTGCTACATCCCCGGCACCTGCCAATAACAAAGAGTCCAGCCCCTTGAATCTGCTGCAACACATCGCCCAGTCTCGCCACCTGTTACGCAAGTCGGAGCTCAAGGTCGCCGACCACGTGCTGCTTGATCCTGCGGCCGTGATGCACAGCTCCATGGCCGACCTGGCCCACAGCGTGGGCATCAGCGAACCGACCATCGTGCGTTTTTGCCGTGCCATCGGTTGTTCCGGCTTTCAGGACCTGAAGCTGAAGCTGGCCCAGAGCCTGGCGGCGGGTGCGAGTTTTGGCCAGTTTGCGATTCACGAAGACGATTCGGTCGCCGATTACAGCCTGAAAATCTTCGACACCACCCTGCATACGTTGATGGAGGTTCGCGAGAAGCTCGATCCGCTGGAATTGCAGCGGGCGGTGACGCTCATGTCCCAGGCCCAACGTGTCGAGTTCTATGGCTTTGGTGCCTCGGGTGCGGTCGCGGCGGACGCCCAGCACAAATTCTTCCGCTTGCTGCTCACTGCTGCGGCATATTCCGACCCGCACATGCAGGCGATGTCGGCTGTGACGCTCAAGCCAACCGACGTGGCGATCTGCATTTCCCAGTCCGGGCGTTCAAAGGACCTGCTGATCACTGCCAACCTGGTGCGCGAAAGCGGTGCCTCGTTGATCACCCTGTGCCCGAGCCAGACGCCATTGGCCGAGCTGTCTACGGTCAATCTGGCGATCGATGTGCATGAAGACACTGAAATCTATACGCCGCTGACTTCGCGTATCGCCCACCTGGTGGTGATTGACGTGCTGGCGATGGGCGTGGCCATGGCGCGCGGCCCGAGCCTGGTCAACCACCTCAAGAGCGTCAAGCGCAGCCTGCGCAGCTTGCGGTTGTCGCCCAAGTCGGTGAAAGCGCTGGACGACTGACGTCGTCGTAAGGTCGTTCCGACCTTAATCGCGAGCAGGCTCGCTCCCACCTTTGACCGCGATCTCCTGTGGGAGCGAGCTTGCTCGCGATGGCGGCCTCGAATACACCGCAATTTTCATCAGTCTGTAACACCCAAGCCGCCAAACCGTCATCCCTCGCGCCTATCTTGAAACTCCCGTACTCGCCTTGGGAGACTCGAAATGGCCATGCCCTACGAAGAACGCAACAGCGCTGTCAAAACCCGTCGTCAGCAAGAAGATCAGCGCCGCATGGAATTCCGCCGCGCCATCGAAGATCGCTGCGAACGCCGTCAGCTTCTGGCCGAAATTGGCGATTTTCCGGAGTTGGAACTCAACTTCTGGCAGGCATCTCCCTCGGCGTCCCGTCGAAACGCTCAACCAGCGCGCTGATCTGAAGCCGTTCGCTACGGATAAACGCCAGGAAGGCGTGAGCCACCGGTGACAGGCGTTTCGCCTTGGCCTGCACCAGGCACCAACTGCGAAACAGTGGCAGCTCTTCGACCGGTAGCTCGATCAGCCCACCGGTTGCCAGCTCAAGGCTCAGGGCGTGGCGCGTCAACAGCGCAACGCCCAGGCCTGCCAGTACACATTCACGCTGAGCTTCGGCAGACGAGACCTCCTGGGTCTGGTTGAAGTGCACGCGCTTCTCTTTGAAATATTCTTCGCACGCCAGCCGCGTCCCGGAGCCTGGCTCACGCAGCAGCAGTGTGTAGGGCTCGAGATCCTGCAGGCGCAGCGGCCCCATATGACACAGCGGGTGATCCGGTGGCGCCACGGCGACGATCGGGTTGTTCAGGAACGGCAGGAATTCCAGGCCCATGTCCTGAGGCACCATGGACATGATCACCAGGTCGTCGCGGTTGTCCGACAGACGTCGAATGACTTGGCCGCGATTGACCACCGTCAGTTGCAGGTTCACTTCCGGGTGCTGGCGTTTGAATGCGGCAAACAGATGCGGCACGAAGTATTTGGCGCTGGATTCAATCGCCAGTTTCAGTTGCCCCTGCAGCGAGCCCTGCATGTCCGACAGCTGCATGTCGAGGTTTTCCAGGCGCCCGAAAATATCCCGACTGGCCCGCTGTAACGCTTCAGCCGCTTCGGTCATGTAGAGTTTTTTGCCGACGTAATCGAACAAAGGCTGACCAATCAGCTCTTCAAGTTGACGAATCTGCAGGCTGACGGCAGGTTGTGTGAGCGACATTTCCTCGGCCGCGCGGCTGTAGGAACGCAAATCACAGACCTCGTTGAAGATCTGCAATTGCCGCAAAGTCATACGCATCAATGACTTACGCATTATCTGGTCGCTCTCGTCGCTGGCTGGTGAATCAACTATAAGTCTTTACTTATGCACGACCCAATTTTTATTCATTTTTGTTAATCCCTTGTGGGCGCTAGTGTGGACCTGCGACCAAATTGAAACATTTGGTCACTCGTCGACCTGGTCTAGCAGGTCGTGGGTACCACCGGCTCAAGGGAAACTCCAAGTGATAACAAAGATCCTGATCGCCAACCGTGGTGAGATTGCCGTACGAATCGTACGTGCCTGCGCCGAAATGGGCATTCGCTCGGTCGCGATCTACTCCGACGCCGACCGTCATGCCTTGCACGTCAAGCGTGCGGACGAGGCCCACAGCATTGGTGCCGAACCGCTGGCCGGTTACCTGAACCCGCGCAAGCTGGTGAACCTGGCGGTGGAAACCGGTTGCGATGCACTGCACCCCGGCTATGGCTTCCTTTCGGAAAACGCCGAGCTGGCGGAGATCTGCGCCGAACGCGGGATCAAGTTCATTGGCCCGTCGGCTGAAGTCATTCGCCGCATGGGCGACAAGACCGAAGCCCGCCGCAGCATGATCAAGGCCGGCGTACCGGTGACCCCGGGCACTGAAGGCAACGTGTCGGGCATCGAAGAAGCCCTGACCGAAGGCGATCGCATCGGTTACCCGGTGATGCTCAAGGCCACTTCTGGTGGTGGCGGCCGCGGCATTCGTCGCTGCAACAGCCGCGAAGAGCTCGAACAGGCTTTCCCACGGGTGATTTCCGAAGCCACCAAGGCTTTTGGTTCTGCGGAAGTGTTCCTGGAAAAATGCATCGTTAATCCGAAGCATATCGAAGCACAGATTCTTGGCGACAGCTTCGGCAACGTGGTGCACCTGTTCGAGCGTGACTGCTCGATCCAGCGCCGTAACCAGAAGCTAATCGAGATCGCCCCGAGCCCGCAACTGACCCCGGAACAGCGCGCCTACATCGGCGACCTGTCGGTGCGCGCAGCGAAGGCCGTGGGTTACGAGAACGCCGGCACCGTGGAGTTCCTGCTCGCCGAAGGCGAGGTGTACTTCATGGAGATGAACACCCGGGTGCAGGTGGAGCACACCATCACCGAAGAAATCACCGGCATCGACATTGTCCGCGAGCAGATTCGCATTGCCTCCGGCCTGCCGCTTTCGGTGAAACAGGAAGACATCCACCACCGTGGTTTCGCCCTGCAATTCCGGATCAACGCCGAAGACCCGAAAAACAACTTCCTGCCGAGCTTCGGCAAGATCACCCGTTACTACGCCCCCGGCGGTCCTGGCGTGCGTACCGACACGGCGATCTACACCGGCTACACCATCCCGCCGTACTACGACTCGATGTGCCTGAAACTGGTGGTGTGGGCGCTGACCTGGGAAGAGGCGATGGACCGTGGCTTGCGCGCCCTGGACGACATGCGTCTGCAAGGGGTCAAGACCACCGCTGCTTACTACCAGGAAATCCTGCGTAACCCGGAATTCCGTAGCGGCCAGTTCAACACCAGCTTCGTTGAAAGCCACCCTGAACTGACCAACTACTCGATCAAGCGCAAACCCGAAGAGCTGGCCCTGGCCATCGCCGCCGCCATCGCCGCCCACGCAGGCCTGTGAGGAATAGAACAATGAGCAAGCAAATCCACGTTACCGACACGATCCTGCGCGACGCCCACCAATCGCTGCTCGCGACCCGCATGCGCACTGAAGACATGCTGCCGATCTGCGACAAGCTCGACAAAGTCGGCTACTGGTCGCTGGAGTGCTGGGGTGGCGCGACGTTCGATGCCTGCGTACGTTTCCTGAAAGAAGATCCGTGGGAGCGTCTGCGCCAGTTGCGCGCCGCGCTGCCTAACACCCGCCTGCAAATGCTGTTGCGCGGCCAGAACCTGCTGGGCTACCGCCACTACAGCGACGACGTGGTCAGAGCCTTCGTCGCCAAGGCAGCGGTCAACGGCATCGACGTGTTCCGCATCTTCGACGCCATGAACGACGTGCGTAACCTGCGCGTGGCCATCGAAGCGGTGAAAGCCTCCGGCAAACACGCCCAGGGCACCATCGCCTACACCACCAGCCCGGTGCACACCATCGAGGCCTTCGTGAACCAGGCCAAGCAAATGGAAGCCATGGGTTGCGACTCGGTGGCGATCAAGGACATGGCCGGCCTGCTGACCCCATACGCCACCGGCGAACTGGTCAAGGCTCTGAAAGCCGAGCAGTCGCTGCCCGTGTTCATTCACTCCCACGACACCGCTGGCCTGGCCGCGATGTGCCAAATGAAGGCCATCGAAAACGGCGCCGATCACATCGACACCGCGATCTCCAGCTTCGCCTGGGGCACCAGCCACCCGGGCACCGAGTCGATGGTCGCCGCCCTTAAAGGCAGCGAGTTCGACACCGGCCTGAACCTGGAGCTGCTGCAAGAGATCGGCCTGTACTTCTACGCTGTGCGCAAGAAGTACCACCAGTTCGAAAGCGAATTCACCGCCGTCGACACCCGTGTTCAAGTCAACCAGGTACCGGGCGGGATGATTTCCAACCTGGCCAACCAGTTGAAAGAGCAGGGCGCACTGAATCGCATGAGCGAAGTGCTGGCCGAAATCCCGCGGGTTCGAGAAGACCTCGGCTTCCCACCGCTGGTGACCCCGACTTCGCAGATCGTCGGCACCCAGGCGTTCTTCAACGTGCTGGCCGGCGAGCGCTACAAGACCATCACCAACGAAGTGAAGCTGTACCTGCAAGGCGGCTACGGCAAGGCGCCGGGCACCGTGAACGAACAACTGCGTCGCCAGGCCATCGGCAGCGAAGAAGTGATCGACGTTCGCCCGGCCGATCTGCTCAAGCCGGAAATGGCCAAGCTGCGTGCCGACATCGGCGCACTGGCCAAGTCCGAAGAAGACGTGCTGACCTTCGCCATGTTCCCGGACATCGGTCGCAAGTTCCTCGAAGAACGCGCCGCTGGGACTCTGACACCTGAAGTGTTGCTGCCGATTCCTGAAGCCGGTGGCGTCGCCTCGGCTGGTGGCGAAGGCGTACCGACCGAGTTCGTCATCGACGTTCACGGCGAAACCTACCGCGTCGACATTACTGGTGTGGGCGTCAAGGCCGAAGGCAAGCGTCACTTCTACCTGTCCATCGACGGCATGCCGGAAGAAGTGGTGTTCGAACCGCTCAACGAATTCGTCGGTGGCGGCAGCAGCAAGCGCAAGCAAGCCACTGCACCGGGTCACGTCAGCACCACCATGCCGGGCAACATCGTCGACGTGCTGGTCAAGGAGGGCGACACCGTCAAGGCGGGTCAGGCTGTGTTGATCACCGAAGCGATGAAGATGGAAACCGAAGTCCAGGCAGCCATCGCCGGTAAAGTCACCACCATTCATGTGGCCAAGGGCGACCGGGTGAACCCGGGCGAGATTCTGATCGAGATCGAAGGCTGAGTTAACAGCCGCGATACAACGCTTTATACCTCGGGGGGGCATGTGCTCCCCTTTTTTTCGCCCAGCATTCGGCGATCAGGTGTTGGTCCGCGGCCGAACTCCCCTGCATCGTCAGTAAAACAATTTCCGGCTTTGTTGCTTTCGAATTATTGGCTTGGTGGGATCTGCATTATTTTGCGATTTTTCTGTTTTTAAGTCATTGGATCTGCATTTAAATACACATTGCCGCTGTACCTGCTTTCTTTATGTGCACTATATTGCATCTATCGCAATAATTAGTCTTAGAATTATGCATTTAAATGCAGGTGGTGACGTCATGTACGATCTGACTTTACAGATCTATTGGGCAGGAAACTGGCACGACGCCATGGTTCTGAGCTTCGACAGCCCTGAAAAAGGCTTCGAAAGTCGCTGTAGTTTTGGCTACCAACAATCATATCTTTTCGAAAATTACGAGGATATTGGAACTCCGTTCGCCAAGGCGGTGAGCGCAAGATTTCCTTTGGATTGGGATGGCAGACGATCCAACGCGCCAGCATTTGTACATGACATAGCACCTGCCGGTGCCGCCAAAAAATTCCTTTTGGCGCATATAGGCAGAGACAAGCCCGCAGACGTCAATGCAGACCTCTACCTGCTGGCGAGAAACACACCGGCGCCGATTGGAAATATGCGGGTCAAGGAATCTGCTGAAGCGGTGGATCAGCGTGAGCCGATAGGTTTTGAGCGGCAGGACGTCGTCAGTCGCAATAATCGATTTCTCGAGTACGCCTATGAGCAAGGGGCAGCCATTGGTGGGGCAACAGGTGCAGGTGGCGAGGCTCCGAAGCTGTTGTTGGCCCGGAACAAGGCCGGGCTTTTGTATCCCGACGCCGTGCTGGACGACGCCGACGTCACCCAGCATTGGTTCGTGAAATTTGCTCGCAATAAAGGATTAGCGACTGATCAGGTCATTCTGAGAAGCGAATACCACTACTACAAAGCCCTCCAGACACTAGGGATCGAGACGGTGGCAGTCGAGGGGCTTGCGCTGGAGGAGGCGACCAAGCCCAGCTTGTGGATGCAGCGTTTTGACCGCCAAGTGACCGACCAAGGAATCGAACGCTTTGCCGTGGAGTCAATCTACTCGCTGGCAAACATTACGACTCCGGGTAGCGCTTTGGATCACATGGACGTTCTCCGGCTGTTGGCAGGACTTTGGCGCGAGACGGGGCAGGCGGATCAGATTCCGAATCTCGTTGCCGATTATCTGCGCCGGGATCTGATCAACAAAATTCTCGGTAACTCGGATAACCACGGACGCAATACCGCAATCATCCGTGATGACACCTCGTTCCGCCTTGCACCCATCTATGATCTGGCGCCCATGGTGATGGATGACGAAGGTGTGACACGCACAACCAAGTGGCCAAAAGAACTTGAGAGAGCGGGTGACGTTAATTGGCGTGGGGTGTGCCGTACATTGGCCGACATCACTGCCCCGGAAGATCCATTAGCCGCTTTGAGTGACGTACAGGATTCATTTGAGCGCCTGCGTGAGGATGCAAATCGTCTGATGGCGCTCCCCGATATTCTCGCTGCCAACGGCCTGCCTGACGCGACCATGAATCACCCGCAAATTGCATTGAAAAATCTGGAGCAACGTTTGAAAGAGTGGGGTTTGAAATGAGCATGACTGTTGCTGAGCGCACAGTGCTCATAGAAAGCATTCAAGAAGATTTAGCTCAGGGCACTCTTGAAATTGGCGAAGCGGTTCGCCGATTGCGAGTTGAGGTTACCGGCCTGCGCCAGACTCAATTTGCGAAAATGTGCAAAATATCGCTGCGTACGCTGGTGCATATCGAGCACGGAGAAGGGAATCAGACGCTAAAGTCGTTGAACGCCGTATTCAGGCCGTTTGGATTGAAGATGGGGGTGGTGCGGATTCGGCGTGATATCAGCTGAATCCGCATGGCTATGGCGAGGAAATCCGCTTGCTCGCCACAGGTATTGCTCAGATGGTCAACTGCGACACTCCACCAACCCTTTAACCTGCCCCGAAGCCGTCTGGTTCTCATCGCTCAGCCACTTCTCGAACCCGGCGCCAATCGCCGGCCATTCCGAGTCCAGAATCGAGTACCACGCGGTGTCGCGATTTTGCCCCTTGACCACCATGTGCTGGCGGAACACACCCTCAAAACTGAAGCCCAATCGTTCGGCCGCGTATTTGGAGCGGGCGTTGGCGTTATTGCATTTCCATTCCAGGCGACGGTAACCCAGGGCAAAGGATTCCTTGGCCAACAGGTAAACCGCCTCGGTGCTTTTCGGCGAGCGCTGCATCGGCGCGCCGAAGGTGACGTGGCCGATTTCGATGCGGCCCTGGGCCGGGACGATGGACATCAGGCTGAGAATGCCCTGGACCTCGCCGCTGGCGCGGTCGATCACGCTGAAGAAATACGGGTCGCTGCTGACCGCGTGGTTGTTCAGCCAGTCGTTGAAGACGCTGCGCTCCGGGAAGGGGCCGTAAGGCAGGTAGTCCCACAACTTCGGGTCGGCGCCGGGACCTTGCAGGACTTTGTACAGGCCGTCGCCGTGGCGTGCAGGGTCGAGTTTTTCCAGGCGGATGTAACGCCCTTCGATCAGTTGAGTCGTGGGGGCCGGGACGCCTTTCCAGTCGGCGAGTGAAATCGACATGCTGTTCTCCTTGAACCTAGATGGCTTTGCGAAACTGGATGAAACCGGGGCGTTCAGCGATGCGCTCGTAGAGCTGGATCGCGGTGGCGTTGGTTTCGTGGGTCAGCCAGTGGACTTTGTTGCAACCGTCGGCCTTGGCCGTGGCGTAGACAAATTCGATCAATTGCCGGCCGACGCCGGTGCCTCGAGTTTCCGGGACCACCAGCAAGTCTTGCAGATAGCAGGAGTTTTCGATGGCCCAGTTCGAACGATGGTAGATGAAATGCACCATGCCCACCGCTTTGCCGTCGGCCCAGGCGAGGGCGGCGTGGGTTGGCTCGTTCGGATCGAGCATGCGCTGCCAAGTGCTTTGGGTGACGGCATCCGCCAGTTCGGTGTTGTAGAAGCTCAGGTAGGCTTGCCACAGCGGCAACCAGGCCGCGTGATCACCGGCGGTGACTTGGCGAATGTCGATTTGACTCATGGTGACTTCCTTAGCGCATCAATTGGGCGAGGGTTTGGTCGTTGACGTCGGGGCTGGCGGCCAGGCCTTCGCGCACGCCGGCGATGTCGGCGGGGCTGCGGTTCTGGCTGAGCTTGCGCTTGCCTTCCAGACGGTCGATGGGAATGGCGAAACCGACAATGGCCTTGAGCATGCCGTCGATGTAGTCGGCGGGGGCATCGGCCACTGACCACGGTTGGGCGCGGCCAGCTTCATGACGATCGGTGAGGGTGCTGACGATGTCGAGCAGCCGCCCGCCATCGCTGAAGGTTTCGGCTCGGCCATAGGCGTGTACGGCGACGTAGTTCCAGGTTGGCACGACTTTGCCGTGTTCGGCCTTGCTCGGGTAGAAGCCAGGGCTGACGTAGGCGTCGGCACCGGCAAAAATCAGCAGGGCTTCGGCGCCGTCGCGCAGGTCTGTCCACTGTGGATTGGCTTTGGCCAGATGCCCGTAC
Source organism: Pseudomonas fluorescens (assembly GCF_040448305.1). NCBI lineage: Bacteria > Pseudomonadati > Pseudomonadota > Gammaproteobacteria > Pseudomonadales > Pseudomonadaceae > Pseudomonas > Pseudomonas fluorescens. The sequence goes on along the minus strand of NZ_CP148752.1, from coordinate 6,659,088 downwards.
AACGTGCCGTTCGAGCCTTGTTCGCAATGCAGCAGCACCGGTACATGGCTGGCTTGCAGGCCGCTTTCACCGTGGGTCACCAATATGGCGAGACGGGTGGCGAGGATCAGTTCATGCAGTTGGGACAACTCGTCGATGGCAAAAGCGCGCGGCGTATACATGGAGATATTTTCCTTGGCGAATGCCTGCATCCTAGGCAGGCTATTGGTCTGTTGTAAGAGCCATTAATGACCAATTTCATGGGTCCATTGCGATGACTAGCGAGCCACTGTCCCTGACCTTCAACCCCGCAGGTATCGAACTTGATCGTCGCCAGGGGCTGAGTCGTCAGCTCTACCAGGCATTGCGCACGCGTGTGTTGGACGGGCGACTGGCCAGCGGTACACGTCTGCCTGCCAGTCGTGATCTGGCAGCCGCGCTGGCGATTTCCCGCAACAGTGTGGTGCGTGCCTACGATCAGCTGTACGCCGAAGGGTTTATTGAAGGGCGGGTCGGCGACGGGACTTATGTCGCGCAATTGCCCCAGGCAACCGTGCCGGCAAAAAAACTATCCACAAAAGTATCCACAGGGTTTTCAACAGGCTTACCCACAGCCTTATCCACAAATTGGCTCGATTTACCTGTGGATCCATCCAGCAAAGTTATCCACAACGACCCGTTGACCCGGGTCAAAAACAACCATTTGGCCAGTCCGCCGAGCGGTCCGCCCCGGGCATTTCGGGTCGGTGTTCCGGCGTTCGACCTGTTTCCATTCGAGGTCTGGGCCAAGCTGAATGCGGCTTTCTGGCGCAAACCGGATTTTCAACAGCTGTGCTACGGCGACCCGGCAGGCGATGCACGCTTGCGCGGGATGATCGCCGCGTATTTGCGCAGTTCCCGCGGCATGCAGTGCTCGGCTGAACAAATTCTGATCACCAGTGGCGCGCAGCAGGGAATCAGCCTTTGTGCACAGTTGCTGGTGGAGCCCGGTGACGGGGTGGCGATTGAAAATCCGGGGTATCGGGCGGCCGGTCATGCCTTCGCCGTGGCGGGCGCGCGGTTGCACGGGGTAGCGGTGGACAGCGAGGGCATCAATTGCAGCGAACTGTCAGCACTCGATGATTGTCGGCTGACCTATGTCACGCCGTCACACCAGTATCCCACCGGCGTGGTCATGAGCCTGGCGCGACGCCTGGAGTTGCTGGCCTGGGCCGAGCGCACCCAAGGCTGGATCGTCGAGGATGATTACGATGGCGAGTACCGCTACAGCGGCGCGCCACTGGCGCCTTTGGCCGCGCTCGATCGTCACGGGCGGGTGTTGTATGTCGGCACGTTCGGCAAGGTCGCGTTTCCGGCGTTGCGTCTCGGTTATCTGGTGCTGCCGCCGGGGCTGGTGCAGGCCTTTGCGCAACGACGCGCGGTGGACGTACGGCACTCCGAAGTCAGCACCCAGGCGGTGATGGCCGAGTTCATGGCGGCCGGGCATTTCCAGCGTCACATTCGGCGCATGCGGCGCGCGGCGCTGAGTCGGCGCAATACCTTGCTCAATGGTTGGCCGCTGGATATTCCAGGCATCGGCAAACTGCCCACCGTCGCCGCGGGACTGCACATGACGGTGCCGGTCGACAGCGTGGCCCGTGAACGCGAGCTGATCGAGTTGGCGAGCAGTGTCGATGTCGAGGTCAACGGCTTGAGCAGTTATTGGCTGCCGGAGTCCGTGACTCCGACGGATCAACGTGCGGGACTGGTACTGGGCTTTGCCGCCGTACCTGAAAAGGCGATCGAGTCCGCATTGGAGCGGTTGCGCAGGGTGTGGAAAGTGCTCTGAAGCGGGCGGCCTGTTCAGTCCATTCGCGAGGGGGCATCGGTGTGCGGTTTGCGATAAGTAAATATCGCGGGCAAAAAAAGACCTGCGCGAACGCAGGTCCTGATGACAGCTGGATCGCGGTGGGTTTCAGGTACCGGACTTGATCTTGGTCCAGGCCCGGGTCCGCGCACGTTCGGCATCGCGCGGCAGCGGTTGCAGGGTGTAGAGCGTGCCCATCGCCGCGTCGGTCGGATACAGGTTGGGGTTGTTGCGGATCGCCGGGTCGACCAGTTCCGTGGCGTCCTTGTTCGGGTTCGGATACCCCACGAAGTCACTGACCGGCGCAATCACTTGCGGCTGCAGCAGGTAGTTGATGAAGGTGTAGGCGTCTTCGGGGTTTTTCGCCCCCTTCGGAATCGCCAGCATGTCGAACCAGATCGGCGCGCCTTCCTTCGGCAAACGCATGTCGACGACCACACCGTTCTTGGCTTCTTTGGCGCGGTTGGCGGCTTGCGAGAAGCTGCCGGAATATCCGACCGCGACGCAGATGTCACCGTTGGCGATATCGGCCATGTACTTCGACGAGTGGAAGTAGGTGATGTACGGACGGATCTTCATCAGCAGTGCTTCAGCCTTGGCGTAGTCCGCAGGCTTCTTGCTGTTGGGGTCCAGGCCGAGGTGTTGCAGGGCCAGCGGCAGGATCTCCGAGGGCGAGTCGAGCAGGGCGACGCCGCACTGCTTGAGCTTGCTGATGTTCTCTTCCTTGAAGATCAGGTCCCAACTGTCTACCGGCGCGTTGTCGCCGAGCACGGCCTTGACCTTGTCCGGGTTGAAGCCGATCAGGATGGTCCCGTACATGTACGGTACGGCGAACTTGTTGCCTGGGTCATTGGCTTCGATCAGCTTCATCAGCTTGGGATCGAGGTGATTCCAGTTCGGCAGCTTGCTGCGATCCAGGGGCTGGAATACCCCGGCTTCGATTTGCTTGGCGAGGAACACGTTGGACGGCACCACCACGTCGTAGCCGGAGTTGCCGGTCAGCAGCTTGGCCTCCAGCGCTTCGTTGGTGTCGAAGATGTCGTAGACCAGTTTGGTCTGGGTGTTCTGGGCCTTGAAGTCTTCCAGGGCCTTGGGCGTGATGTAGTCGAACCAGTTGTAGACGCGCAACGTTCGCTCTTCAGCGTGGGCGGCAACGCTGAGCACCGAGGCACAGAGCGCTGGTACGATGAAACGCTTAAGACTTTTCATTCTTTTACTTCCTCATTAAGCGCTTTCGAAACCTTCGAGAACGTTCACGGCGTTGATGCCGATTTCTTCCACGGCATAGCCGCCTTCCATGACGAACAGCGTGGGTTTGCCGAGCGCCGCAATGCGTTTGCCCATGGCCAGGTAATCCGGGCTGTCGAGTTTGAATTGCGAGATCGGATCATCCTTGAAGGTATCGACGCCCAGGGACACGACGACGATGTCGGCGCCGTAGCTTTCGATCTCTTTGCAGGCCTGTTCCAGCGCTGCGCTCCAGGTGTCCCAGCCCGAACCGGCGGCCAACGGATAGTTGAAGTTGAACCCTTCGCCAGCGTCTTCGCCGCGTTCATCTTCATAGCCGAGGAAGAACGGGAACTCGGCTTCCGGGTGGCCATGGATCGAGGTGAACAGCACGTCGCTGCGTTCGTAGAAAATCGACTGGGTGCCGTTGCCGTGGTGGTAGTCGACGTCGAGGATCGCGACCTTTTCATGGCCCTGATCGAGGAAGGCCTGGGCGGCGATGGCGGCGTTGTTGAGGTAGCAATAACCGCCCATCAAATCGCTGGCGGCGTGGTGTCCCGGTGGACGGCACAGGGCGAAAGCAGAACGGGCGCCGCGCTGGATTTCCGCTTGGGCGGTGAGCGCAACTTGTGCTGCGCTGTACGCCGCTTGCCAGGTGCCGGCGGTGATCGGGGCGCCGCCGTCGAAGCTGTAATAACCGAGCTGGCCGTGGAGGCTGGTGGGTTTGATTGAGCGCAGGGTGCGGGCCGGCCAAGTGTAGGGCAGCAGGTCACCGTCGGTGTTGAATTCGGTCCAGCGTGCCCAGGCGCCTTTGAAGAAGTCGAGGTAGTCACGGCTGTGAATTCGTGCGATCGGCTCGAGGCCGAAATCCTTTGGCGCTTCGACTGGGCCAAGATTCTGGTTCTGCACGCGTTGCAGCACATGATCGGCGCGCGATGGCATCTCGAAGCAAGGCTTGAGCTGGCCGTCGATGAGTTCGCAGCGGCCATGGTGCAGGTGGTGATCGTCAGAGTAGATCGTCAGCATTTGTTGTTCTCCGCAGGGCTGATTCGGTTGCCCCCAGTGTTGCGGTGCACGGCGAATCGGAGAACGGCAGGAAAGGCCAAAAGGGGATCGATATGGCCAAAACATTTGACCGAAATTCGCCCCCTGATAATGCGGAGCTCTCGCGGCCGCCATCGCGAGCAAGCTCGCTCCCACAGGTGAGCCTCAGTGCCCGCGATTTTTGTGCAGGACGCATAACCCTTGTGGGAGCGAGCTTGCTCGCGATGGCGGCAGATCGGCCACTACAGTCCTCAGGGCCGAAACTGGCTGGGTGCCACACCGCTCCAGCGCACAAACGCATGGCGAAAACTCGCGGTCTCGCTGAAGCCCAACGCCTCGGCAATCTGATAGATCGGCAATTGATCCTCGCACAGCATTTGCTTGGCCTGCTCGAAGCGCAGTTCGTCGAGCAGTTCCTGGTAGCTGCAACCCATGTCCTTGAGATGTCGGCGCAAGGTCCGCGCCGAACAGTTCATTTGCTCGGCCAGCCCTTCCAGTCCGGGCGCGGCATTCAATTGCGCGCTGAGCAATTGGCGGATCCGTCCCAGCCACGCCTGTCGCCCGGTGAACTCGATGTTCTGTTTGCGGCAGCGTTCGGCCATGGCTTGATGGGTGATGACATCGGCCAGCGGTAGTGGCTGGTCGAGCCAGCGCTTGTCGAAGGCGAAGGCGTTGTTCCGCGCGCCGAAGTGCACCGGGCAGTTGAAGTGTTCGGCGTAGGTCGCTTCGTAGTCGGGCGCGGCATGTTCGAAGCGTGCGCCGAGCAAGGGCAGTGGATGGCCGAGCAGGTCGTCGCAGGTGACCTTCAGCGACACCAGGCAGAACTCGGCGTTGAACACCGCCATGGCCGGGCTCTCGCGGTAATCGTCGGCGGCGAACCAGATGCGCTCGCCATCATCTTCAAGGCTCAGTTCGAAAAGTGTTCCCAGCAGCGCCGGATAGCGCATCGCCAGACGCAAAGCGTCACCGAAGGTGGCACTGGTGAGCAGGGCGTAACCGAGCATGCCGTAGCAGGAAACGTGCATCCGCCGGCCCAGTTCCAGGCCGATGTCACGCTTGAGGGCGACGGCATTGGCACAGACCTGCATTTCCTGATTGGTGGTGATGCGCGTGTCGGCACGGTTCAGATCCGCCGCACTGATGCCGCTTCCGGCCAGCAGCGCTTCGCTGGACAAGCCTTGTGCCTTGAAGGCATCGAGTACCAGGGAGACCGCGTTGAGCGTGGTGAGGTGGGAGTGGAGCATGAGGACTTCCAGCCTAGGGATAGCTGGAGCGCAGCAAGTTGTATGCCGGGTGATGTCCCCTGTGGGAGCGAGCCTGCTCGCGATGACGGTGGATCAGTCACATCAATGTGAATGGTAGACCGCTATCGCGAGCAGGCTCGCTCCCACAAGGGTGGTGTGGTGTCAGCTCAGTTCACCGCACAGGTCGAGTTCGACGAGCCGACGGACTTCGTCCGTATCAAGCCCCGCACCCAACAACCCATGCAACTTGCCGAACGCCGCTTCACGGGTCATGCCGCCACCAGACAACACGCCCACACCGCGCAAACGACTGCCGGCTTCATAGACGTCCAGTTCAACCCCGCCTTCGTGGCATTGCGTGACTGCTACCACGACCACGCCGTTGTCCCGCGCACGGCCGAGGCTGGCGAGAAACCCGGGGTTGTCGCTCGGGCCGGTACCGCTGCCGTAGCACTCCAGCACCAGGCCCTGAATGCCGCTGTCGAGCAAACCATCCAGCACCTCGGTGCCGATGCCGGGAAACAGCGGCAGCACCGCGACGTTCGCCAATTGTTTGGGCTGGTTGTAATTCAACTGTGTTGGGAGCGAAGGCACTTTCACACCGCCACCCTGACGCTCCAGGCGCTTGAACGGATGCCGACCAAAACTGCGTACCTTGGCACAACGGGTCGGGTCCAGCAGTTCGCCGTGGAAGTACAGATGCACGCCCGGCGCCAGGCCCTGGCCCAGTGCAACCAGCGCACCGCCGAGGTTTTCCCAGGCGTCGCTGTCAGTCACACCGGCCGGCAGCATGGAGCCGGTGAAGCACACGCGGGCATGCAGTCCGAGCAACTGGAAACTCATCGCGGCCGCGCTGTAGGCCAGGGTGTCGGTGCCATGCAGGATCAGCACGCTGTCGCAGCCCTGAACATCCACTGCATCGACCACCGCTTCACGCAACTGCTGCCAATACGTCGGGGTCATGTTGGCGCTGTCGATCAGCGGCGACATCTCGCGAAAGCGCCATTGCGGCACCACCAGCTCAGGCTGGCTGTGCAGATAGTCGCGCATCCGCGCTTCGAAACCGGACGCCGGGGCCAGGCCATGGGCGCTGGCCTGCATGCCGATGGTGCCGCCGGTGTAGAGCACCATGACGTGCTGGGCGGCAGGATAGGTCGGGGCATTCATGGGAGCTTCTCCAAAAATGATGACAGCTTGTTTCCGAGCATGACGCCGGTCGCAAGCTGTGTCACGTCGGGCGCAGGGGATGCGCCCGGTTTTTTACCGATCAGCGTTGCGCTGCGGTCACGCCTGCCGGAGCAGCTTCAGCCTTGGCGGCTGGTGCTGGCGGGTTCGCCGGCCAGGCTTTCAGGTCCAGATCCAGATCCGGGAATTTGCTCGAATCGAACACCGGAGTCTTGATGCCGGCGGCGCGCTGGTCATCGTAGTCACGCAGGATGCGCATGCCGACCTTGAACAGCAGGAACAGCGCGATCAGGTTGACGAACGCGAGCATGGTCATGGTGATGTCGGCGAAGGCAAATACGGTGCCGAGGTTTTCGATGGCGCCCCAGAAAATCAGCACCAGTACCAGCGCGCGATAGCCCATCAGCGCCTTGCGGTTTTCACCGATCAAAAAGCGCAGGTTGTTCTCGCCCAGGTAGTAGTTGTAGAGGATCGAGGTGAACACGAACAACGCCAGGGCCACGGAGATGAACATCCGGCCCCAGTCACCGACCACGGCGGCGAGCGAGTTCTGGGTCAGGGCAATGCCGTCGCCTTCGAAGCCCGGAGTGTAGAAGCCGGAGAGCAGGATCAGCAGCGCGGTGCAGGTGCAGATCACGAAGGTATCGAGGAACACGCTGAACGCCTGGACCACACCTTGTGCCACTGGGTGCTCGACCGCCGCGACAGCCGCCACGTTCGGCGCACTGCCCAGGCCTGCTTCGTTGGCGAATACGCCACGCTTCACACCCATGACGATGGCGCTGCCGATCAGGCCACCGAAGGCCTGGTCCAGACCGAAGGCACTCTTGACGATGGTCATCAGCATGCCCGGCACCTGGTCGAACTGCAGCACGATCACGTAGATGGTCACGCCGATGTACACCAGGGTTTTCACCGGCACCAACAGGTCGGCGACCTTGGCGATGCGCTTGATCCCGCCGATGAACACCAGGCCCAGTAGCACGGCCAGACCGATACCGGTGTAAGTGGTGTCGAGGCCGAACGCGTTGTTCAACGAGTGCGTCACGGCGTGGGCCTGCAGGCCGTTGAAGGCGAAGCCGAACGTCACCAGCAGCAGGAACGCCATCAGCATGCCCAACCAGCGTTTTTGCAAGCCGTGCTGGATGTAATAGGACGGACCGCCACGGAACTGGCCTTCGGAATCGCAGCGCTTGTAGAGCTGGCCGAGGGAGCATTCGAAGAAGCTGCTGGACATGCCGACCAGCGCGGTCACCCACATCCAGAACACGGCACCGGGGCCACCGAGGGTCACGGCAATGCCGACACCGGCGATGTTGCCCGCACCGACGCGGCCGGCGAGGCTGAGCATCAGGGCCTGGAACGAACTGAGTTGCCCGGCGCTGCTTTTGAGGCTGTCGCGGAACACCGCGAACATGTGGAAGAAGTGACGCAATTGAACGAAACGCGAGCGGATCGTGAAGTAGCTACCGAGCCCGACAATGAGCACGATCAGTACTTTCCCTGAGAGGAAGTCGTTAATGACTTCGAGCATGGATTATTCCTCGCTGTTTTTTGTGTAGGCAATAATGCTGGCCGGACAGACACATCGAGTTACACCCCTTGGCGCACAGCACAATGGGCGGTTCGAAGTTCGTCCCGGTTTCATATCGCGGGTTTGTTATTAGTTCGGGTTTCGCATGGGTTGTGGCCTCGCTACCGACGACCGCTCATGCGAAGAGGGGCGGCACTATACCGATGACAGTGCCGTCCGTCTGCACGATTGTGGTGCGTTCGGTGAAGCGAAGCCTTTGAAACACCTGACATTTTTGCTGTCAGGCTTTTGTGGGAGCGAGCCTGCTCGCGATGCAGGCGCCACGGTTTTACAGCTGCACCGCGTTATCGTTCATCGCGAGCAGGCTCGCTCCCACAGAAGACGTTTGTCCTTTCAAACAGTTAAAAAAAAGGGCCTGGAGATTGATCTCCAAGCCCTCAAAAGGTGAGAGGTGTCTAGTCCCTCGACCTGGTGAGCGGTGCTACAAGTAACGCGTCGGGTTATGCCTTCAGAGGCACCAGACGCGGAGCAATCATGTTTTCCGGGCGCAGGATGTCGGCGAGCATGGCTTCGTCGAGCAGACCTTCTTCGCGCACCAGTTCCAGCACGCCGCGGCCGCTTTCAAGGGCGAGGCCGGCGATGCGGGTGGCATTTTTGTAGCCGATGTACGGGTTCAGCGCGGTGACCAGGCCGATCGAGTGCTCGACCAGTTCACGGCAACGTGCTTCGTTGGCGGTGATGCCGACGATGCAGTGCTCGCGCAGCATGTCCATGGCGCGTTGCAGCAGGCGGATCGAGTCGAAGATCTTGAAGGCGATCAGCGGCTCCATCACGTTCAGTTGCAGTTGGCCGCCTTCGGCTGCCATGGTCAGCGCCAGGTCGTTACCGATGACCTGGAACGCCACCTGGTTGACCGCTTCCGGGATAACCGGGTTGACCTTGCCTGGCATGATCGAGCTGCCTGGCTGACGCGCCGGCAGGTTGATCTCGTTGATGCCGGTGCGTGGGCCGCTGGACAGCAGGCGCAGGTCGTTGCAGATCTTCGACAGCTTGACCGCGGTACGCTTGAGCATGCCGGAGAACAGCACGAAGGCGCCCATGTCGGAGGTGGCTTCGATCAGGTCGGCGGCCGGTACCAGCGGTTGACCGCTGATCAGCGCCAGGCGCTGTACAGCCAGGGCCTGATAACGCGGGTCGGCGTTGATGCCGGTGCCGATCGCGGTGCCGCCCAGGTTCACTTCAGTCAGCAGTTCCGGGGCCAGCGTCTTCAGACGGGCCAGGTCTTCGCCCATGGTGGTGGCGAAAGCGCGGAATTCCTGACCCAGAGTCATCGGAACGGCGTCTTGCAGCTGGGTACGACCCATTTTCAGGACGTGGTTGAATTCCTGACCCTTGGTCGCGAACGCCTGAATCAGGCTGTCGAGACTGGCCAGCAGGGCGTCGTGACCCAGCAACAGACCCAGACGGATGGCCGTCGGGTAAGCGTCGTTGGTCGACTGCGCCATGTTCACGTCATCGTTCGGGTGCAGGTACTGGTACTCGCCTTTCTGGTGACCCATGGCCTCCAGCGCGATGTTGGCGATGACTTCGTTGGCATTCATGTTGGTCGAAGTGCCAGCGCCGCCTTGAATCATGTCCACCACGAACTCTTCGTGGAAGTCACCGCGGATCAAACGTGCGCAGGCTTCGCTGATGGCAGCGTGCTTGGCTTCGCTCAGGTGACCCAGCTCACGGTTGGCGTCTGCGGCGGCCTGTTTAACCATGGCCAGGCCGACAACCAGTTTCGGGTAGTGCGAAATCGGAACGCCCGAGAGGCGGAAGTTATTCACCGCTCGCAGGGTCTGGATACCGTAATACGCTTGAGCCGGTACTTCGAGGGCGCCAAGCAGGTCATTTTCTGTGCGGAATGATGCAGCGGAGGACATGATAGAAATCATCTCAATATGGACCCGGTCTGTGCCGGAACGCTGCGAATGCTAGGCCTGTGGAGAATTTTGGGCCAATGCTGTTAAACACTAGGCTATGCATATTCGGCATAATGCCCGTGTGACGCCGGCTTGACGGCGAACGTGTGACCTAAATTGGTGCGTGTCCGGGAGGACGTGATGAATCTGGAAAGCAAATGGCTGGAGGACTTCAGTGCCCTGGCCGCCACCCGCAGTTTCTCCCAGGCCGCCGAGCGGCGTTTCGTGACGCAGCCAGCGTTCAGCCGGCGAATCCGCAGCCTTGAGGCCGCGTTGGGGCTGACCCTGGTCAACCGTTCGCGCACGCCGGTGGAACTGACGGCGGCGGGGCAATTGTTTCTGGTCACCGCACGCACTGTGGTCGAACAGTTGGGCGAAGTGCTGCGCCATCTGCATCACCTGGAAGGCGGACAGGGCGAAGTGATGCAGGTCGCTGCCGCGCACTCCCTGGCGCTCGGTTTCTTTCCGCGCTGGATCGCACAGTTGCGCAATGAAGGCCTGAACATTGCCACGCGGCTGGTGGCGACCAACGTCGGCGACGCCGTGCATGCATTGCGCGAAGGCGGCTGCGATCTGATGTTGGCGTTCTACGACCCGGACGCCGCCATGCAGATGGACCCGGAAATCTTCCCCTCGCTGCACCTGGGCCACACCGAGATGCTGCCGGTCTGCGCCGCCGACGCCGACGGCAAACCACTGTTCGATCTGGAAGGCGAAGGCAGCGTGCCGTTGCTGGCGTACAGCGCCGGGGCCTTTCTTGGCCGTTCGGTGAACATGCTATTGCGTCAACGTGCGCTGCGCTTCACCACCATCTACGAAACCGCCATGGCCGACAGCCTGAAAAGCATGGCTTTGGAAGGCCTAGGCATCGCCTGGGTACCGCAACTGAGCGTGCGCGCCGAGCTGGCGCGCGGTGAGTTGGTGGTCTGCGGCGGGCCGCAATGGCATGTGCCGCTGGAGATTCGCTTGTACCGCTGTGCGCTTGTGCGCAAGGCCAACGTGCGGTTGTTGTGGCGCAAGCTGGAGGGTGGTGCGGCCAGTTCGGCTTCGTGAGAGTGTTTGTGGTAACTATCGCAAGGCGACTGAACTTATGAAAAGCGATTTAGATATTCGCGAATATTTTCCCTGTTCTTGTCGCTGAAGCGGTAAACGTTTCCACGAGCAAGAGAAAAATCATCGGCGAGCATGATTGTGTCGTGCCACCAGCCGTCATAGACAACTTCACTGTCTTCGTGGGTCGCACCAAGCATATGACCTATTTCATGTGCGGGAGCTCGGTATGAGCTGATCGACGCGATTGCGCAATGACCTTTGAACATGGCAATTCCGCCTGTCCACCCGAGAACTCCGCCGAGTTGTTCGTTGATGTTGTCTCGGGTCAGCAAGAGATACTTGGTGAGATTCGCTTCATCACGGTCCCTGTATGAAATTTTTGAATACAAGTCGTGTAACAGATCTCTCCAGCCTTGCAATGCGGCTTGTTCATTCTCATTTCTGTAGTTGTATCCGGCCAGTTTTGGAGCCTCGTCATGGTGGTACATTAAAATCAGGACTTCACGTCCCGAGATGAGTTCGAGTTCGGTTTTAAGCCAGACAAAGTAATCGGCGTATAATTTGTTTTTTTGATAATCCTGTAAGTCGCTGTGAATGATGACCATTATGGTGACGTTTTTTTTCATATCTGTTAACTCCCTATTTAATTTAAAGCTTCCTGCCGTTTGAAGCTAAATCTTCTACAGGTTTTTAACCAGTTATAGTTTGTTTTTTAATATTTATAAGCATCAAGATGCCGGCAACTAATGGTGATAAAAGTTGCGAGATTAATTAAAGTAAGAAACCAAGCCTTTCGTGACATGCCGGAATCTAATGGTTGACTTGATAGTCAAGATGCATGGATTTCTCGATGGCATGACAGATGGTCGCAACAGGGGCTGTTTATCTGCTTCATTGAGGTATACTGCGCGGCCTTCGGCCGGTTACGACCGGCCATAATTCGTACAATCAAGCCACGCATCCTGCGTGGCTTGTTGTTTTTTGACGCGCCTGCGGGCGCCCAGAGAGAAGAGGCACGACGATGAGTGCACTGGTTGGCGTGATCATGGGCTCCAAGTCCGATTGGTCCACCCTTAGCCACACCGCCGATATGCTGGAAAAGCTCGGCATTCCCTACGAGGTGAAAGTGGTTTCTGCCCACCGCACCCCGGACCTGCTGTTCCAGTACGCTGAACAAGCCGAGGCGCGTGGCATCGAGGTGATCATCGCCGGTGCCGGCGGCGCGGCCCACTTGCCAGGCATGTGTGCGGCCAAGACCCACCTGCCGGTGCTGGGCGTACCCGTGCAATCGGCAATGCTGTCGGGCGTCGATTCACTGCTTTCCATTGTGCAGATGCCAGCGGGCATTCCGGTTGCCACCCTGGCCATCGGCAAGGCAGGCGCGATCAACGCAGCACTGCTGTCGGCGAGTATCCTTGGCGCCAAGCACCCGCAGTTCCATACGGTGCTGAAAACCTTCCGTGCTGAGCAGACAGACAGCGTCCTGGACAATCCAGACCCACGCATCGCCTGAGGTTGTTGACGATGAAGATCGGTGTAATCGGTGGCGGCCAGTTGGGTCGCATGTTGGCGCTGGCGGGCACTCCGCTGGGCATGAACTTCGCTTTCCTGGACCCGGCGCCGGATGCTTGCGCAGCCGCGTTGGGCGAACACCTGCGAGCCGATTACGGCGATCAGGATCACCTGCGTCAGCTGGCCGATGAAGTCGATCTGGTGACCTTCGAGTTCGAAAGCGTTCCGGCCGAGACCGTGGCTTTCCTGTCGCAATTCGTTCCGGTCTACCCGAGCGCCGAAGCGCTGCGCATCGCCCGCGATCGCTGGTTCGAGAAGAGCATGTTCAAGGACCTGGGGATTCCTACCCCGGCGTTCGCCGACATTCAGTCCCAGGCTGATCTGGACGCTGCCGTGGCTTCCATCGGTCTGCCGGCGGTGCTGAAGACCCGTACCCTGGGTTATGACGGCAAGGGTCAGAAAGTCCTGCGCACCCCTGAAGATGTAGTCGGTACCTTTGCCGAACTGGGCAGCGTGGCCTGTCTGCTGGAAGGCTTCGTGCCGTTCACCGGTGAAGTCTCGCTGATCGCCGTGCGTGCCCGCGACGGTGAAATCCGCTTCTATCCGCTGGTGCACAACACCCACGAAAGCGGCATTCTCAAGCTGTCCGTGGCCAGCACCGATCACCCCTTGCAAGCCCTGGCCGAAGACTACTCCAGCCGTGTGCTCAAGCAACTGGATTACGTCGGCGTGATGGCGTTCGAGTTCTTTGAAGTCGACGGTGGCCTCAAGGCCAACGAAATTGCCCCGCGCGTGCACAACTCAGGGCACTGGACCACCGAAGGCGCCGAGTGCAGCCAGTTCGAAAACCACCTGCGGGCCGTTGCAGGCCTGCCGTTGGGTTCGACCGCCAAGGTTGGGGAAAGCGCGATGCTCAACTTCATCGGCAAAGTGCCGGACACCGAGAAAGTCGTGGCCATCGCCGATTGCCATCTGCATCACTACGGCAAGGCCTTCAAGGTCGGCCGCAAGGTCGGTCACGCCAACCTGCGTTGCGCGGATCGCGAAACGCTCACCGCGCAGATCCTCAAGGTCGAAGCGCTGATCGCCGAATAGTTTCATGTGGCAGCGGCGGAACCATTCAGGGACCGCCGTTCTCTCATGGCAGGATGCCAAAGTCTGGCTAGGCTTTCGCATAGCCATCTCAATCAGAGGGAAATGCCATGGGAATCATCGGAACCATCTTTATCGGCTTGATTGTCGGCCTGCTGGCGCGGTTCCTGAAGCCGGGCGATGACAGCATGGGCTGGATCATGACGATCCTGCTCGGTATCGGCGGTTCGCTGGCGGCCACTTACGGCGGTCAAGCCCTGGGCATCTATCAGGCTGGCCAAGGCGCAGGCTTCATCGGTGCGCTGGTGGGCGCCGTTGTGTTGCTGGTGATCTACGGACTGATCAAAAAGAACTGATTCAGGCGACAAAGTCCTCTCGGCCGCACAAGCCGGGAGGGCTAGAATGCTCGGCGTTTCCTGATCCTTCCTATACCGAGCACCTTCATGCGCCGTCTTCTGCTGACTCTACTTTTATTGGGAACGGGCCTTGCCCATGCTGGCGAGCTGCCGGAAACCGACTGGCTTGAACTGATGCCCAAGTCGGACCAGAAGGCCCTCGAGGCCATGCCTGAAATTGACCACAATTCCCCTGAAGCCAATGGCACTTTCACCGACAAGGGTGGGATGAAGCAGGCCAAAGGCTTGCCGGCGGTGATGTACTCGACCAAGACCGTTGCGTCGATGAACGACAAGGACATCCGCATTGGCGGTTACCCCGTGCCGCTGGAGTCCGACGCTAAGGGCCGCAGTACGCTGTTCTTCCTGGTGCCGTACCCGGGCGCGTGCATCCACGTACCACCTCCGCCGCCCAATCAATTGGTGCTGGTGCGCTATCCAAAGGGCTTGAAGCTGAACGATATCTACACGCCGCTGTGGGTGACCGGCACGTTGAAGGTCGAGAAGGTCAGCAATGACCTGGCGGATGCGGCGTATGCGCTGGATGCGCAGACGGTACGGGTGGTGGAAGAGTCGGATCTATAAACAGCCTTTCAGACTGACCCAATCAACTGTGGGAGCGAGCCTGCTCGCGAAGGCGTCGTGTCATGCGACATTAATGCAATCTGACACACCGAATTCGCGAGCAAGCCCGCTCCCACATTGGTTTTGTGGAGTTGCTTAGAGCGGCTTGCTGCCGATACTCACACCCAGGGTGTGGCTCGCCCCTGGTTTCAGTTTCACCACATCGTCCATCACGTTCGCCGTCTCGATGCATAGCATGCGCTGCCAGCCATCGTCGGCCATGTCGCTGAACGCGGCGGCGCGGTCGATCCATGGGTTCCAGATCACCGCCGTACGCGATCCGCTGCTGGTCAGTTCGATGCGTCGCTCCCAAGCCGGGTCGACGATGCTCAGCAGTGGCGGGGCGTCGAGATAGATGCGATCGGTCTCCCCGGTAAAGCGCAGATCACCGGTCTGGGGGACGGTTTTCCAGTTGTCCAGGGTTTCGATGTAGTTGAGGCCATCCACACCTTCGACATGCACCTCGCGCACATCGCTGACGGCAAAGTAACTGTGCAGCGCCTGGCTGATGCTGACGGTTTCAGAGCCCCGGTTGTGGCTGATCAGATGGATGTGCAATTGCTCGTCGAGGCGAATGCTCAGCGTCAAATCCACCTGGTGCGGCCAGCCGGGAAAGCCGCCTTCGGGGTAGGGCAGGAGGAATTCGACCTTCAGGCTTTCACCTTCGGCTTCGATGCCGCCCAGTTCCCAATCCATCGCTCGTACGAAGCCGTGAGCCGACGGCGCTTCATTGCTGGTGCGCATCGCCTGAACGCTTTGCGGGTTGCGCGCAAAGTTGCCGAACCATGGCCAGCACACCGGCACGCCGGCGCGGATGCTCTTGCCGGTCTTGAACACGGCCTCGTCGTTGAGCCAGATCAGCGGCGGCTGGCCGGCCAGTTGATAACTGAGGATGTGCGCGCCTTGCTGGGCCACCAGTAATTCGGCCTGACCGTGGCGGATGCGCCAGCAGTTCAGTTCATCCAGTTTTACGGCTTCAACATTGGGCATGCTCATGGGACAGCTCTCGATCAGTAACGTGGACGACTATCGACCGCAAAACGGCTACCAGGTTTAGAAGCTCTTTCAGCGAGCCCGAGGCGGAACCGAACGGGTGCGGCCGCTGCCGTCGATGGCAACGAATACAAACACCGCTTCGGTTACTTTACGCCACTCGCTGGACAGTGGATCGTCGCTCCAGACCTCGACCATCATCTTGATCGAGCTGCGGCCGATTTCCAGGGCCTGGGTATAAAAGGAGAGCTGAGCGCCCACCGCCACCGGAACCAGGAATGCCATGCGGTCGATTGCAACGGTGGCAACACGCCCGCCGGCGACCTTGCTGGCCATCGCGGTGCCTGCCAAATCCATCTGCGCCACCAGCCAGCCGCCGAAAATATCGCCAAAGCCGTTGGTTTCGCGAGGAAGCGCGGTGATTTGCAGGGCCAGGTCGCCTTGCGGGATCGGATCTTCTTGTTCGAGCTCTATCATTCCGGGGGTGCCTCTGACCCGTGACTCTTCGTTGGTATTGCTGGTGGTAGCCGTCTTCGGGAAAAACGATTCAGCACCGAACATACTACGTTCGTCACGTTTTCCATAAGGCGCCTAAAGGGAAACTCTGCGAAATCGCCTATGAACCTGACAGGCGCTTTCGCACAGCAACCCCTCAAAAACCGGAGCAGGCTTTGAGTATATCGGTCGGTAGACTCCGCGACGACCGTCCGGTTCTCATTTTGACCGTCAAAAACGCACCTCTATGTGCTTTTTCGAACAATTTGCTATCGTGCCGGACCTGCCCAAACCTCAGCCAGCGTTGTTGAGGTTGCAGATCCGACTATAAGAGAAGCCCTTGCCATGACCACAGCGCCCTCGAGCATCGCGCAGCCAGACCAACCCGCACGTCCGCTGACCCGCAGCGACTACAAGACTCTATCGCTGTCTGCCCTGGGCGGCGCGCTGGAGTTCTACGATTTCATCATCTTCGTGTTCTTCGCCACGGTGGTGGGCAAGCTGTTCTTCCCGGCGGACATGCCTGAGTGGCTACGCCTGATGCAGACCTTCGGCATCTTCGCCGCCGGCTACCTGGCGCGGCCGCTGGGCGGCATCGTAATGGCGCACTTCGGCGACCTGCTGGGCCGCAAGAAAATGTTCACCCTGAGCATTTTCATGATGGCGGTGCCGACCTTGATCATGGGTTTGCTGCCGACTTATGCGCAGATCGGCATGTGGGCGCCGATCCTGTTGTTGTTGATGCGGGTGATCCAGGGCGCGGCCATTGGCGGTGAAGTGCCGGGGGCGTGGGTCTTCGTTTCCGAACACGTTCCGCAGCGGCATGTCGGCTACGCCTGCGGCACCCTGACCAGCGGCCTGACGGCGGGCATCCTGCTCGGCTCGCTGGTCGCCACGGCGATCAACAGCATCTACACCCCGGTGGAAGTATCGGATTACGCCTGGCGGATTCCGTTCCTGCTGGGTGGCGTGTTCGGTCTGTTCTCGGTGTACCTGCGTCGCTGGCTGCACGAAACCCCGGTGTTCGCCGAGCTGCAATTGCGCAAGGCCCTGGCCGAAGAAGTGCCGTTGCGTGCGGTGCTGCGTGACCATCGTGGCGCGATTGCCATTTCGATGCTGCTGACCTGGCTACTGTCGGCCGCCATCGTGGTGTTGATCCTGATGACCCCGACTGTGTTGCAGACGGTCTATCACTTCTCGCCAACCACGTCCCTGCAGGCGAACAGCGTGGCGATCGTGTTCCTGAGTTTTGGTTGCATCATTGCCGGCGCACTGGCCGACCGCTTCGGTGCGGGACGAGTCTTCGTGATCGGCTGTACCGCGTTGCTGGCCAGTTCCTGGACCTTCTACCACAGCCTGGCAGACCATCCCGACTGGCTGTTCCCGATGTACGCCCTGACCGGTCTGCTGGTTGGCACCATCGGCGCGGTGCCGTATGTGATGGTCAAGGCGTTCCCGCCGGTGGTGCGTTTCAGCGGCCTGTCGTTTTCGTACAACGTCGCCTATGCGATTTTCGGTGGTCTGACGCCGATGATCGTCAGCCTGTTGCTCAAGGAAAGTGCGATGGGGCCTGCTTATTATGTGGCGGTGCTGTGTGGGGTGGGGATTCTGGTGGGGGCTTATCTCTGGAAGAAGGGGCGTTAAGCGCTATTTTTTCATCGTCTATGCCGGCCCTATCGCGAGCAGGCTCGAATCATCCTGTGAAGAACAGGGTGCTGGCCTTTCATCCAATTGTCATATTTCAGCCATAGAGTGTTCACACGGCCTGCTGATACTTGGCCCCGAATAACACACCCTATCTGCTAGGAGTAAGGCATGAAACTGAAGCGTTTGATGGCGGCAATGACTTTTGTCGCTGCTGGCGTTGCGACTGCCAACGCGGTTGCCGCTGTTGACCCTGCTATCCCGAGCTACACCAAGACCACTGGTGTGTCGGGCAACCTGTCCAGCGTCGGCTCCGATACCCTGGCCAACCTCATGACCCTCTGGGCTGAGAACTACAAAAAAGAATACCCGAACGTAAACATCCAGATTCAGGCTGCCGGTTCTTCTACCGCGCCACCTGCGCTGACTGAAGGCACCGCTAACCTGGGCCCGATGAGCCGCAAAATGAAGGATAACGAGCTGCAGGCCTTCGAAACCAAATACGGTTACAAGCCAACCGCTATTCCGGTTGCCGTGGATGCCTTGGCCGTATTCGTGCACAAGGACAACCCGATCAAGCACATGACCATGGAACAGGTCGATGCGGTCTTCTCGTCCACCCGTCTGTGCGGCGGCAAAGCCGACGTCAAAACCTGGGGTGACCTGGGTGTGACCGGCGACCTGGCCAACAAGCCGGTTCAACTGTTCGGTCGTAACTCGGTATCCGGCACTTATGGCTACTTCAAGGAAGAAGCCCTGTGCAAAGGTGACTTCAAGCCAAACGTCAACGAACAGCCAGGCTCGGCTTCGGTTGTGCAGTCGATCAGCTCCTCGCTGAACGGCATCGGTTACTCGGGTATCGGTTACAAGACTGCCAGCGTGAAGACGGTGGCCTTGGCCAAGAAAGGTAGCACCGAGTTTGTTGAAGACACTGAAGAAAACGCCCTGAACGGCAAGTACCCGCTGTCGCGCTTCCTGTACGTGTACGTCAACAAAGCCCCGAACAAGCCTTTGGCTCCGCTGGAAGCTGAGTTCGTGAAGCTGGTTCTGTCCAAACAGGGCCAGGAAGTTGTGGTGAAAGACGGCTACATCCCACTGCCAGCCAAGGTTGCTGCAAAAGCACTGGCTGACCTGGGTCTGGCGGAAGGCGGCGCTGCAGTCGTAAAAAAGTAACAAATTGAGTCCGGGGTGAACCCTTCCGGACTCAAGTAAAAGGCCGGATCTGCTTGCAGGCCGGCCTTTTACACACCTCAAATTTTCGATCCTCTGCCAGTCCCGCTGGCGGTGGATTTGGTGCGTCACTGCATTGTCATCTTTCTGTCATACAGGATCGCTAGGGTGAGCGCATGAATGATCTGGCCAATTCCAACATGACTACTAATCCCCCCAAGCGAATTGACTTCAATACGCCTGAGCTGCAACGCAAGCGCCGCATTCGTGCGCTCAAAGATCGCTTCACCCGTTGGTACGTCCTCATCGGCGGCCTGGCGGTGCTGGCAGCCATCACCCTGATCTTCTTCTTCC
Organism: Pseudomonas fluorescens; assembly: GCF_040448305.1. Classification (NCBI taxonomy): domain Bacteria; kingdom Pseudomonadati; phylum Pseudomonadota; class Gammaproteobacteria; order Pseudomonadales; family Pseudomonadaceae; genus Pseudomonas; species Pseudomonas fluorescens. The sequence continues at coordinate 6,639,733 of NZ_CP148752.1, read as the reverse complement.
TCGCCTATGTTGTTGCGCCGCTGTTCCAGGGTGCCGACCTGACCGCGAAAGAGTCCATTACCCCGGCCTGGATGCAGGACGCTGGCAAGCCACTGATGATCTCGCTCGAAGAGCAGAATCAGGTGGCCATGCGCGTTTCCGACAAGGGCCAGGCGTTGTTCTTCGATATCGACAGTGGCGCTGAGCTCAAGCGCGTCGATCTGCCGTTGCCGGCAGGCGCAACCGTGGCCTCCATCGGCGAAGACCAGCCAGGTCATCCGCTGGTGGCCGTGGGCCTGTCCAACGGTCAGGCGCTGGTGTTTCGTCACACCTATAAAGTCAGCTACCCCGATGGCAAGAAAACCATCACTCCGGATATCGAGTATCCGTACGGCAACACGCCCATCGCGCTGAACGAAAGCGGCGGTGCGCTGGAACACGTCAGCCTCAACGCCAACGATTCGACCCTGATGCTGGTCGGCTCCACCGGTTCGCAACTTAATGTTCTGTCGCTGACCAGCGAAGAGAACATGATGACCGGTGAAGTCACCAACGAGCAGAAGCGTATCGAACTGCCGCAGATGAACGAGCCGGTGAAGAGTATCTTCGTCGACCCGCGTCAGCAGTGGCTGTATGTGATTAATGGTCGTGCCCAGGCCGACGTGTTCAGCTTGCGTGACAAGAGCCTCAATGGTCGCTACAAGCTGGCGGAAGACGGTGATACTGAAATCACCGCCAGCACCCAGTTGGTGGGTGGCATCTCGCTGATCATCGGTGACTCCAAGGGTGGTCTGGCCCAGTGGTTCATGGCTCGCGACCCGGATGGCGAGCAACGCCTGAAGCAGATCCGCACCTTCCAGATGGGCACCACGCCTATCGTTGAAATCACTGCTGAAGAACGCCGCAAGGGCTTCGTTGCCCTCGACGCTTCCGGCAAACTTGGCGTGTTCCACAGCACCGCCCACCGCACCCTGCTGGTAGAGCCGGTCGCTGAAGGCCAGGGCATTTTCGGTCTGTCGCCTCGCGCCAATCGCGTGATAGTGGAAGCCGGCGGCAAGCTGCACCCGCTGCTGCTCGACAACCCGCACCCGGAAGTCTCGTGGAGCGCACTGTGGAGCAAGGTCTGGTACGAGAACTACGACGAGCCTAAATATGTCTGGCAATCGACCGCCGCCAACACCGACTTCGAACCCAAGCTGAGCCTGTCGCCGCTGACCTTCGGTACCCTGAAAGCCGCGTTCTACGCCATGCTGCTGGCCGCTCCTCTGGCCGTCGCCGCTGCGATCTACACCGCGTACTTCATGGCTCCGGGCATGCGCCGCAAGGTCAAGCCGGTGATCGAGCTGATGGAAGCGATGCCGACGGTGATCCTCGGCTTCTTCGCCGGTCTGTTCCTCGCACCGTATGTGGAAGGGCACTTGCCCGGCATCTTCAGCCTGCTGATGTTGCTGCCAATCGGCATCCTGGTCGCCGGTTTCACTTTCAGCCGCTTGCCTGAATCGATCCGCCTGAAAGTCCCGGACGGCTGGGAAAGTGCGCTGCTGATCCCGGTGATTCTGTTCGTGGGCTGGCTGTCGCTGTACATGAGCCCGTTCATGGAGAACTGGTTCTTCGGCGGCGACATGCGCATGTGGATCTCCCACGATCTGGGCATCACCTACGACCAGCGCAACGCCCTGGTGGTCGGCCTGGCCATGGGCTTCGCGGTCATCCCGAACATCTACTCCATCGCCGAAGACGCCGTGTTCAGCGTGCCTCGCGGCCTGACCCTGGGCTCCCTGGCGCTCGGTGCCACGCCGTGGCAGACCATGACCCGCGTGGTGATCCTCACCGCGAGCCCGGGCATATTCTCGGCGCTGATGATCGGCATGGGCCGTGCGGTCGGTGAAACCATGATCGTGCTGATGGCCACAGGCAACACGCCGGTCATGGAAATGAACCTGTTCGAAGGTCTGCGCACCCTGGCGGCCAACGTCGCAGTGGAAATGCCCGAATCGGAAGTCGGCGGCAGCCACTACCGCGTGCTGTTCCTCTCGGCGCTGGTGCTGCTGTTGTTCACCTTCGTCATGAACACCCTCGCGGAACTGATTCGTCAGCGTCTGCGCAAGAAATACTCGTCGCTTTAAGAAAGGTAGAAGTCTGTGAAACAGAACTCCCTGAAAGGATGGTTCAAGAGCGGCGCCCCCGGCGTCTGGATCAGCGGTGGCGCGGTGTCCATCGCGGTCATCATGACCATTGGCCTGCTGGCGGTTATTGCCGTGCGCGGTCTGGGTCACTTCTGGCCGGCGGATCTGATCCACGCCAGCTACGATGTGCCGGGCCAGGCCCAGCATCTGGTCGTCGGTGAGGTGGTGCAGAAAGAAGAAGTGCCGCGCGTCCGTCTGAAAAGTGCCGGTCTGCCGGTACCCGATCAGGGCCCGGAATTCATGACTCGCGAGCTGATCAAGGTCGGCAACCGTGATCTGAACGGCAACGACTTCACCTGGATCGTCGGCGAGTGGCTGACCAACCAGACCACCCCGGTCGAGTTGATGGCCATCGAGCGTCGCGAGTGGGGCAACTTTTACGGCTACCTCGTTAACGTCAAACAGGACGGCAAGGTCATCGCCGAGGGCGAAGCGGCATGGCCTGAGCTGCAAGCGCGGATCGACCGCGTGAACAAGCTTGCTGCGCAACTGAAGTCACTGGAAAAGAGTGATATTGGTGCGATCAACGCAGGTCTGGAGCGCATCCGTCTGCACGGCCGCAAGCTGGAGCTGGAAGGCAAACTCGACGCCACCGCACAGGCGGACATGGAATCCGAGCGCGCTGAGCTGAACGCCCGCTATCAGGATATCGAATCACGTCTGACTGACTTGCATGCACAGTTCAACCGCGACGCTTTGACAGCCCGCGACGCCAATGGCAAAGAAATCGAAATCGGTCTGGGCAAAGTGGTTCACGCCTACCAGCCGAACGCCATGAACACCTTCACCAAGATCGGTTTCTATTTCAGCAAGATCTGGGAGTTCCTGTCCGACGACCCGCGTGAAGCGAACACCGAAGGCGGGATTTTCCCGGCGATTTTCGGCACCGTGATGATGACCCTGATCATGGCGATGATCGTGACTCCGTTCGGCGTGTTGGCGGCGGTTTACTTGCGTGAATACGCCAAGCAGAACGCACTGACCCGAATCATCCGTATCGCGGTGAACAACCTGGCAGGTGTTCCGGCCATCGTTTACGGCGTGTTCGGCCTGGGTTTCTTCGTCTACGTGCTGGGTGGCTCGCTCGACCGTCTGTTCTTCCCGGAAGCACTGCCGGCACCGACCTTCGGTACGCCGGGTCTGCTCTGGGCTTCGTTGACCCTGGCGCTGCTGGCGGTGCCGGTGGTGATCGTGGCCACCGAAGAAGGCCTGGCGCGGATTCCTCGCACCGTGCGTGAAGGCTCGTTGGCCCTCGGCGCGACCAAGGCTGAAACCTTGTGGAAGATCGTGCTGCCGATGGCCAGCCCGGCGATGATGACCGGCATGATCCTCGCCGTGGCTCGCGCCGCGGGTGAAGTGGCGCCGCTGATGCTGGTGGGTGTGGTGAAACTGGCACCGTCGCTGCCGGTGGACGGTAACTACCCGTACCTGCACCTGGACCAGAAGATCATGCACCTGGGCTTCCACATCTATGACGTCGGCTTCCAGAGCCCGAACGTCGAAGCCGCACGACCGCTGGTGTACGCCACGGCGCTGCTGCTGGTGCTGGTGATCGCGACATTGAACCTGTCGGCGGTGTACATCCGTAACCACCTGCGCGAGAAGTACAAGGCGCTGGATAGCTGATTTGCAGCACTGATTTCTATGTGGGAGCGAGCCTGCTCGCGAAGGCATCACCGCGGTTTCAGCGTTAAACCGCAGTGCCTGAATCGCGAGCAGGCTCGCTCCCACAAAAACTGAACCGAATTTGTTAGCACAGGGAGCCTCCCATGCAGCACGAAGCACATACCCACGGCATCAACATGTCGGCGCTGGGTCGCGACAAGCAGAGCCTGAACCTCGAGCAGGAAACCGTAGCCATCGAAGTACCGGGCCTGAGCCTGTTCTACGGCGAAAAACAAGCGCTGTACGACGTCAGCATGAACATCCCGAAACAGCGCGTGACCGCCTTCATCGGCCCGTCCGGCTGTGGCAAGTCCACGCTGCTGCGTACCTTCAACCGCATGAACGACCTGGTTGACGGCTGCCGCGTTGAAGGCGAGATCAACCTCTACGGCAACAACATCTACCGCAAGGGTGAAGACGTGGCCGAGCTGCGTCGTCGCGTCGGCATGGTGTTCCAGAAGCCCAACCCGTTCCCGAAAACCATCTACGAAAACGTGGTTTACGGTCTGCGCATCCAGGGCATCAACAAGAAGCGCGTCCTCGACGAAGCCGTCGAGTGGGCGTTGAAAGGCGCGGCACTGTGGGACGAGGTCAAGGACCGTCTGCACGAGTCGGCACTGGGCCTGTCCGGTGGTCAGCAGCAGCGTCTGGTGATCGCCCGCACCATCGCCGTTGAGCCGGAAGTGCTGCTGCTCGACGAACCGTGCTCGGCACTCGACCCGATCTCCACGCTGAAAGTCGAAGAGCTGATCTACGAACTGAAATCCAAGTTCACCATCGTGATCGTGACCCACAACATGCAACAGGCGGCACGGGTGTCTGATTACACCGCGTTCATGTACATGGGCAAACTGGTGGAATTCGGCGACACCGATACCCTGTTCACCAACCCGGCGAAGAAGCAGACCGAAGACTACATCACCGGTCGCTACGGCTAGCAGCAGCCACGAGCCGCAAGCTTCAAGCGGCAAGTCAGAGCGGTTCGGGTACGACATACATCAGCTTGCAGCTTGTAGCTTGCAGCTCACAGCTTTTGCGGAGCAGACGACATGATTTCTAAGGAAGGCCTTACACACCACATCTCCCAGCAGTTCAACGCCGAACTGGAGGAAGTGCGCAGCCACCTCCTGGCCATGGGCGGGCTGGTCGAGAAACAGGTCAACGACGCGGTGACCGCGCTGATCGAGGCCGATTCCGGCCTGGCCCAGCAGGTGCGTGAGATCGACGACCAGATCAACCAGATGGAACGCAACATCGACGAGGAATGCCTGCGCATTCTGGCCCGTCGTCAACCGGCAGCGTCCGACCTGCGCCTGATCATCAGCATTTCCAAATCGGTGATCGACCTGGAGCGTATCGGTGACGAAGCGACCAAGATCGCCCGTCGCGCCATCCAGCTATGCGAAGAAGGTGAAGCGCCGCGCGGTTACGTGGAAGTGCGCCACATCGGTGACCAGGTGCGCAACATGGTCCGCGACGCACTGGACGCCTTTGCCCGTTTCGACGCCGAACTGGCTTTGTCGGTGGCGCAGTACGACAAGATCATCGACCGCGAATACAAGACCGCCCTGCGTGAGCTGGCCACCTACATGATGGAAGACCCGCGTTCCATTTCGCGGGTGCTGAGCATTATCTGGGTACTGCGTTCGCTGGAGCGTATCGGCGACCACGCGCGCAATATCTCGGAGCTGGTGATCTACCTGGTACGCGGCACCGACGTGCGGCACCTGGGTCTCAAGCGCATGAAGGAAGAAGTCGAAGGAACAACTGGCGAAAGCGCTAATGTTCCGGTCAAAACTGACGATAAGTAAGGTTGCCCAAGTAAAGCGCCCGGCCTTTTGGCCGGGCGTTTTTGTTTGCGGCTTACGAATTCGAAAAGCAGCACCCGCGAACGAAAAGTCCGGCGTGACTGAAGGTTTTTTGGCAATGTGCCATCAGCAAGGCGGTATGCTGGCCGGGATTTTTAAAGGGGTTTTGGATGAGTAAGGTCAGTGTGTTGGTCGTGGACGATGCGTCGTTCATTCGTGACCTGGTGAAGAAGTGCCTGCGCAATTATTTCCCGGGCATGCGGATCGAAGATGCGATCAACGGCAGAAAGGCCCAGGCCATGCTGGTCAAGGAAGCCTTCGACCTGGTCCTGTGCGACTGGGAAATGCCGGAAATGTCCGGCCTGGAGCTGCTGACCTGGTGCCGCGAGCAGGACAACCTCAAGGCCATGCCCTTCGTGATGGTGACCAGCCGTGGCGACAAGGAGAACGTCGTCCAGGCGATTCAGGCCGGGGTGTCCGGTTACGTCAGCAAGCCGTTCACCAACGAGCAACTGATCACAAAGGTCAAGCAGGCGTTGCACAAGGTCGGCAAACTCGACGCCTTGATCAACGTAGCCGCGACCAAAACCAGCCCTGCCTTCGCTAACGACTCCCTCGCCGCCTTGACCGGTGGCAAGGCGCCCGTCGTCACGCCAACGGCCGCCCCCGCACCGTCCAAAGGCTTGCTCAACAGCCCGCCGGTCAAGACGCCTGCGGCCTCTTCGGCACCCACCAGTGGCCGTGGCCAGGGTCAACTGCGTTTGCCGAACGGCATCGCGCAATGTGTGATCAAGGCCTTGAGCCTCAAGGAAGCCCTGTTGGTGGTCAAGCGCACCGAGGCCCTGCCGCAGATTCTCGACAGCGCCGTGCTGGACCTGGAGCAGGGCGATAACGCCGAAGTCGCCCGCCTCAACGGCTATCTGCACGCCGTCGTGGCCCATGAACCGAAACCCGACAGCGACTGGCTGCAACTGACCTTCCGCTTTGTCGATCAGGATGCGCAGAAGCTCGATTACATTTCGCGCCTGATTGCGCGGGGTACGGCGCAGAAGCATTTCATTCCTGGCGCTTGAGGCGCATCGCCTGACAGTCCGCCATCGCGAGCAAGCTCGCTCCCACAGGATTCACGCCGGACCTGTGGGAGCGGGCTTGCTCGCGAAGGGGCCATCACTGTTACCGCACATCTGCTGAACACCTTTTCTGAAACATCTGCCGACTACCCGGGTCCATTGCAGCTGCTAGGCTCAATCCCTGATCTCACTCGACAGAATCCTTGCTCATGTTCACGCGCCTGCTGCTTTTATGTGGCCTGTTCATGGTCGCCAACTCGGCCATGGCCATGACCATCTACAAATCCAAAGATGCCTATGGCGTGGTTTCCTACAGCGACCGCCCCAGCAAAGGCGCCCATGTGTTCGTTTTTCGCGATGGCATGGTCGAGCACCTTGAGCGTCAGGTGCGCCTCATCATCATGAAAAAAAACGGCGTGCACAGCGTGTACGTACGCAATGACCTGTATGCGCCGGTAGAAGTCGAATTGAGTTTTGCCGGGGTGAAGAACGCCAGCGGTGTGCCGGGGCGGACGATTCGGCGCGTGATACCGCTACGCAGCAGCGTTCGCCTGGCGAAGCTCACGGCGACTAAAGGTGGAAGGCCCCTCGCGTACGTTCCGAAGTTCAAATACTCCCTGGGCGACCCCTCAGGGCCCACGGTGGGCTATCGGTACCCGTTGCCTTGGCGTGGCGGACCGTTCCGGATAAGCCAGGGCGCCAATGGCCCCTACAGCCACTTCGGGCCCAAGAGCCGATACGCCATAGACATCGCAATGCCTGAGGGCACGCCGATCATTGCCGCGCGAGGCGGGGTGGTGGTGAAGACCGAGAACAGACAGAGCGGACGCGGCACCGACGCATCCGGTAATTTCGTGCGGGTGCTGCACGATGACGGGACCATGGGTGTTTACCTGCACCTGAAGAAAGGCTCGGTCTGCGTTCGGGAAGGTCAGCGGGTAACGGTCGGCAGTGCGTTGGCGTTGTCCGGCAACACCGGTAACAGCACCGGGCCGCATTTGCACTTTGTGGTGCAGCGCAATACCGGGCTGGGGCTGGTATCGATTCCGTACCAGTTCAACCAGCCGGTGGGCGCGCTGCCCAACTTTGCGTTGGGCAAGCAGTGAAGCCTTGAAGCAAAAGATCGCAGCCTTCGGCAGCTCCTACAGGGTCATGTGTACACCCTGTAGGAGCTGCCGAAGGCTGCGATCTTTTGGGATCAATGCGGTTTAACGAATCGCATCAATCGAGCATCAACACCTTGGCCAGAACGATCTTCGGCCCTTTCATCTTCTTGATGATGATCCGCAGGCCTTCGACTTCCAGCACTTCTTCCTCTTCGGGAACTCGTTTGAGGCTCTCGTAGACCAGCCCGGCAAGGGTTTCGGCTTCGACGTGGTCGAGGTCGATGCCCAGCAGTCGTTCAACCTTGAACAGCGGCGTATCGCCCCGCACCAGCAACTTGCCCGGCTGATACGCGAGGATTCCGCGTTCGGCCTTGCGGTGTTCGTCCTGGATATCGCCCACCAGCACTTCCAGCACGTCTTCCATGGTCAGGTAGCCGATGATGTTGCCGTCGGCCTCTTCGACCACGGCGAAGTGCGAGCCGCCCTTGCGGAACTGCTCCAGCAACTGTGACAGCGGCATGTGCCGCGATACGCGCTCCAGCGGGCGGGTCAGTTCGGCCAGGTTGAACGACTCGGGAATGTGGTCCAGCGCCGCCAGTTCCAGCAGCAGATCCTTGATGTGCAGCAGGCCGACGAATTCCTGGCGCTCACTGTCGTACACCGGGTAGCGGCTGAACTTGTGGCGACGGAACATCGCCAGGATCTGCTTGAGCGGCGCGTTGAACTCCAGGGTCACCAGGTCTTCGCGGGAGTTGGCCCAGTCGACCACTTCCAGCTCACCCATTTCCACTGCCGAGGCCAAGACACGCATGCCTTGGTCGCTCGGGTCCTGGCCACGGCTGGAGTGCAGGATCAGTTTCAGTTCTTCGCGGCTGTAATGGTGTTCGTGATGCGGGCCGGGTTCACCTTGCCCTGCAATGCGCAGGATCTGGTTGGCGCTGGCGTTGAGCAAGTAAATGGCCGGGTACATGGCCCAGTAGAACAGGTACAGCGGCACGGCGGTCCACAGCGACAGCAATTCGGGTTTGCGGATCGCCCAGGATTTGGGGGCCAGTTCGCCGACCACGATGTGCAGGTACGAAATGATGAAGAAGGCGGTGAAGAACGAGATGCCTTTGACCACTTCGGCCGACTCGACGCCGACCGCGCTCAACACCGGCTCAAGAATGTGGGCAAACGCGGGTTCACCGACCCAACCCAGGCCCAGGGAGGCGAGGGTGATACCCAATTGGCAGGCCGACAGGTAAGCATCGAGCTGACTGTGCACGGTACGCAGGATGTGCCCGCGCCAGCCGTGTTTGTCAGCGATGGCCTCGACCCGGGTCGAACGCAGTTTGACCATGGCAAATTCCGCCGCAACGAAAAATCCGTTGAGCAAAACCAGGATCAGAGCAAAAAGAATCATGCCGAAGTCGGCGAAAATTGTAGCGAGGGTCAAGCCAGGGGAAGGGTCCATGATGGAGTTTTGCGGGTTCCGTATATTCGAGAGGGAAGTAAAAAACCGCGTCTGAAAGGCAGACGCAAGTCAGCCAATGTAGCGGCTGACCGGCCAGTTGCCTAGTGGCGCGTGCTGGCCGGTATCAGTCAGCGGTGCTGATAACCCGTGATTTGGTGACCTGGGCCGGGGCAAAGTGGCAGGTAAAGGTGCTGCCATGGCCCGGTACGCTGCTGATTTCCATCCGTGCCCGATGACGCAACAAGACGTGTTTGACGATCGCCAGTCCCAGGCCGGTGCCCCCGGTGTTGGAGTTGCGGCTGGAGTCGACGCGATAGAAGCGTTCGGTCAGGCGCGGCAGGTGTTTGGCATCGATGCCGATCCCGGAATCCTGCACGCTCAGGTGCGCCCCCTGGTCATCGCCCCACCAGCGAATGCGGATGTTGCCTTCGGCCGGGGTGTATTTCACCGCGTTGAACACCAGGTTGGAAAACGCGCTGCGCAACTCCGCCTCGCTGCCCTTGAGCAGAATCGTCGGGTCGGCTTCCAGGGTGATTTTCTGGTTTTTCTGGGCGGACAACTGCTGCGCGTCGCTCTTGATCGATTGCAGCAAGCCGTCGATCGGCACCGGCTGGTTGTCCGACGGATAATCGGTGGCTTCCAGCTTGGCCAGCAACAACAGGTCGTTGAGCAGGGTCTGCATGCGTCCGCCTTGTTGCTGCATCTGCTGCAAGGCACGGCCCCAGCGCGGGTTCACCTCGTCGACGTTATCGAGCAAGGTTTCCAGGTAACCGCAGATCACCGTCAACGGTGTGCGCAGTTCATGGGAAACGTTGGCTATGAAGTCTTTGCGCATTTGCTCAAGCTGATGGATGCGCGTCACATCGCGCACCAGCATCAAGTGTTCGTTGTTGCCGTAACGGGTGATGTACAGCTGGATGCGCACGCGGTCGTTGGTCGGCGAAGGGATTTCCAGCGGCTCGGCGTAACTGTCTTGCTCGAAGTATTCCTTGAAGCGCGGATGGCGCACCAGGTTGGTCACCGGTTGGCCGCTGTCCTGTGGCGTCTTGAGGCCCAGCAGGGTTTCGGCGGCGCGGTTCCACCATTCCAGGTTGCCGTCGGAGTCGAGCATGATCACCGCATCCTTGAGCGCGGCGGTGGATTCCTGAACCCGGTCGATCACCGCTTGCAGGCGCCCACGTACCCGTTGGTCGCGGCGTTGCAGGTGGTAGATGCTGTCGAACACTTCGCCCCACAGGCCATAGCCGTCGGGTGGCGCTTCATCGGGTTTGTGCAGGCGCAGCCACTCGTGCAGACGCAGCAATTGCTTGAGGGTCCAGGCCAGGTAAAGACCCAGGCCTGCAGCGAGGCTCCAGCCGTAATAGCCGGTGATCAGGCCGATCACCAGGCAGGCGGTGACCAGCAGCAGCATGTGGCGAATCAGGGTGCCATGCCAGTTTTGGTTCACTTGACGCGCGTCCTTGTCAGCTTGTCGGGCGGTAAAGGTCCGGATCAGGCTTTGGTAGAAAAGCGGTAACCGGTGCCGCGCACGGTTTGTACCAGATTCTCGTAAGCATCGCCGAGGGCTTTGCGCAGGCGTCGAATGTGCACGTCGACCGTACGCTCTTCGACGTAGACGTTGCCGCCCCAGACCTGATCCAGCAACTGGCCACGAGTGTAGGCGCGCTCCTGGTGGGTCATGAAGAATTGCAGCAGGCGGTATTCAGTCGGGCCCATCTCGGCAGGACGGCCGTCGATGGTCACGCGGTGGCTGATCGGGTCCAGCAGCAGGCCGCCGACTTCGATTGGCGCCTCGCCATCGGTCGGGCCGGCACGGCGCAGCACGGCCTTCAGGCGCGCCACCAGTTCGCGGGGGGAAAACGGCTTGGTGATGTAGTCGTCGGCGCCAACTTCCAGGCCCTGGATCTTGTTGTCCTCTTCACCCTTGGCGGTGAGCATGATGATCGGGATATCCCCGGTCAGTTCATCACGCTTGAGGCGACGGGCCAGCTCGATGCCGGACGTGCCGGGCAGCATCCAGTCGAGCAGGATCAAGTCCGGTTTGCGGTCGACGATAATGGCGTGGGCCTGCTGGGAGTTTTCAGCCTCCAGGCAGTCATAGCCGGCCATTTCCAACGCAACGGCGATCATTTCGCGAATAGGCGCTTCGTCGTCGACGATCAGAATGCTCCTGCCAACCATGCCCTTAGTCCTCTTGTCATTTAACTGTCTTGCGCCGCATTAGATAACGGAATTATTGCAGTCGTGTGACAGTATTTTAGTCGACCGGCGATTGGCTGGATCCTGGGCTAAGCTCTAAGTCCGAATCCTGACAACCACAAAGGAAGGCTTCAAATGACTCTACACTCGCAATCCATCAAGGCCCTGCTGCTGGCCGCTGCCCTGGCGTTGCCTTCGATGGCCTTCGCCGCCGAACCGGCGATGATGAAAGACGGCATGATGACCGACCACAAAGGGATGACCCTGTACACCTTCGACAAGGACACGGGTGGCACGTCGGTCTGCACAGGTGAGTGTGCAGAGTACTGGCCACCGCTGAAGGCGGAAGCGGGCGCCAAGGCTGAAGGCAAATGGTCTGTCATCAAGCGTGACGACGGGACAATGCAATGGGCCTATGGCGGTAAACCGCTGTACTACTACAAGGACGACAAAGCACCCGGAGAAATGAAGGGCGACAAGAAGAAAGACGTCTGGCACGTCGTTCGCGAGCATATGTAACACTGCAGAAGATCGCAGCCTCCGGTAGGAGCTGCCCAGGGCTGCGATCTTTTCAACCGTCAACGCAACGCGTAATCCAGCACAATCCCGACGAAAATCGCCAAACCCGCCCAGTGATTGTGCAAAAACGCCTTGAAGCAACGCATCCGGTCCTTGTCGCGGGTATACCAGAACTCCCACGCAAAGCAGCCTGCCGCCGCCAGCAACCCAAGGTGGAACCAGCCGCCGAGCTCGAATTTCGACCCCGCCAGCAACAGACAACCCAACGCCAGCCCTTGCAGCGTCAGGATGATCGCCCGGTCCGCGTCGCCGAACAGAATCGCCGTGGATTTCACCCCGATCTTCAAGTCGTCGTCGCGGTCGGTCATCGCGTAATACGTGTCGTAACCCACGGTCCACATCAGGTTGGCGATCCACAGCAGCCATGCAACTGCCGGCAACTCACCGGTTTCTGCAGTGAACGCCATCGGCATCCCCCACGAAAATGCGGCGCCCAGCACCACTTGCGGGTAATAGGTGTAGCGCTTCATGAACGGGTAACTGAACGCCAGCGCCAGGCCGCCCAGCGACAGCCAAATGGTCGCGGCATTGGTGCACAGCACCAGCAGGAAACTCACGCCCATCAGCAATGCGAAGAACACCAGCGCCTCTTTGGAACTGATCTTGCCGCTCACCAGCGGCCGCTGCTCGGTACGCTTCACATGACCATCGACCTTGCGGTCCGCCCAATCATTGATCACGCAGCCGCCGGCGCGGGTCAGCACCACGCCGAGGACGAAAATCACAATGTTGGCCAGGGACGGCGACCCCTTGCCGGCAATCCACAGCGCCCACAGCGTTGGCCAGAGCAGCAGGTAAATGCCGATCGGCTTGTCCATGCGGGTCAGCTGAATGAAATCCCAGGCCCGAGGGTTCAAGCGGTTCAAGGACTTGAGCAGGCTTTGGTACATCAACGGTTCTCCGATTGGGCGCAGGCGGCGTCCCACAGGGAAGGCAGGAATATTTCGGCCACCAGCACGCTCAGCGCACCGCGGTCGAAGCGCGAGCGGCGGCCCCATAGTTCAGGCGATTGCACCTCGACGGGCAGCCACGCTTGCGGATAATGGCAAACCTCGATGGCCCGGCGCTGGAAGGCCTGATCGCAAAACAGCAATTCGCCCAGCGAGCGGCTGCCCAGTTCGTCCATGTGCAAGCCGTCGCCTTGCAATGCACTGCGTGACGCTACGCTGCGCGCAAACACCCACGCCTGGCCATGACCGCGCAAATACACCTCGCGCACCCAGCCCTCACTGCCATCGACCAGGTCCAGTGCTGCGCATTCGTCGGCACGTAGGGGTTGCCAGCCTTCGAACATCGGCGAGACGCTGAAGGCATCATTGGACAGATGAATCAGACGTCTGGTCAGCGAGCCTTCGTCGAACAGCCAGTCGAGGGTGGCAGCATCGGGGAGGGGCGCCAGTTCGCTGCGCGAGAGCCAGAGAGGAGCTGGAGAGGGGGATTCTGTGTGATGCACAATGAGTCATTATTGGCAGCAAATGAGGCGGCGAGCTTAACATGTCAGCCGCCGATATCGATTGAAATGGCCTGCCGTTGCGCCGAACAGGCTTGCATCCGACGGCCCCGATCAGTACAAAACGCGCTGAGTTGGACGGCAGTGCTGCAACCATCGACCGTCTGGCCGGCAAACGCCTGAACCCTGAGGAAGTACCTGATGAAAAAGTGGCAATGTATCGTCTGCGGCCTGATCTACAACGAAGCCGACGGTTGGCCGGATGACGGCATTGCGCCGGGCACCCGTTGGGAAGACGTCCCGGCAGACTGGCTGTGCCCGGACTGCGGTGTGGGCAAAATGGATTTTGAAATGATCGAAATCGCTGCCTGAATAATTGAGGAGTAAGGAATGAACGCACCTGTCGTAATCATTGGCACCGGCCTGGCGGGCTACAACGTGGCCCGCGAGTTTCGCAAACTCGATAGCGAAACCCCGCTGCTGCTGATTACCGCCGATGACGGGCGCTCCTACTCCAAGCCGATGCTCTCCACCGGCTTCGGCAAAAACAAGGATGCCGACGGCCTGAGCATGGCCGAGCCCGGCACCATGGCCGAACAGCTCAAGGCCGAAATACGCACCCACACGCGCATCAGCGGCATCGACCCGGGCCACAAACGCCTGTGGATCGGTGAAGAAGCGGTGATCTACCGCGACCTGATCCTGGCCTGGGGCGCCGAAACCGTGCGCGTGCCCATCGAAGGCGACGCGGCGGATTGCGTATTCCCGATCAACGACCTGGAAGACTACGCACGCTTCCGTGCGGCGGCGGCCGGCAAGCGCCGCGTGCTGCTGCTCGGCGCCGGTCTGATCGGCTGTGAGTTCGCCAACGACCTGACCTTGGGCGGATACGAAGTGCAACTGGTTGCACCGTGCGAACAAGTCATGCCGACCCTGTTGCACCCGGCGGCGGCCGCTGCGGTGCAGGCAGGCCTCGAAAGCCTCGGCGCGCGCTTCCACCTCGGCCCGGTGCTCAATCGCCTGCAGCGAGTGGCTGACGGCCTGGAAGCGCACCTGTCCGATGGCCAGGTGATCCCGTGCGACGTGGTGGTCTCGGCCATTGGCCTGCGCCCGCGCGTCGACCTGGCGGCTGCGGCCGGTTTGCAGGTCAGCCGTGGCGTCATGGTCGATCGGCACCTGAAGACCTCCCACGCCAACATCTACGCCCTGGGCGACTGCGCCGAGGTCGACGGGCTGAACCTGCTGTACGTGATGCCCCTGATGAGCTGTGCGAGGGCGCTGGCGCAAACCCTGGCCGGCAACCCGACCGCCGTCACCTATGGCCCGATGCCAATCACCGTCAAAACCCCGGTCTGCCCGCTGGTGGTGTCCCAGCCGCCACGGGGTGCAGAGGGCATTTGGACAATCGAAGGGCAGGGCGCCGACATCAAGGTTTTATGCCGCGATGCCGCGGGCAAGCTGCTCGGTTACGCCCTCACCGGTGCCGCCGTGATGGAAAAACTGGCCCTGAACAAAGAGCTTCCGGCCCTGTTGGCATAAATACCGGTCGTTCTGTCGGAATCACCCCCCTTTTGCCCTAACAATGGCCGCGCCGATACTGGCGCGGGGCCTCACTGCGTGCCATCCTCACTCCCGTCTGCCGCAGAGTAGAGCACCTGCGGCGCTTTTGGCGCTGCTCCGCAGAGAGCAGCACGGACATAACAACAACAAACCGTCAAAGGGGCTTCACTCACATGCGTAAACCAGACCTCGCAGCAGCCATTGCTGAAAAAGCAGACCTCACCAAAGAACAAGCCAACCGCGTTCTCAACGCCGTTCTTGAAGAAATCACCGGTGCCCTGCACCGCAAAGACAGCGTGACGCTGGTGGGCTTCGGCACCTTCCTGCAACGCCATCGCGGTGCCCGCACCGGCAAAAACCCGCAAACCGGTGAACCCGTCAAAATCAAGGCCAGCAACACCGTTGCGTTCAAGCCAGGCAAATCGTTGAAAGACAGCGTTAATCCGTAATCCTTTTTCACCTCCCGCGTAGCGGGGGAGTGGAATAAAAAATGGGCACGCCAACCAGGGTTGGGTGCCCATTTTTTGTGGGTGGCGAATCAGCCGAGCCCGCTTTGTTGCTTGGCGAGAATCGCCGCCATTTGCGGCTCATCCAGATGATCCAACGCCCGCTCTACCAGCAAATGCGCCCCCTCAGCCACGCGACTGATCGCCAAGGCTACTGAGCGGCGTGAACCGTTTACATCATCGGCCAGGTCAGCGGCGATGGCGCTGATGGACAGCAGATCTTCCGAGGCGTTGGCCAGGAGTGCTTCGGTGCTGATGTCCGGGCAGACACTGAAGAGTTGGCCGCTGCGTTTCGTCGGTGTTTGTTTTGGTGGGGTGAGATAGTGATCGAGGGCGCGTTCGGCGGTTTCGTGGAGTTTTTTGGAATCGAGGGATTCGTAGGGGGATGTGGCTTCGTTTTCGGATGCGTCGGGTATCGGAGTCATTGGTGTAAATCCTTGGTTAAGAAGTTTTGCTCCCGATTTCGGACTTGCACATCCGGTCGCCGTTTTTGGCGGTGACGATCAGAGGTTATCGATGAATCCAAAACTCGCCTAGTTCATGCGTAGCGCAGCATTTTGAAGGAAGTTTCCGATAGGTTTGCAGGGTGGGGGATCAAAAAATCGCAGCCTCCGTCAGCTCCTACAGAATGTGTTTCGTTTGGTGTAGGAGTGGCGTGTGGAGTGGTCGGAGTGATCTGCTGATAATTGTGACTTAGTAGTCATCGTGCAGGTAATGGTAATGATCTTCTCCTAATGCAGCTGGATACTGGTGTTATCCCCTGAAGCCGTTAAACTGCCCCAGCCGTTCATTTTTCTCTTGAGGCTGTGCGCATGAAATTTCGTTTTCTGCTGTGGATGCTGGGTTTGTTGATGGGTAAGGCCAGCCGGACTAATCCGGCGTTTCAGCAGCAGTTGGGGGACAAGGACCTGGTGTTTCAGTTGCAGACCCTGGACGGGAAAGTGGCGCGGCATTTCCGCGTGAAGGACCAGCGCATCACCAGCCAATCGGGTGTGCATGCCGAGCCTGCGTTTGCGATTGCCTTTAAAGACGCCGCGTACGGCTTTGCCACGATGCAGGCGAAGAACAAGCAACTGGCGTTCATGACGGGGATTCAGGACAAGTCGATTCAGATCAAGGGCAACCCGGCGCTGGTGATCTGGTTCCAGGGGTTGACCAAGTATTTGAAGCCGAAGAAAAAGCCTGTTGCTTCGCGTTGAAAGAGTGTTTCGTGGTTGTTTCGGGATTAACGAAGTCGAAATCTAGTTAGAAAAAAACTATGTAACTGTCATTAATGACAGTTACAGCCGAAAATTTTGCGTGCTCCACTGTGTCGGGTGTAGTGGGTCTACACCTTTGATTCGTCACCATGGAGCACGGCTATGGACCAGATGCAGAAAGGCACGAAGGCGGGAGCGCTTGACCCGTCATTTGGAGATAATGGTGTGGTGGGCCTAGTGTCCGAGGGGACTGCTGGTTCCCAATCTATTCTTCCGTTACCAAGCGGAAAATTGCTCTATGCCAACAACGATTTTTTTGATTCGTACAGTACGCTGAAGTTAAGGCGTTTGAATACCAATGGCTTTTTCGATAGTTCGTTCGGTAAGAATGGTTTAATAGTTCTGCCAGGTATTACTACAGCCGGTAGATTTTCACTATTCTCTTATCTGGACGACAGGTTTTTAGTAAAAAGTATGCGGGTGGATGATTTGGGGCACGGCGATATTGTGCTCAGAAAATTGGATCAGAATGGCCAAATTGACACCACTTTTGGTACTGATGGGGTCGTAAATATCAACCCTTGGCGGCCGACTGATAAAGAGAGTTTGCAGTCTCCGCAAGTTGTTGAGATGAAAAGTGAGAGCCGTCGTAAGCGGTTTCTCATTTTGTATGAGTATCAGGGTGGGTCTGTGTGCGTGCAGCCGGATGGAAAAATTCTTGTGGCGCACACTGGAGTTCCGCATTATCCCGACCATTTCCGCGATGGGATGGTGTTTCGCCTTATGCCGGATGGCTCACTCGACAAAACCTTTAATGAAAAGGGTTTCTTATACGTCAAGCTTGAAGGTGTTGATTACGATGAAAGTATGGCCACGAGTATTGCGTATCAAAAAGACGGAAAAATTTTGGTTGCAGGGATCTACGTCAACTCCAACCAAACTCCCACATATTTAAACAGTTATGTTGTTCGTTACAAGGAAGATGGTCAATTAGACGCCGATTTCAATAATTGGCGCGCAGTTATTATTGCCGATTCTGAGTTTTCACAGATTGAAGTTGGGACAATTTCAGTTAGAGGTAGTGACGGTGCAGTTGTAGTGGTAGGCGGTGCAAAAAAGACGTTTGATACTTCATTCTCTGATATACCATGGCTTGCAGTTTTAACCCCGAGCGGGTCGTTCAACCTTTTGTTCAATAATGGCAAGCCGCTGTTTTCTAAAGAATCGCCTGAATGGCGTATGTGGCAAAACTGCGAATGGCAGGAGGGCTCCAACTCGATCATCGTTGCCGGGGGGGAAGTGGCAGCACGGTATTTGTCGAGTGGCTTGCTGGATTTGTCTTTCGACGGGAAGGGCTGGTTCGCCCGCATTGGTTCTTTCAAGGAGATGAAAGTAACGAAGGACCAGAAGCTTGTCCTTGTCGGCAGTGCGGCAAATCCATTTTTACTGCGTTGCCTGTTGTGACGGGTGCTGATCATGTCTTCCAGGTAAGCCTCACTCCTGCCAGCGGATGCTACCTGCAGGAGCGAGGTTTACCCCATAAGCTTTCAGCCCTGAGTAAATTGCGAAGCCAGTTCGCGCAGTAACACTTCGGCCTCGAGGACTTTGCTGACCACGTCGTTGGCTTTTTCGCGGCTCAGGCCAAGGCGTTCGAGCAGGGCGTCGGGGATGTCTTCGTCGGGGCCCGAGCCGATGCCACGGCTGCGCAGCAGGCGCACAGACAGGCACACCAGATTCGGGTATTCGGCGTAGGCGCCGTCGTAGGCCGGGTCGTGCTGGAAGCGCAGGGCGGTGGCCAGTTCTTCAGGCATGTCCCAGTAGCGCATCAGCCACGTGCCGATCTGTTCCCGGCTGATGCCCAGCAGGTGTTGTTCCACAAAGCTGTGGCACAGGTGTGGGTTGACCTCCAGGTGGCGGCAGATCAGCGAGAAGTGTGGCGGGAACACATGGGCCAGCAGCAGGTAGCCGAAGTTGTGCAGCAGGCCGGCCAGGTAGGTCAGGCCGGCTTCCGGACGCTGGGCGCGCGGCATGGCGCGGGTCAGGCCTTCGATGACGGCGGCGGTGTAGATCGATTGCTGCCAGTACGGGGTGGAGTGTTGCGGGTGGTCCTTGGGCAGGCTCAGGGTTTTGCCCAGGGCCAGGCCCAGCGCCAGGTTGATCACCAGGTCGAAGCCCAGCACCCGGACGATGGCATCTTCCACCGAGCGGATCTTGCCCGGCGAGGCGTAGTACGGCGATGCCGCCCAGCTCACGACTTGTGCGGCCAGCGCCGGGTCGGTTTCGACCACGCCGGTGATGTCGTCGATGGTGGCGTTGGGGTCGACGCGCAGCTTGATGATTTTTTGCGCGGTTTCGGCCAGCGGCGGAATTTCGATGGTCGCTTCCAGACGCTGCTGGATGCGTCGTGCGGTGAACGCCTGGACGGCCTGGGTGATTTCCTCGCGGTCGTCATCGGGGCGGTTGAGGTTCGGACGGATGCTGGTCAGGTTTTCGCCGAAATTGGCGGCGCTGGCCTTGGTCAGCATGGTCGCCTTGAAGTCTTCACTGGAGATTTCCAGCAACACGCCCGGCTCACCGGAGTTGATCAGCAACTTCGGCTCGTGCAGCAGGCTTGCGTCGTACAGGCACGGTGAACTGGTCAGTGCCGGCAGGCCCGGCAGCAAGCTGAGATTGTGCTTGCCGAGCATTTTTGTCAGGCGTTCGGTCGGTACGGCGGCGAGGCGGCGACCGGTGAGTTCAGTGAGGCGATTGAGGTCCAGCAATTGGCTCTGCGGGAACAGCACCATCAACACGCCAACGCTGTCATCCAGCAGAACGGCCTGCACTTTGCGCGCGGCATTCAGGCCGTGACGGTCCAGCACTTCTTCGTAGGCAATGCCCAATTTGCCCAGCATCAGCCGAATGACCGACGGAGCGTGCGGGGTGTCGGGTGCGAAGGCAACGTCGGTCATGGTCTGTATCCGGACTAAAACAATTGCGGGAGTATAACCAGCTTGCTTGGGGCCACGCCTCAGAAACCGTGACGGTTGTCACACTTGGCCGTATTGTTGGCCATGACGCAGCCATCGGTCGAGTAGCGGGCTGACGTGGGTCGGCCAGCGCTCGAGCAATGCCTGGGCGGCATCCCGCACGGCGGGCAGCAAATCGGCATCGCGCATCAGGTCGGCGACCTTGAATTGCAGCAAACCTGTCTGCCGGGTGCCGAGCATTTCGCCGGGGCCACGCAGTTCCAGATCCTTTTCGGCGATGACAAAACCGTCGTTGGTTTCGCGCATGATGCCCAGGCGCTGGCGGCCGATCTGCGACAGCGGCGGATGGTAGAGCAGCACGCAATGGCTGACGGCGCTGCCCCGGCCGACGCGGCCGCGCAACTGGTGCAATTGCGCCAGGCCCAGGCGCTCGGGGTTCTCGATGATCATCAGGCTGGCGTTGGGCACGTCCACGCCGACTTCGATCACCGTGGTCGCGACCAGCAGTTGCAGGTTGCCGGCCTTGAACTCGGCCATCACCGCAGCTTTTTCCGCAGGCTTCATACGGCCGTGGATCAGCCCGACTTTCAACTCGCCAAGGGCGGCGGTGAGGTCTTCGAAGGTGGTTTCGGCGGCCTGGCAGGTCAACTCTTCCGACTCTTCGATCAGCGTGCACACCCAATAGGCCTGGCGCCCCTCGGCGCAAGCGCTGCGCACCCGTTCGATGACTTCGACCCGCCGGGTGTCGGTGATCAGCACGGTGTTGACCGGGGTTCGGCCGGGCGGCAATTCGTCGAGGATCGAGGTGTCGAGATCGGCGTAGGCGCTCATGGCCAGCGTGCGCGGAATCGGCGTGGCGGTCATGATCAACTGGTGCGGGCACATGCGCCCGCCGACGCCTTTCTGCCGCAAGGCCAGACGCTGCTGTACGCCGAAACGGTGCTGTTCGTCGATGATCACCAGCGCCAGGTTCTTGAATTGCACTTCGTCCTGGAACAACGCGTGGGTGCCGACCACCATCGGCGTGCCGCTGGCGATTTGCTCCAGCGCGGCTACGCGGTTCTTACCCTTGAGCTTGCCGGCCAGCCATGCGACTTCGATGCCCAGCGGTTCGAGCCAGCGCTTGAAGGTAATGAAGTGCTGCTCGGCGAGAATCTCGGTGGGCGCCATCAGCGCAACCTGATAACCGGCCTCCAGCGCTTGCAGCGCGGCAAGGGCGGCGACCACGGTTTTGCCGGCGCCGACGTCACCCTGGATCAGCCGCAGCATCGGTTCGTGCTGGCTGAGGTCATAGGCGATTTCATTGCCGACCCGTTGCTGGGCACCGGTTGGGTTGAAGCCGAGGTTGGCCAGGTATTTGGCCGGCAGTTGCGTGGCTTTGGGCATCGCGGGCGCACGCAGGGCGCGCATGCTTTCGCGCAGGCGTTGTTGCGACAGCTGATGGGTCAGCAGTTCTTCGAAAGCCAGACGGTGCTGCGCCCAGTGGTGACCGAGGGCCAGTTCATCGACGTCGGCATCGGCGGGCGGGTTGTGCAGGTAGCGAATCGCATCGGCCAGCGGCGCCAATTGGTAGTCGCGGGCCAGTTCGTTCGGCAGCCAGTCGGGCAGGCTGCTGGGGCCGAGCAGGGTGAGGGTCTGCATGCACAACTGGCGCAAGCGCTGTTGGGTCAGGCCTTCGGTCAGCGGGTAGACCGGGGTCAGGGTTTCATCCACCGGCGGCGGTTCGTCGCCGGTGATGGCGCGGTATTCCGGGTGGTAGATCTCCAGCCCCGAAGCACCGGGTCGCGCCTCGCCGTAGCAGCGAATCCGCGTGCCGCGTTTGAGGCCTTCCTTTTGCGCGTTGCTGAAGTGATAGAAACGCAGGCTCAAGCCCCCGGTGCCATCCTGCAATCGGACCACCAGGCTGCGCCGCCGGCCCATGACCACATCGGCACCGCTGACGGTGCCTTCGATGACCGCATCTTGCCCGGGCCGCAGTGCGCCGATCGGCACCACGCGAGTGCGGTCCTGATAGCGCAGGGGCAGGTGAAACAACACGTCCTGGAGGTTTTCCAGGCCGACCTTGGCCAGTTTCTCGGCCATGGCTTCACCGACACCCTTGAGTGCCGTCACCGACACTTGCGACAACTCGCTCATGACCCTTGCTTAGCCCGCAGCGACTTGTGCCGCTGGCTTGGCCACCGAGCACAGGCGAATGGAGTCAGCGAGGATTTCAATCGCTTTCGGGCGCGGAAAGCTGGCGCGCCAGGCAATGGCCACGGTGCGGAACGGTACGGGTGCCGACAACGGACGCACTTCGATCACGCCGGGGGCGTAGTGATGGCTGTCGACTGCCGACAACGGCAGGATCGAAATCCCGAGGCCCGAGGCGACCATGTGGCGAATGGTTTCCAGGGAACTGGATTCCACCGTGGTGTGCTTGGCGCCGTCGTTGCCTTTGGTCAGGGTCGGGCAGGCTTCCAGTACCTGATCGCGGAAGCAGTGGCCTTCGCCGAGCAGCAGCAGGCTCTTGTCGTTGAGCAGACTGGCGTCGATGGATTCCTTTTGTGTCCACGGGTGCTGCGCCGGCATCAGCACGTAGAACGGCTCGTCGTAGAGCTGCAGGGTCAGCACGTCGGCTTCATTGAACGGCAGGGCGATGATGATCGCGTCGAGCTCGCCGTTGCGCAGCTTGTCGCGCAGCACGTGGGTGAAGTTTTCTTCGATGTACAACGGCATCTGCGGGGCGACCCGGTGCAGTTGTGGAATCAGGTGCGGAAACAGGTACGGTCCGACGGTGTAGATCGCGCCGACCTTGAGCGGGGCGGTCAGCTGGTTCTTGCCAGCCTGGGCCAGTTCGCGGATGCCTTGGGCCTGTTCCAATACCTTTTGGGCCTGGGCCACGATGCCTTCGCCGACCGGCGTCAGGCGCACGGCGCTTTTGCTGCGCTCGAAAATCAGCACACCGAGTTCGTCTTCAAGCTTTTTCACACCCACCGACAGGGTCGGTTGGCTGACGTGGCAACGCTCGGCCGCGTGGCCGAAGTGCTGCTCTTGGGCGAGGGTAACGATGTAGCGTAATTCTGTGAGGGTCATAGCTAGCGTCCATGTAGTTGCGGGCCAAGCATACCGGCTGCAATCGATAGACGCACGTTATCAGACTGAGTGCGTCGAGTGACACCGGACAATGCCGGATTGCCGCTGGCAGATATGCAAAAGGCACCTTTCGGTGCCTTTTGGGCTTGGAACGCGGCCTTCCTGCTGGCAGAAACCTCTGTGGGAGCGAGCTTGCTCGCGATGAGGGCCCAACATTCGACATCCGCGTTGAATGTCAGACCGCTATCGCGAGCAAGCTCGCTCCCACATGGGGCGGTGGTGCATTTACCGGCGGCGCTTTTCCAGCGAATACACAAACGGTGCAACAATTTCGATGGAACCGTTGGTCAGCATGTCGGCCGGTGGCTTGGGCAGCGGTTGAGCGCGGCGGATCATTTCCAGGGTGGCCCGGTCCAGATCGGCAGTGCCCGAGGCGCCTACCAGCTCAAACGACAACACATTGCCTTCGGCATCCACGACGAAACGCAGACGGTTCATGCCTTCCTTGCCCCGCGCCTGGGCACTTGCAGGGTACTTCTTGTACTTCTGCAGGTGTGCCAACAGCGTGCCTTGCCAGCTGGCCTTGGCTGCCATTTGAGCAGGCGACGGACCCGGCGCAGGCTGGGCGGATTTCTCCGTCGGTGCCTGAGTCTGCTGGGTTTCGGCAGGCTTTTCTTCGGCCGGTTTTTCCTTCGGCGGCTCAGGTTTCTTTTCTACCGGTTTGGGCGGCTGCGGCTTGGGCTTTGGCTTGACGGGCTTGGGCACGGCAATTTCAGCTTTCGGCGCTTCTGCGAGCTTGGGAATCGGCAGTTCTTCAATCGGAGCCGGTGGCTGCGGCGGGGTGACGACTTTCGGCGGAGCAGGCGGTGGCGGGGCAGGAACCGGTGCCAGCTCGACCATCATTGCCTGGGGAGGCAATTCGATGGGCGGACGGGCGGACCAGTTCAGCGCCAGCGCGATGGCCAGCGCGTGAACACCCAGCACCACAGCCAGGCTACCGCTGTAACGCGTCAGCTTATGGCGCGTCGTGATCATTTCTTGGCTGCCGTCTCGAGTCCGACCAGACCTACCTTCAGGTAACCGGCAGAACGCAGGTTGTCCATCACGCTCATCAGGTCGCCGTAATCCACGCCTTTGTCGGCCTGGAAGAAGATTGTCGTGTCTTTCTTGCCCTGGGTCCTGGCGTCGAGGGTGGCGCCGAGTGCTTCGGCCTTCACTTCGTCTTCACCGAGGAACAGGCGCTGGTCGGCCTTGACGCTGAGGAACACCGGTTTCTCTGGCCGCGGCGCCGGTTTGGCGGTCGAGGCGGGCAGGTCGACCTTGATGTCCACGGTGGCCAGCGGGGCCGCCACCATGAAGATGATCAACAGTACCAACATCACGTCGATGAACGGCGTAACGTTGATTTCGTGGTTTTCGGACAGATCGTCGTCTGCCCCTTCTTTCAAATGCAGGCCCATGGCCGATTACCCCACTTTCACCATGTGCGGTTGCGAGCTGCGCTCAGGCTGGTGGTCGAGGTCGCGGCTGACCAGCAGCAGGACCTGTGCCGACGCGTCGGACACCTGAGCCTTGTAACCGGCGATGGAGCGGGCAAAGACGTTGTAGATCACGACCGCAGGGATCGCTGCAACCAGACCCAGCGCGGTAGCCAGCAGGGCTTCGGCGATGCCGGGGGCGACGACGGCGAGGTTGGTGGTCTGGGTCTTGGCGATGCCGATGAAGCTGTTCATGATGCCCCACACGGTACCGAACAGGCCGACGAACGGCGCGGTGGAACCGATGGTGGCCAGCACGCCGGTGCCGCTGCTCATGTTGCGCCCGCAGGCGGCGACCAGGCGCTCAAGACGGAAGCTGACGCGTTCCTTGATGCCTTCTTTCTCACGGCTGTTGACCGACAGGCGCATCTCTTCGAGAGCGTCATGTACCAGCAGGTTGGCCAGGGTGCCTTCCTTCGCCGCAGTGGCGCTGGCTTCCTTGAGGGAGGCGGATTTTTTCAGTTGGGCGATTTCACCGCGCAGACGACGCTTGGCGCCCATCAGCTCAAGACCCTTGGCGATCCAGATGGTCCAGGTGATGATCGAGGCGATGGCCAGGCCGATCATCACGATTTTGACGATGATGTCGGCGTTCTTGTACATGCCCCACGGCGACAGGTCGTGGGCCATGCCCAAGGTGTTGTCGGCTTCGAGGACCTCAGGGACGTCTTCACCAAGCGTTTCTGCCGGTGCGGCCTGGGCAGGATCGGTCGCTACCGGAGCAACGGAAGGGGCGGCGTGATCGGCCGGAGCCGGCGCGGTGGCGGCTGGTGTAGCTGGCGCCTGGGCATCGGCGAAAGCGGCGACTGGCGCGAGCATCAGGCTGAGGAGCAGGGCGGCCACCGCGCTCCAGGCGCGAGGTCGTTTGGTTGGCGAAGCGGAGAATTGATTGCGTGTCATGCTGGCCGGACCTGAGAGAAAAAACGGGTGATGTTCTTCCAGGCCTCGAAAGGCCGAGAACAAAAGTGGGGCGCATTATTGCAAGTAATTCTTGTTAACAGAAGTAATAGCGTCTCTTTTTTTCCTGCATTGCTAGCCGCCTGTCTATTGCCGGCGCTAGTCTGTGGCTTTCCGATGGGAGTTTTCTGATGTCTGCGCCTACTGTTTTGATCGCCGGCTGCGGTGATGTCGGCAGCCGCTTGGCCACACAATTGCTGGCGGCGGGGTGGGAGGTCCATGGCCTGCGACGCGACGTTTCACGCCTGCCCGAGGGCGTCATCGGCGTGGCCGGTGACCTGTTCAACAAAGACTGCCCGGACACTTGGCCAATCGGCGCCGTGGATTACCTGGTGTATTGCGCGGCGGCCACCGATCACGACGAAGCCGGCTACCGCGCTGCGTATGTCCAGGGCCTGGAGCATGTGCTGGAGTGGCTGGACGACTACGGGCAGATACCCAATCGCCTGTTGTTCGTTTCCAGCAGCAGCGTCTACGGTCAGCAGAACGGCGAATGGGTCGATGAGGCTTCACCGGCCGTGGCGGCGGGCTATTCCGGGCGTGTGATGCTCGAGGCCGAGCAACTAGCCCTTAAAAGCGGCATTCCGGCGAGCATCGTGCGTCTGACCGGCATTTATGGTCCGGGCCGTGAGTGGCTACTGACTCAGGTTCGTCGGGGGTATCGCGTGGTAACCGATCCGCCGTTGTATGCCAATCGAATTCATGCCGACGACGCCGCAGGATTGATGGCGTGCCTGCTTGAGGCGGATCGGCGTGGTGTGGCGCTGGATGATGTCTATATCGGCGTCGATGACGCGCCGGCAGCACTGGCCGATGTGGTGGACTGGTTGCGTGAGTATCTGGGTGTGACCGAATGGGCCGATGATGACAGCGTGCGTCGCACAGGCAGCAAGCGCTGCAGCAATGCGCGGGCAAAAGCGTTGGGCTGGACGCCGAAGTATCCGAGTTTTCGCGAGGGGTATGCGGCGATCATTGAGGGGCGCAGCTGACTTCCAGGCGCCGTAAACACCTGTGGGAGCGGGCTTGCTCGCGATGGCGGCATAACAGTCAACGATGATGTTGGATGTTATGGCCTCATCGCGAGCAAGCTCGCTCCCACAGTGTTTTGTGGTGCTTTCAAGGGATGCTTATTGTTTCTCGAGCAACCACTTGCGCTCACCCGGGGTGAACGAGGGCATCTCGTCAGCCTGCGCCGTGTTCACGGTCTGGAAAATCTCCAGCTCCTTGCCCTTGCGTGCAAAGATCCAGGCGTTGCCCTGGCCATTCTGTTGCAGCCACATGTTGTCATTGCCGCCGCTCATGGAGGCGCAATCGCCGGCCAGGCACAATGCATAGCGGTCGCTGCCTGGCAGGCCGGTCACCTGGCCGTCGGCCTGGAATTGAACCGTGCTGCCTTCACCCGGGCCACTGACGATTGTCCAGCCGCCGCCCATGTAGGCTGAATACAGCGCACGTTCGAAGCTGGCACCCATCGGTGCGCCATCCGGTACCTGGATCTGTACGCGGTCGAAGACTTGCTCAGGCTCGTTGTCGCTGGCGGACTGGCTCAGTTGCTTGCCGTCACGCTTCAGCTCACTGGCCGAGCTGCCATAAAAGTCGACTTTCCAGGCGCCGGACTCTTCGCCCAGTAGCTTGCCGTCGACATTTTCAAAACCGTTGGTGTAGCGGGCCTGGCCGGCCTTGGTGTTGATGTCCCATTCCAGGTTGGGGCCATAGGCCTGGAGCGCTTCACGCAGGGGGACGCCTTTGGCGGCGGCATCGATCGCCACCTGGTTGATCCAGGTGCCGCTGATGTCGCGGTCGGCAGGGTTGCTGGCACATCCGCCCAGGAACAGGGCGAGCAGCGAGAGAGCAAGCGCGTTGCGCATGGGTGGAATCCTTTCAAGCATTCTTTACAGCAGAGCAGTCGGCGCAGCCCGAGGCTGCGCCGTACGCATTACTCGATGACCAGGATGGCATCCATTTCAACCTGCGAACCCTTTGGCAGGGCTGCTACGCCGATGGCGGCGCGTGCAGGGTAAGGCTGGTCGAAGTACTTGCCCATGATCTCGTTGACCTTGGCGAAGTGGCTCAGGTCGGTGAGGAAGATGTTCAGCTTGACGATGTCCTTGAACGAACCACCAGCGGCTTCAGCAACGGCCTTGAGGTTCTCGAACACCTGGACGGTCTGGGCTTCGAAGCCTTCAACCAGTTCCATGGTTTTTGGGTCCAGGGGAATCTGACCTGACATGTAAACGGTGTTGCCAGCCTTGATCGCCTGGGAGTAAGTGCCGATGGCGGCCGGGGCCTTGTCGCTGGTGATAACAGTCTTGGTCATGTAGGACTCCTTGTAATTAGGGGCTTAGGCGCGCATGCGGGTGATGCGAATCACCCCGGTCAAGGCGCGCAGTTTCTTGATCACGCGGGCCAGGTGCACGCGGTCGTGCACGCTGACCACCAACTGGACCACGCTGATGCGACCATCGCGTTCGTCCATGCTGATTTTCTCGATGTTGCCGTCGGCGGCGTTGACGCTGCTGGCCAGCAGGGCGATCAGGCCGCGCTGGTGTTCCAGTTCGACGCGCAGTTCGACGTTGAATTCGCCGGTAACGTCCTTGGCCCACGAGAGCTGGATGCATTTTTCCGGGTTGTGGCGGATTTCGCTGATGTTGCGGCAGTTGTCCAGGTGCACGACCATGCCTTTGCCAGCGGACAGGTGGCCGACAATCGGGTCGCCCGGGATCGGCGTGCAACACTTGGCGTAGCTGAGTACCAGGCCTTCGGTGCCGCGAATCGCCAGCGGGCCTTCTGCACTTGGCAACTGTTCGCCTTCGCCCAGCAACCGGCGGGCCACCACATAGGCCATGCGATTGCCCAGGCCGATGTCTTCGAGCAAATCTTCGATCAGTTCCAGGCGGTACTCGACGAGCATGGCCTTGACGCGTTCGGCCGGGATTTTCTCCAGCGAGCTGTCGAAGCCGTTGAGGACCTTGTTCAGCAGGCGCTCGCCGAGGCTGATGGATTCGGAGCGGCGTTGCAGTTTCAGTGCATGGCGAATGTGCGTGCGCGCCTTGCCGGTGACCACGAAGTTGAGCCAGGCCGGGTTCGGCCGCGCGCCGGGAGCGCTGACGATCTCGACCGTGGAGCCGCTTTGCAGCGGTTCGGACAGCGGCGCGAGACGACGATTGATCCGGCAGGCGATGCAGCTGTTGCCCACGTCGGTGTGTACCGCGTAAGCGAAGTCGACCGCCGTGGAGCCCTTGGGCAGCTCCATGATCCGGCCTTTGGGCGTGAACACGTAGACCTCGTCCGGGAACAGGTCGATCTTCACGCTTTCGATGAATTCCAGCGAGTTGCCAGCGCGTTGCTGCATTTCCAGCACGCCCTTGACCCACTGGCGGGCGCGGGCATGGGTGCCTTTCGGCTGCTCGTCGCCGCTGGACTTGTACAGCCAATGGGCAGCGATGCCGTTGTTGGCCATTTCTTCCATTTCACGGGTGCGGATCTGGATCTCGATCGGAACACCGTGCATGCCGAACAGCGTGGTGTGCAGCGACTGATAGCCGTTGGCCTTGGGGATCGCGATGTAATCCTTGAAGCGCCCCGGCAGTGGTTTATATAAGTTATGTACAGCACCCAGCACGCGGTAGCAGGTATCGACCTTGTCGACGATGATCCGGAACGCGTAGACGTCCATGATCTCGTTGAAGGCCCGACGCTTGCCGCGCATTTTCTTGTAGATGCCGTAGAGGTGTTTCTGGCGACCGCTGACCTCGCCCTGAATGCCATCGATGGCCAGGCAGTGGCTTAAGGATTCTTCGATCTTGTTGACGATTTCCTTGCGGTTGCCCCGGGCGCGTTTGACCGCCTGGTAGATCCGCGCGGAACGCATCGGGTGCATGGCCTTGAAGCCGAGGTCTTCGAATTCTATGCGGATGGCGTGCATGCCCAGCCGGTTGGCGATGGGTGCATAGATTTCCAGGGTTTCCTTGGCGATGCGCCGGCGTTTTTCCCCGGACAGCACTTCCAGCGTGCGCATGTTGTGCAGGCGGTCGGCCAGCTTGACCAGGATCACGCGAATGTCGCGGGCCATGGCCATGGCCATTTTCTGGAAGTTTTCGGCTTGTGCCTCGGCCTTGGTCTCGAAGTTCATCTGGGTCAGTTTGCTGACCCCGTCGACCAGTTCGGCCACGGTTTCGCCGAACTGCGCTTGCAGCGCTTCCTTGGCAATACCGGTGTCTTCGATCACGTCATGCAGCATCGCGGCCATCAGGCTCTGATGGTCCATGTGCATGTCGGCAAGAATATTCGCAACCGCGAGTGGGTGCGTGACGTACGCCTCGCCGCTACGGCGGCGTTGGCCGTCGTGGGCTTGTTCGGCGTAGAAATACGCTCGGCGGACCAGATTGACCTGGTCCTTGCCGAGGTAGGTCGATAAGCGATCGGCGAGGGCGTCTATGCTCGGCATGATATCTCCTGCCGTAAGCTTTTATCCCGCGCCGTGCTACGTCGACCAGGCATAGGCTTAGACGGCCTCGTTGGACTCGTCCTCGAATGCAGCAAAAAGCGGTTCATCTTCAACGATTTCGGCTTCGGCGATAGCTGCGTAGTCGATCAGGCCTTCAGCGATTTCGCGCAGGGCGACGACGGTAGGCTTGTCGTTTTCCCATGCTACTTTCGGCTCTTTGCCGCCGGTGGCCAGTTGACGGGCACGCTTGGTAGAGAGCATGACCAGCTCAAAGCGGTTATCCACGTGTTCTAGGCAGTCTTCAACGGTTACGCGGGCCATGGTCTTCCTCGTAGCAAATGCAATATGCGCGCTGCCCGGATGGGCGAGCGGACTCGACAGTTTAAAAAATCACCAGCGTTTAGGGAAGCGCTGATTTTTTGACCAAGCCCTTCAACGCGCTACAAGTGCCAATGTAAAGCCCTTGCAGCGGTTTTGGGAAGAGCTGATTAACCGAGCAATTCAGCCAGCAATTTGCCGTGACGCTGCTGCTGACGCTTTTGAATCAGCTGATTGGCGCGGAAAATCGCCTTCAGGTCGTGCAGCGCGTGGGCGAAATCGTCGTTGATGATCAGGTAGTCGTAGTCGACGTAGTGGCTCATTTCGCTGACGGCTTCGCGCATCCGGCCGTCAATGACTTCGTCACTGTCCTGGCCGCGATTGGTCAGACGCTGGTGCAGGGCCTGCAATGACGGCGGCAGAATGAAGATCGAGCGGGCCTGAGGCATCAGCTTGCGCACTTGCTCGGCACCTTGCCAGTCGATTTCCAGAATCAGGTCGTGGCCTTCGTCCAGGGTCTGCTGCAGGTGGCTTTGCGAAGTGCCGTAGAGATTGCCGAACACTTCGGCGCGCTCGAGGAAATCCCCGTGCTCGATCATCTTCACGAACTCGCTGCGGTCGACGAAGTGATAGTTCACGCCATTCACTTCACCGGGACGCATGGCGCGGGTGGTGTGGGAGACCGAGACGCGGATCTCCGGATTTGCGTCGGTCAGGGCCTTGACCAGACTGCTCTTGCCCGCGCCCGAAGGGGCGGAAATGATGTACAGGGTGCCGGTGCTGTGTGTCATGTCGGGGGTAGCCTTACTCAATATTCTGCACTTGTTCGCGCATCTGCTCGATCAACACCTTGAGGTTGACCGCAGCCTGGGTGCTGCGCGGGTCGAAGGCTTTGGAGCCCAGTGTATTGGCTTCGCGGTTGAGTTCCTGCATCAGGAAGTCCAGGCGCCGACCGGCGGCACCGCCGGATTTGAGCACCCGGCGAACTTCGATGATGTGAGTGCTCAGGCGATCCAGTTCTTCGGCGACGTCGCTTTTTTGCGCGAGCATGACCATTTCCTGCTCCAGGCGCTGCGGATCCATCTCGGCCTTCATGTCGGCGAAGCGGTCGAGGACTTTCTGGCGCTGGGTGGCGAGCATTTGCGGGACCAGTTCGCGCAAGGTCACCACGTCTTCTTCAATGGCGCTCAGGCGCTCGTTGATCAGCCGCGCCAGCTCCGCGCCTTCGCGCTCGCGGCCGGCCTTCAGTTCCTTGAGGCCTTGGTTGAACAGTGCCAGCGCTTCGGCGTTCAAGGCTTGCGGGTCAGTGGCGTCGCCTACCAGTACGCCGGGCCAGGCCAGGACTTCCAGCGGGTTCAGCGCTGCCGGGTTCTTGATCAGGCTGGCGATGGTCTCGGCGGCGGCGACCAGTTGCGCGGCGCGCTCCTGATCGATTTGCAGTGCTTTGCCGGTGTTTTCTTCGGTGAAGCGCAGGGTGCATTCGAGCTTGCCCCGCGATACACCCTGGCGCAGGGCTTCACGAACAGCGCCCTCGAGGTCGCGGAAGGATTCCGGCAGGCGCAGGTGGGGTTCCAGGTAGCGGCTGTTGACCGACCGCAGTTCCCAGCTCAGGGTGCCCTGGACGCCGACTTTCTCGACGCGGGCGAAGGCGGTCATGCTGTGCACCATGGAGGTACCTCGCAAGGCAGATCGGCACAGAACCGAGGTTCCGGGAATCCGATATCAATGAATTAAAGCCGACTGGCAGCAAAGGCGCAGGATTGTAGCGCAGTGGCGCGGATGCGCCCAAACACACGGTGTGACAAAGAGCGGCAGGCCTGCACCGACGCGCGGTGCAGAGCCCTCGGTCGTCGGCGGAATTTTTTAGAAGTGCCCAGTGGCGGCCGTCGGCTCTATAATGCTCCGCAGTTTTCCGTCCCCAGTACAGGTACTCCCTATGATACGTCCAAGTGGTCGCGCTGCCGATCAGCTCCGCTCGATCCGCATCACCCGCAACTACACCAAACACGCCGAGGGTTCTGTGCTGGTCGAGTTTGGCGATACCAAGGTCATCTGCACCGTCAGCGTTGAACCGGGCGTACCGCGTTTCCTGAAAGGCCAGGGCCAGGGTTGGCTGACCGCCGAGTACGGCATGCTGCCGCGCGCTACCGGCGAGCGTAACCAGCGTGAAGCCAGCCGCGGCAAGCAAGGCGGCCGCACCCTGGAAATCCAGCGTCTGATCGGTCGTTCCCTGCGCGCTGCGCTGGACATGTCCAAGCTGGGCGATGTCACCCTGTACGTCGACTGCGATGTGATCCAGGCTGATGGCGGTACCCGCACGGCTTCGATCACCGGTTCCATGGTTGCGCTGATCGATGCCTTGAAAGTCATCAAGAAGCGTGGCGGCCTGAAGGGCGGCGACCCGGTCAAGCAAATGATCGCTGCGGTTTCCGTGGGCATGTACAAGGGTGAGCCTGTGCTCGACCTCGACTACCTGGAAGACTCGGCCGCCGAGACCGACCTGAACGTGGTGATGACCAGCGCTGGCGGCTTCATCGAAGTCCAGGGCACTGCCGAAGGCGCGCCGTTCCAGCCTGAAGAGCTGAACGCGATGCTTGAACTGGCCAAGAAAGGCATGAACGAGATCTTCGAATTGCAAAAGGCCGCATTGGCCGACTGACCGGACTGCTCCA
Source organism: Pseudomonas fluorescens (assembly GCF_040448305.1). Taxonomy (NCBI): domain Bacteria; kingdom Pseudomonadati; phylum Pseudomonadota; class Gammaproteobacteria; order Pseudomonadales; family Pseudomonadaceae; genus Pseudomonas; species Pseudomonas fluorescens. The sequence continues at coordinate 6,606,994 of NZ_CP148752.1, read as the reverse complement.
GGCAAGGAGGACACCATGAGTGACGAGCAACTGCCGCTGCCCACGCCGAGCCAAGAGGTGCGTCAGTGGGCCATGTTTTGCCACTTGTCCGCCTTGCTGGGGATCTGGATTCCGTTTGGCACGATCATCGGCCCGCTGATTCTCTGGCAGATGAAGCGTGAGATGGACCCGTTCATCGATGCCCAGGGCAAGGAAGCGCTGAATTTTCAGATCACTGTCGCGATCGCCTCGGCTATCTGCTTCCTGCTGATGCTGTTGATTATCGGGTTCTTCCTGTTTGGCCTGATCGCGATTGGTGCGCTGGTGCTGACGATCATTGCCGGGGTGAAAGCCAATGAAGGGCAGCCTTACCGGTACCCGTTCACATGGCGGTTGATCAAGTAAGCCAAGACGCTGATGCTATTTTAAGCGCAGTTCAATACAAGTGCCCCGACATGTTGGGGCATTTGTTTTTTTGCAATCAGATTAATCTCTAATGTTGCGTACTTGGTCGCTCGCTATTCAAGCGAAGTTCATTCGTGCAAATAAAATTTCTTACACGTTTAGTCACAAACTGCAAAGCTCAGTACGGCTTGTATGCTTGGCAATGAGACTTGGCGATTGATAAAGTTGCCGCAAGTAATATTTATAAAGAAATATTTCGATATATTCTGGCCATTGACGGCCTCTGAATCTAATACTAGTCAGTGTTGAGATTGATCAACCTGTTCAAGAGGCGTGTCCAGGTAAAAAGTTCGCCCCTGAATGTAAAAGCAAGAATATCCCAAATGCTTCAGCTCGATTTTTATGGAACACTTGTCGCCGCCTCTTTAGTACTTTTGTTGGGGCGCGCTCTTGTCTCGCGTGTCGGTTTTTTACGTACTTATAATATCCCGGAACCTGTAGCAGGCGGCCTGGTGGTTGCCTTGGGTCTTCTGGCTTTAAGAACTCTCGATATTGAAATCCGATTTGATACCTCGCTGCAAACTCCCTTGATGTTGGCTTTTTTTGCCACGATTGGCTTGAGCGCAGACTTCGCCAGCCTGAAGAAGGGCGGACGCATAGTGGGGATCTTTCTGCTGGCGGTTGTCGGACTTCTGATGATCCAGAATGCCATGGGCATCGGGCTCGCAACGGCGTTGGGGCTCGATCCGTTGATGGGCTTGTTGACAGGCTCGATTACTCTGGCAGGTGGTCACGGTACAGGTGCTGCATGGGGGGCGACGTTCAGCGAGAAGTTCGGTCTGGCCTCTGCCTCTGAGTTGGCAATGGCTTCTGCAACGTTTGGCCTGGTGCTGGGCGGCTTGATTGGCGGGCCTGTTGCCCGCCTGCTCATCAGTCGTGTCCAGACACCCGGCTGCGAGCAGGAAAAGCCACGGCTGCCCAAGGGCTTTGAACAACCGAACAAAGAGCGCTCGATCACGTCGTTTTCGCTAGTCGAGACACTGGCTTTGATCGCTGTCAGCCTGCTGGCGGGCTCACTCCTGAATGGGTGGCTTCAGGGAACCGCATTTGAGTTGCCGACGTTTGTTTGCGTGTTGTTCGTGGGCGTACTTTTACGGAACGGGCTTTCGGCGCTTGGCGTGTATCAGGTGTTTGAGCGAGAAGTCTCCGTGCTGGGGAATGTCAGTTTGTCTCTGTTTTTGGCAATCGCTCTGATGTCGCTCAAGTTGTGGGATCTGGCTGCACTGGCGTTGCCGATTTTTATTATCCTGGCTGCGCAAACGTTGGTCATGGCTCTGTTTGCGATTTTTGTGACATTCAGGATGATGGGCAGTAACTACGACGCGGCTGTATTGGCGGCAGGGCATTGCGGTTTCGGACTGGGTGCCACGCCAACGGCCATCGCCAATATGCAAGCGGTGACACAGCGCTATGGGCCTTCTCAGATAGCGTTCCTGGTGGTGCCAATGGTGGGTGCTTTCTTCATCGACATCATTAATGTCATCGTCATCAAGTTGTACCTTGCACTGCCGTTTTTCGCCGTGGTTTGAAGTTCAGGCCGTTGGGCCCCCCTGAATAGAGCGCATAAAAAATGCCCGTATCTTGCGATACGGGCATTTTTTTCAACTGTCTATCAGGCCGTCCAGTGAAAAATCACTTAGATCGTCAGCGTCCAGTCGTAGTCCACGATCAGCGGCGCGTGTTGCGAGAAGCGCGGCTGGCGTGGCAGGCGTGCGCTGCGTACGAAGCGGCGCAGGCCCGGGGTCAGCAGTTGATAGTCGAAGCGCCAACCGAGGTTGAGCATCTCCGCCTGTTCGTTGTCCGGCCACCAGCTGTACTGGTCGCCTTCACGGCTGACTTCACGCAGGGCGTCGACATAACCCATGTTGCCGACAATCTCGTCCATCCAGGCACGTTCAGGTGCCAGGAAGCCCGGAGATTGCTGGCTGTCGCGCCAGTTCTTGATATCCAGCTTCTGTTGCGCCACGTACAGCGAGCCACAATAAATGTACTCGCGACGTTTGCGCCGCTGTTTATCCAGATAACGGGCGAAGTCGTCCATTAGCTTGAACTTCTGGTTCAAGTCTTCATCGCCGTTCTGCCCCGAAGGGAGCAGCAAGGTCGCGATGCTGACCTTGTCGAAATCGGCTTGCAGGTAGCGCCCGTAGCGGTCGGCCGTCTCGAAACCGAGACCGCTGATGACAGCCTTCGGTTGCAACCGCGAATACAAAGCCACGCCGCCTTGGGCGGGAACTTCGGCATCGCAGGCATAAAGGAAGTAGCCATCCAGTTGGAAGGCTGGGTCATCCAGTTCAAAGGCGGAGGCACGGGTGTCCTGCAGGCAGATGACGTCGGCATTCTGTGCTTGCAGCCAACTGAGCAAACCACGCTCGACTGCAGCCTGAATACCATTGACGTTCACACTGATGATCCGCATAAATGGCCCCAAAAATCGCGTGCGTGTATGATACACGGCGTCAAGCTAATTAGCTAAATCCGTGGTATTTGGGGTTTTTTTCATGCAAGCGTATCAGCGCGATTTCATTCGTTTTGCCATCGATCGCGGCGTTTTGCGCTTCGGTGAGTTCACCCTGAAGTCCGGGCGTACCAGTCCTTACTTCTTCAACGCCGGCTTGTTCAACTCGGGTTCGGCCCTGGCGCAGCTGGGGCGCTTCTACGCCGCAGCTATCGCCGAAAGCGGCATTCCCTTCGACGTGCTGTTTGGCCCGGCCTACAAGGGCATCCCATTGGCGGCGACCACCGCCGTGGCCCTGGCCGAACATCACAACCGTGACCTGCCATGGTGCTTCAACCGCAAGGAAGCCAAGGCCCACGGCGAAGGCGGCAGCCTGGTTGGCGCACCCCTGACCGGCGACGTTCTGATCATCGACGACGTGATCACCGCCGGCACCGCGATCCGTGAAGTGATGCAAATCATCGCTTCCCAGGACGGCGCCAAGGCAGCCGGCGTGCTGATTGCCCTGAACCGTCAGGAGCGTGGCAACGGCGAGTTGTCGGCGATCCAGGAAGTCGAGCGTGACTTTGGCATTCCGGTCATCAGCATCGTTTCGCTGAATCAGGTGTTGGAGTTTCTGGCTGATGATCCGCAGCTCAAGCAGCATCTGCCAGCCGTGGAAGCCTACCGCGCACAATTCGGCGTTTAATCGCTATTGCCTTGTAGGAGCGAGCTTGCTCGCGATGCACGTCAGGGCGCCGCTTTTCGCCAGGCGCTCCGCGTTATCGTTGACGTTTTTCGCGAGCAAGCTCGCTCCTACAGGGACTGTGGAATAAAAAAGACCCCGCTCAGCCAGGCCGAGCGGGGTCTTTTTGTTTGCGCTATCGCTTAAGGACGCTTGCGATTGCTGATCAGGGTGCCCACGCCGGTATCGGTGAAGATTTCCAGCAGGATCGCGTTCGGCACGCGACCGTCGATGATCAGCGAGCTGCCCACACCGCCCTGGACCGCTTCCAGTGCGCAGCGGATCTTCGGCAGCATGCCGCCGTAGATGGTGCCGTCGGCGATCAGGTCGTCGACTTGCTGGGTTGTCAGGCCGGTCAGGACCGTGCCCGACTTGTCCATCAGGCCGGCGATGTTGGTCAGCAGCATCAGTTTCTCGGCTTTCAGCGCTTCGGCGACTTTACCGGCCACCAGGTCAGCGTTGATGTTGTACGACTCGCCGTTGGCGCCGACGCCGATGGGCGCGATCACTGGAATGAAATCGCCCTTGACCAACAGGTTCAGCAGGTCGGTATTGATGCCAACTACTTCGCCCACATGGCCGATGTCGATGATTTCCGGGGTGGTCATTTCCGGCGTCTGACGGGTAACGGTGAGCTTCTTCGCGCGAATCAGCTCGGCGTCTTTACCGGTCAGGCCGATAGCGCTGCCGCCATGACGGTTGATCAGGTTGACGATGTCCTTGTTGACCTGGCCGCCGAGGACCATTTCCACCACGTCCATGGTCGCGGCGTCGGTGACGCGCATGCCGTCGACGAAATGGCTCTCGATCGACAGGCGCTTGAGCAGGTCACCGATTTGCGGGCCGCCACCGTGAACCACCACCGGGTTGATGCCCACAGCCTTCATCAGCACGATGTCGCGGGCGAAGCCGGTTTTCAGCTCCTCGCTTTCCATCGCGTTGCCGCCGTATTTGATCACCAGTGTCTTGCCGACATAACGGCGGATGTAAGGCAACGCTTCGGACAGGACCTTGGCGGTGTTGGCGGCGGCTTCGCGTTCGAGGGTCATTCAGGGCTCCGGGTGAATCAGAACGGTAGTTGGAGATCAGGTGCAACACGCTTCAACTGGGCGTGGAAAACGTCCTTGATGCGTTGCAATTCAGCCTCGTCATCGGCCTCGAAACGCAGCACCAGCACCGGTGTGGTGTTGGATGCGCGTACCAGGCCCCAGCCTTTGGCATAGTCGACTCGCACGCCGTCAATGGTGGTCAGGTCAGCGCCTTCGCCCCACTGTGCATCGTGCAATGCATCAATGATGCTGAATTTGCTCTCTTCGGTCACATGGATATTGATTTCCGGCGTAGAAATATCGTTCGGGAAGGTCGCGAACAGCTCTTCGGCCGAGGATTTTTCCTTGCTGAGGATCTCCAGCAAGCGTGCGGCGCTGTAGATGCCGTCGTCGAAACCGAACCAGCGTTCCTTGAAGAAGATGTGCCCGCTCATTTCGCCAGCCAGCAGGGCGCCGGATTGTTTCATTTTCTTTTTGATCAACGAGTGACCGGTCTTCCACATTAACGACCGGCCGCCGTATTCCTTGATCAGCGCAAACAGGCGGCGGGTGCATTTGACGTCGAAGATGATCTCGGCGCCCGGGTTGCGCGCCACGACGTCGCGGGCGAACAGCATCAGCAGGCGGTCCGGGTAGACGATGCTGCCGGTGTTGGTCACCACGCCGACGCGGTCGCCATCGCCGTCGAAGGCCAGGCCGATGTCAGCGTTGGTTTCCTTGACCTTGGCGATCAGGTCCACGAGGTTTTCAGGCTTGCCCGGGTCCGGGTGGTGGTTCGGGAAGTTGCCGTCGACCTCACAAAACAGTGGAATGACTTCGCAGTTCAGCGCTTCGATCAGTTGCGGGGCGATCACGCCGGCCGCGCCGTTGCCGCAGTCGACGACCACTTTCAGGCGACGGGCCAGCTTGATGTCCTGGACGATTTCGGTGGTGTAGCGGTCGAGGATCTCGACCTGGGTGATGCTGCCCTGGCCGCTGCTCAGGTCGTTGGTCTTGAGGCGGTCGTGCAGGGCCTGGATCTGTTCGTTGGCCAGTGTGTCGCCGGCAATGACGATCTTGAAGCCGTTGTAGTTCGACGGGTTGTGGCTGCCGGTGAGCATCACACCGGATTTGCCGGCCAGCACGTTGGCGGCGTAGTAGAGCGCCGGAGTCGGGACCAGGCCGACATCACTGACGTGGCAGCCGCTGTCGGCGATGCCTTTGATCAGTTGTGCGACCAGTTCCGGGCCGGACAGACGGCCATCGCGACCGACGGACACGTTTGGCTCGCCCTGGGCCAGGCTTTGGGAGCCGACGGCGCGGCCGATCCAGTAAGCGGTTTCAGCGTTCAGGAATTCCGGGACGGTGCCGCGGATGTCGTAGGCGCGGAAGATGCTGTCAGGGAACTTGGGTGCGACTTTGGCCGGGGTGTTCATCTGTGGAAATGCTCCATCTCGAAAGTGACTGGACAGGCCGCCGGTTCATTTGGCGGCAGGTTCAAACTGAAGGGTATGACGGCGTTTTCCACAGAGAGTTCGTGGTATGAAAGGGCCATGACGCCCCTGGCGGCGGGGGATTGACCGGGCAATGCCTTGATTTTCGGAGCTAAACCTTGAAGATGACATTTTGAATTTTGTGGCGAGCTCCCTCGCCACAATGGATCTCTATCGAATCAACGTGTACCGGTATGGCCGAAACCGCCAGTGCCGCGTTCGGTTTCAACAAACTCTTCAACCATCTCGAAGTGAGCCTGCACCACCGGTACCAACACCAGTTGCGCCAGGCGCTCGCCGACCGGCATGGTGAATTCGGTCTGGCCACGGTTCCAGCAGGAGACCATCAATGGGCCCTGGTAGTCGGAGTCGATCAGCCCCACCAGGTTGCCTAGCACGATGCCGTGCTTATGGCCCATCCCCGAGCGCGGCAGAATCAGCGCTGCCAGGTTCGGGTCACCGATATAGACCGACAGGCCGGTGGGAATCAGCACGGTTTCACCCGGCTTGATCACGGTGTCCTGTTCCAGCATGGCGCGCAGGTCGAGGCCGGCGGAGCCTGGTGTGGCGTATTGCGGCAGCGGGAATTCGGTACCGATGCGGGGGTCGAGGATCTTGGCTTGCAAAGCGTGCATGTAAATTAAACCTGGTTCAGACGTTCGGCGATAAAAGTGATCAGCTGGCGAGCAATCTTGCTCTTGCTGGTCTGGGCGAAAAGTGTGGCGTGAAGCTCGCGGTCGATGACGCTGCAGGCGTTTTCTTCGCTGTTGAAGCCAATGCTCGGATTGGCGACGTCGTTGGCGACGATCAGATCGAGGTTCTTGTCTTTCAACTTGCGTGCAGCGTAATCGAGCAGGTGTTCGGTCTCGGCGGCGAAACCGACACTGAACGGGCGGTCGGGGCGGGTGGCGATGGTGGCAAGGATGTCTGGGTTGCGCACCATCTGTAGCAACAAGCCGTCGCCGTTCGTAGGATCTTTCTTGAGTTTCTGTGGTGCGACGACTTCCGGACGGTAATCCGCGACCGCTGCCGAGGCGATGAACAGGTCGCAAGGGATCGCCGCTTCGCAGGCAGCGAGCATGTCGCGGGCGCTGACCACGTCGATGCGGGTGACGCGATCCGGGGTCTGCAGGTGCACAGGGCCGGTGATCAGGGTTACGCGGGCACCGGCTTCCACCGCGGCTTCGGCCAGGGCAAAGCCCATTTTTCCGGAACTGTGGTTGGTGATGTAGCGCACCGGGTCGATGTTTTCCTGGGTCGGGCCGGCCGTGATCAGCACGTGTTTGCCAGTCAGTGCCTGACGCTGGAAGCAGTCGGCGGCGCATTGGGCCAGTTCAAGGGCTTCGAGCATGCGCCCCAGGCCGACGTCGCCGCAGGCCTGGCTGCCGGAGGCCGGGCCGAAGACCTTGATGTCGCGGTTTTCGAGGGTTTTCAGGTTGGCCTGGGTCGCCGGGTCGCGCCACATGGCCTGGTTCATGGCCGGCGCAACGGCGACCACTGCGTCGGTGGCCAGCACCAGCGTGGTCAGCAGATCATTGGCAATGCCTTGGGCCAGGCGGGCGATCAGGTCTGCGGTGCCGGGAGCGATCAGCACCAGATCGGCCCATTTGGCCAGTTCGATGTGGCCCATGGCCGCTTCGGCCGCCGGGTCCAGCAGGTCCAGGTGGACCGGGTGCCCGGACAGGGCCTGCATGGTCAGCGGGGTGATGAACTCTGCGCCGCCACGGGTCATGACCACGCGCACTTCGGCGCCCTGATCGATCAGGCGGCGAACCAGGTCGGCGCTTTTGTAGGCAGCGATACCGCCGCCGACGCCCAGAACAATGCGTTTCCGATACAGCCGCTGCATAGGCCTGCCTTTCAATTCGTTGGTGACATACGTGGCGAAACCCCCTCCCCAGGATGAATTCGCCCGCAAAAAAAGATGGGCTACGATATCACAGCGACCGCTACGGAACAGCGGTGCCCACAGACAGGGAGGTGCTATGAGTATTCGCGATTGGCCGGCGGCAGAACGGCCGCGGGAGAGGTTGCTTGAACAGGGCGCGGAAAGCCTTTCGGACGCCGAGTTGCTGGCGATCTTTTTACGTACAGGCGTGGTAGGTAAAAGCGCCGTAGATTTGGCGCGACACCTGTTGAATCAGTTTGGCAGCCTGCGTTTGCTGCTTGAGGCCGATCAGGAAACGTTCAGCAAGCAGTTGGGGCTTGGGCCGGCGAAATTTGCACAGTTGCAGGCTGCGCAAGAAATGAGCAGGCGTCATCTGGCCGAGCGTGCGCGCCAAAAATCGGCACTGGAGAATCCGCACGCGGTTCGCGAGTACCTGAAATCGATGCTGCGCCACGAGCCACACGAGGTGTTTGGTTGCCTGTTTCTCGATTCCAGGCATCAGGTACTGGCGTATGAGACGCTGTTTCGCGGCTCCATCGACAACACCAGCGTTCATCCGCGAGAGGTGGTCAAGCGCGCCTTGGCCAACAACGCAGCGGCATTGATCCTCTGCCACAACCATCCTTCGGGCAATACCGACCCCAGTCAGTCCGACCGGGTGCTGACCAAGCGCCTGCAAAAGGCGCTGGAGTTGATTGACGTGCGGGTGCTCGACCATTTCATCATTGGAGATGGCGATCCGTTGTCGATGGCGGAGTATGGGTGGATGTAGATCTGGTGGGGGAATGCAGAACCCTGTGGGAGCGGGCTTGCCCGCGATGGCGGCGGCACATTCAGCACAAGCGTTGCCAGAAAGTCCGCTATCGCGGGCAAGCCCGCTCCCACAGGTTTTGCGTTTGAAGTGGACTACTTGAAGTTCACCTTCGAGTAATCCTGCCGCCCGAACGGGCTGACTGAGTACCCCTCGACATCCTTGCGTGTCAGCGCGAAGGCCGTCGGGTGGGCAAGCGGTAGCCACAACGCCTGCTGCTGGATCTGCGCCTGGGCCTGTTCGTAGAGCTTGCTGCGCACACCTTGCTCGCCAGTGGTCTTGCCGGCGCTGATCAGCTTGTCCAGGTCCTGATTGCAGTAGCGGGCGAAGTTGGTGCCGGACTTGACCGCGGCGCAGGAAAACTGCGGCGTGAGGAAGTTGTCCGGGTCGCCGTTGTCGCCAGCCCAGCCCATGAACAGCAAGTCGTGCTCACCGGCTTTGGCGCGGCGGATCAGTTCGCCCCATTCGATCACGCGGATTTCAGCCTGAATGCCGATTTCTGCAAGGTCAGACTGAAGCAGTTGAGCGCCGAGGCTTGGGTTGGGGTTAAGCAGGCTGCCGGAAGGGCGGGTCCAGATGGTGGTCTGGAAGCCGTCCTTGAGTCCGGCCTTGGCCATCAAGGCTTTGGCCTTCGCGATGTCGTGAGGGTAGCCCGGCAGGCCTTTCGCGTAGCTCCAGGTGTTGGGCGGATACGGACCGTTGGCCGCCTCGGCAGTGTTTTCGAACACGGCTTTTACATAGTTGGCCTTGTCGAAGGCAAGGTTGATGGCCTGGCGGACTTCAGGCTTGTCCAGTGGCGGATGCTGACTGTTGATGCCGACGAATGCTGTCATGAACGCGTCAGTCTTTTCGACTTTCAGCGTTGGCTCTTTCAGCGCTTCCTGTACGTCCAGAGGCTTGGGCGACAGGGCGATCTGGCATTCGTTACGGCGCAATTTCTGCAGGCGCACATTGGCGTCCGGGGTGATGGCGAAGATCAGCGGGTCTACAGAGGGTTTGCCGCCGAAGTATTCGGGGTTGGCTTTGTAGCGAACCGAGGCGTCCTTCTGGAAACGGGTGAAAACGAACGGTCCCGTGCCGATCGGCTGGCTGTTGAGCTTCTCGGGTGTGCCGGCCTTCATCAGTTTATCGGCGTATTCGGCTGAATAGATCGAGGCGAAACCCATGGTCAGGGTCGCCAGGAAGGTCGAATCCGGGTGGTCGAGGGTGAAGCGCACGGTCTGCGGATCGAGGGCGTCGATCTTCTTGATCAGTGCAGGCAATTGCATCGATTGCGCATGGGGAAAGCCGCTCTGGGCGACTTTGTGCCACGCATTGGCCGGGTCGAGCATGCGGTCGAAGCTGAAAATCACGTCTTCGGCGTTCAGGTCGCGCGTGGGGGTGAAGTACTCGGTGCGATGGAATTTCACCTGCGGGTGCAGCTTGAAGACATAGGTCAGGCCGTCGGGGCTGACTTCCCAGCTGTCGGCGAGGCTGGCGACCACTTTGCCACTGGCCGTGTCAAAGTCCACCAGGCTATTCATCAACACATCGGCCGAGGCGTTGGTGGTGGTCAGTGAGTTGTACTGCACCACGTCGAAGCCTTCAGGGCTGGCCTCGGTGCAGACGCTCAGGGCGGCGGCAAAGGCCTGGGGGCTCAGCAGAAGCGGGGCGAGCAACAGCGGTAGGGCAGCGAGGCGCATGGTCGGCTTCCTTTACAGGTCGAAGGCCCATCTGCAAGTGCAGTCTGGAAAAGGCTTACCCTAGTGGGCTCTTTTGCAAATGACTATCCCCTTTTTCATTTTGAGGGGACTATAGCGCCTGAATTTGCTGTGAGGCGGGCGAGCAAAATCCTGATTTGGCCGGTTGGCCGATTCTCTGCGACGAGCGGTCGCCATCGATGATAGCCTTTGTCCAAGGCGCTCGGAGCCCGGAAAACGGGGTTTTTGTGAATTCGACGCACACTGAATGTTGTTGCTCTCCAGTCTTTCTGGTATAAAGCAGCGCTCTTTTCTAGGGGCCCGGTTCCTTCACTGTAGGTGTAGCCGGTAAGACCTCTAAAGAAACGCGGCGCCTGGCGCCAAATGACTGAGAGATTAAGCGGCCAACCCATGCCGGGTTGGGCATGTGGTTTTAGAGGGCTGAGGCATGTCTAGAGTATGTCAAGTTACCGGTAAGGGTCCGGTAACCGGGAATAACATTTCCCACGCAAACAACAAAACCCGTCGTCGTTTCCTGCCGAACCTGCAGCATCACCGCTTCTGGGTTGAAGAAGAGAAACGTTTTGTGCGTCTGCGCGTATCTGCCAAAGGCATGCGTATCATCGACAAGCGTGGCATCACTGTCGTGCTGGCCGAACTTCGCCGCGATGGCAAGGTTTAAGGGAGCTAATCATGCGTGAATTGATTCGTTTGATTTCGAGCGCCGGTACTGGTCACTTCTACACTACCGACAAGAACAAGCGTACTACCCCGGACAAAATCGAGATCAAGAAATATGATCCGGTTGTTCGCAAGCACGTGATCTACAAAGAAGGCAAAATCAAGTAATTGATTTTTCCCTCTTACGAAAAAGGCCCGTATCGCGAGATACGGGCCTTTTTTGTTGCACGGGAATCAAGTTGTTTTGTCAGTGCCGAAACGAATCAGCCGCAGTTGATGCTGACGATGATTCTGTCGGCATTGGTATGCAGGTTGATGCGTCGCGGGCGCAAGTCCCAGCTCGAAGGGTACTTGGGTCCAGTGGCTCGCACTGGCGCGCCATTGGCCAGGGCGCGAACTTCTTCAAGCAGTTGCGGGGTGCATTTCTGGCCGATGGTGTACTGGGCGATGGCGAGATCGCATTGATCGGGTAAGACTGGCATGTTGCCTCCTTGCATGACTGTTGATTGGGGCGCCTGCGTCGCCGGGTGGCAGCACGTCCTGTGCGTTACCGTCCCGACGATGAAAAAACGTGGCACCTGTCAGCAAGTCTTACCCGGTGTCGCTGCCTTGGGCCAGCGGCAGAATGTCAGCGACTGTTTCGATCTGGGTTCAAGCCTTCTGTTCAAACGCCACGTAGATCTTGCGGCATGGCTCCAGCACTTCCCAAGTGCCCTTGAAGCCGGCCGGGATTACGAAGCGATCGCCAGCGCGCACGGTTTTGCTGTTGCCGTCGTTGTCGCGCAGCACCGAAACGCCCTGAACGATTTCGCAGTATTCATGCTCGGTGAAGTTCACCAGCCACTGGCCGACGGCACCTTCCCACACGCCTGCGTTCAGCTGGCCGCAGGGGCTGTTGTAGTGGTTGTACACTGCTTGTTCCGGGTCGCCCTTGAGGACTTTCGCCGGGTCTGGCCGATAGCGCTCGGGCTGGGTAGTGGCCTGGCTGAAGTCGACGATGTTCTGGATGCTCATTGTTCTAATCCCCCGTCATTGCGGTGCGAGTGGTTGTTAAAGCCAAAGTCTATGTTTATTAAAATGAACATCGCAAGGCCGTTTGCCAGCGTTTTGTCAAATATATTGAAACTTCATATGCGGCTGGTTTAGGGTGGTGGATGCCTTGGGCCGAAAAGCAGGCTGGCCGGGCAGAATTCCTGACAGCGCCCGCGAAGAACGCGGGTGTCGTATCAATAAGAGGAGGACACTCGCATGACCACCCTGACCCGTGCCGACTGGGAACAACGTGCCCGCGACCTGAAAATCGAAGGCCGCGCCTATATCAATGGCGAATACACCGCCGCCGTTTCCGGCGAGACTTTCGAGTGCATCAGCCCGGTCGATGGCCGTCTGCTGGGCAAGATTGCCAGCTGTGACGCCGCCGATGCCCAGCGCGCCGTGGAAAACGCTCGCGCCACATTCAATTCCGGTGTCTGGTCGCGCCTGGCGCCGACCAAGCGCAAATCCACCATGATCCGTTTCGCCGGCCTGCTGAAACAGCACGCCGAAGAGCTGGCCCTGCTTGAAACCCTGGACATGGGTAAGCCGATCAGCGATTCCCTGTACATCGACGTTCCCGGCGCGGCGCAAGCCCTGAGCTGGAGCGGCGAAGCCATCGACAAGATCTACGACGAAGTCGCGGCCACCCCGCACGATCAGCTGGGTCTGGTGACTCGCGAGCCAGTGGGCGTGGTTGGCGCCATCGTGCCGTGGAACTTCCCGCTGATGATGGCGTGCTGGAAACTCGGTCCTGCGCTGTCCACCGGTAACTCGGTGATCCTCAAGCCGTCCGAAAAATCCCCGCTGACCGCCATCCGCATCGCCGAGCTGGCTGTCGAAGCCGGCATCCCGAAAGGCGTGCTGAACGTGCTGCCGGGTTATGGCCACACCGTCGGCAAGGCCTTGGCCCTGCACAACGACGTCGACACCCTGGTGTTTACCGGTTCGACCAAAATCGCCAAGCAACTGCTGATCTACTCCGGCGAGTCGAACATGAAGCGCGTCTGGCTCGAAGCCGGCGGCAAGAGCCCGAACATCGTGTTCGCCGATGCGCCGAACCTGCAAGACGCTGCCGAAGCGGCTGCGGGTGCCATCGCCTTCAACCAGGGCGAAGTCTGCACTGCTGGCTCACGCCTGCTGGTGGAGCGTTCGATCAAGGACAAATTCCTGCCGCTGGTGATCGAAGCACTGAAAACCTGGAAGCCGGGTAACCCGCTGGATCCGGCGACCAATGTTGGCGCGCTGGTCGATACCCAGCAGATGAATACCGTACTGTCCTACATCGAGTCTGGTCATGCCGACGGCGCCAAGCTGGTGGCCGGTGGCAAGCGTACGCTCCAGGAAACTGGCGGCACTTACGTTGAACCGACGATTTTCGATGGCGTGAGCAACGCGATGAAAATCGCCCAGGAAGAAATCTTCGGCCCGGTACTGTCGGTCATCGCATTCGACAGCGCCGAAGAAGCCATCGCGATCGCCAACGACACTCCGTACGGCCTGGCCGCTGCGGTCTGGACTGCGGACATTTCCAAGGCTCACCTCACCGCCCGTGCACTGCGTGCCGGTAGCGTATGGGTCAACCAGTATGACGGTGGCGACATGACCGCTCCGTTCGGTGGCTTCAAGCAGTCCGGCAACGGTCGTGACAAGTCCTTGCACGCGTTCGACAAATACACCGAGCTGAAGGCGACCTGGATCAAGTTGTAAGCCGTTAAGGGAGGTCTGTTGTAGAGCAGGCCTCCCGAACGACACAGACCCCTTGTGGGAGCGGGCTTGCTCGCGAAGGCGGTGTATCAGCCAACGTTGATGTTGGATGTGATGACCTCTTCGCGGGCAAGCCCGCTCCCACATTGTTTTGTGTGTCCTGAAAAAAATATTAATCCACAGGAGCGTGGAACATGCGTTGGGCGACGTATTTCGCCGTTTTGGCATCTGTCCTGAGTGTCGGCCTGGCCCTGGGTGTCAGCATGCCGCTGGTGTCGTTTCGCCTGGAAAGCTGGGGCTACGGCTCGTTTGCCATTGGCGTGATGGCGGCGATGCCGGCCATCGGCGTCCTGTTGGGGGCGAAAATCTCCAGCCATCTGGCGGCGCGATTCGGCACGGCCAATCTGATGCGCCTGTGCTTGTGGGCTGGGGCGGTTTCGATCGGTTTGCTGGCGCTGTTGCCGAGCTATCCGATCTGGTTGGTGCTGCGGCTGATGATCGGGGTGATCCTGACCCTCGTATTCATCATCGGTGAAAGCTGGATCAATCAACTGGTGGTCGAGCAATGGCGCGGGCGGTTGGTGGCACTGTATGGCAGCAGCTACGCCTTGAGTCAGCTGGCAGGGCCGGTGTTGCTGGGTTTCCTCGGTACCGAGCACGACTATGGCTTTTGGGTGGGCGTCGGTTTGCTGATGGCTGCTCCGTTTCTGTTGCTGGGGCGCAGTGGTGCGCCGAGCAGCGAGGCCAGCAGCGTGACCTTGAGTGATCTGCTCGCTTTCTGTCGTGGCCTGCCGGCGATTGCCTGGGCTGTGTCGTTGTTCGCTGCGTTCGAGGCGATGATTCTGACGTTGTTGCCGGTCTATTGCCTGCGCCAGGGCTTCACCACCGAGATCGCCCTGGCGATGGTCAGTACGGTGGTGGTCGGCGATGCGGTGCTGCAATTGCCGATTGGCGCGTTGGCCGATCGCTTGTCGCGGCGCGCGTTGTTCACCGGTTGTGCAGTGGTCCTGCTGATGTCGAGCCTGGCAATCCCGTTGCTGATCGACACGCTGCTGATCTGGTCCTTGTGGGTGCTGTTCGGTGCCAGCGCTGGCGGGTTGTTTACCTTGTCGTTGATTCTGATCGGCGAGCGTTATCGCGACGATGCGCTGGTGCGGGCTAACGCGCACATTGCTCAGCTGTGGGGGATTGGTTGCCTGGTCGGGCCGCTGCTGGCGGGTGCCGGCAGCCAGTGGATCAACGGCCATGCGTTGCCGTTGCTGATGGCGGTGGGGGCCTTGGGCGTGTTGATTGTGGTCTCGCGGCAAGGGGCGTTTGGCACTGCTCAGCCAGCCTGATGAGCATCGGAGAACTGTGGCGGTCGAGTCTTACAACATCTTCTCCAGGCCCACCGTATTGCTCATCCACGCATTGAAGCGCCGCCACCAACTCCCTGGCTCCTTGGCCAGGGTGTGCATTTTTCCGTCGTCTTCGGTGGTCCAGACGATCTGATCGTTTTCCAGCTCCACCTGATAACTCAGGGCCGGAGCCATACCCTGCAGCGCCAGTTCGCGGACCCGTGCAGCCAATTCCGGACTGTCCACCAGCACGCCGACTTCGGTGTTCCACAGCACCGAGCGCGGATCGAAATTGAACGAACCGATAAAGGACTTCTGCTGGTCGAAGATCATCGCCTTGCTGTGCAGGCTGGAGTCAGAGCTGTGATAGGCGTTGCTGGAAAACAGATGCGGCCCGCTACCGCTGCCGCCTTCCTCGCCGGGTTGGCTACGCAATTCGTACAGCTTCACGCCGTGCTCCAGCAGCGCCCTGCGATAGGGTGCGTAGCCACCGTGTACGGCGGGAACGTCCGTGGCTTCCAGTGAATTGGTCAGCAAACTCACGGAAACGCCGGCATCGGCGCGCCCGGTCAGGTACACCAGCCCCGGCTGGCCGGGCACAAAGTAGGCCGAGATCATGATCAGCTCTTTGCTGACGTTATTGAGTTCAGGTGCGAGTTGCGTGGTCAGCAGCAACTGCGGATCGGGTTCGCCCTTGGCCAGTACCTTGCTCGGCGCATCCCACAATGCCTGGTTCCAGGCCCAGATCAGTTCGCGGCGCCAGATGTCCAGGCGAGGGTGGGTGGTGAAGGTCATCAAGTGTTTGTAGAGCGCGTGATTCTGGTTGCGTGTCTCCGCCAGGGACTCTTCCAGTCGGGTGCGGGTGTTTTCCAGGTCCCGGGGGGTGGGTTTGCTCGACAGGAATTCGTCGATCGGCTTGCTCAGGGCGCTGTTCCAGTACTGGTCGAAACTGTGCCCGAGTTGCTCGGCGACCGGGCCGACACCGAGCATGTCGATGTCGGTGAAATTCATGTTGGGCTCGGCATCGTAATACTCGTCCCCCAGATTGCGCCCGCCGACGATGGCCATGCTGTTGTCCGCCAGCCACAACTTGTTATGCATGCGTCGATGCTGTTGCGACAGGTTGAACAGCCGGCCCACGGTGCGCGTCACACCCGTACTGCGGCCAAGATTCAGCGGGTTGAACACGCGGATCTGAATGTTCTGATGCGCGGCGAGGGTCGCGATGACCCGGTCCAGGCCGTCGCTGGTGGTGTCGTCGAGCAAGACCCGCACCCGCACACCCCGGTCGGCGGCCTTGAGCAACTCCGCGATCAACATGCGCGTGCTGATGCCGTCGTGCACGATGTAGTACTGCAAGTCGAGGCTGCTTTGGGCGTTACGGATCAGTTCGGCGCGGGCGGTGAAGGCCTCGGTGCTGTCCGATAGCAGGCGAAAACCCGATTGTCCGTTGTAGGGTGCGGCTTGCGCCTGGACCGAGCGACCGAATGCGGAGTCTGCAGCTGGCAGCGCCTGGCTCGGCACACGCTGAACGTCGAAGCTGGAGCAACCGCCCAGGAACGCGGCGAGTAGCAGAAGAGCAAGCAGGGGCTGTCTGACTCTCACGTAGGATCGTTCCGTTTGGCGGCGCAGATAGGCATATGGACGCCGATTCCCGAAGAAAAGTCAGTCGCTGAGCTGATCGGTTTCCGCCAGCAGTTTGATCGCTGTCACACCCACCTTGCGCACCGCGTCTTCGATCTGCGGTGTTGGCTTGGCAGCGTAGTTCATGCGCAGGCAATTGCGGTACTTGCCGGAGGCGGAAAAAATGCTGCCCACGGCAATCTGTACGCCCTGGTCGTGCAATGCACGATTCAGTTTCAGGGTGTCGAAACCTTCCGGAAGTTCGACCCACAGCATGAAGCTGCCTTGTGGGCGACTCGCGCGAGTGCCGGCCGGGAAATAGCGGGTCACCCAATCAATCATCACGTCGCGATTGCGTTGGTATTGCGTGCGCATTCGTCGCAAATGCGGCTCGAAATGGCCGCCCTTGAGAAACTCGGCGATGGCGATCTGCGGCTGTGGCGCTGTGGATCCGGTGCTGATGTATTTCATGTGCAGCACCCGTTCCAGATAGCGGCCGGGCGCGACCCAGCCGATGCGCAGGCCCGGCGCCAGGGTCTTGGAAAACGAGCTGCACAACAGGACGCGACCGTCCTCGTCGAAGGATTTGATCGTGCGTGGTCGCGGATAGGTATAGGCCAGTTCGCCATACACATCGTCCTCGATGATCGCCACGTCATAGCGCTGGGCAAGCGTCAACAACGCGCGTTTGCGCGACTCCGGCATGATGTAGCCCAACGGGTTGTTGCAGTTGGGGGTCAGCTGTATGAGCTTGATCGGCCACTGCTCCAGGGCCAGTTCCAGCGCTTCGAGACTGATGCCGGTCAGCGGATCGGTGGGGATTTCCAGGGCTTTCATGCCCAGGCCCTTGAGGGTCTGCATCGCGCCGTGAAAGCTCGGCGAGTCCACCGCGACAATGTCGCCGGGCTCGCAGATTGCGCGAATGCTGGTGGACAGCGCTTCGTGGCAACCGGTGGTGACCACCAGTTCGCTGGCGCTCAGCTGGCAGCCGGAATCGAGCATCAGGCGAGCGATCTGTTCGCGCAGTTCGAGGTTGCCGTGGATGTTGTCGTAATACAGCCCGGGCATGTCCTGCCGACGGCTGATTCGCGCCAGGTCACGCAGCAGCGGTTTCATCGTCGGACTGGTGATGTCCGGCATGCCGCGGCCCAGTTGCACCACGTCTTTGCGCGGCACGGCGCGAATCAATTCCAGCACTTGATCCCATTGGGAAATGTCCACTGGCCGTTGGGCCGGGCGGCCGACTGCCGGCAAATCCGGCAGTTCGCGGCTGGCGGGGACGAAGTACCCGGATTTTGGCCGTGGCATGGCCAGCCCGCTGTCCTCCAGCACCCGATAGGCCTGCTGCACCGTGCTCAGGCTGACGCCGTGCTCGACGCTCAGCGCCCGTACCGAAGGCAGCCGGTCACCGGGGCGATAGAAGCCCTGTTCGATACGTGTGCCGAGCAATTCGGCGAGGTTGACGTAAAGGGTCATGGTGCAGCCTCGATAAGGGTGATCGGTTAACCAGTACAGATCGGGCAAAAAATGAGGATTCAGTGGCGGAATCGGCAAAACTGTATGGAGTTAATACAGTTGCTTTGAATCTGTAATGCTTTTGCGCGCCCACGCATCATGGAACCTCTGGCTACCCAAGTAAACAGGAGCATCCAAGATGAACGGTTTGAGCGATGTGCGGCTGACGTTACACAGTCAGGAACTGGCGACCGGGCAGAACAACGGCGCGCGGGAGGCGGGCATGGGCAATGCGTCGTCCGGCCTGAGTCGCTGGGACCAGTTCTGGCGTCGCCTGCACACGCGCAAGGCCTTGCTGGCCCTGACGGCCGATCAGCTCAAGGATATCGGGCTGACGCGGGAGCAGGCGCGGGAGGAGGGACTGAAGCCTTTCTGGCGGATCTGATTTTGGCGGCGTTCTTCAGGGCCTCATCGCGAGCAAGCTCGCTCCCACAAGGACCGGCGGTGAGCACAAATTTTGTGAACACCATCATTCCCTGTGGGAGCGAGCTTGCTCGCGATAGCGTCGGCAAAGACGCAGAGAATCCTTCAGACCAACTCTTTAAGCCGATGCCACAACATCCCCAGCGCCAGCAACGGTGAGCGCAAATGCTTGCCGCCGGGGAAGGTGATGTGCGGCACCTTGGCAAACAGGTCGAAACCACCACTGTGCTGCCCGCTAATCGCTTCGGCCAGCAGCTTGCCGGCGAGGTGCGTGGCATTCACGCCGTGACCGGAATAGGCCTGGGCGTAGTATACGTTCGGCTGGTCCTTGAGTCGCCCGATCTGCGGCAGGCGATTGGCGCCGATGCCGATCATGCCGCCCCATTGGTAATCGATCTTCACTGCGCTCAGCTGCGGGAAAACCTCGAGCATTTTCGGGCGCATGTATGCGGCGATGTCTTTCGGGTCACGGCCCGAGTAATGGCAGGCGCCGCCAAACAGCAGGCGCCGGTCCGCCGAGAGCCGGTAATAGTCCAGCGCCACCCGCTGGTCACAGACCGCCATGTTCTGCGGTAGCAGGGCGTGAGCCAGTTCTTCGCTCAACGGTTCGGTGGCGATGATGTAGCTTCCGGCGGGCAGGACTTTGCCGCTGAGCTCCGGGTTGAGGTTGTTGAGGTAGGCATTGCAACCCAGCACCAGGGTCTTGGCGCGCACCGAGCCCTCGGCGGTATGGACCTTGACCTCGGGGCCATAGTCGATGCGGGTCACGGCCGAGTGCTCGAACAGCTGGACCCCCAGTCGTTGTGCCGCAGCGGCTTCGCCCAAGGCCAGGTTCAGTGGATGCAGGTGCCCCGAACCCATGTCGATCAGGCCACCCACATAGCGCGTGGAGCCGACCACGGTGTGCATCTCGTTGGCTTGCAGCAAACGGGTCTCGTAGCGATAACCGAGGCTGCGCAGTTCTTCGGCATCCTCGGCGAAGCCTTCAAGGTCACGGGGCTTGTTGGCGAGGTCGCAGTAACCCCAGGTCAGGTCGCAGGGGATCTGGAAGCGCTCGACCCGTTGCCGGACGATTTCCACGGCTTCCAGGCCCATGAGTTTCATTTGCCGAACACCTTCGGCACCGATGACGTTGGTGAACTGATCGAGGCCGTGGCCGACGCCACGAATCAGCTGCCCGCCATTGCGACCACTGGCGCCCCAGCCGATTCTATGGGCTTCAAGCAACACCACGCTGAGACCGCGTTCGGCCAGCTCAAGCGCCGTGTTCAACCCCGAAAACCCGCCGCCCACCACACAGACATCGGCCAGCACTTCGCCTTTGAGCGCCGGAAGTTCGGGCTGCGGCAGGCTGCTGGCGGCGTAGTAGGACGCGGTGTGGTTCAGGGCAGGCTGTTGAGCACGGGCATTCATGTGCGTGTTCCTGATTCTTGCGTTTGGAAAACCTGACGGAGCATAAGCCGGACCTTTCCTGGCGGGCAACATTGGTCGGCTGGTGCTGTCTGGATCGGGGCTTTTGCGTCAGAATCGCGCTCTATTCCGCTATTGGTCACCGCTTCAATGAGCTGCAACAGCCAGATAATCCGCACATTGCGACAACAGATTCCCTCGTTCGAGTGCGTGCCCGGCTGCCATGACTGCTGCGGGCCGGTGACCACCTCGCCCGAAGAAATGTCGCGCCTGCCGCGCAAGACCCGCGCCGAGCAGGAGGCCGCCATGGAAGAGCTCAACTGTGTGCATCTGGGGCCGAATGGTTGCACGGTGTATGACGAGCGGCCGCTGATCTGCCGGTTGTTCGGCACCACCAAGACCTTACCGTGCCCCAATGGGCGCGGGCCGATGGAGCTGATTCATCCGCGGGTGGAGAAACAGGTGTTCGAGTACATGGCTTCGAACCGACAGGTGCTGGTTTAAGAAAGACCGAGTCGCCTGCATTCGCGAGCAGGCTCGCTCCCACAAGGACGACGCCGTACCTGTGGGAGCGAGCCTGCTCGCGATGGGGGCTGAACAGACACCGGAAAATCTTCAGTCCGGAATAGGCAAAGTCAGGCTCTCCTTCACCTCTTCCATCACGATATAGCTCTTGGATTCCCGTACATGAGGCAGCTTGAGCAGGATGTCGCCCAGCAACTTGCGGTACGAAGCCATCTCGGAAATCCGCGCTTTCACCAGGTAGTCGAAATCCCCTGACACCAGATGACACTCCAGCACATGGGGCAATTTCAGCACCGCACGTCGGAACTCTTCGAAAGTATCGCCGGATTTGTAGTCCAGGCTGATCTCGACAAAAACCAGCAGACTACCCTTCAGGTGCTGCGGATTGAGCCTGGCGTTGTAGCCCATGATGATCCCTTCGCGCTCCAGACGCCGGACCCGCTCAGTACAGGGCGTGGTCGAGAGCCCGACCTTTTCCCCAAGCTCCGTAAAGGAAATCCGCCCGTCCGCTTGCAGGATCCGCAGGATGTTGCGGTCGATCTTGTCCAGCTCACGTTTGGTCTGAGTGTTGGTACGCATAGGGGATGCGCCTCCGTGAAAAGGGTTTTTGCCGAGAATTGTCGCCAAATATAGGCGCTTATATAGTGAAAAGCACTGGCGAATCTTTTTTACACTGCGCGCATCTAAAGCTCTGAATAACAAACGTCAGCGGTTAGCCGCGATGAGGGATATGAAAATGCGCGTCATGGTCTTGGGTAGCGGCGTCATCGGTACCACCAGTGCTTATTATCTGGCCCGTGCCGGGTTTGAAGTGGTGGTGGTCGACCGGCAGCCAGCTGCCGCCATGGAGACCAGTTTCGCCAACGCCGGGCAGGTTTCGCCGGGTTATGCCTCGCCGTGGGCCGCGCCTGGCGTGCCGCTCAAGGCCATCAAGTGGCTGTTGCAGCGCCACGCGCCCTTGGCGATCAAGGCCACCGCTGACATCGACCAGTACCTGTGGATGGCGCAGATGCTGCGCAACTGCACCGCCAGCCGTTACGCGGTGAACAAGGAGCGCATGGTCCGTCTGTCCGAGTACAGCCGTGACTGCCTCGATGAACTGCGCGCCGAAACCGGCATTGCCTATGAAGGCCGTAGCCTGGGCACCACCCAACTGTTCCGCACCCAGGCTCAACTCGACGGCGCCGCGAAAGACATCGCCGTGCTGAAAGAGTCCGGCGTGCCGTTCGAGCTGCTCGACCGCGACGGCATTGCCCGCGTTGAGCCGGCCCTGGCCAGCGTCACTGACATCCTCGCCGGTGCCCTGCGCCTGCCGAACGACCAGACTGGCGACTGCCAGATGTTCACTACCAAGCTCGCAGAAATGGCCGCGAACCTCGGTGTGCAATTCCGTTTCGGCCAGGACATTCAGCGCCTCGACTTTGCCGGTGACCGCATCAACGGCGTATGGATCGACGGCAAGCTGGAAACCGCCGACCGCTACGTGCTGGCCCTCGGCAGCTACTCGCCGCAACTGCTCAAGCCGCTGGGGATCAAGGCGCCGGTGTACCCGCTCAAGGGCTACTCCCTGACCGTGCCGATCACCAACTCGGCGATGGCTCCGACTTCGACCATTCTCGACGAGACCTACAAGGTCGCGATCACCCGTTTCGACAACCGCATCCGCGTTGGCGGCATGGCTGAAATCGCCGGTTTTGACCTGTCGCTGAACCCGCGTCGCCGGGAAACCCTGGAGATGATCGTCAACGACCTTTATCCTCAGGGCGGCGATCTGGCCCAGGCCAGCTTCTGGACCGGTCTGCGTCCGACCACTCCCGACGGCACGCCGATCGTTGGCGCCACTCCGTTCAAGAACCTGTTCCTGAACACCGGTCACGGCACACTCGGCTGGACCATGGCCTGTGGCTCCGGTCGCTTGCTGGCAGACCTGATGGCGAAGAAAAAGCCGCAGATCAGCGCCGAAGGCCTCGATATTTCCCGTTATGGCAGCAAAACCCAGGAGCCTGCAAAGCATGTCAGTCCAGCGCCAGCTCACCAATGAGCGCATGAGTCAGATCGTCACCCATAACGGCACGGTTTACCTTGCCGGACAGGTCGGCGATGACATGAACGCCGGGATTGAACAGCAGACCCGTGAAACCCTCGCCAACATCGAGCGGTTGCTCGATCTGGCCGGCACCGACAAGCACAATCTGTTGTCGGTGACGATTTACCTGAAAGACATCGACGCGCATTTCGAAGGCATGAACGAAGTGTGGGACCAGTGGCTGCCAAAAGGCGTCGCCCCGGCCCGCGCCACCGTTGAATCGAAATTGTGCGAACCGGAAATCCTGGTCGAGCTGTCGGTTGTCGCCGCTCTGCCATAAGCTTTCAGACAGATCCCTCTCCCGGTGCTGTTGGCGGTTCACGCCGTCAGCCAGCACCGGTTTTTCTTCCCGATAACCCGACCAGAAGTCTGCCGCCATGCGTCCTGCCCGTGCCCTGATCGACCTTCAAGCCCTGCGCAACAACTACCGAGTCGCCCGTGAGCTCACGGGGGCCAAAGCCCTCGCGGTGATCAAGGCCGATGCCTATGGCCATGGCGCGGTGCGTTGCGCCCAGGCGCTGGAAGCCGAGGCGGACGGGTTTGCCGTGGCGTGTATCGAAGAGGCGTTGGAGCTGCGGGCGGCGGGCATTCGTGCGCCGATCCTGCTGCTGGAAGGTTTTTTCGAAGCCGATGAGCTGGCGCTGATCGTCGAGCATGATTTCTGGTGCGTGGTGCATTCACTGTGGCAGCTCGAAGCCATCGAGAAAGCGGCGTTGAGCAAGCCGATCACCGTGTGGCTGAAGCTCGATTCGGGCATGCACCGCGTTGGGCTGCACCCGGCGGATTATCAGGCGGCCTATCAACGGCTGCTAGCCAGCGGCAAAGTCGCGAAAGTGGTGCTGATGAGCCACTTTGCGCGTGCCGATGAACTGCACGAGCAGGCCAGTGCCGATCAGGTGGCGGTATTTGAAGCGGCGCGCAAGGGCTTGTCCGCCGAGGTCAGCCTGCGCAACTCGCCGGCGGTGCTCGGTTGGCCGCAGATTCCGAGCGATTGGGTGCGCCCGGGCATCATGCTCTATGGCGCCACGCCCTTCGAAGAAGCCAACGAAGTGGCATCGCGCCTGCAACCGGTCATGACCCTGGAGTCGAAAGTGATCAGTGTGCGCGAGTTGCCGGCTGGCGAACCCGTCGGTTACGGCGCCAAATTCATCACCCCTAAACCGATGCGCATTGGCGTCGTGGCCATGGGTTACGCCGACGGCTACCCGCGTCTGGCACCGACCGGCACGCCAGTGCTGGTTGCCGGGCAGCGCAGCCAGTTGATCGGCCGGGTGTCGATGGACATGCTCTGTATCGACCTGACCGATGTGCCGCAGGCCGGTCTTGGTTCGACCGTCGAATTGTGGGGCAAAAACATCCTCGCCAGTGATGTGGCCATGGCTGCCGGCACGATTCCTTACCAGATTTTCTGCAACCTGCGCCGAGTGCCACTGCTCTATTCCGGGGCTTAGTGCGCAGGGCTCCAGACCGGAAGTCGCCTCGCTGAGCAGGATTCAGGTCAAGGTGTTGTAAATACTGAACGCTGTCGCCATGATAACGCTCACTATTCCAACAATCCTGAATCCTGGAGGCGCAAGCTTTGGACGTCGGTGAACGACTGCAATCCATCCGTAGGCTCAAAGGCCTTTCCCAGCGTGAGCTCGCCAAACGGGCGGGGGTCACCAACAGCACGATTTCGATGATCGAAAAGAACAGCGTGAGCCCTTCGATCAGTTCGCTGCGCAAGGTGTTGGGCGGGATTCCCATGTCCATGGTCGAGTTCTTTTCCGAAGAAATCCTGCAGGAAAAACCGACCCAGATCGTCTACAAGGCCAACGAGCTGATCGATATTTCCGATGGCGCGGTGACCATGAAACTGGTCGGTCGGGCGCACCCGAGCCGGGCTATCGCATTCCTCAATGAAATCTATCCGCCAGGCGCCGACACCGGTGACGAGATGCTCACCCATGAGGGCGAGGAAACCGGCATCCTGGTCGAAGGAAAACTGGAACTGGTGGTCGGTCTCGAAACTTTTGTCCTCGAAGCCGGCGATAGCTACTACTTTGAAAGTACCAAGCCACACCGTTTCCGTAATCCGTTCGATGTGCCGGCGCGACTAATCAGCGCAGCCACGCCGGCGAATTTCTAAGAAAAGAGGCGTCCTGCCAGCATCGCAGAGGCGCCCGGGCTGTTTTTCCGTTGCGGCCTAAGACCCCTCCGACTTTGGGGTTGTTTCAGTGCGACGGGCTTACCGCTATACTTGCGCCCGCCTGCGAACCGTGGCCGTAGGCGTGACTAGCCACCATTGAGGGTGAACGCGTGAACCTAATTATGAAAATGCTGGCTGCACCAGCAACCGTATTGGCCCTATGGGCTGTCAGTGTCAGCGCTCAGGCTGCGACCAACGACGAAATTGCCAAACGCCTTGAGCCAGTTGGCCAGGTTTGTGTTCAGGGTAAAGAGTGCAAGGGCATGGAAGTGGCCGCTTCGGCCGGCGGCGGTGGCGGTGCCAAGGCGCCTAAAGATGTTATTGCCAAACATTGCAACGCTTGCCACGGCACCGGCCTGCTGGGCGCGCCGAAAATCGGCGACAAAGCGGCCTGGAAAGAACGCGCCGATCACCAGGGCGGCCTCGACGGCATCCTGGCCAAAGCCATTACCGGCGTCAACGCGATGCCGCCTAAAGGCACCTGCGCCGACTGCTCCGACGACGAGCTCAAGGGCGCCATCAAAGAGATGTCCGGTCTGTAACTCAGCCCGCCTCTTTCGCAAAAAAGCCGCTTTCGAGCGGCTTTTTTGTGCCTGTGATTCAGCAGACGCCGTAAACCCCTGTGGGAGCGAGCTTGCTCGCGATGGCGGTGTATCTGGCAACGATGTGTTGATTGATCGTCCGCTATCGCGAGCAAGCTCGCTCCCACAGGACTGGTCATTGCAGCCAAGACCCGGCAAGCTCGGTCCAAGCCCAAGTCATGGAACATGAGGGAGGATCCGATGGTTCAGCTGTGCTCTATCGAACAGGCAGTCGATGACGTCCTGGCACGGTTGCCAGCGCATATCCACATGGGACTGCCTCTGGGGTTGGGCAAACCCAATCACTTCGTCAACGCATTGTATCGGCGAATCGCACAGTCGCCCGAGCGACGGCTGACGATCTACACCGCGTTGTGCCTGGGGCGCCCGCCCTTGGGCGATGGTCTGCAAAAGCGATTTCTCGAACCCTTTATCGAACGGGTCTTCGGCGACTATCCGGAGCTGGAATTTCTCGCCGACCTGCGCCGCGACGTTCTACCGGGCAACATCCACATCCAGCAGTTCTTCATGCAGCCCGGCAGCCTGCTCAACAGTGCCACGGCGCAACAGGATTACGTCAGCAGCAATTACAGCCATGCGGCGCGGGACATCAATGCCGCCGGGTTGAATCTGGTGGCGCAGCTGGTGGCCAGCCACGCCGAGCATCCCGACCGCGTGAGCCTGGGCTGCAACCCGGACATCACCCTCGACCTGCTGCCGATGATCGCCAGGCGCCGCGCCGCCGGAGAAACCATCCTGATGGTCGGCCAGGTGCACAACGATCTGCCTTACATGCCCGGCGATGCGGAAGTCGGTATCGACACCTTTGACCTGCTGATCGATGAGAAGGACAACACCACGCTGTTTTCCACGCCGAACATGCCGGTGGGGTGTCAGGACCATTTCATCGGCCTGCACGCCAGCACCCTGGTGCGTGATGGCGGAACTTTGCAGATCGGCATCGGTTCCATGGGCGATGCGCTGACGGCGGCGCTGCTGGCGCGGCAAGCCGACAACGACGGATACAGGGCTTTGCTGGCAGACGTAAACCTCAGCTACTGGGCGCAACTGATCGAGCGCGAAGGCGGCATCGAACCCTTCGCCAAAGGCCTGTATGGCTGCAGTGAAATGTTCGTCAATGGCTTGCTGGTGCTGGCCGATGCCGGGATCGTGCGGCGCAAGGTTTATCCGGACGTGGCGACCCAACAGCAGGCAAATGCAGGCACCCTCGACGAGGCTGCGCAAACCGATGGCATCTCGGTGCACGGCGGATTCTTTCTCGGCCCGCGCAGCTACTACGAACGCTTGCGCGAATTGCCACAAAACAAGCGGCTCGAATTCAACATGACCCGCATCAGCTACATCAACGAGCTCTACGGACAGGAAGAACTCAAGCGCTTGCAGCGCCTGGATGCGCGATTCATCAACACCGCGTTCACCGTGACCTTGCTCGGTGCCGCAGTGGCTGATCAGCTCGAAGACGGACGTGTGCTCAGCGGCGTAGGCGGGCAATACAACTTCGTGGTGCAGGGGCATGCGCTGGCAGGCGCACGCTCGGTGTTGCTGCTGCGCAGTTGGCGCGAGTCCGGCGGCGATGTCAGCTCGAACATCGTCTGGGAGTATGGTCACTGCACGATTCCCCGACACTTGCGGGACATCGTGGTCACCGAATACGGCATCGCCGATCTTCGCGGCAAAACCGATGCGGCAGTGATCGAGGCCTTGCTCAATATCAGCGACTCGCGTTTTCAGCCGGGATTGATCGAGCAGGCGCAGAAAGTCGGCAAACTGCCCAATGACTTCCGTCTCGATCCGCGCTTTACCGATAACAGTCCGCAGCGTTTGCAGGCGATTCAGGCACGGCATCCACAGCTGTTTCCGGAGTATCCGCTGGGCTGTGATTTCACCGAGGTCGAGCGTGATCTGTTGCGGGCACTGAACTGGCTCAAGAGCAAGTTCAAGCTGAGCGAGGTGCTGGAATTGGGCAGGGCGGCGCTGGATGCGCCGGAGCCTGCGTTGTTCCAGGAGCATCTGCAGCGCATGCAACTGGCCAACCCGGAGGGGATGAAGGAGGACTTGTATCAGCGGTTGCTGCTCACAGGCCTCAAGGCGACTGCGCAGTAACTGGCCACCGAAAACAACTGTGGGAGCGAGCTTGCTCGCGATAGCGGCCTGACAGACAACATTGATGTTGAATGTGATGGCCTCATCGCGAGCAAGCTCGCTCCCACAGGGGATGTGCGTTGTCGCGGCTTTATTCGATAAAGGTCACGACACCATCGGCCAGCGATTTCACGCGGGCCAGCGACTCTACGCGATAACCCTGCGAATCCAGCTCCGCACGCCCACCCTGGAACGACTTCTCGATCACGATACCCAGGCCCGCCACGGTGGCGCCGGCCTGTTTGATGATCGAAATCAGTGCCTGGGACGCCTTACCGTTGGCCAGGAAGTCATCGATGATCAGCACGCGGTCGCTGCTGGTCAGGTGGCGCGGGGAGATGGCCACGGTGCTTTCGGTCTGCTTGGTGAACGAGTAGACGGTCGCCGACAGCAGGTTTTCGGTCAGGGTCAGGGACTGGTGCTTGCGGGCGAAAATCACCGGCACACCCAGGTTCAGACCGGTCATGATCGCCGGGGCGATGCCCGAGGCTTCGATGGTGACGATCTTGGTGATGCCCGAATCCTTGAACAGCGTGGCGAATTCGTCGCCGATCAGCTTCATCAGGGCCGGGTCGATCTGGTGGTTCAGAAAGGCGTCGACTTTCAGGACCTGGTCGGAAAGCACGATGCCTTCTTCGCGAATTTTCTTGTGCAGGGCTTCCATGAAGCTGTCCTCTGTTGGCGCCTTGTGCGCCCTAAGGTTTTAAAAAAGTGGTCAATTCTAGCGCTTTAACATCGCGCGTATATCCGCCAATGCGTTGTTGCCCCGCACGGCTTTGACTTCGGTCGGTGTGTCGTCGTTGCCTTCCCAGGCCAGATCGTCCGGCGGCAGTTCATCGAGGAAGCGGCTCGGCGCGCAGTCGATGATTTCGCCGTACTGCTTACGCTTGGCGGCGAAGGTGAAGGCCAGGGTCTGGCGCGCGCGGGTAATGCCCACGTAGGCCAGGCGACGCTCTTCTTCGATGGTGTCGGCTTCGATGCTGGAACGGTGCGGGAGGATTTCCTCCTCCATGCCCATGATAAACACGTAGGGGAACTCCAGTCCCTTGGACGCATGCAAGGTCATCATCTGCACGCCTTCGGCGCCGTCTTCCTCTTCCTGCTGGCGCTCGAGCATGTCGCGCAGGACGAGTTTGCCGATGGCGTCCTCGACGGTCATCTCGCCTTCTTCGTCTTTTTCCAGGGTGTTTTTCAGCGCTTCGATCAGGAACCAGACGTTACCCATGCGGTAGTCGGCAGCCTTGTCGCTGGAGCTGTTGGTGCGCAGCCAGTTCTCGTAGTCGATGTCCATGACCATGCTGCGCAGGGCCGAGATCGGGTCTTCGCCGGCGCACTGCTCGCGCACCCGGTCCATGAAACGCTTGAAGCGCGACAGGCGATCGGTGAAGCGGCTGTCCAGATGCTCGCCCAAACCCATCTCGTCGGTGGCGGCGTACATCGAGATCTTGCGCTCGGTGGCGTAGTTGCCCAGCTTCTCCAGCGTGGTCGAACCGATCTCACGGCGCGGCACGTTGATCACCCGCAGGAACGCGTTGTCGTCGTCCGGGTTCACGATCAGGCGGAAGTAGGCCATCAGGTCTTTTACTTCCTGACGCCCGAAAAAGCTGTTGCCGCCGGACAGGCGATACGGCACCTGGTGATGCTGTAACTTCAGCTCGATCAGCTTGGCCTGGTAGTTACCGCGATACAGGATCGCGAAATCGCTGTACGGGCGGTCGGTGCGCAAGTGCAGGCTGAGGATTTCCATGGCCACGCGCTCGGCCTCGGCATCCTCGTTGCGGCAGCGGATCACGCGGATCTCGTCGCCGTGACCCATTTCACTCCACAGCTGTTTTTCGAATTCGTGGGGGTTGTTCGAAATCAGCACGTTGGCGCAGCGCAGGATGCGGCTGGTGGAGCGGTAGTTCTGCTCCAGCATCACCACTTTCAAGGATGGGTAGTCGTCCTTGAGCAGCATCAGGTTTTCCGGGCGAGCGCCGCGCCAGGCGTAGATCGACTGGTCGTCGTCGCCTACCACGGTGAACTGGTTGCGTTTGCCGATGAGCATTTTCACCAGCAGGTATTGGCTGGCGTTGGTGTCCTGGTATTCGTCGACCAGCAGGTAACGCACCTTGTTCTGCCACTTTTCCAGGATGTCGGCGTGCTCTTCGAACAGCTTCACCGGCAGCAGGATCAGGTCGTCGAAGTCCACCGCGTTGAACGCCTTGAGCGTGCGCTGGTAGTGGGTGTAGACGATGGCGGCGGTCTGTTCCTTGGGGTTGCGCGCGTTTTCCAGGGCCTGGGCCGGCAGGATCAGGTCGTTTTTCCAGGCGCCGATCATGTTCTTGATCTCGTCGACGCCGTCGTCGCCCGAGTATTCCTTCTGCATGATGTCGGTCATCAGGGCCTTGACGTCGGTCTCGTCGAAGATCGAGAAGCCCGGCTTGTAGCCCAGCCGCACGTGCTCCTTGCGGATGATGTTCAGGCCCAGGTTGTGGAACGTGCAGACCGTCAGCCCGCGACCTTCACCGGCACGCAGCAGGGTGCCGACCCGTTCCTTCATTTCGCGGGCGGCCTTGTTGGTAAAGGTCATGGCGACGATGTACTGGGCGCGAATGCCGCAGTTCTGGATCAAATGCGCGATTTTGCGCGTGATCACGCTGGTCTTGCCGGAGCCTGCACCGGCGAGCACCAAAAGAGGGCCGCCGACGTAGCTCACGGCTTCTTGCTGCCGGGGATTGAGTCGGGACATAGGTAAATTCAGGAGTCAGTCACAAAATGGGCCGGCATTTTAACAGGCTCAGCGAATTGTGCTGCTCTGTCCGACTTGTGACGTAGCACGCTATCTGTAATCGCCGGTTTTGTTACTTTCACGCAGGATGCGCAACGGATTTGCGGCTAATGTTCGTAATTCCGGATACAAAGGGCTCGTTTTGCCAACTGATGTCATTGTCATTGATCATCGGAACGGCATAATGCCCGTCGCCTACATCTTTGCAGAGTCTAGGGAGCTAGCTTGTCTACGCCTGTCGAACCCTTGCGTTTGCTGCTACTGGCTGAAGAGCCAGCGTGGGCAGCGTTGTTGCGCGAGTGTCTGGTTCCTATGGGGAGCTCGGCCGTTCTCATCAGCGCGCCGAGTTGGGAGTCGGTCAGCAGCCTGTTCGATGACAACCGCAGCGCGGTGTTATTGACCATCCCGCAACTTCAACCGGCGCCGGGCCGTTGCAGCCTGCCGACGGTGTTGCTGCTCGACCATGAACCGCTGACCCCGCCCGACGGTGTGAGTGACTGGCTGGTGCGCGATCTGCTTGATTCCGGCATGTTGCGCCGCTGCCTGCGCCATGTGCGCGAGCGGGGCGTCCTGGAAAACACTCTGCAACGCCTGGCCGAGCAAGATCCGCTCACGGGCATCGCCAACCGCCAGGGCTTCCAGACCCTGCTGACGGCGCGGCTGGCGGAAAACGACGGTCGTGGCCTGGCCCTCGGTCATCTCGACCTCGACAATTTCCGTTACGCCAACGATGCCCTCGGCCATCAGGCCGGTGACCGCCTGATCTTGCAAGTGGTGGCGCGGCTCAAGTGCCAGCTTGAGGTCGGCGATCAACTGGCGCGCCTGGGCAGTGATGAATTCGCTCTGCTGATCGACACCCGTCGCGCTCCCCAGCGTGCCGAGTGGATGGCCGAGCGCATCAGCGAAGCGCTGGCCGAACCTTATTGGGTCGATGGCGAAAGCCTGCTGATCGGTTCCAGTCTGGGCATCGCCTACGCCCGGGCCCAGACCGATGCGGATCCGCTGATGTGGCATGCACACATCGCCATGCAGCAGGCCAAAAGCACCCAGGGCTGCACCTTTCACATTTTCAACGAACGCATCAATCGCAATGCCCGCAGCATCGCCGACCTCGAAACCGAGCTGCGCCGGGCACTGCGTCGCGATGAACTGGAATTGCACTACCAGCCACGGCTGAACCTCGAAGACGGGCAGATCGTCGGCCTCGAAGCGTTGGTGCGCTGGCGGCATGCCGAGCGCGGCTTGTTGCCGCCGAGCGAGTTTGTGCCGCTGGCTGAGCAAAGCGGCCTGATCGTGCCGCTGGGCTACTGGGTGATTTCCCGGGCCTTGCGCGACATGCAGGCGCTGCTTGAACTGGGTTTACCGCCGTTGCACATGGCGATCAACCTGTCGTTCCGGCAGTTCCAGGACAGCCAGTTGCTGTCGACCCTGAGTCGTCTGATTGCCGAGCGCGGTGTCGAGGCGCAGTGGCTGGAGTTCGAACTGACCGAAACCGCCGTGATGCGCCGCAGCGATCTGGTCAAGCAGACCATGGACGCCCTTGGGCGCCTCGGGGTGCGCTTCTCCCTCGACGACTTCGGCACCGGGTTCTCGTCGTTCGTACACCTCAACAGCTTGCCGATCACCTTGCTGAAGATCGACAAGAGCTTTGTCGGCGGCATGGAACAGCGTGAGGAAAACCGCAAACTGGTCCACGCGATGATCAACCTGGCGCACAACCTCAACCTTGAGGTGGTCGCAGAAGGCGTGGAAACGCCGGAGCAACTGGATCTGCTGCGTGGGTTTGAATGCGATCAGGTGCAGGGATATTTGATCAGCATGCCATTGCCGCTGGCCGAGCTGGTGGAGTATCTGACGTTTGGCAGCAATCAGCAGTCGATGCTGGAAATCGTGAGTTAAAAACCCCACGACCCCCTGTAGGAGTGAGCCTGCTCGCGATGAGGCCAGGTCAGTCAACATTCATGTCGGCTGATAGTTCGCTATCGCGAGCAGGCTCACTCCTACAAGGGATATGAGTCTGTCTGAGCGACCTCGAAGCGCTGCTCTGACGTCGTGTCCCGCTTGATCATCCGCTTCATCTTCCACTCAAACCCCAGGGTCAGGCTCACCGCTGCACACGCCAGCCCCAGCGCCAGGCCCCACCAGACACCCGTTGGCCCCCAGTCCAGGTGGAACGCCATCCACCACGCCGCCGGTGCGCCAATCAGCCAATAGCAACCCAGACCGACGAGGAAAGTGGTCTTGGCATCCTTGAGTCCGCGAATGCAGCCCATGGCAATGGTTTGCACGCCGTCGAACAACTCGAACCATGCCGCCACCGCCAGCAGGCTCACGGCAAGGTTGATGACATCGCGAAACGCCGGGTCGTTGTGGTCGAGAAACAGGCCGACCAACTGGTTTGGCAATAGCCAGAAGACCATGGCGAAACACAGCATCGCCGCCGCCCCGAACGCAATGCCGACCCGCCCGGCCAGCCGCGCATCCAGCAGTTGCCCGGCGCCGTAGTGCTGGCCGATGCGCATCGTGATTGCGTAGGAAATACCCGCCGGGACCATGAACGCCACCGAGACGATTTGCAGGGCGATCTGGTGTGCGCCCAGTTGCGTACTGCCCATGGTGCCCATGCACAGCGCGGCGAAGGCAAACAGACCGACTTCCACCGCGTAGGTACCGCCAATCGGCAGGCCCAGGCGCCACAGCTCCTTCAGGTACTGGCGGTTCAGCCGCGACAGGCCCTGGCGCAGCGGATAGGCCTCATAAGCCGGATGCCGACGAATGTGCCACGCCAGCGCAAGTGCCATGAGGTTGGCGACAATCGCCGTGACCAACCCGATGCCCGTCAGCCCCAGTTTCGGCAGGCCGAACATCCCGGTAATCAGCGCATAGTTGAGCAAGAAGTTGGCGACCGTACCGCCGAGGCTGATGACCATCACCGGCGTCGCACGACCAATGGCGCTGGTGAACCCGCGCAGGGCCATGAAGCTCAGGTAGCCAGGCAGGGCGAACGGCAGGAAAATCAAAAACTGCCCGGCCGCATGGACGTTGCTTTCGGTCTGGCCGAACAGCAGCAGCACCGGTTTGAGGTTCCACAGCAGCAAACCGGCGACCAGCGCCATCAGCCACGCCAGCCACAACCCAGCCTGGGTCAGCCGGGTAGCCCCGACAATATCGCCGGCACCCTGACGGATCGCCACCAGCGTACCTACCGCTGCGATCACGCCAATGCAGAAAATCGACACGAACGAGTAGGTCGCCGCACCGAGCCCGCCACCGGCCAACGCTTCGGGACTCAGGCGCGCCATCATCAGGGTGTCGGTGAGGACCATCAGCATGTGCGCCAACTGCGAGGCAATCAGCGGCCCCGCCAGCCGCAGGATGGCCCAGAGTTCAGTACGTGCTGGATGCTGCATGGTCATCACGCTCGATTATCAAAGGGAACAGGAAAGCACCGATTCTCGGCGCTCTGCGCGGTTTGCACAAAGGGATAAAAAGGATGGATGGCATGATTCAAACTCATTCTGGAGAGTTTCTGCTAGGGTGGGCGAAACCCGCAGTAGGAGCTTTCCCAATGTCCCGTCGTCTTCCTCCCTTGTATGCCCTGCGCGCATTCGAAGCGGCGGCGCGGCACAGCTCGTTTACCCGCGCGGCCGAAGAGCTGTCGATTACCCAAAGTGCGGTCAGCCGACATATTCGTACGCTCGAAGAGCATTTTGCCTGCCGCTTGTTTCACCGCAGTGGCCGTAATCTGCAATTGACCGAGTCGGCCCGTTTGCTGTTGCCGGGCATTCGCGAAGGCTTCACCGCCCTGGAGCGCGCCTGCAATACCTTGCGCGCCGAAGACGACATCTTGCGCATGAAAGCCCCGTCGACCCTGACCATGCGCTGGTTGCTGGCGCGCCTCAGTCGCTTCCGTCATCTGCAACCGGGTAACGAAGTGCAACTGACCAGTGCGTGGATGGACATCGATTCGGTGGACTTCAACGACGAGCCGTTCGACTGTGCGGTGCTGCTGGGTAACGGACATTTTCCGCCGGACTGGGAGGCGAGTTACCTGTTCCCCGAGGAATTGATCCCGGTCGGGGCGCCCAACCTGCGGGGCGACCAGCCCTGGGATGTCGAGCGTCTGGCCAACACCGAGTTGCTGCACCCGACGCCGGACCGCCGCGACTGGCGCAACTGGCTGGAACGCATGGGACTGGCCGATCAGGTGTCGCTCAAGGGCGGACAGGTGTTCGATACCCTGGAACTGGGCATGATCGCCGCCGCGCGGGGTTATGGCGTGTCCATGGGCGATTTGCTGATGGTGGCGGAGGATGTGGCCCAGGGACGCCTGAGTTTGCCGTGGCCAACCGCCGTCGCCAGTGGCGAGTGTTATTACCTGGTATGGCCGAAAACCCGGCCCGGCGGCGAACGCATGCGCCGGCTCAGTGACTTTCTGCAAAACGAAGTCCGGTCCATGGAATTGCCGGATGTCGTGCATCTGAGCTGAACGATGAAGCCACCGATGTCTCGACTTTTATGCTTGCTGAAACGTTTCATCAGGTCTATAAAAATGGCACAACTCCAAGAAAGGCTATTGCCATGACCCCACTCAAACT
This sequence comes from Pseudomonas fluorescens, assembly GCF_040448305.1. Lineage (NCBI taxonomy): Bacteria > Pseudomonadati > Pseudomonadota > Gammaproteobacteria > Pseudomonadales > Pseudomonadaceae > Pseudomonas > Pseudomonas fluorescens. The sequence goes on along the minus strand of NZ_CP148752.1, from coordinate 6,571,833 downwards.
CTTCGTTGCCCTCAGCGCACTGTCCGCTGCCTCCCAAGCCCTAGCCTGGGATTACGTCCTGCTCGACACCGACAAAGCCGCCCAGAACTGGCAAATCACCAGCCAGCAACTCGGCGTAAAAATCGACAAACCTTTCAGCGTGACCCTGCGCACCTTGCACGGCGGTCGGCAGGAAGGCGTCAGCATCGTCGACATCGATAACGGCACGATGAAACTTTCGGTAGTTCCAACTCGCGGCATGAACGTCCTGCAGGCCTCGGTCGGTAACGTGCGCATGGGTTGGGATTCGCCAGTCAAGGAAGTGGTCAATCCGTCCTTCATAGAGCTCAACGGCCGTGGTGGCCTGGGCTGGCTGGAAGGCTTCAATGAACTGGTCACCCGCTGCGGCTACGAATGGGTCGGCCATCCCGGCATCGACAACGGCGAACTGCTGACCCTGCACGGTCGCGCTGCCAATATCCCGGCCAACAAAGTCACCCTGCACATCGATGAAAAACCACCGTACGCCATCAGCCTGCGCGGCGAGCTGAAAGAGCAGGCTTTCAAGAAAGTCGACTTCTCGGTCGCGACCGAACTGGTCACCGAGCCCGGCAGCGTAGCGTTCGCCCTCAACGACACCCTGACCAACAACGGCGACTATCCAAAGGAATACCAGGCGCTGTATCACAGCAACTTCAGCACCCCATTCCTGGAGCAGGGCGCCCGCTTCGTTGCGCCGGTGAAACAGGTGTCGCCGTTCAACGATAAAGCCAAAAGCGATTTGCCGGACTGGCAAACCTACCGCGCACCGACCAAGGACTACGACGAAACGGTTTACAACGTAGTGCCGTACGCCGATGCCAAGGGCGATACATTGACCGTCCTGCATAACAAGGCCGGAAGCCTGGGCGTTTCGGTCGGTTTCAACACTCAAACACTGCCCGTGTTCTCGCTGTGGAAAAACACCGATACCCAAGGGCAGGGCTATGTCACGGGGCTGGAGCCAGGCACGAGTTTTTCCTACAACCGCCGGTATCAACGGCCACTGAACCTGGTGCCAATGATTGGGCCGAAGGAGCAAAAGCAGTTCCGCATCAGCTACGGCTTGCTGGCGGATAAGACCGCTGTGGATAAGGCGTTGAAGCAGGTGAGCGAGATTCAAGGTGGGCGGGAGACTGAGGTGCGGCAGACGCCGTTGGTTGACCTTACCAAGGGTTGATTTTCGCCATCTTTCCGAAAAACCGCTTACTGGTCGAAAAAAACACTTGGGAATGACGTTTTTCTCAAAAAAATACTTACAAATTTGAGCTACTGGCTTGTTGGCCGATATTGCAGCGCTTCGGCCAAGTGCTCGCGTCTGATCTCATCGACTTGTTCAAGGTCCGCAAGAGTGCGCGCTACTTTGAGCAGTCGATGGGCCGCTCGCAGTGACAAGGTCAGTCGTTCACACGCCGTCTCCAGCCAGGTTTCGTCTGTTGTGGATAACTTGCAGTGTCTGCGCAGGCCCGGCAAGTCGAGAAAGGCATTGGCACAGCCTTGGCGCTTTTGTTGCCGTTCTCGTGCGTCGGCAACCAACTCGGCGGCGGTGGCAGTGTCGTCGCCGGGTTTTAACGCAGGATTCAATGCCGTGGCTTCGCGAGCAACCGTCAGGTGCAGATCAATACGATCCAGCAGTGGCCCCGACAGTTTGTTGCGATAGCGCTGAACCATGTCCGGCGTACAGGAACAACGGCCACTCGGTTCGCCAAGATATCCACAGGGGCAGGGATTCATCGCGGCGACCAGTTGAAAGCGCGCCGGGAAGCGTACGCGGTCCTTGGCACGGGAAATCACGATGTGGCCGGATTCCAGTGGCTCTCTCAACACCTCCAATACCTTGCGATCAAATTCCGGGAGTTCATCGAGGAACAGCACGCCATGGTGAGCGAGGGTGATTTCGCCCGGTTGTGGTTTCGAGCCACCGCCCACCAGTGCCGGTCCTGAGGCGGAATGGTGTGGTTGTCGGAAGGGGCGCTGTGGCCAATGGCTCAGTGGCACACAGCTGGCGACCGATTGAATCGCTGCGACTTCCAGCGCTTCGCTCTCGGCCAATGGCGGTAACAGCCCCGGCAGACGACTCGCCAACAACGTTTTTCCCGTCCCCGGCGGCCCGCTGAACAACAGGTTATGAGCCCCCGCCGCCGCAATCAGCAAGGCTCGCTTGGCCGCAAGTTGCCCCTGAACTTCATTCAAGTCTGGGTAGGGTTTGCTGGCGTAGAGCAAACCGTTGGAGGCGTAGGGTTCGATGGGCGTGTGGCCATTGAAATGCGCGACCGCTTGAAGCAGATGATCCACCGCAATCACCTTCAACCCCGACGCCAGGCATGCCTCCTCGGCATTCGCTCGCGGGACTACCAGCATACGCCCGGCCTTGCGTGCCGCCAGCGCCGCCGGCAACACCCCGCGAACCGCCCGCACCGCACCTGACAGCGCCAACTCTCCCAGGCACTCCACGTCATCCAGTGTCAGGGTCGGCACCTGCACACTGGCCGAGAGAATCCCCAAGGCAATCGCCAGATCGAACCGCCCGCCATCCTTGGGCAAGTCCGCTGGCGCCAGATTCAGCGTGATCCGACGCGCCGGAAATTGCAGCCCCGAATTGATGATCGCGCTACGCACCCGGTCCTTGCTTTCCTTCACCGCCGCTTCGGGCAGGCCGACCATCGTCAGCGAGGGCAGACCGTTGGCCAGATGGACTTCGACGGTAACGGCGGGCGCATCCACGCCAATCTGGGCGCGGCTGTGGACGATGGAGAGGGACATGGTCGTTCCTTGAAATTACGGGGAGCCGCTTCCTGCGGTTTTTCAAGGGTAGTCAGGAGATGAGCATTTCGCGTGGCGTGAGAGAAGGTGAATTTTCGCAGGATGTTGCGAGCCATCGCCGGACGGGCGGGCAGAAAGAACCGCCATTCAGGCGGTTCTTTGGTAGGCGGTTTCAGGCTCTTTTACCGGCAAGTAAGCCCGGAGGTTCAAGGTCTTTGCCGTGAGCCGCAGCGACATCAAGAAATCGTTGTTGATTGGCTGAAATCTTGCCGCCTAGCCGAAGTGCTTCAGCATGATATTGAATGATGAGTAAAAGCTTGGCTTTGCGCTTTCTGTGAATCATGGACACCTCCTGTGCCTGGGAGTGAGATCGATACTATTAATCGTCCAGGTAAATGACAAGTCGATTGTTCTGGTCGAAGCTGAATCCGAGGCTCTGGTAGTAGGGGACGACATTTGGGCCAGGATCCTGAATCTCTATTTCTTTGCACCCCAGCATTCGTGCATAGGTATCTGTAGCCAGCAGTGCCATCGGGGCGATCAAGCCACGAAGAGGATGAGACCTGTCTGGGTGACCCTGCAAAAGAATGATCTTTATGCAAATAGCGCTTTTACGCGGAGTGGCATAACACAGACCACATAGTTTCTGTTCGTACCAGATGGCCAAATCCAGTCCCTTGGCATCTTTGCACTTCCAGTTCGGCACGCTTTCCCATGGGAAGAGTGCTGCTTCCAACCATGGGAGGCAGGCAGTAATCGCAGCTGGAGTTATTGGGTCGAACCTAACCGCCTCGGTGTTGAGTTTCCTGGCCCGAGATTTACAGTCCTTGACGAACATTTTATATGCGAGCTTTCGTGCATCTGATTTGTAAGTCTGGTTTCGAAGTTCGGTGCCTTTTCCTTTTCTTCTCATTGCTAGTGTCTATCGAGTAACAAGGCGAAAAGCGTAAAGAAAAGGGTGAGGACTGATAAATCAGGCCGGAGCGCCGCTTTTTGTAGGACCGTGCCGAGAAAGATGAAGGACGTCGGTGAAAGAGCGTGGATGGTCTTGCCGGATGAAGGTTGCTGCTTATTATCTCGCTGAATGCAACCTTGGGAGGCGTGAATGAACAGGAATGGGGTGCGCCCGATTCATCCTGGCGAAATTCTCAGCGAGGAATTTTTGACGCCGCTGGGCATTACAATCGAGGGCTTGGCTCGTTTGCTGAATGAGCCTGAGGCGGAAGTAAGCGGGGTGGTGAGTCAGCAGATCAGTGTCAATGCTGGTCTGGCGAAGAAGCTATCCATGAACCTGAACACCACGCCCGAGTTCTGGCTGAATCTGCAATCGATCTACGAGTTGCGCTCAGCCCGGATCGAGCGTGGTTGAACGTTAAATATTCAAAGCGACTGCAAGACGAGTGAAGCCCGCTTCCACCACGGTTTTACCGGGCGTCTTGCCTGATCCTGCTCTGTCATCATCTGCGGCACATCCTGCAACCGAATCCATGGCTGGTTGTTCCAGTGCAGCAGGCTCAACGACATTTCCGGCCAGTTGAGCAGGCTCAGTTGCGGGCGTTCGGTTGTGGTGGGGTATTGGGCATCTCGCAGGGCGGGAACAACTTCGTGGGTGAGCCATTCGCGTAAGGCTCGGTATTCGGGGCAGTAGTGATAGACCAGCAAGGCGTAGACGCCGGATTCGCTGATCAGCAGGGTGTTTTCGATGCTGCCGTGGATGAATGTTCGGGCGATTTGGTGTTGGTCTGCATCGAGTTTTCGGACGGTGCGCTCGTCGATATAGAGGCGAAGGAGGCGGCCCAGGTCGCGGGCGCTGAACCAGGGTTGGTTTTGTATTAGGAGGGCGTGTAGTTGGAGTTTGTGGCGGGTGAAGACTTGCGGAATCAGGTAAGCATCATCTCGATTCATTGATACGGCTCCTTTTGCTTAAGGGCTGCCGGCAATTGTCGCCAAACAATTAGGTGGCAGTTGTACGCGGGTTGGCGAACCGGAGCAAAAGGAACCCGGCAGACCCGGAGATCTCCCACGCACAACCGCCATGACTTGCGTCGATGGTCGTCATGCTCCTTTAGCTTCCGGGTCGCCAAACCCAGTGCTGAACATTCAGCTGAGGGTGAGCTTAGGAACCGGAGATCTGCGGAGCAATCGGACGGCGGATGAGAACTTTGTAGGACTTTGCCGGGATTGTTGCGGGGCTTGAGATCAAAAGATCGCAGCCTGCGGCAGCTCCTACAGGTGAAGCGCAAGGTCGTTCCGACCTTCAATCGCGAGCAGGCTCGCTCCCACAAGGGGACTGCATTTCACATCAGAATTTATTCGGTTGGCGGATTCAGCTTCGCTTCCAGCTCAGCCACCTTCACCTCAAGGCTCTCCAACCGCGCCCGGGTGCGCGCCAATACAACCATCTGGCTATCGAATTCTTCCCTACTCACCAGATCCAGTTTGCTGAAGCCGCTCTGCAGCAACATTTTGAACTGGCTTTCGATTTCAGCTTTCGGCAGAGGCGTGTCGCCGCTGAAGAGACGGGAGGCGGTGCCGGTCAGGGCGTCGAGGAAGTCTTTTGGCGCGAGCATGGGCAATGTCCTGGAAACAATGACGGGCAGTGTATCACGCAGTGTCTATAGTCATTTGCGCAGGCGAAGGGCGCACGCTTTTCGCGCATGGGGACGGACGGCGTCGCACCGTTATTGTGCGTAACCAGGCGAGTGTTGTTGCGATATGGCAGACATCTGCCAGCAAAAGATTGAAAACTATGAGTTTTGTGGAGATGGCAAGGTTTCTGCTTAGATGCTGGTGACCCATGCACTGATGCAGTCGCTGTGACGAATGCAGTGCGCCAAGCGAAACACGGGGAGTGCTTCGTCAGGAGCGGTTAGCTGGCGTCGAACGGGCAGGTAAGGCCGACGATGCGTTACAAAGCCAGGCACTGCGCTTAGACTTGAGTCGGGTTTGTTTTCCTGGGGCAAGTCCACCAATTCGGGAGAGAGTTTTCATGAAGCTAGTCACTGCCATCATCAAGCCGTTCAAGCTGGACGACGTACGCGAGTCGCTGTCCGAGATCGGCGTGCAGGGCATTACCGTCACTGAAGTCAAAGGCTTTGGTCGGCAGAAGGGTCACACCGAGCTGTATCGCGGCGCGGAATACGTGGTCGATTTCCTGCCCAAGGTGAAGATCGACGTCGCCATCGACGACAAGGATCTGGACCGGGTAATCGAGGCCATCACCAAGGCGGCCAACACCGGCAAGATCGGTGACGGCAAGATCTTCGTGGTCAATCTGGAGCAGGCGATTCGCATCCGTACCGGCGAAACCGATACCGACGCAATCTAAGCCGCCACAAACCCAACGCCCCAGGAGAAAACAATATGACTCTGCGTAAATTCGCAGGGCTAGGAGCCCTGTTGTCCATCGTAATGCCCAGCCTTGCTCTGGCGGCAGACGAAGTGGCGGCCCCAGTCCTCAACTCCGGCGACACCGCCTGGATGATGACCTCGACAGCCTTGGTGCTGTTCATGACCATTCCCGGCCTCGCGCTGTTCTACGGCGGCATGGTCCGGTCGAAAAACATTCTTTCCGTGATGATGCAGTGCTTCGCCATTACCGGTCTGATCAGCGTCCTGTGGGTCATTTATGGCTACAGCATCGCGTTCGACACCACGGGCATGGAGCAGGGCGTCGTCAACTTCAACTCGTTCTTCGGCGGCATGGGCAAGGCATTCCTCGCCGGCATAACGCCAGCCAGCCTGACCGGCCCTGCGGCGCTGTTCCCTGAGGCGGTGTTCGTCACCTTCCAGATGACCTTCGCGATCATCACCCCGGCGCTGATCGTCGGTGCGTTCGCCGAGCGGATGAAGTTCTCCGCGATGCTGGTGTTCATGGGCATCTGGTTCACCCTGGTGTATGCGCCGATCGCGCACATGGTCTGGTCCGGCAACGGTGGCCTGATGTGGGACTGGGGCGTGCTCGATTTCGCTGGCGGCACCGTGGTGCACATCAACGCCGGTGTAGCAGGTCTGGTTGCCTGCCTGGTGCTGGGCAAGCGTAAAGGCTTCCCGACCACGCCGATGGCGCCGCACAACCTCGGTTACACCCTGATGGGCGCGGCCATGCTGTGGGTCGGCTGGTTCGGTTTCAACGCCGGTTCCGCCGCTGCGGCCAACGGCACCGCCGGCATGGCGATGCTGGTGACTCAAATCGCTACCGCTGCTGCTGCACTGGGCTGGATGTTTGCCGAGTGGCTCACCCACGGCAAGCCTAGTGCACTGGGCATCGCTTCGGGCGTGGTTGCCGGTCTGGTGGCAATCACCCCGGCTGCCGGCACCGTTGGCCCGATGGGCGCGCTGGTAATCGGTCTGGCAGCTGGTGTGGTGTGCTTCTTCTGCGCCACCACCCTCAAGCGCAAGCTCGGCTATGACGATTCCCTGGACGCCTTCGGCGTGCACGGTATCGGCGGTATCCTTGGCGCAATCCTGACCGGTGTGTTTGCTGCTCCGTCCATGGGTGGCTTCGGCACCGTGACCGACATTGCCGCACAAGTGTGGATTCAGTGCAAAGGCGTGGGCTTCACGGTGATCTACACCGCGATCGCTACATACATCATCCTCAAGGTGCTGGATGCGGTCATGGGCCTGCGTATCAACGAAGAAGAAGAAGCGGTCGGCATCGATCTGGCGCTTCACAACGAACGCGGCTACAACTTGTAAGCAAGCGCATAAAAAACCTGCCCGGCTTGCCGGGCATTTTTTTGTCTGGAATTTGTCATTGAAGGCTGAGCTGAAAGGTTTTTTCCTACAGGTTTTACGATGTTTACGTCGGGTGTTTTTGTGCGGCCAAAGGCTTACAGGATTGAAGGAATATTAGGGCCTTTGTTTTTTCCCAGAGCGCGCTAGAATGCGCCCCGAACGTGCGGAGAACTGTATGTGGCAACAGACTCTGATTACCTTGCGGGCGAGGCCTCGGGGCTTTCATCTGGTAACGGACGAGTTACTCGCCGGCCTGCCTGAACTCAAGGCGTGTCGGGTCGGTCTGTTGCATTTGTGGCTGCAGCATACCTCGGCGTCGTTGACCATCAACGAGAACGCCGATCCGGCGGTACGTCGCGACTTCGAACGATTTTTCAATCGTCTGATCCCACAAGGAACAGACGGCTATGAGCATAACGACGAAGGCCTGGACGACCTCCCGGCGCACTTCAAGGCCAGCGTGCTTGGCTGTCAGCTCAGTTTGCCGATTGCGGCAGGCCGGTTGGCGTTGGGAACCTGGCAAGGCGTTTACCTGGGCGAGCACCGTGATCATGGCGGTGCCCGTAAAGTCCTCGCCACCGTACACGGTGAAGAGGCATAGCCGCTGGTCAGCAGCGGCTGTTGAATTTTTTCCTGCAGCCTTCGACAGAGGGCAAAGCTGGGCTATAACTAATCTGCTTTTCGCAAGTCATGAGGTAGAACATGAGCGACGATGATCTGGAAAACGACGACCTCGAAGTAGGCGACGACGACGAAACCGAAGAAGGTCTGGAAGCAGCGGCGGAAGACGTCGCTGAAGACGACGGTGGTGATGCGCCGGTTCCGGCCGCCAAAGGCAAGGCCAAGGCAGCGGTATCGGTCGATGAGCTGCCGAGTGTCGAAGCCAAGAACAAGGAACGCGATGCTCTCGCGCGGGCCATGGAGGAGTTTTTGGCCAAGGGTGGCAAGGTGCAGGAAGTGGAGGCCAATGTGGTCGCCGATCCGCCCAAGAAGCCTGATAACAAGTACGGCAGCCGGCCTATCTGAGCCTGCTACCCGCTTGCTGAAAAAGCCCGCCGTCGCTGCGGGCTTTTTCATGCCTGATACAAAAAATATGAAACCTGTGGTGATCCCTGTGGGAGCGAGCTTGCTCGCGATGGCAGTAGACCAGACGCCGACATGGTGACTGTCAGTCCGCTATCGCGAGCAAGCTCGCTCCCACAGGTTTTTTCGTCAGGCCGACACCGAATTCCACCGCGCCAGCAATGCCGGCAAATCGGTCAGGCTGCGAATCTCCGCATCGGGCAAGCGGTCGGCTTCCCAGGCCTTGCCCGCCGGGTTGAACCAGATTGCCCGCATTCCCGCCTGCTGCGCACCGGCAATGTCATCGCCCGGATGATCGCCAATGTGCACCGCCGATTCAGCGGTCGCGCCACCGCGCTGCAAGGCCTCCTGGAACAATCGTGCGTCGGGTTTGGCGATGCCGATGTCTTCGGCGCACAGCGCAAACTTGAAGTAATCCGCCAGGCCCAGCCGGCGCACATCGGCGTTGCCATTGGTGACCACGCCGAGGGTGTAATGATTGGCGAGGATTTCCAGGGTCGGTTCGACCTCTGGAAACACTTCGATCTGATGCCGGGCATGCAGGAACACTTCAAAGCTCTTGTCCGCCAGGTCCGAGGCTTCGTCATGCCCATAACCGGACTCTTCCAGTGCATGGAACAGCACCCGCCGACGCAGGGCGCTGATGCGGTGCTTGAGGCCAGGCTCGTTGCTCAATACGCGCTCGCGAATGGCCCACAGATGCTCCACCGGCACAGCCCCAAGGTTGGGGGCGTGCTCGGTCAACCATTCACGCAAAACGGCTTCGGCGCTGACGATTACCGGGGCGGTGTCCCACAGGGTGTCGTCGAGGTCGAAGGTGATCAACTGAATGCTCATGAATCGTCGCCCTTAATGCGTTTGGCCCGTGGGTGGGCGCTGTCGTAGACCGTGGCCAGATGCTGGAAGTCCAGGTGGGTGTAGATCTGCGTGGTCTTGATGTCCGAGTGGCCGAGCAGTTCCTGCACTGCCCGCAGGTCCTGGGAGGATTCCAGCAAATGGCTGGCAAAGGAGTGCCGCAGCATGTGCGGATGCAGGTTCTGCCCCAGTTCGCGCTCGCCGGCAGCCTTGACCCGCACCTGGATCGCCCGGGGGCCGAGGCGGCGGCCTTGCTGGCTGACAAACACCGCATCGTCTGCCGAGTTGGTCATGGCTCTCAATGGCAGCCACTGCTCCAGGGCCTCGCGGGCCTTTTTTCCTACCGGCAGCAGGCGGGTCTTACTGCCTTTACCGAGCACCTGGACCATGCCGTCAGCCAGGTCGAGCTGATCGAGATTGAGCCCCGTCAGCTCCGACAGCCGCAAGCCGGAGGAATAGAACAGTTCGAGTATCGCCTGGTCCCGGCGAGCCAGAAAGTCATCCTCCACACCACCTTCCAGCAGTTGCAGGGCGCGGTCGGTATCGAGGGTTTTCGGCAGGCGGCGTTCGCCTTTGGGCGGTGCGAGGCCATTGGCCGGGTCGTGATCGCACAGGCCTTCGCGGTTCAGGTAGTGATAGAGCCCGCGAACGGCCGACAGCAATCTCGCCAGGCTGCGGGACGATTGACCCTGGGCGTGCAGGCGGGCAACCAGGCTACGCAGGCGCTGGATGTCCAGCGCCGTCCAGCTGCCGATATTCTGTTTGACGCACCAGCCCAGCACTTTATCGAGGTCGCGGCGGTAGGCCGACAGCGTGTGCGGCGACACCTGCCGCTCACTGCGCAGGTGTTCGCAGTAAGCGTCCAGTTGCCGTTCCATGTTCAGCGTACCGAGCGCAGGGAGTTGTTGACCCGTGGCAGCACGCGACCCATGACTTCAGCGATGTAGCTCAGGAACAAGGTGCCCACCGAGCTTTTGTAGTGCTGCGGATCACGGCTGGCAATGGCCAGGATGCCGTGGATGCCCTGGTGGCTGATGGCGACGACGGCGGTGGAACCGATCTGCTTGCGCTGTTCTTCGCCGAACAGGAAGTCCAGTTCATGCTCGCGCAGGCTGCCGCTGACGCTTTTGTCTTCCGAGAGCAAACCGCCGATGGCCACTTGTGCTTCGGCGTGGGTGACCCAACGGCCCACCGGCATGGCGTTGTCGCCGAGCAGGATGAGGCTGACGAAGGGCACCTGGAATTCCTGGCGCAGGCTGTCTTCGACGCACATCACTACGTCTTCCAGGCTGGCGGCATCCATCAGCGCCAGGATCAGGCGACGGGTCTTCTCGAACAGCCGGTCGTTGTCCCGGGCCACGTCCATCAAATGCGACAGACGATGACGCAGTTCAATGTTGCGGTCGCGCAGGATGGTCATCTGACGCTCCACCAGCGACACGGTATCGCCGCGCCGATGGGGGATGCGCAGGGACGGGAGCAGTTCTTCATGCTCGACGAAGAAGTCCGGATGAGCCTCCAGGTACGCGGCTACAGCCGCCGCCTCCAGGCTTTCGGACGGTGATTCGTCAGCTTGTCGTGCGGGTACCGGAGGCTTGTCGGTCATGGATTTCGCTCACTCAAAGACGCACTTGTCCTTCATATACGCGCACTGCCGGGCCGGTCATCATCACCGGTTGGCCAGGGCCTGCCCATTCAATGGACAAACGCCCGCCAGGCAGGTCGATCAATAGCGGCGAATCCATCCACCCCTGGCTGATCGCGGCCACTGCAGCGGCACAGGCGCCGGTTCCGCAAGCCTGGGTTTCCCCGGCTCCACGCTCCCAGACGCGCAACTGCGCGCGGCTCCGGTCGATGACCTGGAGAAAACCGACATTGACCCGTGCCGGGAAGCGCGGGTGATGTTCGATTTTCGGGCCCAGCTCATGCACCGGCGCGTTGTTGATATCGCTAACCCGCAGCACGGCATGGGGGTTGCCCATGGACACGGCGGCCAGATCGACCGGGGTGCCGTCGACGTCGACCTGATAACTCTTGGCCTGCTCCGGCGCCTGGAACGGAATATCCGCCGGCACCAGGCGTGGGGCGCCCATGTTGACACTGATCTGGCCGTCGTTACGCACGTCGAGCTCGATGATACCGCTCTTGGTCTCGACGCGGATCTGCCGCTTTGCGGTCAGGCGCTTGTCGAGCACGAAACGGGCGAAGCAGCGCGCACCGTTGCCGCACTGCTCCACTTCGGAGCCGTCGGAGTTGAAGATCCGATAGCGGAAATCCACGTCCGGATTGCTCGGCGCTTCAACGATCAACAACTGGTCGAAACCGATGCCGGTGTGCCGGTCGCCCCATTGCTTGGCATGCTTGGGCAGAATGTGCGCGTGCTGGCTGACCAGGTCGAGGACCATGAAATCATTGCCCAGGCCGTGCATCTTGGTAAAACGCAGCAGCATGGTTTTACTCCGGCAGCAGGCTTTCGCCAGCAAACAACTCGGCTACCGTTTCACGGCGACGCACTTCAAATGCCTGATCACCGTCCACCAACACTTCTGCGGTACGGCCGCGGGTGTTGTAGTTGGAACTCATGACAAACCCGTAGGCACCGGCCGAATGCACGGCCAGCAGGTCGCCTTCTTCCAGCGCCAGCTGACGATCCTTGGCCAGGAAGTCGCCGGTCTCGCAGATCGGGCCGACGATGTCGTAGGCGCGGGCAGCGGAGGTGCGCGGGCGCACGGCAGTGACGTCCATCCAGGCTTGATACAGCGCCGGGCGGATCAGATCGTTCATGGCGGCGTCGACGATGGCGAAGTCTTTGTGCTCGGTGTGCTTGAGGTATTCGACCTGGGTCAGCAATACACCGGCGTTGGCGACGATGAAGCGGCCTGGCTCGAACACCAGCGCCAGGTCACGACCGTCGAGACGCTCGCGCACGGCCTTGATGTAGTCGGCAGCCAGTGGCGGCTCCTCGTCCTTGTATCGCACGCCCAGGCCGCCACCGAGATCGATGTGGCGCAGGTAGATGCCGCAATCGCCGAGGCGATCGACCAGGCCCAGCAGGCGGTCGAGAGCGTCGATGAACGGCGGCAGGGTGGTCAGTTGCGAGCCGATGTGGCAATCGACGCCGACCACTTCCAGGTTCGGCAGCTGCGCGGCACGCACGTACACGTCTTCGGCGTCGGCGATGGCGATGCCGAACTTGTTCTCTTTGAGACCGGTGGAAATGTACGGGTGGGTGCCGGCATCGACGTCCGGGTTCACGCGCAGCGAAATCGGCGCGCGAACGCCCAGTTCGGCGGCGACCACTTGCAGGCGTTCCAGCTCGTCGGTGGATTCGACGTTGAAGCAGTGCACGCCGACTTCCAGGGCGCGACGCATGTCGTCACGGGTCTTGCCGACGCCGGAGAACACGATCTTGTCGGCGCTGCCGCCAGCGGCCAGTACACGTTCCAGTTCGCCACGGGAGACGATGTCGAAACCGGCGCCCAGGCGCGCCAGGACATTCAGTACACCCAGGTTGGAGTTGGCCTTTACAGCAAAGCACACCAGGTGCGGCATGCCGGCCAGTGCATCGGCGAAAGCCAGGTATTGGGCTTCGATGTGCGCGCGCGAGTAAACGTAGGTCGGTGTACCAAAGCGCTCGGCGATGGCAGACAGGGCAATACCTTCCGCGAACAGTTCACCGTCACGGTAGTTAAAAGCGTCCATGAGGTTCCCTTATTATTGGTAGACGTCGTGCTTGTGTGCTTTGGAAGCAGGCTGCTGCTGCGACGACTTGGCTTGCTCGACAGGGTCCTGGTCTGCATCGGGCAGGTACAGCGGGCCTTTTTGACCGCAGGCCGACACAAGACAGGCAACCGCGAGGAGCGCAGCAAAGGAAGAGATCAGGCGCTTCATGGCGAAATCCTTGAAAATGCATTAATTGCGCCAGAGTATACCGGCCACCCGGCAGCTTGCCTATGCAACGGACCGCCCGTCCGGCGGGGCTTGGCCGCAAGCACATCGAACCCTATGGGAGCGGGCTTGCCCGCGATGAGGCCATAATAGGCGCATCAATGTTGAATGTGAGGCCGCCATCGCGAGCAAGCCCGCTCCCACAGGTAAGCTACTGGTCGTTATCCTTTGCAATCGACGGGGCTCGGTCGTATCTTGCGGCGCTTGAGCCTGATCAGACACTTTTTGAGGTTGCCGTAATGAGTTTGTCCGAAGCGCGTTTCCATGACCTTGTCGATGCCACCCAGCAAACCCTGGAGGACATCTTTGACGAGAGCGACCTGGATATCGACCTCGAAAGCTCGGCCGGTGTGCTGACCGTCAAGTTCGAGAACGGCAGCCAGTTGATCTTCAGTCGCCAGGAGCCGCTGCGTCAGCTGTGGCTGGCGGCGGTGTCCGGTGGTTTCCACTTCGACTACGACGAAGAAAGCGAGCGCTGGATGTGTGACAAGAGCGAAGAGCAGTTGGGTGAAATGCTTGAGCGTATCGTCCAGCAGCAGGCCGGTGTCGAGCTCGATTTCGAAGGTCTGTGAGATCGTGACCCAGCCTGCGCCTGTCCGTGCGCCCAAGCCGCTCTACAGCAACGTCAGCCAAGCGGTGCCATCGCCCTGCAGCGGTGTGTGCCGGCTGGACGAGCAGAAAGTCTGCCTGGGCTGCTTCCGTCATGTCGAAGATATTCGTGAGTGGCGTTCGGCCGATGATCAGCGTCGGCGGGTGATCTGCGAGCAGGCGGCGAATCGCAAGGCCGACACTCTGTAGGAGCTGCCGAAGGCTGCGATCTTTTGGCAGCTCTGAAGATTGCCGAAGAACAAGATCAAAAGATCGCAGCCTACGGCAGCTCCTACGCCGCCGAGTGGCGGCTTGTATATTTTTTGAGCTGTGATAGTGTCCGGAAACGCCTCAACCCACCGAGGCTGATGAAAACCCCGCCTTTTTCTGGCGGGGTTTTGCTTTTTTCGTGCAGAAGAAAGGAGTCTGCCCAGACCATGACCGCACCTTCCATCACCCTTACCCGTCTGGACGTCCAGCGTCTGGAGCGTCTGATCGACAGCCTGGACGACACGCTGCCGGGCGTTATTGCGTTGCAAACCGAACTGGATCGCGCCGATACCCTGGTCGGCCACGATGAAGTGCCGGCGGATGTCGTGACCATGAATTCCCGAGTGCATTGCCGCGAAGAAGGCAGTGGCAAGGACTACCACCTGACCCTGGTGTACCCCAAGGATGCGAACGCCGACGAAGGCAAGGTCTCGATCCTGGCGCCGGTGGGCAGCGCGCTGCTCGGCCTGAAGGTTGGCCAGCACATCGATTGGCCAGCTCCGGGCGGCAAGACCCTGAAGCTGACGCTGCTGGAAGTTGAATCGCAGCCGGCCAATGGCGGCGCGTTCCCGGAGTGACATCCCTCAGACCTGATCGAGCGCCTCGTTCAACGCGTACTCCAGGTCGGCTTTGTAGCGCAGGTACAGATGGGTGGAACTCTGGCCTTCGCCCAGCAGGCCTGACAGGTCGAGGTCGGTGATGTAGCAGCGGTAGCGTTCGGTTTCCCGGCGCTGCCCGACGATTTCTCGGGCGACCACGCGGAACAGCTGGTCGCCATGTTCCAGTTCGGAAAACTCCCGTTGATTGCAATACAACGTCACCTGCACCTGACCCGGTGCGGCTTTGCCGACGATCGCCTGCACGTCGTAGAACGGCTTGTTCACCGGCGTCTGCGGCTCCGGCCGGGCTTCGATGCGGCGCGCCCGGCCAGGACCTGACGGCAGCAACTGGCAATACAGGGTGTCGAGGCTTGAGGGGTGGGTCGCGTCCATCGGCAGCAGGGCATCACGGCGGTACTGGATCGATTGCAGGAAACGCTGCAGCGGCACCAGCAGGCTTTGCTCATCGTGCCAGGGCAGGCGTTGCTGCCACAGGGCATTGAACTCATCGAGCACGTACAGATCAGCCTGATCTTCGATAACCCGGTAGAACACTTGAATGCAGTCCGGCTGGCCCGTTGGCAGGAATAGCGCGAGGTCGTGGTCTTCCAGTGCCTTTGGGTCCAGGTGAAGTGGGCTGTAACTCGCCACTTCCTCGCCCAGGTAATCGATCAACGCTGGCAGAGTGGCCAGCGCGATGTGCTGGACCTGGCCCGGCACCAACTCCAGCACGTGGTAGTGCTGCTGGACCTGGATCAGGTAGCGATGATTGAGCCGGCTCAGCAGCAGGTTCTGCGCGGTATCGAGGATTTCCTCGACCCGTTGGGCAATGAACTGCGCGCGGTTATGGCAGAAGCAACGCACCCTCAGCTTCGGCTGTTGTGGCCCGGCCGGCAGGTTGTTGAGGTAATCGCGGATACAGTCGAGCAGGGCGTGGGGGCCGTGGTAGCGGCCGACCAGCACTTCGTTCCAGCTATTGAGCGTGACCTGGTCAAGGGTCAGCACCAGATTTTCCCGGACACCGGCGTAGCTCAGGGAGTCGGTGCGCTCGGTGGTCATGAGGATGTTCAGGTCGCGATGATGCTTGAGCGGATCGATGCCGACATTCACCAGGATCAGCACTTCACTCGGCACGCTGGCGCGCAACAGAGGTTCCTCGGCGACGGTGGGCAAGGGCAGGGCGATGGTCTGTTGCAGGCTGCCGAGCAAGTTGAACAGTTCGAATTCGCTCAAGTCGCTGGTGCCGGGGTGCAAGGCCAGACGGGTACTGCTGTCGATTACGACATTGCGGTGGCACCAGGTCAGCAGTTCGAGCAAGTGACGGCTGCGTTTGATCGGCGCGAAATGCTCCCACTCCAGTGCCGTCAGGCTGCCGTTGTACAAGCCCCACTGGCCTTGCCCCGGTTCTTTCTTGTTCGGGGCGTACACCAGCGTCAGGGTGTCTTCAGCGAGGTCCGGGGCGATGCCGGGGTTGATGAATTCGACTTTGCCGGCCTTGCGCTCGAAAGCGGCGTACAGACGACGGCCGAGGACACTCAGGTCGCGCTTGTTGATGCGGCTGGCCGTTTGTTCGTGACGGGCAAACTGGGTGAGGAAGCGGTAGCTGTAGTTCAGCTCGTTGACCAGTGCACGCCGCTCGGAGCTGACCTGGCGGACTTTCCACTGGCTGCGGCTGTCGAGCAGGGCCAGTTGGCGCTGGTCCCAGTGCCATTCGTGGGCCAGGCGTTCGAGCAAAGAGCGCTGCCAGCTCTGGGTGCGGCTGTTGCCGGTGAGTTTGCGATTGACCTTCAGGTACAGCGCGCGACGTACCAGCTCCAGCCGTTCCGGTTCGTTGCGGGCGATCAGGTATTCTTCGATGCGCCGGTACACCACGACGTACGGATCCAGTTCGTCGAGGTCGAGCCGGTTGGCGAACACCGCTTGCTTGAAGCGCAGGCTCAGGCAATGAACCCTGGGGTGCTCACTGGCGTAAACTTCGGTCAGCAGCAGCTTGAGTACCGACTTGTAGGGCGACTCGATGCCCTTGAACAACTGCCAGAGCCCGGCACCGATAAATTCGCCGGGCGGGATGTAGGCCAGGCTGCCGAGGTCGATGGTTTCATCGGCACGGATGAAGCGTTTGGAAATCAAGGTGTGGGTGTAACGGTCGTAGCTCGACTCTTCGTAGACCGGCACCAGCCACCAGATTGGTGTCCGCCCGGCGAGCCAGATCGCGGTGCGGTAAAACTCGTCCAGCAACAGGTAGTGCTGGGTGGTGCCGCAATCTTCCGAACTCAGCTGGGTATCGCGCTCGCCACGGACGAAACGGCTCGGGTCGATCAGGAAAAAATGCGCTTCGGCGCCTTGGCTGGCGGCCCAGGCTTCCAACAACTGGCATTTTTTGCGCAGCTCGGCGAGTTCGTTCTCGGTCAGGTCCGGCCCATGGCAGACCCACACATCCATGTCGCTCTGGTCGGCCTGCGCCAGGGTGCCGAGGCTGCCCATCAGGAACAGTCCGTGAATCGGTCTCGGCGGGTTACTGCCGTGGCGCGGCTTGTAGGAAAACGAGCGGGTCAGGCGCTGGGCTTCAGCGAGGACATTGGCATCCGGCTCGAAATTCGACAGCCCGGCCGGCGTACTGCCAGAAACGTAGCCGGGCAACAGCGGATGGTTGACGTGGAAAAACAGCGGCAGCAAGGTCAGGACCCCTTGCTGGCGGGTAGACAACCCTTCCATGGCGCGAGCCATGCGTCCTTCGTTGAGTTTCAGGAAGCGTGCGCGCAGCTGGCTGAGAACCTTGCGGTCGATTCCCTCGTCCAGATCGGGGCGGATTTCATGGGTGCGCGTCATGTCAGCTCAAACCGGCTCGCAGGGCTCGGACGTGGGGGCTCAGGTGAGGGGGAGTTTAGCGCCTGGGTCACGAGACTTTTAAGCTGATTTTGTATTTCTGGCGTCAGATTTCTATCGCGCGGGCTACAACGGGCATCGAAATGCGCCCACGGAAATCCTTCAGCAGGGTTTCCGTGGGCGATGCGGGGGAATTCAGGCTGTTTCTTCGGCTCTCAGAATGGTGAGCACGGTTTGCACATTTTGCGCGGCGTCACGACCCAGGCTGGTCAGATAGCCGCCATCAGGCTGGTCGATCAGATCTTTTTCAAATAGGCGTTTGGCAGCGGCAATGGCTTTTGGGGCAGCGGTCTGATGAATTTTCAAACCTTCCTGGGAACTGTCCAGGTTGAAGAGTGCGAGGATTTCCAGTTCGGCAACCAACTCAGGGGTAAGCGACATAAGGACTCCAGACTTTCTAGGAATTGGACGACAGCGCCCCTAAGGTGAACCCGCTTGTCCGGCATGTCCAGTGCTCGCGACAGGGTTTTTTCTTTGTAGGAGCAGCCGGTCGACGCTCGATTGCTCGCGAAGATCGTCAACGATGACGCGTAAACCAGATGCCCCGTGGCGCTCTCGGGTTTTTCGCGAGCAATCGAGCGTCGACCGGCTGCTCCTACAGGGAGGGCGTGGGCTTACTGCTTTTCCGGCGGCAACTCGGGCAATGCGCGCAGCGCAGCTTCGTACCATTCGGTGTTGAACGCGCGGTCTTCTTCGAGGATCGCGTCGATTTCCACTGCCAAAACGTGAGCCATCAGGTTGAGGATTTCTTCCCGCTCGTAACCCACCAGCGTCAGCTTGTTGAACGTCGCCTTGGCCGCTGGCGGGTTGTCGCTTTCGATCTGGTTTTCGATGGCCTGGATCAGGGTGCTTTCGGCGAACTCTTCTTCGTCGTTATCGATATCGGTTGGCTCGCTCATGGCAGGCTCCTCAGGGAAAGGTGGCCAGTTTACCCGCATTCAGTCGCGTGATGCTGCTGGCAAGAATCCCGGCAGCGTTCTATAAACAGGCACCGCCCACCCCGCATGGCCTGGAGGCTTTGTGATGATCAAGCTTTATGGATTCTCCGTCAGTAACTACTACAACATGGTCAAACTGGCGCTGCTGGAAAAAGGACTGCCTTTCGAAGAAGTACCGTTTTATGCTGGCACCAGCCCCGAGGCACTGGCCATCAGCCCGCGCGGAAAGGTCCCGGTGCTGCAGGTAGAGCAGGGCTTCATCAATGAAACCAGCGTGATCCTCGAATACATCGAGCAAAGCCAGAAAGGCACGTCGCTGCTGCCGAGCGATCCGTTCGAGCGCGCGCAGGTGCTGGCACTGGCCAGGGAAATCGAGTTGTACATCGAATTGCCAGGCCGGGCCTGCTATCCCGAGGCTTTTTTCGGCATGACCCTGCCGGAAGCGATCAAGGAAAAAACCAAAGCCGAATTGTTGCTGGGGATGGCGGCGCTGGGCCGGCACGCCAAATTCAGCCCTTACGTGGCTGGCGACAGCTTGAGCGTGGCGGATTTGTATTTCCTGTTCAGCGTGCCGCTGGCGTGCGGGGTCGCCAAGAAGTTGTTTGGCATCGATCTGTTGGCCGAGATGCCGAAGGCCAAGGCACTGCTGGAGCGGTTGGGGGGTAACCCGAACGTGCAGCGCGTGGCGGCAGACCGGGAGGCCGCGATGCCGGCATTCTTGGCGATGATTGCTGCCAAGAAGTAATTCTGTGGGGTTTTGAAGTCAGTCATCGCGGGCAAGCCCGCTCCCACAAGATTGCGTAAACCCTGTGGGAGCGAGCCTGCTCGCGAAGCTTTTGGCGATTTAGCGGCTGGCGAGCAACGCCTGGCCGCGAGCGACGGCAGCCTTCACCTGCGCCGGCGCGGTGCCGCCGATGTGGTTACGGGCATTGACCGAGCCTTCCAGGGTCAGCACGGCGAACACGTCCTGATCGATCTGGTCGCTGAACTTGCGCAGTTCTTCCAGGCTCATTTCCGCCAGGTCCTTGCCGCTGTCCACGCCGTACTTCACGGCATGACCAACGATTTCGTGGCAATCACGGAATGGCAGGCCGCGACGCACCAGGTAGTCGGCCAGGTCGGTGGCGGTGGAGAAACCGCGCAGGGCCGCTTCGCGCATCATCGCGTGCTTGGGCTTGATCGCCGGAATCATGTCGGCAAAGGCCCGCAGCGAGTCGCGCAGGGTATCGGCGGCGTCGAACAGCGGTTCCTTGTCTTCCTGGTTGTCCTTGTTGTAGGCCAGGGGCTGGCCTTTCATCAGGGTCAACAGGCCCATCAGCGCGCCGAATACGCGGCCGGTCTTGCCACGCACGAGCTCCGGTACGTCCGGGTTTTTCTTTTGCGGCATGATCGAGCTGCCGGTGCAGAAACGGTCGGGCAGATCGATGAACTGGAACTGCGCGCTAGTCCACAGCACCAGCTCTTCGGAGAAGCGCGACAGGTGCATCATCGCGATGCTGGCCGCCGAGCAGAATTCGATCGCGAAATCGCGATCGGAGACGTTGTCCAGCGAATTGCCGCCAACCGCGTCGAAGCCCAGGAGTTGGGCGGTGTATTCGCGATCGATCGGGTAGGTGGTACCGGCCAGCGCCGCGCTGCCCAGCGGCATGCGGTTGGTGCGCTTGCGGCAGTCGACCAGGCGTTCGTAGTCGCGGCTGAGCATTTCGAACCAAGCCAGCATGTGGTGTCCGAACGTCACCGGCTGTGCGGTCTGCAGGTGGGTGAACCCCGGCATGATGCTGCCGGCTTCGCGCTCGGCCTGCTCAAGCAGGCCTTTTTGCAGGCGGGTGATTTCGGCCAGGATCAGGTCGATCTCGTCACGCAGCCACAGACGGATGTCGGTGGCGACCTGATCGTTACGACTGCGGCCGGTGTGCAGCTTTTTACCGGTCACGCCGATGCGGTCGGTCAGACGCGCCTCGATGTTCATGTGGACGTCTTCGAGGTCGATGCGCCAGTCGAATTGGCCGGCTTCGATTTCACCCTGGATGGTGTTCAGGCCATCGATGATGCTGTCGCGCTCGGCATCGGTCAGCACGCCGACCTTGGCCAGCATGGTGGCGTGGGCGATCGAGCCCATGATGTCGTGGCGATACAGGCGCTGGTCGAAGGTGACGGAGGCGGTGAAGCGGGCGACGAAGGCGTCGACGGGTTCACTGAAGCGGCCGCCCCAGGACTGATTGGTCTTGTCAGTGCTCATGAATTCGCTCGTATCGGCTTGAGGTAAGAAGGCGTGGAACGCTGGCGCGGATAATAACAGGGTTGCCAATCCTGTCGCTGACACTGGTCGATACGTTTTTTTGGGGGGGAGAGCCCTGGCCCGGGTAAGACCCGCGTATTTTTGCCGAACGATATTTTCCAATTGAGCTATATCGTCCCGGCAACCGTCTACAGTTGGACAATAGGATCAGCGCACTTCTCGGTGCAGCCGCTGGCTATAAGAAGAGTGGGGTGTTCATATTGCGTATCAGCAAACCCTGTGGCGATGTGTCGCCAATGCGGACCTGGACCGCCAATCGCCCGGCAGATGAAAATTTAGCCGCCGGACCAGCGGCACTTTTTGACGCTCGCGCTAGTCTTAGCGTGGATCGCGGTGACGGACGTCACTTCACCTGTCTACGCTATCCTTGTGCGAGACTCACGCAGGAATCCAGCGCAATATGAATGTCCTGATCGTTGATGACGAACCCTTGGTCCGCGAGCGCCTGAGCCGAATGGTTGGCGAACTCGAGGGATACAGTGTCCTGGAGCCTAGTGCCACGAATGGCGAAGAGGCGTTGGCACTGATCGACAGCCACAAGCCGGATATCGTGCTGCTCGATATCCGCATGCCCGGCCTCGATGGCCTGCAAGTGGCTGCGCGGTTGTGCGAACGCGAAACTCCGCCCGCCGTAGTGTTCTGCGCCGGGCCCGATGAATTTGCCGTGGAAGCCTTACAGGCCAGCGCCGTAGGCTATCTGGTGAAACCTGTGAGAACTGAACAATTACATGACGCATTAAAGAGAGCCGAGCGCCCCAATCGTGCCCAGCTCGCCGCCCTGACCCGCCCTGCTGCCGAAAGCGGCAACGGCCCGCGCAGCCATATCAGCGCCCGAACCCGTAAAGGGATCGAGCTGATTCCGCTGGATCAGGTGGTGTATTTCATTGCCGACCACAAATACGTGACCTTGCGCCACGAAAGCGGCGAAGTGTTGCTCGATGAGCCGCTCAAGGCCCTCGAAGATGAGTTCGGTGACCGTTTTGTGCGTATCCACCGCAATGCACTGGTCGCCCGCGAGCGTATCGAGCGATTGCAACGCACACCCCTGGGGCATTTTCAGCTGTTCCTCAAAGGCCTCAATGGTGATGCGCTGATCGTCAGTCGGCGTCATGTGGCTGGGGTACGCAAAATGATGCAACAGCTTTAAATAGCTGTTCGCAGGCCAATTTTACACCCGATTGCCGGACATCCGGGGCCAGGGAGGCCGAGTAGTATCTGATACAAGTCAAAGTGGATTTGGCTGAGCTGTTATTATCCGTCATATCTATTCAGTACGGATTGATCCATGTCCTCTCGCCAGATCCGCATCGCCACCCGCAAAAGCGCTCTCGCCCTGTGGCAGGCCGAATACGTCAAAGCCCGTCTTGAAGCAGCCCATCCGGGCCTGCTGGTGACTCTCGTCCCCATGGTCAGCCGTGGTGACAAGCTGCTTGACTCACCGCTGTCGAAAATCGGCGGCAAGGGCCTGTTCGTCAAGGAACTCGAAACCGCGCTGCTGGAAAATGAAGCCGACATTGCCGTGCACTCCATGAAGGACGTGCCGATGGACTTCCCCGAAGGCCTCGGTCTGTTCTGCATCTGTGAGCGGGAAGACCCGCGCGATGCCTTCGTTTCCAACACTTACACCAGCCTGGATGAGTTGCCCCAGGGCAGCATCGTCGGCACCTCCAGCCTGCGTCGTCAGGCTCAATTGTTGACCCGTCGCCCGGACCTGGAAATCCGCTTCCTGCGCGGCAACGTCAACACTCGCCTGGCCAAGCTCGATGCCGGCGAATACGACGCCATCATCCTCGCCGCTGCCGGCCTGATCCGCCTGGGCTTTGAAGATCGCATCACCTCGGCCATCAGCGTCGACGACAGCCTTCCGGCCGGTGGCCAGGGCGCGGTGGGTATCGAATGCCGCAGCGGCGACAGTGAAATCCATGCGTTGCTGACACCTCTGCATCACCAGGACACCGCCACCCGCGTGACCGCCGAACGTGCCCTCAACAAGCACCTCAATGGTGGCTGCCAGGTGCCGATCGCCTGTTACGCCGTGCTGGAGGGTGAGCAAGTCTGGTTGCGCGGGCTGGTGGGCGATCCAGCCGGTGGCCTGCTGCTCAGCGCACAAGCCCGTGCCCCTCGCGGCGATGCCGAGGCGCTGGGTGTGCGAGTCGCCGAAGACCTGCTCAGCCAGGGTGCCGACGCCATCCTCAAAGCGGTCTATGGCGAGGCTGGTCACGAGTGATCGGCTGGCGCTTGCTGCTGACGCGTCCCGCCGAAGAAGCGGCGGCGCTGAGCAGTCTTTTGGCCGAGCAGGGGATATTCAGTAACAGTCTGCCGCTTTTGGACATCATGCCCATTGCGGCCACTGACACAATGCGCCAGGTGATTCAGGCGCTGGATCAGTTCTGCGCCGTCATCGTGGTCAGCAAGCCGGCAGCCCGGATCGGCGTCGAACTGCTCGAGCGATATTGGCCAACACCGCCTGGTGTGAAGTGGTTCAGCGTCGGTGCG
Source organism: Pseudomonas fluorescens (assembly GCF_040448305.1). Lineage (NCBI taxonomy): Bacteria > Pseudomonadati > Pseudomonadota > Gammaproteobacteria > Pseudomonadales > Pseudomonadaceae > Pseudomonas > Pseudomonas fluorescens. The sequence continues at coordinate 6,548,350 of NZ_CP148752.1, read as the reverse complement.
GCGACTGCGCAGATCCTCGAGGATCACGGGTTGGACGTGAGCTTCCCGGCAGAGGGCGATGACAGTGAAGCCTTGCTCGAACTTTCCCGACTGCGCGAGGCCATCGCACAACCCGATGCGCGAGTGCTGATCCTGCGTGGGGAGGGCGGGCGCGAGTTGCTGGCTGAGCGTTTGCGTGAGCTTGGTGCTAGTGTCGAGTATCTGGAGCTGTACCGCCGGGCATTACCGAATTACCCGCCGACTGCGTTGCCGGAACGGATCCGGGCGGAACGCCTGAACGGGCTGGTGGTCAGCAGTGGGCAAGGTTTTGAGCACCTGCATCAACTGGCCGGCGATGCCTGGCCGCAGTTGGCGCGGTTGCCGTTGTTTGTACCGAGCCCCAGGGTTGCCGAGCTGGCGCGTGCCGCCGGGGCTAAAACAGTTGTGGATTGTCGCGGCGCCAGTGCCGCGGCCTTGCTGACGGCGTTACGGGAGCATCCCGTACCCGTTTTCTGATGCAAAGGATGGATACGTGAGCGAAACAGCCTTGCCTAAAGATGACGTGCGACCTGTGCTTGATGCACCAGTTGATGCTCCTGTTGATGAAATGCCGCCGCCGCCACCTGCTGCCGAGCAGCGTCGAGGCAATGGTCTGGCAATCATTGCGCTGCTGTTGGGTGCGGCCGGTGTCGCAGTGGGCGGTTGGGGTGTCTGGCAGGTGCGTCACCTGCAGGCCAATAATCAGCAGCAACTGAGCCAGGTGCAGGCGCTGAATGACCAGGCGCAAAGCCTCAAGCTCAATGAAGAGCGCCTGAGTGCACGCCTGGCGCAATTACCTCCCGCCGATGAACTGGAAGCACGCAGTCGTCTGGTGATTCAGCTGCAAGGTGATCAGCAGCGTTTGAACCAACGGCTGGAAACCGTACTCGGCGCCAGTCGCAAGGACTGGCGTCTGGCCGAGGCCGAGCACCTGCTGCGTCTGGCCAGTCTGCGACTTTCCGCCTTGCAGGACATCAGCAGCGCCCAGGCACTGGTCCAGGGTGCCGACGAGATACTGCGCGAGCAGAACGACCCGGGTTCCTTTGCCGCTCGCGAGCAGGTGGCCAAGACCCTGATTGCCTTGCGCAGTACCGAGCAACCGGATCGCACCGGGCTGTTTCTGCGTCTTGGCGCGCTGCGCGATCAAGTGGCCAGCCTCACTGAGCTGGCGCCGGAGTACAAGGACCGTGGCGATTCGTTGCTGGGCCTGACCGCCGATGGCGACGGTGCCAGTCGCTGGGCGCAGTGGTGGGATCAGATTTCGCGCTACATCCGTATCGATTTCAATGCCGACAAAAACGTTCGTCCATTGCTGGCCGGCCAGAGCCTGAGTCAGGTACGCCTGGCCCTGAGCCTGGCGCTGGAGCAAGCGCAGTGGGCCGCACTCAATGGCCAGGCGGCGGTTTACTCCCAGGTGCTGGACGAAGCGCGGGACATCCTCAAGGGCAACTTCAACCCGGACAACGCGCAAAGCAAAGTCATGCTTGAGCAGGTGGCCGAGTTGAGCAAGCAACCTGTCACCGTCGTCACGCCGGACATGACCGGCACCCTGAGCGCGGTGCAGGGGTATCTGGAACGGCGCAACGTCAACGCCGAAGATTCGGTCAAGCCGCTGGTCAGGCCTGCTGCGAACACCGCGCCGGAGGCCACGCCATGAAACGCCTCTATGTGATCGTGTTCCTCGTGATCGCCGCTGCCGCTGCGCTGGGGCTGGCGATTGCCGAACACTCCGGTTACGTGCTGATTGCCTACAAGACCTTCCGCTATGAGTCGAGCCTGTGGGCTACTTTGGCGCTGGTGGCTGTGCTCTGGCTGGTGATCTGGGGCATCAAGTCGCTGGTCGAACTGGTGATGGCTTCCAGTGGCGTGGTCAATCCGTGGTCGCGACGTAACCGCAGCCGTCGGGTGCAGGTGGCGATCGAACACGGTCAGCTGGACCTGGCCGAGGGTCGCTGGGCCAGCGCGCAACGGCACTTGCATCGGGCTGCCGAAGCCGAGCGCCAGCCGCTGCTTTACTACCTCGGCGCTGCCCGTGCCGCGAACGAACAAGGCAATTACGAAGAAAGCGACAACTTGCTGGAGCGCGCCCTGGAGCGTCAGCCTCAGGCCGAGTTGGCGATCGCCTTGAGCCACGCCCAGTTGCAGACCGATCGCGGTGATACCGAAGGCGCCCTCGCCACCCTGCAAGCCATGCGTGAACGCCATCCTCATAACGCACAGACCCTGCGTCAGTTGCAGCGCCTACTTGCGCAGCGTGGTGACTGGTCGGCAGTGATTCGCCTGCTGCCGGAGCTGCGCAAGGACAAAATCCTGCCGGCGGCCGAACTCGCCGATCTGGAGCGTCGGGCCTGGGGGGCGAACCTGTCCCTGGCGGCGCAACGGGAAGAAGACGGAACGGTGGGGCAGCAATCGCTCGAACGTGCCTGGCAACAACTGACTTCAGCACAGCGTCAGGAGCCGCAACTGGTGCTCGCATATGCCGAACAACTGCGGCAATTGGGGGCCCAGATCGAGGCCGAAGAAGTGCTGCGCACCGCTCTCAAACGCGGCTACGACAGTCATCTGGCACGACTCTACGGACTGGTTCGCGGCAATGATCCGACCCGCCAGTTGCAGGCCGCCGAAGGCTGGCTCAAGGACCATCCGGCCGATCCGGGTCTGCTGCTGACACTGGGTCGTCTTTGCCTGCAAAACAGTTTGTGGGGCAAGGCCCGGGACTATCTGGAAAGCAGCCTGCGTGTACAACGCCATCCGGAAGCCTGTGCGGAGCTGGCGAGGTTGTTGGCGCAAATGGGCGATACCGAGCGTAGCAACCAGCTGTTTCAGGAAGGCCTGGGGCTGTTGGATGAACGCTTGCTCGCGGCCCCTCTGCCGGTGGCAGTCCGCGCTTGATCCCCCCCTCGCTGGCGCCAACCTCCGGCGTCTGAGTGATGACTTGCGACGAGGGCGCAATCGCCCTCGCCGCAGTGCGATGACTGGTTGAAATTCAGTCGCAAAATTTCGTCGCAGGCAAAGTCCTACAGAGGACTACATTTTATCCTCTCGCCTGCGTCGGGATTTCCCTACACCTGCGCTGAAGTCTCTGTGGGCACTTGCCTTGAAAGGCCGTCGCGCTTTCCTCTACCGTAATGGTCTGTCACTACTTTTACGGAAAAGCCATGTCTTTGGCCTGCTCACGCTCCTTGTTTTTCATGGCTTTCATTGCGGGTACCCTGGCGATGGGCGTTTCCTACTACCTGGAATATGCAGTTGGCCTGCGGCCTTGCGGCTTGTGTCTTGTGCAACGATTTTGCCTGGCGCTCCTTACCGGTGTCTGCCTGATGGCTTCGATCCATGGCCCCGGTCGCATCGGCAACGTTCTGTATTGGCTGCTCAGTCTTTGTAGCAGTCTGGCCGGCACTGTCACGGCGTGGCGACAGGTCCTGCTGCAAAGCCTTCCGACGGAACAGGTAGCGGCGTGCTCGACCCATCTGGCGGAACTGTTGGCCAGTTCTCCGTGGCTATCCGTCGTACAGCAAATGTTCAGGGGCGCCGCCGATTGTGTGGAAATTTCCTGGACGCTGTTCGATCTGAGTCTCACCGAGTGGAGCCTGCTGTTCTTCGTCGCGATGATGATTCTGGCCGTTTACCAGTCGTTGCGACTGGTCTGGACCAGCTATCAGCGACCACTCAGCGGCGAGTCGTCGCACCGGGCCTTTGTGGGCGATTAAACACTTGTATGAACTTTATCGCCTGCGTACCTTGAAGCCAGTGTCGTGCGGGCATAATCTGGCCCGCACGTGTCATTGGAATTATGTTGCTCGATGACGCTCTGCCTGACCGCCCACCGACGTTACAAGAGGCGAGCGGGCATAGAGCAGCTGACCCACAAGGGAAGAGAGATCACCATGCTCGAAAGTTGTCAGAATGCTCAGGAACGCTGGGGCGGAGTGCACCTGCTGATCGATCGCTGGTTGCAGGAGCGCAAAGAGCTGATCGATGCGTACGACAAGCTCGGCGCAAAGCCTGAGGCGCTGAGCGAGAATCGAAAGCCCTTGCAGGAGTTCTGCGGTGTGCTGGTCGATTACGTGTCTGCCGGGCATTTTGAGATCTATGAACAGCTGACGGGGGAGGCCAAGGCCTTCAACGACAAGCGTGGCCTGGAGCTCGCCGAGACGATCTACCCGCGTATTGACGTCATCACCGAAAAGCTGCTCGCCTTCAATGACCTGTGTGACGCAGGAAAGTGTGTCGCCGAAGAGTTCAAGACACTCGGCGGGCTGTTGCATGAGCGCTTTGAGCTGGAAGACTGCCTGATCGAAGTGCTGCACACCGCCCACAAGGAAACCGATTCGGTTCAAGCCTGAAGCACTTCCTGCAAGATCCCGAAACGGCGTGCCAAGGCACGCCGTTTTTCGTTTGCGTCGTCAGCCGGTAGCACCGCGCAATTCGACTTCGAACACCAGTGGAGTGAATGGTGCGATCACGTCACCGGCACCGTCGGCGCCATAGGCCTGAGCCGATGGAATCACCAGTCGCCACTTCGCCCCTACCGGCATGTTTTGCAGCGCGCTACGCCATCCGGCGATCACGCTGTCGAGACTGAACCATTGTGGCTGACTGTTCTGATCGAACACCGTGCCGTCGGGCAAGCGACCGATGTACAGCACCTGCACCTTGCCGTTCGGTCCGGCCTTGGCGCCAGTGCCTGGCGTCAACTCGGTCAGCAGCACGCCATCAGCCAGTTCGCGCACGCCGGGTCTGGCTTTCTCCGTGGCGAGAAAACGCTGTTCTTTTTCCAGTGCCATTTCGCTTTGCGGCTCGGCTGACTGCATGGCGATCCGGGCTTCATGCTCGGTCAATATCTGCTGGATCTGCTCGTCCTTCAGCGCCAGCGGTTTGCCCTGATAGGCCTGCTGCAACCCTTCGACCAGTGCCTGGAGTTGCAGGTCGGGAGCCTCCTGGCGCAAGCGTTCGCCAAGGCTTGCACCCAGGCTGTAAGCGAGGTCGTGGGCTTCATTTTCCTGCGTTGTTGCAGCGGCTTGAGCCACTGAAAAAAACACGCACAGCGATAAAAAAAGATAGCGCGACATGAGCACTCTCCGACCTGAAATTCGGGCGATTATGCCAGCGGGAATGCGCACAACGGTGAACTGCTTTTGCGCCGAGGCAGAAGTTTTTCAATCCTTTGCAACGCAGCGCTTTCGATAGTGTCAACATGCCCTAGCGGCGGTTGCAGCAGAGGTCTAGTATGAGCCGCACTCACTTCAGCCAGGAGGTAAACCATGTCGGCCACCAAGAAGCCAGTAAACACTCCATTGCACCTGCTCCAACAACTCTCGGGCAGCTTGCTCGAGCATCTGGAAACCGCTTGTTCCGAAGCCTTGGCTGATGCTGAAAAACTGCTCGCCAAGCTGGAAAAGCAGCGCGGCAAAGCGCAAGAAAAACTGCACAAGTCCCGCACCAAATTGCAGGACGCTGCGGCGGCCGGAAAAGCCAAGGCACAAGCCAAGGCCAAGGGCGTAGTGGGCGATCTTGAGGAACTGCTCGATGCCCTCAAGGATCGTCAATCGGAAACCCGCGGCTACATTCTGCAACTCAAGCGCGATGCTCAGGAAAGCCTGAAACTGGCTCAGGGCGTCGGTCGTGTACAAGAGGCTGTCGGCAAGGTGTTGTCCTTGCGTGCGGCCAAGCCTGCTGCGGCACCTGCGAAGAAAGCCGCTGCCAAACCGGCTGCTGCAAAAGCACCGGCCAAGCCTGCTGCTGCAAAACCTGCAGCTGCCAAGCCAGTCGCTAAAACTGCCGCAGCCAAACCTGCTGCCAAACCGGCTGCGAGAAAACCGGCCGCTGCCAGCGCAGCAAAACCTGCGGCTAGAACCACGGCTGCCAAACCAGCCGCACGACCCGCCGCTGCACGAGCCGCTGCTGCCAAACCAGCCGTGGCTAAAACCGCCGCCGCTAAACCGGCTGCAAAACCAGCTGCAAAACCGGCCGCTAAACCAGCTGCCCGCACCGCTGCGGCGAAACCTGCTGCCAAGCCGGCTGCCAAACCTGTCGCTGCAAAACCAGCAGCCAAAACTGCCGCTAAACCAGCAGCCAAGCCAGCGGCAAAACCTGCTGTAAAAGCGGCTGCCAAGCCTGCTGTTAAACCTGCCGCAAAACCAGCTGCAGCGAAACCAGCCGTTGCCGCCAAGCCTGCCGCTGCCAAGCCGGCTGCTGCAAAACCCGCTGCAAAACCAGCAACCAAACCTGCAGTGAAGAAGCCGGTTGCCGCCAAGCCAGCCACCGCACCGGTTGCCAAGCCAGCCAACCCGGCTCCGGTAGCAACGTCTGCTTTAGCAGCAGCCACCTCGACAGCCACGCCAGCGCCAACGCCGGCCGCCGCATCGATCGCAGCAACCACCCCAACCAGCGCTTCCTAAGTGCCGGTTACCGCGACGCGCAGCTGATGCAGCGCGTCGCGGTGCAGGTGGGCGGCCTCAGCCGCCGCACCTTCCAGCCAGGCCGATAGATCGGCCCCGACATTTTGCGGCCAACTCTGCGCCGCTCTCTCCAGCCGCAACAACAGATGCCGTTCGGCTTCCAGCTCCAGTGCCTTCACTTGTTCACGCAGGGTATGCAATTCAGCGTCTTCCTTGGCTGCGGCTTTCCACTGTGTGCGCAAGGCGCGTAACGGCCGCACGACATCGGTGTCCCAGGCGGCAGCCACGCTGCGTAGTTGCTGCAAGCGCTGCTCATCGCAGGCCACGCCTCGTTGTCCCAACCACGCACCACACAGCAACAGGCACACATTGACTCCCGTCGACTGCAATTGCAGGCATGCCTGCTCAACACCCGGACGGGCGTAAGTGGTCAGGGAAAAGTTCCACAGGTCAGAGGACATAGTGCTACTCGCGCCAGTTGCGAGCGAAGCTGGTAGACTCCGCCGCCATTATGATTCGACTTCAGAACCTGACTTTACAGCGTGGCCCGCAACGTCTGCTAGAAGACGCCGAGCTGACGCTGCACGCCGGCCAGAAAGCCGGCCTCATCGGTGCCAACGGCGCCGGCAAATCGAGCCTGTTCGCCTTGCTTCGGGGCGAACTGCACCCGGACTCGGGTGATTGCTTCCTGCCGGCCGACTGGCGTATCGCCCACATGCGCCAGGAGGTCGACACCCTCGAGCGCCTGGCGGTCGACTACGTGCTCGATGGCGACCTGCGCCTGCGCCAGGTGCAACGCGACCTGGCGACAGCCGAAGCGGCCCATGACGGTGCCGCGCAGGCCCGCCTGCACTCGGAACTCGACAGCGCCGACGGTTACACCGCCGACGCCCGGGCGCGCAAGTTGCTGGCCGGGCTTGGGTTCACCAACGAGCAGATGGATCGCCAGGTCGGGGATTTCTCCGGTGGCTGGCGGATGCGCCTGAACCTGGCGCAGGCCTTGATGTGCCCATCGGACTTGCTGCTGCTCGACGAACCGACCAACCACCTCGACCTCGACGCCATCATCTGGCTCGAAGAGTGGCTCAAGAGTTATCCCGGCACCTTGATGCTGATTTCCCACGACCGGGATTTCCTCGATGCCGTGGTCGATCACGTGGCCCACGTCGATCAGCGCAAGATCACCCTGTACCGCGGTGGCTACAGTGCCTTCGAGCGCGCCCGTGCCGAACGCCTGGCCCAGCAACAGCAGGCGTACGAGAAGCAGCAGGTGCAACGTGCGCACATGGAAAGCTACATCGCCCGCTTCAAGGCCCAGGCCACCAAGGCCCGTCAGGCCCAGAGCCGGATCAAGGCACTGGAGCGGATGGAAGAGCTGACCGCGGCCCACGTCGATTCGCCGTTCGACTTTGTCTTCCGTGAATCGCAGAAGATTTCCAGCCCGCTGATCGACCTGTCCGATGCCCGCCTGGGTTACGGCGACAAAGCCGTGCTGGAGAAGGTCAAGCTGCAACTGACCCCGGGTGCGCGGATCGGTCTGCTCGGCCCTAACGGCGCCGGTAAATCGACCCTGATCAAGAACCTTGCCGGCGAACTCTCGCCATTGGCCGGGCGCTTGACCCGTGGCGAGAACACCGTGGTCGGTTACTTCGCCCAGCATCAACTCGATTCTCTGGACTCCAAGGCCAGCCCGTTGCTGCACTTGCAGCGTCTGGCGCCGACCGAGCGCGAGCAGACTCTGCGCGACTTCCTCGGCGGTTTCGACTTCCGTGGCGCGCGAATCGACGAGCCGGTACTGAATTTCTCCGGTGGCGAGAAAGCGCGCCTGGCGTTGGCCTTGATCGCCTGGGATCGACCGAACCTGTTGCTGCTCGACGAACCGACCAACCACCTGGACCTGGAAATGCGCCTGGCGCTGACCATGGCCCTGCAGGAATTCAGTGGTGCGGTACTGGTGGTCTCTCACGATCGCCACTTGCTCAAAAGCACCACCGACAACTTCTATCTGGTGGCGGACGGCAAGGTCGAGGAATTCGACGGCGACCTGGAGGACTACACCCGCTGGCTGGTGGAGTATCGCCAGCGCAACGCCCCGGTCAGCAACACGCCGGTCAACCCGGACAAGACCGACAAGAAAGCCCAGCGTCAGGCCGCTGCTGCGTTGCGTCAGCAACTGGCACCGCACAAGCGCGAAGCCGACAAGCTCGAAGCCGAGCTGGGCAAGCTCCACGAAAAACTGGCGAAGATCGATGCCAGCCTCGGCGACAGCGACATCTACGAGCAGGCGCGCAAGAACGAATTGCGTGATCTGCTGGCCGAACAGGCCAAGCTGAAGGTGCGTGAGGCGGAGCTGGAAGAAGCGTGGATGGAAGCCCTGGAATTGCTGGAAAGCATGCAGGCGGAGCTGGAGGAACTGTCCTGATGGACGCCTTCAAGCTGCCGCTGCCGGCGGTGTGGGCCGAGCCGATCTGGCTCGGCGTACAAATCCTGCTGATCCTGCTCGCCGGTTACATCGCCCAGCGCTTTGTTGCCAAATGCCTGACTCGTCTCGGTGAGCGCTACCCGTTTCCGCCGCAGTTGCTGATGCCGCTGCGGGGCGGATTGCGTTGGCTGATCATGGGCAGTGCACTTATTTTCGTTCTGGAGCGACTCGGTGTATCGGCCACGGTGCTCTGGACCGCGTTGTCCGGTTTCGTCGCGGTCGCGGCGGTGGCGTTTTTCGCTATGTGGAGCGTGCTGTCGAACCTGCTGTGCGCGATCCTGATCTTCACCGTCGGCCCGTTCCGCCTCGGTGACGTGGTCGAGTTGGTGGACACCACCGACAAGCCCGGCGTCAAAGGCCGGGTGGTGGCGATCAATCTCCTGTACACCACGCTGGTCGAGGCCGAAGAACTCGGCACTGGCAGCGCCATGGTGCAGGTGCCCAACAGTTTGTTCTTCCAGCGTTCAGTACGGCGCTGGCGCGGGACGGATGTGTTTCCTTCCAGCGGGTTTGAAAAGTAAGCCGGCGGTCACCTGATGTACCGCTTTCGCGAGCAAGCCCGCTCCCACATTTGACCCGTGTCGTTCACAAGATTTGTGGCCACTGAAGATCAACTGTGGGAGCGGGCTTGCTCGCGAAGAGGCCCTCAAGCCGCAAACGCTGGTCGGCCGCTGACACATCCTGCAAAAAATCGGTAGTCATCCAACCCAAGCCGCATTAGCTTAGACGTCTGTCACGAGTCTGAGTCGAGGTGTGCAATGGAGCTTCAAACATGGCTGGCGTTTTTTGCCGCCTGCTGGGTGATCAGCCTGTCCCCCGGTGCCGGCGCCATTGCGTCGATGTCCAGCGGTCTGCAATACGGCTTCTGGCGCGGCTACTGGAACGCTCTGGGCCTGCAATTGGGTCTGGCGGTGCAGATCGCGATTGTCGGCGCCGGTGTTGGCGCGATTCTTACTGCGTCGGCCACCGCTTTCTACGCGATCAAATGGTTCGGTGTGGCCTACCTGGTTTACCTCGCGATCAAACAATGGCGCGCGCTGCCCAGCGACATGAGCGATGACGCGGCGGTCCGGCAGATAGGCAAGCCGATTGCCCTGGTGTTCCGTGGCTTTCTGGTGAACATCAGCAACCCCAAGGCGCTGGTGTTCATGCTGGCGGTGTTGCCGCAGTTCATTGATCCGCACGCGCCACTGCTGATCCAGTACCTGATCATTGGTGTGACGATGATATGCGTGGATCTGATCGTCATGGCCGGCTACACCGGATTGGCCTCGAAGGTGCTGCGCCTGCTGCGCACACCCAAGCAGCAGAAACGCATGAACCGTACCTTTGCCGGGCTGTTCATTGGTGCAGCGGCATTCATGGCGACCTTGCGTAAAGCGGCGGTTTAACAACCCTCAGGTACAAAAAAGGCGACCTTTTCAGGTCGCCTTTTTCATTTGGGGTATGCCTGCAAACCACAACAAAGCTTGAGTGAAAGTGATTGGGAGGGAACAATATGTTACTTCGTGTTTCCAATTGAGATTCATTCATGATTGCCCCGTCCCGTTTCCTGGCCTGGCTGATAGCGCCAGTGTTTGCCTTGTGCAGCTTGAACCTGCTGGCCGACACGGTGGAAGGCGCACCGCAAGCCCTGCATTTACTCGACTACATTGGTGCGGATTACCCGCAAGCGGTGCAGGCAGGCAAGGTCGTCAACGAATCCGAATATCGCGAGCAACTGGAGTTCGTCCAGGCCCTGCAAGGCTTGGTGGCCGCCATGCCAGCCAAACCGGAAAAGGCCGGGCTGGAGCAGGGCATCAGCGCACTGCGTAACGCGATTACTGCGCGTCAGGACGGCGCAGACGTTACCCGCCAGGCGCGGCAGCTCGGGGCGAAGCTTGCCGTGGCCTATGAAGTCAGCCAGGCCCCGATCATTACCCCGGACCCGACCCGTGGGGCGCCGCTGTACGCCCAGCATTGCTCGGTGTGCCATGGCGATGCCGGGGCGGGTGATGGTCCGGCAGGTGTCGGTCTGACGCCGCCACCGGCCAATCTGCGCGATAACGCGCGTCTGGATCACCTGAGTCTCTACGCGATCTACAGCACCCTGGGCCTCGGGGTCGAAGGCACCGACATGCCAGCCTTCGCCGATCAGCTGGATGATCGTCAGCGTTGGGACCTGGCCACCTATATCGCCAGCTTCAGTGTTGACCCGGCGACGGCCAAGGCTGAAAAGACCTACAACATCGCCGACCTGGCTCGTCAGACCCCGGCCGAGGTGCTGGCCGTCGAAGGCCTGCAAGCCGCCGCGACCTTCCGTTCCCAGCGGGCGCAACCGCCGCAGGTCAAGCGTGGCCCGGCACAACTGCTCGACTACACCGCAGCCACTCTGGACAAGAGCATCGCGGCGTATCGTGCCGGTGAGCATGATCAGGCTTATGACTTATCGGTAGCGGCGTATCTGGAAGGCTTCGAGTTGGTTGAGAGCTCGCTGGATAACATTGACGCCAACGTGCGTAAAGACACTGAAAAATCCCTGATGGCCTACCGTCAGTCGTTGCAGGATGGCCTGCCGGTGAGCGAGGTCGAGCAGCGCCTGGACGTGGCCAAGGACAAGTTGAAGGCATCGGCCGGCCTGTTGGGCAACGAGGGTTTGAGCTGGTCGCTGAGTTACATTTCCGGCCTGCTGATTCTGCTGCGCGAAGGTCTGGAAGCGATTCTGGTGCTGGCGGCGATCCTTGCTTTCCTGCGTAACACGGATCAACAGGCGGCGGTGCGCAGCGTTAACGTCGGCTGGGGCCTGGCGTTTGTGGCGGGGCTGGGCACCTGGGCGCTGGCAGCCTATGTGATTGATGTCAGCGGTTCGCAGCGCGAGTTGCTGGAGGGCGCGACGGCGTTGTTTGCCAGCGTCATGGTGCTGTGGCTGGGCGTGTGGATGCATGACCGTCGTCACGCGGCAGCCTGGCAGGATTACATCAAGACCAGCCTGGTGGGTGGCGGCGGGCGTTTCGGTTTTGCGACCCTGGCGTTCTTCTCGGTGTATCGCGAGCTGTTCGAAGTGATTCTGTTCTACGAAACCCTGTGGTTGCAGGCAGGCCCCGCGGGGCACAACGCCGTGCTGGCCGGTGGGGCCACGGCGCTGGTGCTGCTGGTCGGCCTGGCCTGGGTGATTTTGCGCGGTTCGGCGAAGTTGCCGCTGGCGCTATTCTTCAGCATCAACGCCGGTCTTTTGTGCGCATTGTCGGTGGTGTTTGCCGGGCATGGAGTGAAAGCGCTGCAGGAAGCCGGGATTTTCGGCACGCGGCCGGTGCCGTTCTTTGACTTTGAATGGTTGGGGATCCATGCCGATGCGTATTCGCTGAGCGCCCAGGCAGTGGCGATCATTGCGATTGTCGTGTTGTATGGTCGCAGTCGGGTGGTTGAGAGGCAGCGGGTGCAGGTTTCCTGAAGAACAGCATTCGCTGCGCTCATATTCGCGAGCAGGCTCGCTCCCACAGGATTGGGTATAACCTGTGGGAGCGAGCCTGCTCGCGATTTTTTTGGAAGAGGAAAAACCAATGCGTGTGTGGATCGATGCCGACGCTTGTCCGCGGGCAGCCAAGGATCTGGTGGTGAAGTTCGCCCTCAAGCGCCAGTTCGAAGTGGTGCTGGTGGCCGGGCAGCCGCAGATCAAACCGGGGCTGGCACTGGTCAAGCTGATCGTGGTGCCGAGCGGACCGGATGCGGCCGATGACTACCTGGTGGAACACGCGGTGCCTGGTGAGCTGGTGATCTGCAGCGATGTGCCGCTGGCCGATCGCCTGGTGAAGAAGGGCGTGGCAGCGCTCGACCCACGGGGCAAGGAGTTTGATACGCAGAACATGGGCGAGCGGCTGGCGGTTCGCAACCTGTTCACGGATTTGCGCGAACAGGGGCAAATGGGTGGTGGGCCGGCGCCGTTTGGCGACCGTGAGAAGCAGGCGTTTGCCAATGCGCTGGACCGGATTTTGACCCGGCTCACACGCAAAGCCTGACCTTTGCCAAGAACCCTGTGGGAGCGTGTCAGGCGTCGTTTTCGTGGGTCAGTTCGAGCACGCGGTCGACCAGCTTATTGATTCCCGACGCCGCTTCACTGATCGATTGCGCCAGCATGTAAGCCGGTGTGCTCACCAGCTTGCGCGCCTTGTCCTCGACGATCTCACTGACCGCGCAATCGGTATGGGTCGCGCCCATCTTGTTCATCGCCGCAGCCGTGTCGGTGTCGTTGCCGATGGTGCAGGTGACGCCAGGGCCGTAGATCTTTGCCGCCAGGGCAGGGGAGATGCACATCAACCCCACTGGTTTGCCAGCCTCGGCAAAGGCTTCGGTCAATGCCAGGACATCCGGTTGAACGGTGCAGCCGGCGCCTTCGATGGCGAAGTTGGACAGGTTCTTGGCCGAGCCGAAGCCGCCGGGCACGATCAGCGCATCGAACTCATCGACGTTCGCGTCACGGATATCCTTGATGTTGCCCCGGGCAATCCGCGCTGATTCCACCAGCACGTTGCGCGATTCGGGCATTTCTTCGCCGGTCAGGTGGTTGATCACATGCAACTGCGCGATGTTAGGTGCGAAACACTGCACCTGAGCCCCGCGCTGGTCCAGGCGCAGCAGGGTGATGACGCTCTCGTGGAGCTCGGCGCCGTCGTACACGCCACAACCGGAAAGGATCACTGCAACTTTTTTGCTCATGGGCTTTTCTCCAGATTCATGGCGTTAAATGTCCACTAATTTGTCCCGCGTTGCCATAGGGTTAATTCACCGCTGCACATAGCATCTGTCCTCAAGATTCCGATCAGGGCGCGTCATGGACTTCATTCTGTATGCGGTGCCGTTTTTCTTTGTGCTGATCGCCGTCGAGCTGCTGGCCGACCGTTGGCGCGGGGTAAGCAATTATCGGGTGGCGGACGCGATCAACAGCATCAGTACCGGCGTACTGTCGACCACCACGGGTCTGTTGACCAAGGGTGTGGGGCTGGTGACCTATGCCTTCGCTCTCAAGCACCTGGCACTGTTCGAGCTGTCGGCCGACAGCGTCTGGACCTGGGTGTTTGCCTTTGTCTTCTACGATTTCTGCTACTACTGGCTGCACCGCATGGGCCACGAGCGCAACATCCTCTGGGCCGCCCATTCGGTGCATCACCAGAGCGAGGACTACAACCTGTCCACGGCGTTGCGCCAGACCAGTACCGGATTCCTGCTGAGCTGGATCTTCTATCTGCCGATGGCGGTGTTCGGCGTGCCGCTGCTGGTGTTCGTCAGCGTCGCGGCGCTGAACCTGCTGTACCAGTTCTGGGTGCACACGCGGCACATTCCCAAGCTTGGCTGGTTCGAATGGTTCTTTGTCACGCCGTCCAATCATCGGGCCCACCATGCACAGAACGCTCTCTACATGGATCGCAACTACGGCGGTGTGTTCATTATTTGGGACCGTCTGTTCGGCTCGTTCCAGGAAGAAGTCGACAACGAGCCGGTGATCTTCGGCGTGACCACGCCGCTGGCGAGCTGGAACCCCGTGTGGGCGAACGTGCAGTTCTACGCGCAGTTGTGGGCAGACGCGCGGCGTACCGAAAGCACTTGGGACAAGCTGCGGATCTGGTTCATGCGCACTGGCTGGCGCCCGGCGGACGTGGCGGCCAGATACCCGATGAAAAAGCCGGACCTGAGTCAGTTTCGCAAATTCGAGGTGGCGCTGGACGGGCGTCAGCAGCTCTACGTCCTCTTGCAGTTCTGCGTCTACATCGCGCTGGGCAGTTACTTGATGAGTCTTGAATCGAAGCTGCCAGTCGCCGCCCTGGTGTTGGGCTGGGGAGCGGTGGCGCTGGGTCTGTTTGTGCTGGGCGTGGCCCTGGAGAATCGCCCGTGGGCGTTGAAGCTGGAGCTGGTGCGGCTGGCGTCGAATCTGCCATTGGCATGGCTGGCCCCGATGGTGGGGCTGTGGCCGGCCGGCGCGGTGGGCTGGGTCGGCCTGCTCAGCTACAGCCTGTTGAGCGGCATCGGTCTCTACTGTTGCAGAAACCGCATCACTCGGTTGGCGTCGTAGGGCCTTCGGTGCTGGTCCGCGTAGCTTTCAGGGCTTGTTCGTCGGCGTAGACCTGTTTGGCCAGGCGGGCATTCTTGAAGCGCCGACGCAGCCACAGCACGAAGCCCAGGACCAGCAGCGCACCGAGCACCCAGAGTTCATACTTCTTCACACTGCCGAGCATGCCTTCAAGCACGGCGCCGAAATGGTAAGCGGCGGCCGCCAGGGCTGTGGCCCAGATCGCTGCACCAATGCCGTTGAGCAGCAGGTAACGGCCCGGCGGATAGCCCGACAGCCCAATGGCCACCGGCATGACCGTGCGCAAACCGTAGACGAAGCGGAAACTCAGGACCCAGATGTCCGGGTGCTTGCGAATGTGTTCCAGCGCCCGGTCACCCATCATCTGCCAGCGGGGTTTGCGCGCCAGCAGTTTGCGGCCGTGCTTGCGTCCAAGGAAATACCACAGCTGGTCGCCGGCATAGCTGCCGAAGAAGGCCACGACCACCACCAGGTTGATGTCCATGTATCCACGGAACGCGAGGAAGCCCGCGAGTACCAGGATGGTTTCGCCTTCGAAGAACGTGCCTAGAAAAAGGGCAAAGTAGCCGAAGTCATGCAGAAATTGTTGGAGCATTGTCTGGGTGCTGGCGAAATGAACGCGCAGCCTAACCCTTCGGACACATTCAGGAAAGTGTCCAAATGTGTCTCGACGTGAACATTTCCTACAACGACAATGGAATGCGGCTACCTGTCACAGGGATGCACACAACTGTAATACGTTCGTCATAATGGCCGCTTATAACTGTCACGCTCGCCCGTAAGCGCGGGCTCAGGAGTCTGCCGTGAGCTTTACCCCCGCCAACCGCTTGTTCCCCGCAACCCGCCTGCGCCGCAACCGTCGTGACGACTTCTCGCGTCGCCTGGTCCGTGAAAACGTCCTGACCGTCGATGACCTGATCCTGCCGGTGTTCGTGCTGGACGGTGAAAACCGTCGCGAAGCGGTGGCCTCGATGCCGGGCGTTGAACGCCTGACCATCGACCTGTTGCTGGAAGAAGCAGCCAAGTGGGTCGAACTGGGGATTCCGGCGCTGGCGCTGTTCCCGGTGACACCCGCGGAACTCAAGTCCCTGGACGCCGCCGAAGCGTGGAACCCCGAAGGCATCGCCCAACGCGCGACCCGTGCGCTGCGTGCGCGATTCCCTGAGCTGGGCGTGATCACCGACGTCGCCCTGGACCCGTTCACCACCCACGGCCAGGACGGCATTCTTGATGAAGAGGGCTACGTGCAGAACGACATCACTGTCGACGCACTGGTCAGGCAAGCCCTGTCCCACGCCGAAGCCGGCGCTCAGGTCGTGGCGCCGTCGGACATGATGGACGGTCGCATCCAGGCGATCCGCGAAGCCCTCGAAGTGGCCGGTCACGTCAACGTGCGGATCATGGCCTACTCGGCGAAGTACGCCAGCGCCTATTACGGCCCGTTCCGCGATGCGGTCGGTTCGGCATTGAACCTGGGCAAGGCCAACAAGGCCTCCTATCAGATGGACCCGGCCAACAGCAACGAAGCCCTGCACGAAGTGGCGGCGGACTTGTCAGAAGGTGCAGACATGGTCATGGTCAAGCCGGGCATGCCGTACCTGGACATCCTGTGCCGGGTAAAAGAAGAATTCAAAGTGCCGACGTTTGTTTATCAAGTCAGCGGCGAATACGCCATGCACATGGCGGCGATCCAGAATGGCTGGTTGAGCGAAGGGGTTATCCTCGAGTCCCTGACCGCTTTCAAACGTGCAGGGGCTGATGGCATCCTGACGTACTTTGCCGTTCGTGCCGCTCAATTGTTACGAGAGCAAAAATAGCCCTCCCAGGAACATTCGATGAATACCGAAGTACTCACTGAAGTTGCCGTAAAAGACGCTCAACCTGTGGTGGAGCAAGTCGACGAGACCCCGCCGGAGCTGGAGCCAGCTCCGCCCGCGGCGGTCGTCGAAACCGCCGTGACAGCGCCAGCGCCGGCGCTGGCCATTCCCGGCCTGGATGACAGCAGCCTGTACATCCACCGCGAGCTCTCGCAACTGCAGTTCAACATCCGCGTGCTGGAGCAGGCGCTGGACGAGTCCTACCCATTGCTGGAGCGGCTGAAGTTTCTGTTGATCTTCTCCAGCAACCTGGACGAGTTCTTCGAGATTCGTGTCGCCGGCCTCAAGAAGCAGATCACCTTCGCCCGTGAACAGGCCGGTGCCGATGGTCTGCAACCGCATCAGGCGCTGGCGCGCATCAGCGAATTGGTCCACGGTCACGTCGATCGCCAGTACGCGATCCTCAACGACATTCTGTTGCCGGAGCTGGAAAAACATCAGGTCCGCTTCATCCGTCGCCGTAACTGGACGACCAAGCTCAAGACCTGGGTCCGCCGCTATTTCCGTGACGAGATCGCACCGATCATCACCCCGATCGGCCTCGACCCGACGCACCCGTTTCCGTTGCTGGTGAACAAGAGCCTGAACTTCATCGTCGAGCTCGAAGGCATCGACGCCTTTGGCCGCGATTCCGGTCTGGCGATCATCCCGGCGCCACGCTTGCTGCCGCGGATCATCAAGGTGCCGGAAGAAGTCGGCGGCGCTGGCGACAACTATGTATTCCTGTCGTCGATGATTCACGCTCACGCCGATGACCTGTTCCAGGGCATGAAGGTCAAGGGCTGCTACCAGTTCCGCCTGACCCGGAACGCCGACCTGGCACTGGACTCCGAAGACGTCGAAGACCTGGCCCGCGCCTTGCGCGGCGAACTGTTCTCCCGTCGCTATGGCGATGCAGTACGTCTGGAAGTGGCCGACACGTGCCCGAAACACCTGTCCGACTACCTGCTCAAGCAATTCAACCTGAGCGAGACGGAGTTGTATCAGGTCAACGGTCCGGTGAACCTGACGCGGCTGTTCAGCATCACCGGCCTGGACAGTCAGCGCGAGCTGCAATACCTGCCGTTCACCCCGCAGATTCCGAAACTGCTGCAGAACAGCGAGAACATTTTCAGCGTGATCAGCAAGCAGGACATCCTGCTGCTGCACCCGTTCGAGTCGTTCACCCCGGTGGTCGACCTGCTGCGCCAGGCCGCCAAGGACCCGCACGTGTTGGCGGTGCGCCAGACCCTGTACCGTTCCGGCGCCAACTCGGAAATCGTCGATGCGCTGGTGGATGCGGCGCGTAACGGCAAGGAAGTCACGGCGGTGATCGAATTGCGCGCGCGGTTCGACGAGGAGTCCAACCTGCAACTGGCCAGCCGTCTGCAAGCGGCCGGTGCGGTGGTGATCTACGGTGTGGTCGGCTTCAAGACCCACGCCAAGATGATGCTGATCCTGCGTCGCGAGGCCGGAGAGATCGTGCGTTACGCGCACCTCGGCACCGGTAACTACCACGCCGGCAACGCCCGCCTGTATACCGACTACAGTCTGCTGACCTCCGACGACGCCTTGTGCGAAGACGTCGGCAAACTGTTCAGCCAGTTGATCGGCATGGGTAAAACGCTGCGCATGAAGAAGCTGCTGCACGCGCCGTTCACTCTGAAAAAGGGCATGCTCGACATGATTGCCCGGGAGACCCAGTTCGCCCTCGACGGCAAACCGGCGCACATCATCGCCAAGTTCAACTCGCTGACCGATCCGAAGATCATCCGCGCGCTGTACAAGGCCAGCCAGTCAGGTGTGCGTATCGATCTGGTGGTGCGTGGCATGTGCTGCCTGCGGCCGGGCATTGCCGGGGTTTCCCACAACATCCACGTGCGTTCGATCATTGGCCGCTTCCTGGAACACACCCGGGTCTTCTACTTCCTCAACGGTGGCGACGAGCAGATGTACCTGTCCAGTGCCGACTGGATGGAACGCAACCTCGACAAGCGCGTCGAGACTTGCTTCCCGGTGGAAGGCAAGAAGCTGATCATGCGGGTCAAGAAAGAACTGGAGTTGTATCTGACCGATAACACCCACAGCTGGAGCCTGCAGTCGGACGGTCGTTACATCCGTAACACGCCGACCGGCAACCAGAACCCGCGCAGCGCCCAGGCGACATTGCTGGAACGTTTGGGTAGCCCGATTCTGGCTGTTCGGTAACATGGAACCTGTGGGAGCGGGCTTGCTCGCGAAGGCGGCCTAACAGTCAACATTGATGTTGGCGCTGACGGCCTCTTCGCGAGCAGGCTCGCTCCCACATGGGGCTGTGTCGCTTGCTGAATCTCGAACACAAAAAAGGCCTTCCGAAGAAGGCCTTTTTCAATTTCAGCGAGCGGTCAACACAATGTCGACCCGGGTCAGCCATTGCGCTTCGATTTCGAAGTCGGCCTGGGTCAGCTGGTTTTCGTCCAGCCAGTTTTCCGGGAACACCACTTCCAGGTGGTTGCCATTGGCGTTCAATTCCACCTGGGGCATTTGCTGGGTGCCACGGATGTGGTGGAACAGGATCGCAAAGCGCAGCAGCGCGCACAGGCGAATCAGCTTGATGCCGTCGTCGCCGAAATCGGCGAACCTGTCCTTGGGAATGTTGCGGCGGTGACCGCGTACCAGCAGCGCGAGCATCAACTGGTCTTCGCGGGAGAACCCGGCGAGGTCCGAATGCTCGATCAGGTAGGCACCGTGCTTGTGGTACTGGTAGTGAGCGATGTCCAGGCCCACTTCATGGACCTTGGCCGCCCAGCCGAGCAGTTCGCGCCAGACGCCGTCTTCCAGATCCCAATCCTGCGCCACCTGGTCGAACGCATGCAGCGCCTTGCGCTCGACCCGTATCGCCTGTTCCTGGTCGACGTGGTAGCGCTCCATCAGCGAAGTGAGGGTGCGCTCGCGCACGTCTTCGTGATGATGGCGGCCCAGCAGGTCATAGAGCACGCCTTCGCGCAGGGCGCCTTCGCAGTGATCCATGCGTTGCAGTTCGAGGGCGTCGAAGATCGCTTCGAGGATCGCCAGGCCCGCCGGGAAGATCGCCCGGCGATCCGGCTTGATACCTTCGAAATCGATTTTTTCGACGTCGCCCATCTTGATCAGTTTGCGCTTCAGCCAGGCCAGGCCTTCGGCATTGACCTCGCCGGTACCATGGCCGCCAGCCTTCAGCGCCAGGCCGATGGCGCGGATGGTGCCCGAGGAGCCGATGGCTTCATCCCAGGTCAGGCGGTGCAGGGCGTGTTCGATGCTCATAATCTCCAACCGTGCCGCGGTGTACGCCTGGGCGTAACGGGCCGGGGTGATCTTGCCGTCCTTGAAATAGCGCTGGGTGTAGCTGACGCAACCCATCTGCAGGCTTTCGCGCAGCAGCGGTTCGAAGCGCTGGCCAATGATGAATTCGGTACTGCCGCCGCCGATGTCGGCCACCAGGCGCTTGCCCGGGGTATCAGCGAGGGTGTGGGACACGCCGAGGTAGATCAGGCGCGCTTCTTCACGGCCGGAAATGACTTCCACCGGGTGGCCGAGAATTTCTTCGGCGCGACGGATGAATTCGGCACGGTTGCGGGCTTCACGCAAGGCGTTGGTGCCGACGATACGAACGGCGCCGGTGGGCATACCGCTGATCAGTTGGGCGAAGCGCTTGAGGCAGTCGAGCCCGCGCTGCATCGATTCTTCGTTGAGATGGCGTTCTTCGTCGATGCCAGCGGCCAGCTGAACCTTCTCCCCGAGACGCTCGAGAATTCGGATCTCGTCGTTCTGGGACTTGGCCACGACCATGTGAAAGCTGTTGGAGCCCAGGTCGATTGCGGCGATCAGGGACAGATTCTTGGCTTGGGATTGCGGCATGGTCAGGGGTCTCGGTCGATAACCTCGACATCGTGCCACGATCAAAGGCTGGCGCCAACGCACAGTGTTCAAAGCCTTGATCCAGTGCATGCAAACCGGTGACCGCTGCGCGGTCAATCGCGAGCAGGCTCGCTCCCACATTGGAATGCGTACCTCTGTGGGAGCTAGCCTGCTAGCGATGGCGGCCTTCCAGACACCGAAGATCTTCAGCCCGCCGCCTCAACCGTCCCGATGAAATTCGCCAGCTCCGCCGTCTGCGGGTTGGCGAACAGTGCTTTCGGATCCCCAACCTCATGCACCTTGCCCTGGTGCATGAACACCAACTTATCCCCAACCTCCCGGGCGAAGCGCATTTCGTGGGTGACCATGATCAGCGTCATGCCCTCCCTGGCCAGTTGCCGGACCACGCTCAGCACTTCGTTGACCAGTTCCGGGTCCAGGGCCGAGGTGATTTCGTCGCACAGCAAAACCTTCGGCGACATCGCCAGTGCCCGGGCAATCGCTACCCGCTGTTGCTGTCCGCCGGACAGCCGATCAGGGAAGGCATCGAACTTTTCCCCCAGCCCGACTCTTTCCAGCATCTGCCGCGCCAGTTCGGCGGCCTTGGCTTTCGGTACTTTCTGCACCACTTGCGGCGCGAGCATGACGTTCTCGCCGACGGTCAGGTGCGGGAACAGATTGAACTGCTGGAACACCATGCCGACTTTCTGCCGCAGGCTGCGCAGATCGGCGCGGGCGGCGTCGAGGTACTCGCCGTCGACTTCGATCACGCCGTCGTTGATCGACTCCAGGCCGTTGAGGGTGCGCAGCAAAGTGGACTTGCCCGAGCCGCTGCGACCGATGATCGCCACCACCTGGCCCTCCTCGATGCTCAGGTCGATGCCTTTGAGCACATGGTGATCGCCATAATATTTATGCAGGGCGGAAATTCTAAGCAGAGGCATGCAGTCTCCTTTCCAGGTAACGCGCACTGAGCGACAAGGGGTAGCAGAGCAGGAAGTAGCCGAGGGCGACGAGGCCGTAGACCATGAAGGGTTCGAAGGTGGCGTTGGCGAGCATGCCGCCGGTCTTGGTCAGCTCGGTGAAACCGATGATCGAGGTGACGGCGGTGCCTTTGACTACTTGCACCGAAAAACCCACGGTTGGCGCCACGGCGATGCGCAGCGCCTGGGGCAGGATCACATAGCGCAATTGTTCCAGCGGGCTCAGCGCCAGGCTCGATGAGGCCTCCCATTGACCGTTGGGAATCGAATCGACGCAACCGCGCCAGATCTCCGCCAGATAGGCGCTGGTAAACAACGTCAGTGCAATCGCCGCTGCCATCCACGGCGAAATCTCTATCCCGGCCAACGCCACGCCGAAAAACACCAGGAACAGCTGCATCAACAGCGGTGTGCCCTGGAACAGTTCGATGTAGGTTCGGGCGAAACTGCGCGGCAGGGATTTTTTCGAGATGCGCATGACCATGATCAGCAAGCCGATCAGCCCGCCGCCAATGAACGCCACCAGCGACAGCGCCAGCGTCCATTGCAGACCCATGAGCAGGTTGCGCACGATGTCCCAGAAGGTGAAGTCGCTCATCGGCTGCTCCTTGCAATGAAGCGGTGGCCGATCCAGTTCAGCAACTGGCGGATCAGCAGTGCCATGCACAGGTACAGCAGTGTGGTCAGGGCGTAGGTTTCAAAAGCGCGGAAGTTGCGCGATTGAATGAAGTTGGCGGCGAAGCTCAGCTCTTCGGTGGCGATCTGCGAACACACCGCCGAACCGAGCATGACGATGATGATCTGGCTGCTCAGGGCCGGCCAGACTTTGCCCAATGCCGGCAGCAGCACCACATGACGGAACGCTTCGAAGCGCGTCATCGCCAGTGCCGCCGCAGCCTCCAGCTGACCCCGGGGGATCGCCTGGATGCCGGCGCGAATGATCTCGGTGGAATAGGCGCCGAGGTTGATGACCATCGCCAGCACCGCCGCCTGCCATTCGGAAATCTGCACGCCCAGGGACGGCAAGCCGAAGAAGATGAAAAACAACTGCACCAGGAATGGCGTGTTGCGGATCAACTCGACGTAGGCCGCGAAAATCCCCGCGAAAGGCCGGATGTTCCACGCCCGCACCAGCGCCCCGACGATGCCCAGCCCCACGCCGAGCAAAGCGCCGATGGCGGTCAGCTCAAGGGTGAACAACGCACCGCGCAGCAACAGGTCGGTGTTGTTCACCACCGGCAGGAAATCGAATTGATAAGCCATAAAACGTCTCCAGCGCGCCGAATCAGAGATCGGCCGGCAGCGGTTCTTTCAGCCAGGTCAGGGCGTTCTTTTCCAGCGCGCCGTCGCTCTTGGCGGTCACGAGGATCTGGTTGACCTTGTCCAGCAGCGCTGGCTCGTTCTTGTTCACGCCGACGTAGACCGGCGAATCCTTGAGCTTCACTTTCAGCGCCGGCACGCGTTTCGGGCTCTTCTCGCTGATCGCGACCATCACTACGTTGCCGCTGGCGATCAGGTCGACTTGCCCGGCCAGGTACGCGGCAATGGTCGAGTTGTTGTCTTCGAAACGCTTGATGGTCACGCCTTCGGGGGCGACCTTGGTCAGCTCGATGTCTTCGATGGCGCCGCGGGTGACGCTGATGGTCTTGCCCTTGAGATCGTCCAGGCCTTTGATGTCGGCGTCTGGCGGACCGAACACGGCGAGGTAGAACGGCGCGTAGGCGCGGGAGAAGTCGATGACTTTTTCGCGCTCCGGGTTCTTGCCGAGGCTGGAGATCACCAGGTCGACCTTGCCGGTGGTGAGGAACGGGATGCGGTTGGTGCTGTTGACCGGGGTCAGTTCGAGTTTGACCTTGAGCTGGTCGGCCAGCAGTTTCGCGGTGTCGATATCGAGGCCGCGGGGTTTCATGTCCGGGCCGACCGAGCCGAAGGGCGGGAAGTCCTGGGGCACGGCCACCTTGAGGACGCCGCGCTTGACCACATCCTCCAGACCGTCGGCGTGGGCGGGTGCCTGGCTCAGCATCAGGCTGGCAAACAGGGCGGCGAGGAGGGCGCTGTAACGCTGGGTCATGGCAAATCTCCGGATCGGCAAGAAGTGATTTCTGCGGATCGACAGAGCATGGGCCATGCCAACATAGGGTTTTGGGGGCGCCAGAGCGCGGTTTTGCTGGCGTCACACGGTCTTACTGGTCTGAACAGTCAGGTTGCGTTTCGCACCCCGATGGCGCAGCCGTGAAAATCACCGAACCCCCATGGGGCACGACTTGCCGGGCGTCGCGAATAGCTTTACAACTGAGCGCACATTGGCCTGGTTCGTCTGGAAAACCATGAACTCGATCTCCCGCGCCGTACCTGAAGTGGCGCTGCAAGCCATCCGCAAACTGATTACCGAACAGGGCTTCGGGCCGGGGGATGCCTTGCCTTCGCAACGGGACCTGGCGGTGCAATTGGGGGTCAGTCGGGCGTCGTTGCGCGAGGCGTTGTCATCGCTGAGCGCACTGGGCGTCATCAGCATCCAGCCGGGCAAAGGCGTGTTCGTGCAATCGCCGGTGGAGTTGCCGCGAGGTGATGCGGCGCCGGGCTGGCCGTTCGCGGCGCAGGCTTCGCCGCTGGACATCTTTCAGTTGCGCTATGCGCTGGAGGGGTTTGCGGCGGGGTTGGCGGCCGTAACCTTGAGCACCGACGAACTCGATGCGCTGGAAGACAATGTCGCCGCCATGCGTAATGAGCTGAAATCCGGCGACTTCGAAGCCGCGGCCCGCCTGGATTTCGAATTCCACCGCCGCATCCTGCTGGCCAGCGGCAATCAGGCGATGCTGAGCATCCTGACCGCCAGCGCCGACATCTTCCTGGAGAGCCAGAAGCTACCGTTCATCCGGGTCGAGCGGGCCATGGAAACCTGGCAGGAACACCGCAAAATCCTTCGTGCGCTGGCTCGCCGAGCGTCTGGCGCCGCGCAAAAGGCCATGCAAGAGCACGTACGCAATTCCGCATTGCGCACCGGAATCGCGTTCATCGCTCCCGTCACTTCATGACCTGAGCTATACCCAAACTCATGAATCACCATAGCGAGACTCAATCATCTGCACCTTCCTGAACGAGGGAAGGGCAGCTATGATGGGCCACGTTTTTTTGCTTACAACCTGGAGAATTCCATGAGCAGCGATCTTATCAAACACGTTAGCGACGCTAGCTTCGAGGCCGACGTACTCAAGGCCGAAGGCGCTGTACTGGTCGACTACTGGGCTGAATGGTGCGGCCCTTGCAAAATGATCGCTCCGGTTCTGGACGAAATTGCCGAGACTTACAAAGGCAAGCTGACCATTGCCAAGCTGAACATCGACGAGAACCAGGAAACCCCGGCCAAGCACGGCGTGCGCGGTATCCCGACCCTGATGCTGTTCAAGAACGGCAACGTTGAAGCGACCAAGGTCGGCGCACTGTCGAAGTCGCAACTGGCTGCCTTCCTCGACGCCAACATCTAAGCGTCGCTGCAAAGTATCCTGAAAAAGCCCCGCAAATAGCGGGGCTTTTTGCGTATTCAGGGCTAGACGCTCCTAAACTCAGGTGGTACATTCGGCCCCGCACTGGTTTCTCCATTGCCCCCTGCTAGCCGTCGCCGACGCACTCCTTTTCGAATAAGTACGCGATCCTGTCGCCTTCTCTGCGGCGCGGCCTCATTAAGCCAAAAGCTTAATTTCCCCCCTCCATAAATGATTACGTCATTCCTATATGAATCTGACTGAACTCAAGCAAAAGCCGATTACCGAACTGCTCGAATTGGCCGAACAGATGGGCATAGAAAATATGGCCCGTTCGCGCAAGCAGGACGTGATTTTCTCCCTGCTCAAGAAGCACGCGAAAAGCGGTGAGGAAATCTCCGGTGATGGCGTGCTGGAGATTCTCCAGGACGGCTTCGGCTTCCTGCGCTCCGCTGACGCTTCCTATCTCGCCGGTCCAGACGATATCTACGTCTCGCCGAGCCAGATCCGTCGTTTCAACTTGCGCACCGGTGACACCATCGTTGGCAAGATCCGCCCTCCAAAGGAAGGCGAGCGTTATTTCGCGCTGCTCAAGGTCGACACGATCAACTACGACCGTCCGGAAAACGCGAAGAACAAGATTCTCTTCGAGAACCTGACCCCGCTGTTCCCGACCGTGCGCATGAAGATGGAAGCCGGTAACGGTTCCACCGAAGACTTGACCGGTCGTGTCATCGACCTGTGCGCCCCGATCGGTAAAGGCCAGCGCGGTCTGATCGTTGCACCGCCGAAAGCCGGCAAGACGATCATGCTGCAGAACATTGCCGCGAACATCGCGCGTAACAACCCTGAAGTTCACCTGATCGTGCTGCTGATCGATGAACGTCCGGAAGAAGTGACCGAAATGCAGCGCACCGTGCGCGGCGAAGTGGTTGCCTCGACGTTCGACGAGCCGCCAACCCGCCACGTGCAGGTTGCCGAAATGGTGATAGAGAAGGCCAAGCGCCTGGTCGAGCACAAGAAAGACGTGGTGATCCTGCTCGACTCCATCACCCGTCTGGCTCGCGCCTACAACACCGTGATCCCGAGCTCCGGCAAGGTACTGACCGGTGGTGTCGATGCCCACGCCCTGGAGAAACCGAAGCGTTTCTTCGGCGCCGCGCGGAACATCGAAGAAGGCGGCTCGCTGACCATCATCGCCACCGCGCTGGTTGAAACCGGCTCGAAGATGGACGAAGTGATCTACGAGGAATTCAAAGGCACCGGCAACATGGAACTGCCGCTTGATCGCCGTATCGCTGAAAAACGCGTCTTCCCGGCCATCAACATCAACCGTTCCGGCACCCGCCGCGAAGAGTTGCTGACTGCCGACGACGAGCTGCAGCGCATGTGGATTCTGCGCAAGCTGCTGCACCCGATGGATGAAGTGGCTGCCATCGAGTTCCTGGTCGACAAGTTGAAAACGACCAAGACCAACGATGAGTTCTTCCTGTCGATGAAACGCAAGTAAGTCGAACAGGCAAAAAAAGCCGGGGAAACCCGGCTTTTTGCTATCTGATTTTTGATCAAGCGGCAGTTCGTGGTTCTGAACCGCAGGGTTCGGCGCTAAACTGCCTGCCCCGAACGCCACGGCCAACACGAGGCTCACGCATGCAGTATCGCGACTTGCGCGACTTTATCAGCGGGCTGGAACAGCGCGGCGAACTCAAGCGCATCCAGATTCCGGTGTCCCCAGTACTGGAAATGACCGAGGTCTGCGACCGCACGTTGCGCGCCAAAGGCCCGGCCCTGCTATTCGAAAAGCCTACGGGTTACGACATTCCCGTGCTCGGCAACCTGTTCGGCACCCCCGAGCGCGTGGCGTTGGGCATGGGCGCCGAGGCGGTCAGCGAGCTGCGCGAGATCGGCAAGCTGCTGGCGTTCCTCAAGGAACCCGAGCCGCCGAAAGGCTTGAAGGATGCCTGGTCCAAGCTGCCGATCTTCCGCAAGATCATTTCGATGGCGCCGAAAGTCGTCAAGGACGCGGTGTGCCAGGAAGTGGTCATCGAAGGCGACGACGTCGACCTGGCCATGCTGCCGGTGCAGACCTGCTGGCCGGGTGATGTTGGCCCGCTGATCACCTGGGGCCTGACCGTCACCAAAGGCCCGAACAAGGATCGCCAGAACCTCGGCATCTATCGTCAGCAGGTGATCGGTCGCAACAAGGTCATCATGCGCTGGCTGAGCCACCGTGGCGGCGCGCTGGATTTTCGCGAGTGGTGCGAAAAGCATCCCGGCCAGCCATTCCCGGTATCGGTCGCATTGGGCGCCGACCCGGCGACCATCCTCGGTGCCGTGACCCCGGTGCCCGACAGCCTTTCCGAATACGCCTTCGCAGGCCTTTTGCGCGGTAACCGCACCGAGTTGGTGAAGTGCCGCGGCAACGACCTGCAAGTGCCGGCCACCGCCGAAATCATCCTCGAAGGCGTGATCCATCCGGGCGAGATGGCCGATGAAGGCCCGTACGGCGACCACACCGGTTACTACAACGAAGTCGACAGCTTCCCGGTGTTCACCGTCGAGCGCATCACCCACCGGATCAAGCCGATCTACCACAGCACCTACACCGGCCGTCCACCGGATGAGCCGGCGATCCTCGGCGTGGCATTGAACGAAGTGTTCGTGCCGATCCTGCAGAAGCAGTTCCCGGAGATCACCGATTTCTACCTGCCGCCCGAAGGCTGCTCGTACCGCATGGCCATCGTGACCATGAAAAAGTCGTATCCGGGCCACGCCAAGCGGGTAATGCTGGGTGTCTGGTCGTTTTTGCGACAGTTCATGTACACCAAGTTCGTTATCGTCACCGACGACGATATCAACGCCCGGGACTGGAACGACGTGATCTGGGCCATCACTACGCGCATGGACCCCAAGCGCGACACGGTGATGATCGACAACACGCCGATCGACTACCTCGACTTCGCCTCGCCGGTTTCCGGCCTGGGGTCGAAAATGGGCCTCGATGCCACGCATAAATGGCCGGGCGAAACTACCCGCGAATGGGGCCGGGTCATCGTCAAGGACGATGCCGTGACCCAGCGGATCGATGCCATCTGGAATCAGTTAGGAATAGATTGATGCGTGTAACCTTGCAGCCCTCCGGAGCAGTACTTGAGATATTGCCCGGCGAGCGGATTCTCGATGGCGCACGACGTCTGGGCTACGAATGCCCGCAAAGCTGCCGCAACGGCAATTGCCACGTGTGCGCGGCGCTGCTGGTGGAAGGCCGGGTCGAGCAGGCCGGCAATGTGCGTGATCATGGCGAGTTCTACACTTGCATAGCGGAGCCGCTGGAAGACTGCATCGTGCTGTGGGATGGCGTGCTCGCGCTGGGAGAACTGCCGGTGCGCAGCGTGTCGTGTCAGGTCATTGAGTGCAAGGAGGTGGGCGGCGACACCTGGCGCGTGCGTCTGCGGGCTCCGGCCGGCAAGCCGCCGCGCTACCACGCCGGCCAGTACCTGATGATCGAGCGTGAGAACGGCGAGAAATCCGCCTTCTCCCTCGCCTCGGCACCGCATGCGGGGCGCGACCTGGAAATCCACGTACTGGCGCGCGAAACCAGTGCGCTGAGCCTGATCGAACAGCTCCAGCGCAACAGCATGGTGCGGGTCGAATTGCCGTTTGGCGATACCCACCTGGAGGAGTTGCCGGACGGTTCTCTCGTGCTGATCGCCGCTGGTACCGGCATGGGCCAGATCCACAGTCTGATCGAGCATTGCCGGGCCTCGGGTTTCAAGCACCCGGTGCATCTGTATTGGGGCGTGCGTCGTCCTGAAGATTTTTATCAAATCGAGCACTGGGACGAATGGCTGAAGCTGCCCAACCTATTCCTGCACAAGGTCGTCAGCGATCAATGCGGTTGGGAAGGGCGGTGCGGCATGTTGCATGAAGCGGTCTGTGAAGACTTCCCTGACCTCAAGCCGCTGCATGTATACGCCAGTGGCTCTCCGGCCATGGTCTACGGCACGCTGGATGCGCTGGTGGAAGCGGGGATGGACGCTCACCAGATGCGTGCCGACGTTTTTGCGTATGCCCCCAGATCCTGATGTTGCCCCTCCACACTGTAGGAGCGAGCCTGCTCGCGATGGACTCAAGAGCGCCGCGGACAGCCTGACTCCCCGCGTAATCGTTAACAACCATCGCGAGCAGGCTCGCTCCTACAAGTTATAAACCCCTATATAGCCTATCGGTATTTATAAACATCTATAAATTTCGGTAGGTTATATCTCATGCAGGCATCAACTTAAGAACTGTGCCATGGCATTCAAATTGCCTTAAAACTTATGTGCCTTATTGTTACAGCTGTGCGTTCTATTAAGTAATTCTTCACCCGCGGGGAGCTGAACGCTATTCGCCATGAGCGCCATTGAATCTGCTTTTTTGAATCTGGCTTACCCTCCGCGGCTCGATCTGGGACCGCAGCTCACTCACGAACAATTGCTCAGCTCGATGCAATCGACCATGGCGCGCCACAAGGGTGGGCCGGTCTGGTTGTTTGCGTATGGTTCGCTGATCTGGCGCCCTGAATGCACGGCGGTTGAGCGGGTTCGCGGCCGGGTGCATGGATACCATCGCGGGTTGTACCTGTGGTCCCACGAACATCGCGGCACACCGGAAATGCCCGGCCTGGTGTTTGGCCTGGATCGCGGCGGTTCTTGCAGCGGTTTCGCCTATCGCTTGCCCGAAGAGCAACTCGAAGCCTCGCTCTACGCGCTTTGGCAGCGCGAGATGCCTTTCCCTTCCTACCGCCCGCACTGGCTCAACTGCCGTCTCGAAGATGGCAGCCAGGTTCAGGCATTGGGCTTTGTGCTGGAGCGACATCTGCCCAGCTATGCCGGCAACTTGCCGGACCATGTGTTGAGCCATGTGTTCGAGAACGCCTGCGGGCGCTACGGCACCACTCGCGATTATGTCGAGCAGACCGCGCATGCCCTGCGCAGCCACGCCATGCCAGACCGGAATCTGGAGGCGCGGCTCAAGCGCTGTAAATCAAAGGCTGATCAAGCGAGTGCTTCGCGGCCCTGACTGGCGATTTGTTTGTGCCGTAGTGTCGGGGCCAGGAAGGCCATCGCCAGCAGGCAGGCGCCGACCAGCAGCACGAAGCCGCCGTCCCAACCGAAATGGTCCACGGTGTAGCCCATCGCTGCACTGGCCGCGACCGAACCGCCCAAGTAACCGAACAGACCGGTAAAGCCCGCCGCCGTACCGGCAGCTTTCTTCGGTGCCAGTTCCAACGCCTGCAGGCCGATCAGCATCACCGGGCCGTAGATCAGGAAGCCAATGGAAAGCAGTGCAATCATGTCGACCATCGGATTGCCGGCCGGGTTGAGCCAGTAAACCAGCGTCGCGACCGTCACCAGCGCCATGAACACCATGCCGGTCAGGCCACGGTTGCCACGGAAGATCTTGTCCGACATCCAGCCGCACAGCAGCGTGCCTGGAATACCTGCCCACTCGTAGAAGAAGTACGCCCACGAGGTTTTATCCACAGTGAAACCCTTGGCTTCCTTGAGGTAGGTCGGCGCCCAGTCCAGCACGCCGTAGCGCAGCAGATAGACAAAGACGTTGGCCAGGGCGATGTACCAGAGCATTTTGTTGCGCAGCACGTATTTGACGAAGATTTCCTTGGCGCTGAATTCCTCTTCGTGGCTGGCGTCGTAGCCTTCCGGGTAGTCGTTCTTGTATTGCTCGATCGGCGGCAGGCCAACCGATTGCGGGGTGTCGCGCATGGCCACAAAGGCAAACACCGCTACTGCCAGCGCCACGGCTGCCGGCACGTAGAACGCGGCGTGCCAGTCATTGAACAGACCCATGCCGAGCAGGAACAACGGGCCGATCAGGCCGCCGCCGACGTTGTGCGCCACGTTCCACACGGACACCACGCCGCCACGTTCCTTCTGCGACCACCAGTGCACCATGGTCCGGCCACTCGGCGGCCAACCCATGCCCTGGGCCCAGCCGTTGATGAACAGCAGAATGAACATCATGGTCACGCTGGACGTCGCCCAGGGCGCGAAACCGAAAATGAACATCACCCCCGCCGACACCAGAAGACCGAACGGCAGGAAGAATCGCGGGTTGGAACGGTCGGAAACCAGCCCCATCAGAAACTTCGACAGACCGTAGGCAATTGCGATGGCGGACATCGCCAGACCCAACTGACCACGGGAGTAGCCCTCGTCGATGAGGTACGGCATGGCCAGGGAGAAGTTTTTGCGCAGCAGGTAGTAACCGGCATAGCCAATGAAGATACCGGCGAAAATCTGCCAGCGCAGGCGTCGGTAGGTGCTGTCGATTTTTTCTTCAGGCAATGGAGCCTGATGTGCGGCAGGACGAAAGAAAGCAAACATTCAAGAGCTCCAGATTTCTTGTTTTGACTGCGGATACGAATGTTACAGTTTCGTTACCGAAAATAGCACCGGTTCTCATCGGCAAAACAGCGGAAATGTTGGATATCGCGCGTTCCTTTATGAACATGTCGCTCAGATGTAAGTGAGGGGCGTTGTAGGAAGCGTTACCTGTTTGGTTAGCAGGCGCTTGATGTGCCTGAAATAGGGCAGGTCTTTAGGAAAGGTCCTTCGTTTAAAGCAGAAGTCATGGCGTTATGCCGAATGACTCCGCGCTTTAACCTTTGTGCTGTTGCCAGGTCTGGCGTTGCAGGCGAAGGGAGAGGGACATGCGGTGGTGGGTATGCATGGTGGTGTTGGTGGCGTCCCTGGATGTCAGGGCCGGGGAGGTGTTCCTGATACCCGAGAATAATCCGAAGCCGGTTTATCCGGTGGCGCTGCATCGGGCGGGTGTCACCGGCATGGTGCGTGTCAGTCTGACTGTGCAGGTGGATGGTTCAGTCAGCAAGGCCGGTATTTTGGAAGGGCGCTGTTATGACAAGAAAGCGCGGCAGCGTGGCCGCGCTTTTATTGCAGATAGAGATTCAGCGAACCTGCACCACCACTTTCCCGACCGCTTTACGCTGGCCAAGATCATTGATGGCTTGGGCTGAATTGCTCAGCGGATAAACCTGCGACACCAGCGGTTTCAACTTGCCCTCGGCAAACCAGCCAAACAACTGCTGGAAGTTCGCTGCGTTGTCTTGCGGCTGGCGTTGGGCGAACGAGCCCCAGAACACGCCGAGCACTGCCGCGCCTTTAAGCAAGGCCAGGTTGACTGGCAATTCGGGAATGCGCCCGCTGGCGAAGCCGACCACCAGCAGTCGGCCGTTCCAGGCGATGGCGCGGATGGCCTGGTCGAACAGGTCGCCGCCGACCGGGTCGTAGATCACGTCGGCGCCCTGGCCGTCGGTCAGGCGCTTGATTTCGTCCTTCAGGCTGGTTTCGCTGTAGTTGATCAGCTCATCGGCGCCGGCAGCCTTGGCCACGGCGAGTTTCTCTGCGCTGCTGGCCGCCGCGATCACCCGGGCGCCCATGGCTTTGCCGATTTCCACCGCCGCCAGGCCGACACCGCCGGAGGCACCAAGCACCAGCAGGGTTTCACCCGGTTGCAGGTTGCCGCGCTGCTTGAGGGCGTGCATCGAGGTGCCGTAAGTCATGCTGAAGGCGGCGGCAGTGTTGAAGTCCATGGACGGCGGGATTGGCAACACGTTGTAGCCCGGCACGGCAACCTGCTCGGCAAAGCTGCCCCAGCCGGTCAGGGCCATGACCCGGTCACCGACTTTCAAGTG
Organism: Pseudomonas fluorescens; assembly: GCF_040448305.1. Classification (NCBI taxonomy): domain Bacteria; kingdom Pseudomonadati; phylum Pseudomonadota; class Gammaproteobacteria; order Pseudomonadales; family Pseudomonadaceae; genus Pseudomonas; species Pseudomonas fluorescens. The sequence goes on along the minus strand of NZ_CP148752.1, from coordinate 6,515,474 downwards.
GCTGACTTTTTCACCCACGGCGCTGACCACGCCGGCCGCTTCACCACCCGGCGAAAACGGGAAGGGCGGCTTGAACTGGTATTTGCCCTCGATGATCAACGTGTCGGGGAAATTCACCCCGGCGGCGTGCACGTCCAGCAGGATTTCATTCTTCTTCGCGACAGGACTGGCGACGTCTTCCAGCACCAGCGATTCGGCAGGGCCGAAGGCTTTGCACAGCACGGCTTTCATCAGGGCTATTCCTTTGGGAGTGATGGCCGATAAGTGTAGGTGTGTGGGTCGATGGGTCAACGAGCATGCCCGACCCTGATAGTCAGCCATAAGCTTGTGCTTGCGCGGCGGGTCGTTATGCCAGGCCGCAAACCGGATAAGGAGCGAATTTTGAAAGCGTGGATCATGTTGATACTGGCCCTGTCTCTGCCTGTGGCAGCGGTGGCCGAAGAAGCCAAAGAAGATGCAGCTCCGAAGGTCAGTTACATCACCCTGAGCCCGCCATTCGTGGGTAACTACGGGCTGGACGGCACGCCGAAACTCAAGGTCTACAAGGCCGATGTGGCGTTGCGGGTGACCGGTGACGAGGCCGCCAAAGCGGTGAAGGCCAATGAGCCGTTGATCCGCAATCAATTGGTCGCACTGTTCGCCCAGCAGACCACCGAGACGATGAACAACGTCGAGGCCAAGGAAAAGCTGCGTCAGGAAGCCCTGAAGCAGACCCAGCAGGTGATGAACGATGAAACCGGCAAGCCGGTGGTTGAGGATTTGTTGTTTAACAACCTGATCATTCAGTAAGGTTTTCGCTGCTCCTGCCGGCCTCATCGCGAGCAGGCTCGCTCCCACAGGGTTCTGTGGTGGATATGTGATTGTGCTTCAACACAAATCCACTGTGGGAGCGAGCCTGCTCGCGATGAGGCCAGTCCAGGCGATAAATGACTCAAGGCTTTAAAGCAATGACCACCGCCCACTGCTCGGGGGTTACGGGCATCACCGACAACCGCGAGCCTTTCTGCACCAGCGGCAACTCGGCCAGCGCCGTCTGCTGCTTCAGGTAATCCAGTTTCAGCACTCGGGCAAACGTTTCGACATGCGCGACATCGATCGCACTCCAGGCGTTTTTGTCCGGGGTGGCCTTCGGGTCAAAATAATGGCTCTGCGGCTCCAGCGCCGTCGGGTCCGGATACGCGGCTTCGACAATCTTGCCGATTCCGGCGATGCCCGGCTCAGGGCAGCTGGAATGATAGAAAAAGAACTCATCACCCACTGCCATGGCCCGCAGGAAATTGCGTGCCTGATAGTTGCGAACCCCGTCCCAGCGCGTTTTGCCGAGCTTTTCCAGCCCCTTGATCGAGAGTTCGTCGGGCTCGGATTTCATCAGCCAATAGGCCATGTCTTTTGCTCCTTGCGTGGTGATTGGGCAGCTTGTCGGCGATTTTATGACAAACCGACAGTCGGTTGGCGTCAGCATTTGCGCAGCGGTTCGCGTTGTCGCAAAATGCCGGCCTTTAAAGCTTGACGCTGCTGCACGGCCTACAAACGGAAACCGCTGCTGTCATCGTGTTGATGTGCCTTTGGGGGGCAATCGATGAAACGCAAACCGGATTTACTATGGATTTTGGTCATTTTGTTTGGACTTGGCGTCGTGACCACCGGCTATGCCCAAAGCCTGTGGGCCAACAAGACCGATGCGCCGGTCGAACTCGCCCAATTGCAGCAACAGTCGACAGCCTTCAAGCGCTGATCCTGTTGCCTCGCGCCACTGATCGAAGTGGCGCCTAACCTGCGTAATACCAGGCCTTGTCCGTCACCGTTCCTTGCAGCGGCACATCCCAACTCGCCTGAGCCAATCGCGCCACCTTCTGACACTCATGGGCCAGCCCCAACAATGTCGGCTTGCGCCAGTCATTGCGGCGCGCCAGGTAGGCCAGGCTTCGATCATAGAAGCCGCCACCCATGCCCAGGCGTCCACCGACATCGTCAAATCCCACCAACGGTAAAAGCACCAGATCCAGCGCCCAGACTTTACGTTGCCGGGCGAGGTTGTGCCTTGGTTCAAGAATGCGGAAGCGGTTGGGTTTGAGTTTTTCCCCGGGACGGATGCGCTGGAACACCATTTTGGTTCGCGGCCAGGCGCTCAGCACCGGTAGATAGGTGGCCTTGCCCCGGCGTTGCGCGGCGCGCAGCAACAGGTGCGGATCGATTTCACCGTCGGTGGGCAGGTAGAGCGAGATGTGTCTGGCGCGACGGAACAGCGGTTGCTGGGCCAATTGCTTGTACAGCCCGCGAGCGGCCTGGCGCTGCTGACTGGGTGTCAGTGCGCGGCGGGCCTTGCGCAGCATGCGTCGAAGTTGCGGGCGGGGGAGCAGCGCAGGTTCGGTCATGTATTCGGGCTTCAACAATGCGGATACGTGAAGCGTACCCGTAAAAACGCCAACGCCGGTATCAAAACCGGCATTGGACTGGAATCAGGCTCCCCGAATGTGCCGCTGTCGACTTAGCCCTTGAACCCGAAAGTTCAAGGTGGAAGATGCAGTAGGCTTTAAGGCTTTCCGTCTAGCGGACATGCACACCAGCCCAACGTGCAACCTCCAGGGTATAGCAAATCGGCTCAGGGACATCGCCAACTGGCAAGCACCCCAGGGAGTGAGGGGATTATACCGCAAGCGGCGACGCGAATCAGCCTTTGGTGACGTCCGGATCGGTGGCGAGCGCCAGATCGACGCGATCGAGCAGGTCACGCACCTGTTCGCGGGTCGATCCGCTGGCCTGGATATCCGGGCGTTCTTCCTTGTGCAGCAGGTCGTGGGTGATGTTCAGCGCGGCCATCACGGCGATTCGGTCGGCGCCGATGACTTTGCCGCTGCTGCGGATCTCGCGCATCTTGCCGTCCAGATAACGGGCGGCGCTGACGAGGTTACTGCGCTCTTCCTGAGGGCAGATGATCGAATACTCTTTGTCGAGGATCTGCACGGTGACGCTATTGCTTGAACTCATGAGTCTTGCTCCAGGGCCTTGAGGCGCGAAATCATCGATTCGACCTTACGCCGGGCGATTTCGTTTTTTTCAATGAGGTGCGCGCGTTCCTCGCGCCAGGTCTTTTCCTGAGCTAGTAAGAGTCCATTTTGACTCTTAAGTTGCTCGACTCGGGTAATCAGCAGCTCGAGTCTGGCCATCAGCGCTTGCAGGTCGGTGTCTTCCATTGTCTTCACTGTCTGATGGGGGGCGGACTTGTAGGAGCGAGCTCGCTCGCGATGAACCTGAGAGCGCCGCGGGGTATCAGGTACCCAGCGTTATCGTTGGCGACCATCGCGAGCAAGCTCGCTCCTACAGGGGTAGTCGATGTAGGATACAAGGCCTTCATTCTAGACATAGCGCCGTCTGGCGCCTAGCTGCCCATGACCATTCAGAATTCCCCGTACCAAGGCTTCGCCACCCTGCTGACTTCCAGCGGTCACAACGTCTCGCCTGCTGAACTGCACGGCCTGTTGCTCGGCCGCAGCTGCGCCGGCGCCGGTTTCGACGCCGAAGGCTGGCTGATCGACGCCGCCGAATTGCTCGAAAGCGAGCCGCAGGACAACGTTCGCAACGCCCTGATCGGCCTGCAAGCGATGGTAAAAGGCGAGCTCACCGGCGATGACGTGACCGTCGTTCTGCTGTTGCCGACCGACGACGCCCCGCTCACCGAGCGTGCCGCCGCACTGGGCGAGTGGTGCCAGGGTTTCCTCAGCGGCTTTGGCCTGAACTGCCGTGATAGCAGCACCCTGAGCACCGAGGCCACCGAAGTGTTGCAGGATCTGGCGGCCATTTCCCAGGTGCAAGACGCGCTGGAAGAGTCCGAAGACGGCGAAAGCGACTACATGGAAGTCATGGAGTACCTGCGCGTCGCACCGCTGCTGCTGTTCTCCGAGACCAAGAAAGACGTGCCGGCCGCCGCCAAGCCGTCGCTGCACTAATCGTTTGCCAGGGAACGCCATCTGCCCATGATCCATATCCCGAAATCGGAATACAGCCGTCGCCGCAAGGCCCTGATGGCGCAGATGGAACCCAACAGCATCGCCATCCTGCCCGCCGCCGCGGTGGCCATCCGCAACCGCGACGTCGAGCACGTCTACCGCCAGGACAGCGACTTCCAGTACCTCAGCGGGTTTCCCGAGCCGCAGGCCGTACTGGTGCTGATGCCGGGGCGTGTGCATGGCGAATACATCCTGTTCTGCCGTGAACGCAACGCCGAGCGCGAGCTGTGGGATGGCCTGCGTGCCGGGCAGGAAGGCGCGATTCGCGACTTCGGCGCCGACGACGCCTTTCCGATCACTGATATCGACGACATCCTGCCGGGCCTGATCGAAGGTCGTGACCGGGTGTATTCGGCCATGGGCAGCAACCCCGAATTCGACCGCCACCTGATGGAGTGGATCAATGTGATCCGCTCCAAGGCCAACCTCGGTGCCCAGCCGCCGAACGAGTTCGTTGCTCTGGATCATCTGCTGCACGACATGCGCCTGTATAAATCGGCGGCGGAAGTGAAAGTGATGCGCGAGGCGGCGCGGATTTCCGCACAGGGGCACGTACGGGCAATGCAGGCCTGTCGCGCCGGATTGCACGAATTCAGCCTGGAAGCCGAGCTCGATTACGAATTCCGCAAGGGCGGGGCGAAGATGCCGGCCTACGGGTCGATCGTCGCGGCGGGGCGCAACAGCTGCATCCTGCATTACCAGCAGAATGACGCGCTGCTCAAGGACGGGGATCTGGTGCTGATCGACGCCGGTTGCGAGATCGACTGCTACGCCAGCGACATCACCCGGACCTTTCCGGTCAGCGGCAAGTATTCAGCGGAACAGAAAGCGATTTACGAATTGGTGCTGGCCTCCCAGGAAGCCGCCTTTGCCGAAATCGCCCCGAACAAGCACTGGAACCAGGCGCACGAGGCCACGGTCCGGGTCATCACGGCCGGGCTGGTCAAGCTGGGTCTGCTGCGGGGCGACGTTGACGAACTGATCGCCAGCGAAGCCTACAAGGCGTTTTACATGCACCGCGCCGGCCATTGGCTGGGTATGGATGTGCATGACGTCGGCGAATACAAGGTCGGCGGCGAGTGGCGCGTGCTGGAAGTCGGCATGGCGCTGACCGTGGAGCCGGGGATCTATATCGCCCCGGACAACCAAAATGTTGCGAAGAAATGGCGCGGCATTGGCGTGCGCATCGAGGACGACGTAGTGGTCACCAAAACCGGCTGTGAAATATTGACGAACGGCGTGCCGAAAACCGTCGCCGAGATCGAGGCCCTGATGGCCGCCGCGCGGACACAGGCAGCATGAGTCGAGTCAACCTGGCAATCATCGGTGGCGGGCTGGTCGGTGCAAGCCTGGCGCTGGCGCTTCAGGCCGGGGCCAAGGCCCGGGGCTGGAAGATCGTGTTGATCGAGCCGTTCGCCCCTGGCGACAGCTATCAACCGAGTTACGATGCCCGTTCCTCTGCGTTGTCCTTCGGTTCGCGGCAAATCTATCAACGGCTGGGCGTCTGGCAGGAAGTCTCGCGCCGCGCCGAGCCGATCAAGCAGATTCATGTTTCCGACCGTGGCCGATTCTCCACCGCCCGTTTGTCGGCGATGGAAGAGGGGGTGCCGGCGCTGGGTTATGTCGTTGAAAATTCCTGGCTCGGCCAATGCCTGTGGCAAGGCCTGGACAAGGACGTGATCAGTTGGCGCTGCCCGGCGGAAGTCACCCGCATGGAGCCGCTGACCGACGGCTACCGCCTGACCCTGAACGATGAAACCACCCTGGAATGCGACCTCGCGGTGCTCGCCGATGGTGGCCGCTCCGGCCTGCGCGAACAACTGGGGATCGGCATCCGCAAGCGTCCGTACAACCAGAGCGCGCTGATCGCCAACATCACCCCGAGCGAAGCCCACAACGGTATGGCCTTCGAGCGTTTCACCGACGAAGGCCCGATGGCGTTGCTGCCGCTTCCGGATAATCGCTGCGCATTGGTCTGGACCCGCCTGGGCATGGACGCGCAACGCCTGGCGGCCCTTGATGAACGCAGCTTCCTCAGCGAGTTGCAGGGTGTGTTTGGTTATCGCCTCGGCACATTGAAACAGGTCGGTGCGCGGCATCTGTATCCGCTGACACTGGTCGAGGCCGAAGAACAGGTGCGCCCGCATCTGGCGATTCTCGGCAACGCAGCGCACAGTCTGCATCCGATTGCCGGCCAAGGGTTCAACCTGTCCCTGCGCGATACCCAGGCCCTGGCCGATGCCTTGCTCGCCAGTGAAGAACCTTTGGGCGACTTCGCCACGTTGCAGGCCTATCGCGAACGCCAGCGTCTCGATCAGGACCTTACCGTGGGATTCTCCGATCAGGTCACGCGCCTATTCGGCAGCACCCAGCCGCTGGTGTCCCTGGGGCGCAACATCGGCTTGCTCGGCCTGGATCTGTTGCCACCGGCCAAACGCTGGTTTGCCCGGCAGGCGATGGGGCTGGGTACCCGTCCAGATGCGTGACTGGCTGATCCGCGGATTCGGCAAGGCATGATCGATAAAAATACCTGCCGCAATTGCAGGTTCGACATTCATGACGGCCCCTGCCACCTGGTGGCGCGGGTCGGGAAAACCCTTTACGTGCGGCTCAAGCCGCAAGAGAGACAGGCTTAAAGCATGGAAATGCGCGCAGATCTGCTGATTGTCGGGGCCGGAATGGTCGGCAGCGCCCTGGCGCTGGCGTTGCAGAACAGCGGGCTGGAAGTCCTGCTGCTGGACGGCAGCCCCATGAGCGTCAAACCGTTCAACGCTCAGGCTGCGTTTGAACCGCGGGTGAGCGCCTTGTCGGCCGCCAGCCAGCGGATTCTCGAGCGCCTGGGCGTGTGGGACGGCATCGCCGGGCGGCGCAGCAGCCCCTACACCGACATGCAGGTCTGGGATGGCAGCGGCACCGGGCAAATTCACTTCTCGGCGGCCAGCGTGCATGCCGAGGTACTGGGGCATATCGTCGAGAACCGCGTGGTCCAGGATGCCTTGCTCGAACGCCTGCACGATTGCGACCTGGGGTTGCTGGCCAATGCTCGCCTGGAGCAGATGCGCCGCTCCGGCGATGACTGGCTGCTGACCTTGGCCGACGGCCGCACCTTGCGTGCACCACTGGTGATCGCGGCGGATGGCGCCAACTCGGCGGTGCGACGCCTGGCCGGTGTGGCGACCCGCGAATGGGATTATCTGCACCATGCCATCGTCACCAGCGTGCGTTGCGCCAAGCCGCATCAGATGACGGCCTGGCAGCGCTTCACCGATAATGGTCCGTTGGCGTTCCTGCCCCTTGAGCGCGACGGCCAACAGGATTGGTGTTCGATCGTCTGGTCGACCACACCGGGCGAAGCCGAACGCCTGATGGCGATGGATGAGCAAGGTTTCTGCAAGGGGCTGGAGCGGGCCTTTGAAGGTCGGCTCGGCGAGGTGCTTAGCGCCGACCCGCGCCTGTGTGTGCCTCTGCGCCAGCGGCATGCCAAGCGTTATGTGGCTGAAGGTCTGGCATTGATCGGCGATGCGGCCCACACCATTCACCCGTTGGCCGGGCAGGGAGTGAATCTCGGATTCCTCGATGCCGCCGTGCTGGCCGAAGTGTTGCTGCAAGCGGCAACACGTGGCGAACGCCTGGCGGATGTGAAAGTCCTCAGCCGTTACGAACGTCGACGGATGCCCCACAACCTGGCGCTGATGGCGGCGATGGAAGGCTTCGAGCGCTTGTTCCAGGCCGATCCGTTGCCGGTGCGCTGGTTGCGTAATACCGGGTTGAAAATGGTCGAGAAAATGCCGGAAGCCAAGGCGCTGTTCGTGCGTGAAGCGCTGGGGTTGACTGGGGATTTGCCGGCGTTGGCCAAGCCCTGAGATTTTCGTTGTGGCTGCCGCCCTCATCGCGAGCAGGCTCGCTCCCACAAGGATTTGTGGTGAACACAAAACTCCTGGACTCTGGAGATTCCCTGTGGGAGCGAGCCTGCTCGCGATGGCGGCGGTAAATTCACCATCATTTTCTGCCTGTGCAACATCCGGTAACTCCTCCACGGTCAGCTTCGATTGAGAAGCTAAATGTGAGTCCTTATCATTTGCCCTCATTTATCAATCGAGAGACCGCTCCCATGTTGGCACCGAAGCGTCTACTGACTGCACTGGCCTTGACCCTGATCGGCAGCACCGCCGCCCAGGCCGCTGACGAGGTGGTGGTCTACTCCTCGCGTATCGACGAGCTGATCAAGCCAGTATTCGATGCCTACACCGCCAAGACCGGCGTGAAGGTGAAGTTCATCACCGACAAGGAAGCGCCACTGATGCAGCGGCTCAAGGCCGAAGGCGCGAATACGCCGGCCGACCTGCTGCTCACCGTCGATGCCGGCAACCTCTGGCAAGCCGAGCAGATGGGCATCCTCCAGCCGTTCACCTCGAAAACCATCGACACCAACATTCCGCTGCAATACCGGGCCGCCTCCCATGCCTGGACCGGCCTGAGCCTGCGGGCGCGGACCATTGCCTACTCCACTGATCGGGTGAAGCCGGGTGAACTGACCACCTACGAAGCGCTGGCCGACAAGCAATGGGAAGGCCGCCTGTGCCTGCGCACGGCGAAGAAGGTCTACAACCAGTCCCTGACCGCGACCATGATCGAAGTGCACGGCGCCGGGAAGACCGAGGAAATCCTCAAGGGCTGGGTCAAGAACCTCTCCACTGACGTGTTCTCCGACGACACAGCCGTGCTGGAAGCGATCAATGCCGGCCAGTGCGACGTCGGAATCGTCAACACCTACTACTACGGCCGCCTGCACAAGCAGAAGCCAGACCTGCCGGTGAAACTGTTCTGGCCGAACCAGGCTGACCGTGGCGTACACATCAACCTGTCGGGTATCGGCCTGACACAATACGCGCCACACCCGGAAGCGGCCAAGGCCCTGGTGGAGTGGATGACCACCCCTGAAGCACAGAAGATCTTTGCCGATGTGAACCAGGAGTTCCCGGCGAACCCGGCCGTGCAGCCATCGGCTGAAGTCGCCGCATGGGGTAAGTTCATCGCTGATACCTTGCCTGTGGAAATCGCCGGCAAGCGTCAGGCCGAAGCGATTCGCTTGATGGACAAGGCTGGCTGGAACTGAGCCTGCTGTTTTAAAGGTCAAAAGATCGCAGCCTCCGGCAGCTCCTACATTGGGTTGGTGATCAACCTGTAGGAGCTGCCGGAGGCTGCGATCTTTTTGCGTTTTCTCTACACTTCAAAATTTCGCGAGAGATTTTCCTTGGCTCATCCCGCCCAACGCCGCTGGTATCCAGTCGTCTTCGCCATCGCTGCGCTGGTCCTGTTGCCCCTGAGCGTCCTGCTGCTTTCCTGGCAAACCATCGATCAACAGATCTGGTCCCATCTCTGGGACACACAGATGCCGCGTTTGCTGGGCAATACCTTGACCCTGGTGCTAGGCGTCGGTGTCGGCGTGACAGTCCTGGGTGTCAGCCTGGCCTGGCTCACCAGCCTTTGCGAATTCCCCGGCCGGCGTTGGCTGGACTGGGCGCTGATGCTGCCCTTCGCGATCCCGGCCTATGTGCTGGCCTTCGTCTTCGTCGGCCTGCTGGATTTTGCCGGGCCCGTGCAAACCCTGCTGCGGGAGTGGTTTGGCAGTGGTCTGCGCCTGCCGCGCGTGCGTTCCACGGGCGGCGTGATTGTGGTGCTGGTGCTGGTTTTCTATCCCTATGTCTATCTGCTGGCCCGCACCGCCTTCCTCGCCCAAGGCAAAGGCCTGATGGAAGCCGCGCGAGTCCTTGGCCAATCGCCCTGGCAAGCGTTCTGGCGGGTGGCGTTGCCCATGGCGCGACCAGCCATTGGCGCGGGCGTGGCATTGGCGCTGATGGAAACCCTGGCAGACTTCGGCGCAGTGTCGGTGTTCAACTTCGATACCTTCACCACCGCCATCTACAAGACCTGGTACGGTTTTTTCAGCCTGTCGTCCGCCGCGCAACTGGCCAGCCTGTTGCTGCTGGTGGTGATGCTCGTGCTCTACGGCGAACGACGTGCCCGTGGGGCCAACCGGGCGAGCAACGAGCGACCTCGGGTCAAGGCGCTGTATCACCTGCGAGGCGTCAAGGCACTGGCGGCCACGACGTGGTGCGGTCTGGTGTTCGCCTGCGCTTTCGTTATCCCGATGCTGCAATTGGTGGTGTGGTTCTGGCTGCGCGGGCGCTTCGATCTCGACGAGCGTTACACCGGGTTGATCGTCCATACCTTGTATCTGGGTGCGATGGCGGCGTTGATCACCGTCAGCGTCGCCTTGTTACTGGCGTTTGCCCGACGATTGGCGCCCACCCGGGTCATTCGTTCCGGGGTCAGTCTGGCCAATCTGGGTTATGCCTTGCCCGGTTCGGTGCTGGCGGTGTCGATCATGCTGGCGTTCAGTTACCTGGATCGCGAACTGGTGATCCCGCTCTCGAGCTGGCTCGGTGGCGCGGGCAAGCCGCTGCTGCTGGGCAGTCTGTCGGCGTTGCTGCTGGCCTATCTGGTGCGCTTCATTGCGGTGGCCTTCGGGCCACTGGAAAGCAGTCTGGCGCGTATACGGCCATCTTTGCCCGAAGCGGCACGTAGCCTTGGCGTCAGTGGGCCACGACTGTTTTTCAAAGTGTATCTGCCATTATTGCTACCCGGCACGTTGAGCGCCGCGCTGCTGGTGTTCGTCGACGTGCTCAAGGAAATGCCCGCGACCTTGCTGATGCGCCCGTTTGGCTGGGACACGCTGGCGGTGCGAATCTTCGAAATGACCAGCGAAGGCGAATGGGCACGGGCGTCTTTGCCGGCGTTGACCCTGGTGCTGGTCGGACTGTTACCGGTCATCGGATTGATCCGGCGTTCAGCACATCGAAACAGCTAGGTGTCAGTCCTACACCTTGCGGCTACAATGCGCGGCATTCGGTGCGGTCGGTCTGACAGACCAGGTAGCTGAAATTGGCTGAAGGCCCTTTGTTACAAGGCATTCAGTCCGTGCAGCACCTGCCCGCGCCTTCGCCACGCCCGGAAGGAGAAACCCATGGGACAGCGTACGCCTCTGTATGACCTTCATCTCGCACTCGGCGCGAAGATGGTCGATTTTGGCGGTTGGGACATGCCTCTGCATTATGGATCGCAGGTCGAGGAGCACCATCAGGTGCGCCGCGATTGCGGTGTCTTCGATGTATCCCACATGACCGTAATCGATGTCGGCGGCGCCCAGGCCAAAGCCTGGCTCCAGCATTTGCTGGCCAATGATGTCGAACGCCTGCACAGCCCCGGCCGTGCGTTGTACAGCACCATGCTCAACGAGCAGGGCGGGATCGTCGACGACATGATCGTCTACCGTCTCGATGAGGGTTATCGCCTGGTGGTCAACGCCTCCACCCGCGATCAGGACATGGCGTGGATGCAAGCCCATCTCAACGGTTTCGACGTGCAACTTCGCGAGCGTTCCGAGTTGGCGATGCTGGCCATCCAGGGCCCCCACGCCCGGCAAAAAATTGCCGAGCTGGTCAGCCAGTCCCGTGGCAACCTGATCCAGCTCCTCAAGCCCTTCGAAGGCCTGTCCGATGGTGACTGGTTCATCGCGCGCACCGGGTATACCGGTGAAGACGGCCTGGAAATCATTCTGCCGGCCGATCAGGCGCCAGGCTTTTTCAACGATCTGGTCGGTGCCGGGATTTCTCCCATCGGCCTCGGCGCGCGGGATACCTTGCGGGTCGAAGCCGGCATGAACCTTTACGGTCAGGACATCCAGCAGGATATTTCCCCCTTGGCCTCCAATATGGCCTGGAGCATTGCCTGGGAACCCGCCACCCGGCAGTTCATCGGGCGCAAGGCGCTGGAAGCCGAGCAGGCCGCCGGCGTACAGCAAAAACTGGTCGGTCTGGTCCTTGAGGAGCGCGGTGTTTTGCGCGCTCATCAGGTGGTCCGCATCGCCGATGTTGGCGAAGGGGAGATCACCAGTGGTAGTTTCTCTCCTACGCTTAGCAAGTCGATTGCACTGGCGCGCGTGCCGGTGGCTACCGCCGACCGCGCTGAAGTGGAAATCCGTGGCAAGTGGTACCCGGTCCGAGTGGTCAAACCGACCTTCGTACGCCACGGTAAAACCTTGATCTAACTTTTTTTGGCGGGCAATGACCGCTGACATTTTTCTTGAGGACACAGAACATGAGCGAAATCCCTGTCGACCTGCGTTTTGCCGAAAGTCACGAATGGGCCCGTCTAGACCATGATGGCGGCGTGAAAGTGGGTATTTCAGACCATGCTCAGGAAGCCTTGGGTGACGTAGTGTTCGTTGAGCTGCCGGAAATCGGCAAAGTGTTCGCTGCCGGTGAGGCTGCGGGTGTCGTCGAGTCGGTCAAGGCCGCGTCGGATATCTACTCGCCAGTTTCCGGTACAGTCATTGCCGTTAACGATGAATTGGCCAACAGCCCGGAACTGCTCAACAGCGCGCCTTATGACAGCTGGATATTCAAACTCGAGCCAAGCGATACCTCTGAGCTGAACAACCTGCTCGACGCGATGGCCTACAAGGCCGCCATCGGCGAGTAAGCCTTAAGCGTCATCCCCAAAGCCCCGACTTGTCGGGGCTTTTCAGTTTCCGGGATCCTGATCTTCAAGGCTCTGTGGCATCGACTGCTATGCTGGTTTGACCGTGTTGCATCGACGCTGAGCGCCAGTCAAGAGAGAGCCCGTCATGTCCCAATTGCCGTCCCTGAGCCAGTTACGCGACCCCAATGCCTTCCTGCGCCGCCACCTCGGGCCCGATGCCGCCGAGCAACAGGCGATGCTCGACAGCCTCGGCCTGGGCAGTCGGGTCGAATTGATCGAGCAAACGGTGCCGCCGGGCATCCGCCTCAACCGGGCGCTGGACCTGCCCCCGGCACTCGATGAAGAGGCCGCGCTGGCCAAACTGCGCGGTTATGCCGAGCAGAACCAGGTCTGGACCAGCCTGATCGGCATGGGCTACCACGGCACCCTTACACCGGCGGTCATTGTGCGTAATGTGCTGGAAAATCCCGGCTGGTACACCGCGTACACCCCCTATCAGCCAGAGATCGCCCAAGGGCGGCTCGAAGCGCTGCTGAACTTCCAGCAACTGACCATCGACCTGACCGGCCTGGAGCTGGCCAATGCCTCGCTGCTCGATGAAGCCACCGCCGCGGCGGAAGCCATGGCCCTGGCCAAGCGGGTCGCCAAGTCCAAAAGCAACCTGTTCTTTGTCGACGAAAACTGCCACCCGCAAACCATTTCCGTGGTGCAGACCCGCGCTGAGGGTTTCGGCTTCGAGCTGATCGTCGACGCTGTGGATAACTTGAAGCAGCACCAGGTCTTCGGCGCGCTGCTGCAATACCCTGACACCCACGGTGAAATCCACGACCTGCGGCCACTGATCGATCACCTGCACGCGCAACAGGCCCTGGCCTGTGTCGCCACGGATTTGTTGAGCCTGTTGTTGCTGACCCCGCCGGGTGAACTGGGTGCCGATGTGGTGTTCGGCTCGTCCCAGCGATTTGGCGTGCCCATGGGCTACGGCGGGCCGCACGCGGCATTTTTTGCCAGCCGCGATGAATACAAACGGGCAATTCCCGGGCGGATCATCGGTGTTTCGAAAGATGCGCGGGGCAACATCGCCCTGCGCATGGCCCTGCAAACCCGCGAGCAACACATCCGCCGGGAGAAGGCCAACTCCAACATCTGCACGGCCCAGGTGCTGCTGGCCAATATCGCCAGTTTCTATGCGGTCTATCACGGCCCCGAAGGGCTGAAGCGGATTGCCCAGCGGGTACATCGGCTGACCTGCATCCTGGCCGCCGGGCTTGAGCGCAACGGTATCACCCGGGTCAACCGGCACTTCTTCGACACCCTGACCCTGGAAGTCGGCGGAGCCCAGACCGCCATCATCGAAAGTGCCCGGGCCGCGCAGATCAACCTGCGCATTCTCGGGCGCGGCCAACTGGGCCTGAGCCTCGACGAGACCTGCGACGAAGGCACTGTGGCGAAGCTGTTCGATGTGTTCCTGGGTGCCGATCACGGGCTCAGCATCGATGACCTGGATGCAGAGGTCCTGCCTGGCGGAATTCCCGAAAGGTTGGCGCGAACTTCGCCTTATCTGCGCCATCCCGTGTTCAGCGCCCATCACAGCGAAACCGAGATGCTGCGCTACCTCAAACAACTGGAAAACAAGGACCTGGCGCTCAATCAATCGATGATCCCGCTGGGCTCCTGCACCATGAAGCTCAACGCCACCAGCGAGATGATCCCGATTACCTGGCCGCAGTTCGCCAATCTGCACCCGTTCGTGCCCAAGGAACAGGCTGCCGGTTATGGGCTGATGATCGAAGAACTGGAGCGCTGGTTGTGTGCGATCACCGGTTTCGACGCGATCTGCATGCAGCCCAACTCCGGTGCCCAGGGTGAATACGCCGGGCTGCTGGCAATCCGCAAATACCATGAGAGCTGTCATCAGGGCGGCCGCGATATCTGCCTGATTCCTTCGTCGGCTCATGGCACCAATCCCGCATCGGCGCAAATGGCCGGGATGCGCGTGGTGATCGTCGAGTGTGACGAGGCGGGCAACGTCGACCTGGATGACCTCAAGGAAAAAGCCGCGCAGGCCGCAGACAAACTCGCCTGCCTGATGGCGACCTATCCTTCGACCCATGGGGTGTATGAGGAAGGCATCAGCGAAATCTGTGAAGTGATCCACCAGCACGGCGGTCAGGTGTACATGGATGGCGCCAACCTCAACGCCCAGGTCGGGCTGGCGCGGCCGGCCGATATCGGCGCCGACGTCTCGCACATGAACCTGCACAAGACCTTCTGCATTCCCCATGGTGGCGGTGGGCCGGGCATGGGGCCGATTGGTGTTCGGGCGCACCTGGCGCCGTTCGTGGCCAACCATCCGGTGGTGCCGATCGACGGGCCGCACCCGCAAAATGGCGCCGTCAGCGCAGCGCCGTGGGGCAGCGCAAGCATTTTGCCGATCAGCTGGATGTACATCGCGATGATGGGGCCGCAGCTGGCGGACGCCAGCGAAGTGGCGATCCTGGCCGCGAATTACCTGGCGCGGCATTTGTCCGGTGCCTTCCCGGTGCTCTACACCGGGCGCAACGAGCGGGTGGCCCACGAATGCATCCTCGACCTGCGACCGCTCAAGGCGTTGACCGGCATTACCGAGGAGGACGTGGCCAAGCGCCTGATGGACTACGGCTTCCATGCCCCGACCATGTCGTTTCCGGTGCCGGGGACGCTGATGGTCGAACCGACCGAAAGTGAGTCGAAGGCGGAACTGGACCGCTTTATCGGAGCGATGCTGAGCATCCGCGCGGAAATCAACGAGGTGCAGAACGGTAACTGGCCGGCTGAAGAAAACCCGTTGAAAGGTGCGCCGCATACGTTGGCCGACATCACCGGCGTGTGGGAGCGGCCGTACAGCATCGTGCAAGCGGTCACGCCGGACACGCACACCAAGGCTCACAAGTACTGGCCGGTGGTGAACCGGGTGGACAACGTGTATGGGGATCGGAACCTGTTTTGTGCGTGTGTGCCGGTGGATGACTATCGCTGACATCCCAGGAAACACATAACCAATGTGGGAGCGAGCCTGCTCGCGATTGCGGTGTGACAGTCACTGAAGATTTCACTGATCCACCGCAATCGCGAGCAGGCTCGCTCCTACAGGGAGGCTCGGTGAACATGGGATTTGTGTTCGCAGGGCAAAAAAATACCGCTCAATTGAGCGGCATTTTTCATTCGCAACGCTTACTCCGAAGCCACGGCATTCTTCGCCAGGATCGCATTCGCCAGTTCCATGTCTGTGGCTTGCAGGCCCGGGTTGTCGGCGCGGACTTTCTGCATGGCCGCTTCCAGGTACGGGCCGCGGATGCTGCCGTCGCTGGCGACGAAGCTGCTGGCATCGTCCTGGGCCGCGACGACCAGCTTGTTATCCTTGGATGTCAGATAGCTCGAACCGGTGGTTGCACCGGACGTAAGAACGTTACGCCAAAAAGTATCGGCCATCGCCGAACCGACAGGCAGGGACAACAGCGCGACGGTAGCGACAGCAAGTTTGAAACGCATGACAGGGTGACTCCACTGGGTTGACTACGCGGTTGGATTGCCAACCCCCAATCGAGTTCCGTGGTTGCCTATTCCTCTGCTTCGACCAGCAGGATCGCGCCTTGCTGGCCGACCACCCGCACGCGGCTGCCAATGGCGGAGTCCGGCCCGCGGGCCATCCACACGCCGTCGGCCACCTTGATCTTGCCGCGACCGTCGACAATCGCTTCATGCACCACGAAGGTCTTGCCGATCAGTTCCTGGCCGCGCAGATTCAGGTGCGGCTGATCGCTCGGACGCGCCGCCGTGCGCTGACGCCGCCACCAGTACAACGCGGTGGTGATCGACAGCAGGCTGAACAATAGAAACTGCCATTCCCAGGACAGGTCCGGCAGCAGGAAGATCAAGACGCCCACGGCTGCCGCGGCCATGCCGATCCACAGCAGGTAACCGCCAGCGCCGAACACTTCGAGAATCAACAGCACTGTGCCCAGCGCCAACCAGTCCCAGAACGAGAGGTGCTGCAAAAATGCCCACATGGCGCGCCTCAGGCTTTCTTGTTATCGAAAGTGGCCTTGACGATTTCGCCAATGCCGCCCACCGCGCCGATCATCGAACTGGCCTCCAGCGGCATCAGGATCACCTTGCTGTTGTTGGCTGAGGCCAACTTGCCCAGCGCATCGATGTACTTCTGCGCCACGAAGTAGTTGACCGCCTGCACGTTGCCGCTGGCGATGGCTTCGGACACCACTTTGGTCGCCTGTGCTTCTGCCGCGGCTTGCCGCTCGCGGGCTTCGGACTCCAGGAAGGCGGCCTGGCGACTGCCTTCGGCTTCGAGGATCTGCGCCTGCTTCTTGCCTTCGGCGGTCAGGATCGCTGCGGCGCGCAGGCCCTCGGCCTCGAGGATTTGTGCACGCTTGATCCGTTCGGCTTTCATCTGCCCCGACATCGCCGCCATCAGGTCGGCGGGTGGGCTGATGTCCTTGATCTCGATCCGGGTGATCTTGATACCCCACGGCGCGGTCGCTTCGTCGACGGTGCGCAGCAGTTTTTCGTTGATCCCGTCGCGCTGGCTGAGCATGGCGTCGAGTTCCATCGAGCCGAGCACGGTGCGGATGTTGGTTTGCAGCAGGTTGCGGATGGCGTGTTCGAGGTTATTGACCTCATAGGCCGCCTGGGCCGTGTTGACCACCTGGAAGAAGCACACGGCGTCGATTTGCACGGTGGCGTTGTCGGCGGTGATGACTTCCTGCGGCGGAATATCCAGCACGCTTTCCATCACATTCATCTTGCGCCCGATGCGGTCCATGACCGGAATGATCACGTTCAGCCCCGGCTTGAGCGTGTTGGTGTAGCGACCGAAACGCTCGACGGTCCATTCAAAGCCTTGGGGCACGACCTTGAAACCCATGAACAGAATGGCGACCACCAGGCCGACAAAAAGCAAAAGCACACTACCGATCTGCATAACGATTCCTTGTTGATGTGTGGATCTGTGGAGTTGCAATCGCTGGAGTGTAGCTGTGCCGATGCCGGATAAGTACAGCCGGGCTCAGTTCTGCTCGCTCTGGGGCGTCACTCGCAGAACCTCCTCGATGGTCGTCAGCCCGGCGGCGACCTTTTGCGCTCCTGACAGCCGCAGGCTGCGCATGCCTTCCTTGAATGCCTGGCGCCGTACGGCCAACAGATCGGTGTCGGGACTGATCAGCGCTTTGATGCTGTCGCTCAGTTGCATGATTTCGTAGACCCCGGCGCGACCGCGATAACCGGTGTCGCGGCATTCCACGCAACCGATGGCACGCTGGGCATTGGTCGGTAACGGTGCTTGCCAGGGACGGGTCAGGGTTTGCCAGTCGTCTTCGCCCAGCGTCAGCGGCGCCTTGCAGTGCGGGCACAGGGTCCGCACCAGTCGCTGGGCCATGACGCCGAGCACCGTGGCCTTGATCAGGTAGTGCGGCACGCCGAGTTCCAGCAGGCGGCTGATGGCGCTGGGTGCGTCGTTGGTGTGCAGGGTCGACAGCACCAGGTGCCCGGTGAGCGCAGCCTGGATCGCCATCTCCGCGGTTTCGAGGTCGCGGATCTCGCCGATCATGATGATGTCCGGGTCTTGCCGCATCAGCGCGCGCACCCCGGCGGCGAAGGTCAGGTCGATGTTGTGCTGGACCTGCATCTGGTTGAACGCCGGCTCGACCATTTCGATCGGGTCTTCGATGGTGCAGAGGTTGACCTCCGGCGTCGCCAGTTTTTTCAGGGTGGTGTAGAGGGTGGTGGTCTTGCCCGAACCCGTCGGCCCGGTGACGAGGATGATGCCGTGGGGCTGGCGGGTCATGTCCTGCCAGCGGCGCAGGTCGTCGGCGGAGAAACCAAGCTGGTCGAAGTCCTTGAGCAATACTTCCGGATCGAAGATCCGCATGACCATTTTTTCGCCGAAGGCCGTGGGCAGTGTCGACAAGCGCAGTTCGACTTCACCGCCGTCCGGGGTCTTGGTTTTGACCCGGCCGTCCTGGGGTTTGCGTTTCTCCGCGACGTTCATGCGCCCCAGGGTTTTCAGGCGACTGACGATGGCCATGGTGACCTGGGGCGGGAATTGATAGACGTTGTGCAGCACGCCGTCGATGCGAAAGCGCACCGTGCCTTGCTCGCGCCGGGGTTCGATGTGGATGTCGCTGGCGCGTTGCTGGAACGCGTACTGGAACAGCCAGTCGACGATATTGACGATGTGTGCATCGTTGGCGTCCGGCTCCTGGTCGCTGGCGCCGAGGTTGAGCAGCTGTTCGAAATTGCCGAGGGTACTGACTTGCGGGTCGGCGCTGTTCGCTCCGGTGACCGATTTGGCCAGGCGGAAGAATTCGACGCTGAAGCGCTGGATGTCCACTGGGTTGGCTACCACACGCTTGATCGGCAATTTGAGCACGTGGGTCAGGTCAGCCTCCCAGCCGCTGACATAAGGCTGGGCGCTGGCCACGGTTACCGCCTCGCGGTCGATCGCTACCGCGAGGATCTTGTGGCGCTGGGCGAAGGCATAGGACATCAGCGGGGTCACGGCCGCGACATTGATTTTCAACGGGTCGATGCGCAGGTAAGGCTGGCCGGCCTGCCGGGACAGCCACAGGGTCAGGCTCTCGAGGTCCAGCGGTTTGCCGGGACGGCTGAGATCGTCCAGCTGTTGGCTGGCAATGAACTCCAGCGGATGCATCTGGCCAAGGGAGGCGTTGCGGCGGCGGGCATTGAGCGCGTGTTCGGCCGAATCCTGACTGATAAAGCCTTGGGCGACCAGTTCGCGCAGCAGGTCATTGAGATCCAGCCAGCGGTCCTGAAAGGCGAGATGTACGGACATGCGGGCTCCTTTTGAACGACAGTGCGCAAAGGATAGCCGTGGCCCGGCTGACCGCTGGGCCACTACCCGACAAAGCCGTTTCGGAGTTTTTCAGCCCGCCGCTTGAGCCGCTTCGGTCCATGGGGCATCAGCTTCTTGCAGCTCCACCGAGCAGACGCTGATCAGGTTACGAAGTTTTTCCGCAATCACTTGCGCGCGGTGCCAGCTCAAACCGTCGATGACGATCTCGATGGTCAACCAGTCGTCCTGGCGCTGCGCGTTGACCTGCACCGGTGTGAGCAATTGCAGGGCGAACAGATTGAGGGCGCGACACAGCAGGTCCGGTTCTGCCTCGGCCAGCATTTGATAGCGAACCCGGCAATGGGTGTTGCCGACGTTCCAGACATCGGCGCGGGCGGGTGGGGTGTTCACGGCTTCGAGATACGGCATGGTCTGGCTCCAAAATCATTGGAGAAATGTTTACATCCTGTGCCGGGTATTTCTTCTCTATGATTGGCTGTATTACGGAAATGAAGAATCAATCAATTCACTTGTTACTCGGTTAAGGGTTTTTTTATGCAAAGCGAACTGGACAGCTACGACCGTAAGATCCTCGCCTTGCTGCAAGAGGATGCTTCGCTTTCCAGCGCGCAGATCGCCGAGCAAGTGGGGCTCTCGCAATCGCCGTGCTGGCGGCGGATTCAGCGGATGAAAGAGGAGGGCATCATTCGCGGCCAGGTGACCTTGCTCGACCGCAAGAAAATCGGCCTGAACACGCAGATTTTCGCGGAGGTGAAACTCAATGCCCACGGGCGTTCGAACTTCACCGAATTCACCGAGGCGATTCGCGGCTTTCCGGAGGTGCTGGAGTGTTACGTGCTGATGGGGGCGGTGGATTTCTTGCTGCGGATTGTCACGGCGGACATCGAGGCCTACGAGCGCTTTTTCTTCGAAAAGCTGTCGATGGTGCCGGGGATTCAGGAGGTGAATTCGATCGTGGCGTTGTCGGAGATCAAGTCGACTACCAGTTTGCCGGTCTGAGATTTTGCGGTGAATGTGCTGGCCTCTTCGCGAGCAGGCTCGCTCCCACAAGGACCGCATAAATCCTGTGGGAGCGAGCCTGCTCGCGAATGCGGTATTACAGGCGCAGCAACATTTTCCAGGCACGGTTCTGATACACCGCGATCGCCTGCTGCTTGCGCGCATCCAGGACTTCGTCGGTGATCGACTCGTTGGCCAGTTGCGCCAGCTTGTTCAGCTCACCGTAGAGGCGATCCATTTCTGGGATCTCCAGCACGTTACGCGCATGGTGCAGCCACACCTGGATGCGTTCGATGCGCGGCAGTTGCTCGGCCAGGTCTTCCGGCTGTTGCTGGTAACGCTGCAATTGCAACGAAGTGGCTTCTTCGCCCAGCAGGCGCGGCAACCAGCTGCCCAGTTGCGCAGCGCCCTGGCGATTGCCACGGGTGTTGCGGTCGGCGGCCCAGGTGCGGGCCAGCAGCCAGCGCGAGGTGGTCAGGGAGAACAGGCCCCAGCGCGGGTCTTCGAGTTCTTCGAGGAACTGCTCGGGCGCGGCTTTGCGCACGTCTTCATCTTCCAGGCCGGCCTGGACCAGCGGGCGCCAGTCTTCCAGCAAGGCATCGAGGGCGATACGCAAATCGTGGGTCGACTGGCGTGGTGCGGCCTGGCCCAGGCTGCTGATCAGCGCGCGCATTTCCGCGAGGCATTCGACCCAGTCCTGCAACAGGCGCCAGTGACCGTTGAAGCGATACTGCTCGGCCAGACGCTGGCTGCTGCCCAGCAAATGCCAGCTCAGCGCGGCGAACGCATCGTCCAGCGGCGTTTCGGCGGTGATCTGCGGCGCCGGCAGGCTCAACGAATAGCTGTGGGCGTCGTACAAGCGATAACCGCGCTCGGCCTTGCTGATGTCGCAGGGCATCAGGGCCAGTTTCTCGGCCAGCTCGGCGGCCAGTTCCAGCAGGGCTGCCGGTTCGCCTTCGCGCAGTTCCAGTTCCAGCTCGCAGATTTCTTCTTTCTGCTTGCCGACCACGACGTGACCCAGGTCCAGCGCGGCTTCGATGACCACTTTGGTCTTGCCGCGACCCCAGGCGATTTCTGCGCGTTCGCGGACGAAGTCGGTGGTGAAGATCGGCTTCAGGGTCTTCCTGTCCAGCTCGGCCAGTTCCTCGGGCCAGCATTCGCCGTCGAGTTTCTTCAAGTCGAGCTTGGCCTTGGGCAGGGGCCAGTTGAATTCATTACGCTCGGACAAGCCGGCGACGCTCTGGCCACGGGTCTTGAGGGTCTGAATCACTTCGTCGCCATCCTTGCGCAGGCGCAGGGCGACTTTGGCCTGGGCCAGGTCGCGCTCGGGCGTGTCGAAGTACTGATTCATCAACTCACGGCGTTCCCAGCCACTTTTGTTGCGTTTTTTCAGTAACGGGTGCTCGCGCAGGGCGGCGAGGGTTTCGCGGCTGACGCGGAGTTTGATTTCGGTTTCTTTCTGCATGGCCGGAAAATCCAGGATCGGGAGCGCAGCCGGGGGAATGTGTGGCTGCCAAGGTCGTGCAGTGTACAGGACTCAAGGTTAGTACGCGCCGAGACGGTTTATTCCTGTCATCGGTTGGTTCTATGATGGACCTCAATTCGGGTGCCGGGAGTCAGCGATGCCATTGCCGTCGATGAAAGAACAATTCGCAGCGTTGATCGCCGCACCGTCGGTCAGTTGCACACAGCCCAGTCTCGATCAATCCAACCGCCCGGTCATCGATCTGCTGGCAACGTGGCTCGGTGAGCTGGGCTTTACCTGCGAGATCCAGCAGGTCAGCCCCGGCAAGTTCAACCTGCTGGCCAGTTTCGGCTCCGGCCCCGGCGGCCTGGTGCTGGCCGGGCACAGCGACACCGTGCCGTTCGACGGCGCGCTGTGGCAAACCGACCCGCTGAAGCTGACTGAAGTCGACGGTCGTTGGATTGGCCTGGGCAGTTGCGACATGAAGGGTTTTTTCGCCCTGGCCATCGAGGCGGTCAAACCGCTGCTCGATCAGCCGTTCAAACAGCCGTTGCTGATTCTCGCCACCTGCGATGAAGAAAGTTCGATGTCCGGTGCCCGCGCGCTGGCCGAGGCGGGGCGACCGCTGGGGCGGGCGGCGGTGATCGGCGAGCCGACCGGGCTCAAGCCGATCCGCATGCACAAAGGCATCATGATGGAGCGCATCGACATCCTCGGGCAGAGCGGGCATTCCTCGGACCCGCGCCTGGGCCACAGCGCCCTGGAAGCCATGCACGATGCGATCGGTGAACTGCGTGGCCTGCGCCTGTTGTGGCAGCGCGAATTCCGCAATCCACAGTTCGGCGTGCCGACACCAACGATGAATTTCGGCTGCATCCATGGCGGCGACAATCCCAATCGCATCTGCGGCCAGTGTTCGCTGGAGTTTGATCTGCGCCCGTTGCCCGGCATGGACCCCAAGGTCTTGCGTGCAGAGATCCTGCAGAAGCTCAACCCGGTTGCCGAGCGGCATCAGGTGAAGATCACCTACGCGCCGTTATTCCCCGAAGTGCCGCCCTTCGAACAGGCCGAGGACGCCGAGTTGGTGCGCCTTGCCGAAAAGCTCACCGGTCACAGCGCCGAAGCAGTGGCGTTCGGCACCGAAGCACCTTATCTTCAGCGCCTTGGCTGTGAAACGCTGGTGCTTGGCCCGGGTGATATCGCCTGTGCCCACCAGCCGGGGGAATACCTCGAAATGTCACGTTTGCAGCCTACGGTGCATCTATTACGACAGTTGATCGAACATTATTGCCTGACACCGGCGCAAAACACGGTGCCTGTCAATTGAACGCAATCCATGTGGGAGCGAGCCTGCTCGCGAAAAGGGAGTGCCAGTTGATACTTGTGTGTCTGACACACCGTATTCGCGAGCAGGCTCGCTCCCACAGGTTCCGTGCCATAACGGACAAAGCCGTATAAATTGCCGGTACCCAAACCCGTATTCATGAGGAGAGCGCGCGTGTCGCCAAGCCTGTTCCGACGATAACCATCAGCCTGCTGTGCGTTTTCAGTTTCGCCCTTTTTTCGGCTGCTATTTATTACAGGCCCAGGTTCATGCCCGAATACGTCAATTGGCTTCGTCACGCTTCGCCTTACATCAACGCCCACCGCGATTGCACCTTTGTCGTCATGCTGCCCGGCGACGGCGTTGAACACCCGAATTTCGGCAATATCGTCCACGACCTAGTGCTGTTGCACAGCCTGGGTGTGCGTCTAGTGCTGGTTCACGGCTCCCGCCCGCAAATCGAAGCGCGCCTCGCGGCCCGTGGCTTGACCCCGCATTACCACCACGGCTTGCGCATCACCGATGCCGCGACCCTGGAGTGCGTGATCGACGCGGTTGGCCAGTTGCGCATTGCCATTGAGGCTCGTCTGTCGATGGACATGGCTTCGTCGCCGATGCAGGGCTCGCGCCTGCGGGTAGCCAGCGGCAACCTGGTGACGGCCCGGCCGATCGGCGTGCTTGAAGGCGTCGACTATCACCACACCGGCGAAGTGCGCCGGGTCGACCGCAAGGGCATCAACCGTCTGCTGGACGAGCGCTCGATTGTGCTGCTGTCGCCGCTGGGCTACTCGCCGACCGGGGAGATTTTCAACCTGGCCTGTGAAGACGTCGCCACGCGAGCGGCCATCGAGCTGGGGGCGGACAAGCTGCTGCTGTTTGGCGCCGAACTGGGTTTGATCGACGAAAACGGGCGTCTGGTGCGCGAATTGCGTCCGCAACAGGTGCCGGCGCATTTGCAGCGCCTGGGCAGTAACTATCAGGCGGAACTGTTGGATGCCGCTGCCGAAGCTTGTCGTGGCGGTGTGGCCCGTAGTCATATCGTCAGTTATGCCGAGAACGGTGCACTGCTGACCGAACTGTTCACCCGTGACGGTGGCGGTACGCTGGTGGCGCAGGAGCAGTTCGAAGTGGTGCGCGAAGCGGCCATTGAAGACGTCGGTGGTTTGCTGGATTTGATCAGCCCGCTGGAAGAGCAGGGCATCCTGGTGCGCCGTTCCCGCGAAGTGCTGGAGCGTGAGATTGAGCAGTTCAGTGTGGTTGAGCGCGAAGGCATGATCATCGCCTGCGCGGCGCTGTATCAGATTGCCGATTCGGATACCGGTGAGCTGGCGTGCCTGGCGGTGAATCCGGAATATCGCCATGGCGGTCGCGGTGATGAGCTGCTGGAACGCATTGAAAACCGCGCGCGGGCTCAGGGATTGAAAACCTTGTTCGTGCTCACCACCCGCACTGCGCACTGGTTCCGCGAGCGTGGTTTTGTGCCGAGCAGCGTTGACCGTCTGCCGTCGGCGCGGGCGTCGCTGTACAACTATCAGCGTAATTCGAAGATCTTCGAAAAAGCCCTCTGACCGCGTCGCTTTCATCGCGAGCGAGCTCGCTCCCACAGTTGACCGAGTATCCCTGTGGGAGCGAGCCTGCTCGCGATGGGCGCACAGCAGCCTTCAGCAATTACTCAGTGACAAACTTCGCGCTGACATACGGCGAATAATCCGGCAACACCGTCTCCACCTTCCCTTGCTCCTTCAAGAATTTCGCCGTCTCACCAATGGCCTTGGCCGTGCCGCCGTCCAGCAGCGCGGCGCTCTGTTGCGCCTTGGCATCCGGGAATGCAGAACCGGCCAGTAACTCCGGCACGTCGGCGGCATTGGCACCGGTCAATTTGGCGATTTTCTGCACCGGCTCCGAGTCGACCGTCCAGTTGGCTTTATGCGCTGCGTAATCAGCAAAGGCGTCGAGGGTGACCTTGGCGAATCTGGCCACCACCTCTGGGTGCTTCTCGGCGTAATCCTTACGCGCTACCCAGACCTCAAAGGTTGGCGCACCCCATTGGCCCACCTGCGCAGCGTCGGTCAGGGTCTTGCCAGTCTTGCGGATTTCCCCCAGGGCGGGCGACCAGACAAACGCGCCATCAATATCACCACGCTTCCAGGCTGCCGCGATTTCCGCCGGCTGCAGGTTCACCACTTTGACTTTCGAACTGTCCAGGCCCCAGTGCTTCAGCGCACCAAGCAGGCTGTAGTGGGAGGTTGAAACGAAAGGTGTAGCGATGGTCTTTCCGATCAGATCTTGCGGTTTTTCGATGCCGCTGCCATTGCGCACCACCAGCGCTTCGGCGGCATTGATCTGGGCCGAGACGATGAACGCGACAATCGGCAGGTTGCGCGAGGCGGCAGCGGCCAGCGGACTGGAGCCGAGATTGCCGATTTGCACATCGCCGGAGGCAATCGCCGTGACCACTTCCGGGCCGCTGTTGAAGCGCCGCCAGTCGATGGGCTGGCCGATGGTTTTTTCATAAAGGCCATCGGCCTGGGGGACTTTGCTGGGGTCGATTCCGGTTTGATAGCCGACGGTGAGGTTCGCCGCCTGGGCGGTGAAAGAAAATGCGAGAGATATACAAACTGTAACAATTGCTCCGGATAGTGCGCGTTTGGTCGTCATGGGGCTGCCTTTCGGTAAGGATTTGTTTCCGAATTGCGTCAGAAACTAATCGATCTAAAAAAGCAAAAATAAATACCGTTTAGGAATTAGCTTATGAGCCGAACCCTCTGTTCTGGGGGATCTGGAAA
This sequence comes from Pseudomonas fluorescens, assembly GCF_040448305.1. Taxonomy (NCBI): domain Bacteria; kingdom Pseudomonadati; phylum Pseudomonadota; class Gammaproteobacteria; order Pseudomonadales; family Pseudomonadaceae; genus Pseudomonas; species Pseudomonas fluorescens. Next base: position 6,489,481 of record NZ_CP148752.1, on the reverse strand, counting down.
TTGAGCGCTAAATTCCTAAACGGTATTAGAAAAGAAGCGGGTAATTCTTTTCAGGTTCATGACGAATTCATGACCCGGCAGGGACCAAAAAATCGGGGGTTAGACTATGGTCGTAGACACACATGGTTACGATTGACTTGTGGGTCACGGTCTGGCGCTAATCGCGCATCTTAGGATTTCGGGCGACGACTCGAGACCAGGAATACAAGAATTAGAATCGAGAGGAGCTACACAATGAACAAGTCCACCTTGGCTTTGGCCGTGGCCGTTGGGGTTTTGGCGCAGCAGGCAGGCGCCGCAGGTTTCCTGGAGGACAGCAAGGCGTCCATCAGTTCCCGGACCATGTATTACAACAACGATAACCGTGAAGGCGGTGCGGATCAGAAAGAGTCCGCGGAAGGCCTGAAATTCGATTATCTGTCCGGTTTCACCCAAGGTACTGTCGGCTTCGGTATCGACGCCCAGGCACTGCTGGGTATCCACCTGGATGGCGGCAAGGGGCACCATCCGGATGCCAACACCTTTTTCCCAAGCGACACCGATGGTTCGGCCGTACACGAATGGAGCCGTGCGGCGGCCAACGTCAAGGCGCGCTTCTCGAAGACCGAGGCCCACCTGGGTGGCGCTCTGGCACCTAACTTGCCGATCCTGGTCGCGAACGACAGCCGTCTGCTGCCACAGACCTTTGACGGTGGCACCATCACTTCGAAAGAAATCGACAACGTGACCTTCAACGCAGGTCAGTTGGAGCACTCGGCAGGTCGCGCCTCTTCGAACTCCACCGGCCTGGCCGTGGCGGGCGGTACAGAGGACAGCAACAAGTTCTACTACGGTGGTGCCGACTGGAAGGTCACCAAGGACCTGACCCTGCAGTACTACCACTCGAATCTGAAGGACTACTACAAGCAGGACTTCCTGGGTTTGATTCACGTCTTTCCGATCGACGCCAACCAGTCCTTCAAGACTGATATTCGCTACTTCGACAGCAGCTCCGACGGCAAGAACGGTGATCCGGGTTTCCGTTTCAACAACAACAACGGTTTCGCCAAGACCCCGGGCGAGGTCGATAACAAGACCTGGAGCGCCATGTTCACCTACACCCTGGGTGGCAACGCCTTCCTGCTCGGTCATCAGCGCGTCAACGATGACGGCGGTTTCGTTTTCCTGAACCAGGGCAACGTGGTTGATAGCAATGGCCGTCCGGAAGGGAACGGCGGCGCCAGCTTCTACCTGTTCACCGACGCCATGATCAACGGCTTTGTTCGTGCCGGTGAAAACACCACCTTCGGTCAGTACTCCTATGACTTCGCCGGACTGGGCGTGCCGGGACTGAAAACTTCGATCGCCTACCTGCATGGCGACAACATCAAGGCTACCAACGGCAGCGGCCCTGATGGGTCCGAGTGGGAGCGCGATATGCGGATCGACTACACCATCCAGCAGGGTGCTCTCAAAGGTTTCGGCGTAACACTGCGTAATGGCGTCTACCGTGGCAGTGAAGTCTCCAACAACCCTGATGTTGACCAGACTCGTCTGATCTTCAACTACACCTACAGCTTCCTGTAACAAGACTTCTGAAAAAGCCTCGCCTGCTGGCGAGGTTTTTTTGTCTGTTTTTTTATATTCCATAATGATCTTTAATGATTATTTATTATTCTTTTTAGTTTTTAAATATCCCGCTTAAAGTGCGCCTGTCCGACACTCATCCCTGAGCCCGGATTTGGCAGTTTCGTCCCTCGACCGTTGATCAGGTTCAGGAATTGGCCTAGCCGCCGATACCTCGGATCTGTCGTGGGAAGTCATATTCCGAGACGATATTAAAAAGCATCAATAAATTCTTTTTAGCTTTAAGGCCATGTATCCTGCGGCCCGCCAAATGACCGGCTCAGGCGGTTTGCCGCGAATTTACGCATTCAGGATCCCGGGCGATCGATTCGGGACCAGGAACATCAGAATTAGAAACGAGAGGAGCGAAACATGAACAAGTCCACCTTGGCCATGACTGTGGCCGTCGGGGTTTTGACCCAGCAGGCAAGCGCCGCGGGTTTTGTCGAAGACAGCAAGGCAACACTGGGGCTGCGTAACTTCTACATCAACACTGATTACCGTGACGGCACTGGCCCGAACAAAAACGAAGAATGGGGCCAAGGCTTCGATCTGCGTTTCATCTCCGGTTACACCCAGGGCACCGTCGGCTTCGGTATCGATGCGATCGGTCTGTTGGGCGTCAAACTGGATTCCGGTGGCGGCACCAACGGCGCGAGCAACAACTCGTACGGCGGCACCGTGTTCCCGAGCAAGTCCAACGGCGAAGCGGTTGATGACTTCTCCAGCCTGGGTTTGACTGCCAAAGCCAAGATCTCCCAGACCGAGCTGAAGCTGGGTACCTTGCAGCCAAAGTTGCCGGTGATCGTGACCAATGACGGTCGTCTGTTGCCGCAAACCTGGCAGGGCGGCCAGCTCGCCTCGAGCGACATCAAGGACCTGACCTTGATCGGTGGTCAGATCGAGCAGGTAAAAGGTCGTAACTCGAGCAACAACGAGCAGTTGTCTATCTCCGGCGCCAACAGCCGATCCGCTACAGGCCGCGACAGCAACAAATTCATTTATGCCGGCGGTGACTACAAGCTCACCAAGGACCTGACGGCCCAGTACTACTACGGCAACCTGGAAGAGTTCTACAAGCAACACTTCCTGGGTCTGGTGCACAACTGGGCCATCGGCCCTGGCGTGTTGAAGTCTGACTTGCGTTACTTCAACAGCTCCGACGACGGTGCCAACGGTCACGACCCTCTGTACTTCACCACTGGCAACTACAGTGGTGCAGCCAATGGCAAAGGCAAGGTCGACAACAACCTGTACAGCGGCCTGTTCCTGTACACCGTTGCCGGTCACACCTTCGGTGGCGGTTACCAGGTCAGCAACGGCAGCAGTGACTTCCCTTGGCTGAACCAGGGCGACGGTTCGTCGAACTACACCATCACCGACTCGCAAATCCAGAAGTTCGGCCGTGCCGGCGAGCATACCTGGCTAGCACGCTACTCCTATGACTTCGCCAAGGTCGGCGTACCTGGCCTGACGGCGGGTCTGGTGTACCTGCACGGCGACAATATCGATACCGTTAACGCCAAGGGTGGCGAGGCGGCCAATGGTGCTTCCGAGTGGGAGCGCGATTTGAGCCTGGCTTACGTCGTTCAGGAAGGTCCGCTGAAAAACCTGGGCCTGGCGTGGAAAAACGCGACCTGGCGCACCGACCTGCCGAACACGCGTTCGCAGGACGAAAACCGCCTGATCGTCAGCTACTCGATCCCGCTGCTGTAATAGCGCTCGCGTAACCGAGACAAAAAAGCCCCGCCCGGTATTGCACCGGGCGGGGCTTTTACACTTTCAAGACGGGTTCACCCCCGTAATCCCGCCTTGAACTTCCCTCTTTGCAGCAACTCAAGGCCTTCTCGAACCTTGGGGGCGATGTTCGGCTGGTTGTACGAGCACGTCCAGTGAACAGATATTTAATATTTCTTTATGATCTAAATAAATCGATATTTATTCTTTTTAATAGATAAAAAACACAGGCACAGTTGAACCCATCAAGCACTCAGAAGGAGCAGCACCATGGGTCTCAGACTTGGCGATATCGCCCCCGATTTCGAACAGAACTCCAGCGCCGGCACCATCCGTTTCCATCAGTGGCTGGGCGATAGCTGGGGCGTGCTGTTTTCCCATCCCGCGGATTTCACACCGGTGTGCACCACGGAATTGGGCTTCACCGCCAGGCTCAAGGATGAGTTCGCAGTGCGCGGTGTCAAGGCCATCGCTTTGTCGGTAGACCCGGTGGAGTCGCACCATCGGTGGATCGAGGACATCAACGAAACCCAGGGCACCGTGGTCAACTTTCCGATCCTGGATGACGCCGACCGCAAGGTCTCGGACCTCTACGACCTGATCCATCCCAACGCCAACGACACCCTGACCGTGCGCAGTCTGTTTGTGATCGACCCGAAGAAAAAGGTCCGGCTGACGATTACCTACCCGGCGAGCACCGGCCGCAACTTCAATGAAATCCTGCGGGTGATCGACTCGCTGCAACTCACCGACAACTACAAGGTGGCCACACCGGCCAACTGGCAGGACGGTGATGAGGTGGTGATCGTGCCGTCGCTCAAGGATGAGGATGAAATCAAGCAGCGCTTTCCCAAGGGCTATCGGGCGGTCAAGCCTTACCTGCGCCTGACGCCGCAGCCGAACCGGTGAGCCAGTCTTTTTTGTGGTGTGACTGAAAAGCCTTCGCGAGCAGGCTCGCTCCCACAGTTGATCGCGTACCCCTGTGGGAGCGAGCCTGCTCGCGAAGGCGATAGTCCAGGCACTACAGACGTCATAGTTAATCCACAAAGCAGGGGATTTCGGGCCGTTTCGACGGCCTGTTTTTTTGCCTGGAAGAAACCGGTTTATATATTTCTTTAACGAATAACCAAATGAATAAATATGATTTATGGATATATAAATCAGCTGTTAAGGTCACTCCATCAAAGCGAGATCGCAAGCCGCGAATCGCCAACACCGTGCAAGGAATCGTCTGAATGTTGGTTGTCTCACTCGGTGGCAGTCCCAGTCAGCGCTCTCGTTCCGGGGTGCTGCTGGATCGCTCCCAGCGTTGGTTGCAAGGGCAGGGCGTGGAAGTGGTGAGTTATCAGGTGCGGGACTTCCCGGCCGAGGACTTGCTGCACGCACGCTTCGACAGCCCCAAGGTGGTCGACCTGTTGCAACAGATTGAAAACGCCGATGGCCTGCTGATCGCCACACCGGTATACAAGGCATCGTTTTCCGGAGCACTGAAAGTCGTGCTGGATCTGCTGCCCGAACGCGCCTTGAGCCACAAGGTGGTTTTGCCAATGGCCACGGGCGGCAGCATCGCTCACATGCTGGCGGTGGATTACGCGCTCAAGCCGGTGCTGTCGGCATTGAAGGCCCAGGAAATGCTGCAAGGGATTTTCGCCGTCGACAGCCAGATCGCCTACGGCGAAGGCAGCGCCCTGGCGCAGTTGGCGCCGGAGCTGGAACAACGACTGAATGAATCGCTGGAGCTGTTTTTCAGCGCCATGGCGCGACGGCCCAAGCCGCTCGATCCGAACCTGTTGAATGATCGTTTGTTGAGTGCTCGCTGGAGCATTTGAGCCTCACCGAAAAATTGAAGTACTGGCCTTACTCGCCCGCCAACGGGCAAGCAGGTGCAGCCAAAACCCAACTGCAAAAAGGAGAGCGCCATGCGCCCTGTCATTTTGCGTCGTGGTCTGGTCGCTCTGTTTGCTGCGGCTTTGACCTTCGGCGCCATTACTCAAGCTCAAGCGCTTTCTACCCAAGAAGGCGTTCTGCGAATCGGCTATCAGAAATACGGCACCCTGGTGCTGCTCAAAGCCAAAGGCACCCTGGAAAAACGCTTCGCCGCCCAAGGCGTGGACGTGCAATGGACTGAATTCCCCGGTGGCCCGCAACTGCTCGAAGGCCTGAATGTCGGTTCCATCGACTTCGGCGTCACCGGCGAAACGCCTCCTGTGTTTGCCCAGGCAGCAGGTGCCGATCTGCTCTACGTCGCCTATGAACCGCCAGCGCCGCACAGCGAAGCGATCCTCGTTCCAAAGGACTCGCCGATCAAATCGGTAGCAGAGCTCAAGGGCAAGAAAGTCGTGCTCAACAAGGGCTCCAACGTGCACTACCTGCTGGTGCGTGCGCTGGAAGACGCCGGCCTCAAATACACCGACATCCAGACCGTATTCCTGCCGCCAGCCGATGCCCGTGCCGCCTTCGAGCGTGGCAGCGTCGACGCCTGGGTGATCTGGGACCCGTACCAGGCCGCCGCCGAACAACAGCTGCAAGCGCGCACTCTGCGCGATGGCCAGGGCATCGTCGACAACCATCAGTTCTACCTGGCGACCAAGCCTTATGCGCAGAAAAATCCCGAGGTGATCAAGACCCTGGTGGAAGAAGTGCGCGCGGTGGGCGAGTGGTCCAGGGCTAACCCGCAAGAGGTGACCGAACAGGTTTCACCGCTGCTCGGCCTGCCAGCAGACATCACCCTGACCTCGGTGAAACGCCAGGGCTATGGCGCGCTGTTCCTCACCCCGGAAGTGGTCGCCGCACAGCAGAAAATCGCCGACAGCTTCTATCAGCTCAAGCTGATTCCCAAGCAGTTGAGCATCAAAGATGTGATCTGGACACCGCCGGCCGCCGTTGCCCAAAGCTCAGTAACCAAAATCCAATAAATCGCTTCCCCAAGGAGACCACTCCATGAGCCTCAATATTTTCTGGTTCCTGCCTACCCACGGCGACGGCCATTACCTTGGCACCGCCGAAGGCGCACGCGCCGTCGATCACGGCTACCTGCAGCAAGTCGCACAGGCAGCGGATCGCCTGGGTTTTGGCGGGGTGCTGATCCCTACCGGTCGCTCTTGCGAAGACTCGTGGCTGGTGGCGGCATCGCTGATTCCGGTGACCCAGCGCTTGAAGTTCCTTGTCGCCCTGCGCCCCGGGATCATTTCCCCGACTGTGGCGGCGCGTCAGGCCGCGACCCTGGATCGACTGTCCGGTGGGCGTGCTTTGTTCAACCTGGTGACGGGCGGTGATCCGGAAGAGTTGGCGGGCGATGGTCTGTTCCTCAGCCACGAAGAACGCTATCAGGCCTCGGTGGAATTCACCCGCATCTGGCGCCGGGTGCTGGAAGGTGAAACCGTCGATTACGACGGTCAGCACATCAGCGTGAAGGGGGCGAAATTGCTCTATCCACCGATCCAGCAACCGCGTCCGCCGCTGTACTTCGGTGGTTCCTCGGAAGCCGCACAGGATCTGGCCGCCGAACAGGTGGAAATGGTCCTGACCTGGGGCGAGCCACCGGCCGCCGTCGCGGAAAAAATCGAACAGGTCCGAGCCAAGGCCGCCAAGCTCGGACGCACCGTGCGCTTCGGCATTCGACTGCACGTGATCGTGCGCGAAACCAACGATGAAGCATGGAAAGCCGCGGATCGGCTGATCTCCCATCTCGACAATGAGACTATCGCTCGTGCCCAGGCTTCCCTGGCGCGTTTCGATTCGGTCGGTCAGCAACGCATGGCCGCATTGCATGGCGGCAACCGCGACAATCTGGAGGTCAGCCCTAACCTGTGGGCCGGCGTCGGTCTGGTGCGCGGCGGTGCCGGTACGGCGCTGGTGGGCGATGGTCCGACCGTGGCCGCCCGCGTGAAGGAGTACGCGGACCTGGGCATCGATACCTTCATCTTCTCCGGTTATCCACACCTGGAAGAGTCGTACCGGGTGGCCGAGTTGCTGTTCCCGCACCTCGATGTCGAGCGTCCCGAGTTGCCGAAAAGTGCCGGTTATGTCAGCCCGTTCGGTGAGATGGTCGCCAACGACATTCTGCCCAAAGCCGCATCCCAGAGCTGAGGCGCGGTCATGAAGAAAATCATCCACAGCCTTGCGCCCTGGGCGTTGCCGGTGTTGTTGCTGGCGGTGTGGCAGTTGAGTGTGTCGGCGGGTTGGTTGTCGACACGGATCCTGCCGGCACCCATCGCCGTGATCGAGGCCGGCGTGAGCCTGGTACGCAGTGGCGAAATCTGGACGCACCTGGCAATCAGTGGCTGGCGTGCAGCGCTGGGCTTCACCGTCGGTGGTGGCATCGGCTTGACGCTTGGCTTCATCACCGGCCTGTCGAAGTGGGGCGAACGCCTGCTCGACAGTTCGGTGCAGATGGTCCGTAACGTGCCGCACCTGGCGCTGATTCCACTGGTGATCCTGTGGTTCGGCATCGACGAGTCAGCGAAGATTTTCCTGGTGGCGCTGGGCACGTTGTTCCCGATTTACCTCAACACCTATCACGGCATCCGCAACGTCGACCCGGCGCTGGTGGAGATGGCGCGCAGCTATGGCCTGAGCGGTTTCAACCTGTTCTGGCAGGTGATTCTGCCGGGGGCACTGCCTTCGATTCTGGTCGGCGTGCGCTTCGCCCTGGGCTTCATGTGGCTGACGTTGATCGTCGCGGAAACCATTTCCGCGAGTTCCGGCATCGGCTATCTGGCAATGAATGCCCGGGAGTTCTTGCAAACCGACGTGGTGGTGCTGGCGATTCTGTTGTACGCGGTGCTCGGCAAACTGGCCGACCTCGCGGCCCGTGGGCTTGAGCGAGTGTGGCTGCGCTGGCACCCGGCGTATCAGGTTGCCAAGGGAGGTGCGGCATGATCGCGGAACAACCTCCACGCCTGCTGCGCGGCATTCCGCTGGCGGTGCGCAAGCTGCAAAAAACCTTTGGCTCGCGGCAGGTGCTGCGCGAGATTGACCTGCACATTCCGGCGGGCCAGTTTGTTGCCGTGGTCGGTCGCAGTGGCTGCGGCAAAAGTACCTTGCTGCGCTTGCTCGCCGGTCTCGATCAGCCAACTGGCGGTGAGTTGCTCGCCGGTGCCGCGTCATTGAGTGACGCGCGGGAAGACACCCGGCTGATGTTCCAGGAAGCACGTCTGCTGCCGTGGAAAAAGATCATCGACAACGTCGGCCTGGGCCTCAAGGGCAACTGGCGGCCGCAAGCACTTGAAGCTCTGGAAGCGGTGGGTCTGGCGGATCGTGCCAACGAGTGGCCAGCGGCGCTGTCCGGTGGACAGAAGCAACGCGTGGCTTTGGCGCGTGCGTTGATTCACCAACCGCGCCTGCTGTTGCTCGACGAACCCTTGGGCGCGCTGGATGCCCTGACCCGAATTGAAATGCAGCAACTGATCGAACGGCTCTGGCAACAGCACGGCTTCACGGTGTTGCTGGTGACCCATGACGTCAGTGAAGCGGTGGCGATTGCCGATCGGGTGATCCTGATCGAAGACGGCGAAGTCGGCCTCGACCTTCAGGTGGAACTGCCGCGCCCTCGGGTTCGTGGCTCCCATCGGCTGGCGACGCTGGAAACCGAAGTCCTCAATCGCGTGCTGGCGCTGCCCGGCCAACCGCCGGAACCGGAGCCTGTTTCACCCTTGCCTACGCAATTGCGCTGGGCTCAATAACTCAAGTCTTACCCAACGACAGGAATCAACATCATGACGATCAAGGCCATCAACGTTCGCAACCAGTTCAAAGGCTCCATCAAGGAAATCGTCCTCGGCGACGTGCTCTCGGAAATCGACGTGCAAACCGCTTCCGGCATCGTCACTTCGGTGATCACCACACGCTCGGTGAAAGAGCTGGAACTGGCGGTCGGCAGTGAAGTGATCGCGTTTGTGAAATCCACCGAGGTATCGATCGCCAAGTTGTAAGGCGCATGCGCAAACAACAACCCCGAAGGGTTTGAGCCCTTCGGGGTTTTTTGTGCGTGTGATTCATTGAGATCGGTGGTGCGGCCTTCGCGAGCAGGCTCGCTCCCACAGGGGAATGCATTTCAAATGTGGGAGCGAGCCTGCTCGCGAAGAGGCCAGTAAGGCCAATCAAGAAATCAGGCTGGAACGCTGCGCTTGGGCAGATACGGTGGCAAATACAACCCCACATAAGCATCAAACACCCGCATCCCTTCCTCGGCCATGCGCGGCGTAATCTGCCCGTGTTGCTGCACCGAGCGCGCATACACCCGGTCGCCCAGTTCCATGGCCAGGGCGAACACATCGACATCACTCGGCAATGTCGGCAGCTCGAAGTGATGGTCGAACAGCTTGTGCATCAGGTCGCCGAGTTCGATGTCGTGCTGGCGGTCGGCCTGGGTGACTTCGGTCAGGCCGTGCTGGGCCAGAATGAGTTGGCGGGCGGCGGCGTCCTCGGCGTAGATGTCGAGCATGCGTTGCTCCACCAGTCTCGACAGATCGCGCCAGCCATTCAAGGCGAGGTGGTCGATGGGGGCTTGCAGGCAGGCGCGGAAGGCCGCGTGGACATCGGCGGTCAGGGCTTCGAGCAGGGCAGGCACGCTGGCGAAGAAGTGGTAGACCGAGGAGGGTGGAATCTCCGCGCGCTCGGCGACGCTGTAGATCGACAGGCTGGCCACGCCCTCCGCGGCCAGCAGCGTGCGGGCCGCATCGAGTATCGAATCGATCCGGGCCTGGCTGCGTGCGCGGGGTTTGCGGGGGGTGGCTACGCGTGTCATTGGAGTCTCCTGCGGGGCAGCGGGCATTGTACGAGTCGGGTTGTGTGTTGTCTTCTCGGCCGCCTTCGCGAGCAGGCTCGCTCCCACATTGGATCTGTTCTGGGCGCCAATTCTTTGCTCACAGAAGATCCCTGTGGGAGCGAGCCTGCTCGCGATCCGCCGCAGGCGGCCATAAAAAAACGCCGCAGGCTGTGAGGCCGGCGGCGTTTCTTCACTACTGCAACCGCTTACACGGTATGCAGGTACCAGTTGTACTCGAGGTCGGAGATGGAGTGTTCGAACTCCTCCAGCTCGCTCTCTTTACAGGCCACGAAGATATCGATGTATTTCGGATCGATGTACTTGGCCATGACTTCGCTGTCGTCCAACTCGCGCAGTGCATCACGCAGGTTGTTCGGCAGACTCTGCTCGTTCTGCTCGTAGCTGTTGCCTTCAACCGGGTCGCCAGGCTCGATCTTGTTGACCAGGCCGTGGTGCACGCCTGCCAGGACCGAAGCCATCAGCAGGTACGGGTTGGCATCGGCGCCGGCTACACGATGCTCGATGCGCACGGCGTCGGAGGAACCGGTCGGTACGCGAATCGCCACAGTGCGGTTATCCAGGCCCCAGCACGGCGAGTTCGGCACGTAGAACTGTGCGCCGAAACGGCGATACGAGTTGACGTTCGGGCAGAGGAAAGCCATCTGCGCCGGTAGGGTCTCGAGCACACCGCCGATCGCGTGACGCAGTGCGGCGTTCTGCTCGGGATCCTCACTGGCAAAAATATTCTTGCCGTCTTTGTCGAGAATCGAAATGTGAACGTGCAGACCATTACCCGCCTGGCCTGGGTAAGGCTTGGCCATGAAGGTGGTGTCCATTTCATGGTCGTAGGCGATGTTCTTGATCAGGCGCTTGAGCAGGACCGCGTAGTCGCAGGCCTTGATCGGGTCAGCCACGTGGTGCAGGTTCACTTCGAACTGCGCCGGGGCACTTTCCTTGACGATGGCGTCAGCCGGAATGCCTTGCTCCTTGGCACCTTCCAGAATGTCCTGGAGGCAGTCGACGTATTCGTCGAGGTCGTCGATCAGGTAGACCTGAGTCGAGTGCGGACGTTTGCCGGAAACCGGCGAGCGAGGTGGTTGCGGACGACCGTTCACGTTCTCCTGGTCGATCAGGTAGAACTCCAGTTCGAACGCGGCGCAGATAGTCAGGCCCATTTCGTCGAACTTGCGTACCACATTGGCCAGCACTTCACGCGGGTCGGCGAAGAATGGCTCGCCTTCGAGTTCGTGCATGGTCATCAACAGTTGCGCGGTCGGGCGCTTCTGCCATGGCTCGTTGCATAGGGTATCGGGGATTGGATAGCAGATTCGGTCAGCATCACCGATGTCCAGGCCCAGGCCGGTGCTTTCCACCGTCGAGCCATTGATATCCAGAGCAAATAGAGAGGCCGGCAGGTTGATGCCTTTCTCGTAAACCTTGTGGAGGCTGGTGCGTTCAATGCGCTTGCCGCGCACCACACCATTCATATCCGCAATCAGAAGGTCAACGTACAGAACCTCAGGATGTTCCTTAAGGAACGCGTTCGCTTCGTTAAGCTGAACGGCACGCGGGGGTACCGACATGATGCAACACCTTTGTTGTTAAAAATATCAATCATTGATCTTTTCAGATTCCAGTCAACCCGAACGGCATGCCGAAGTCAAGCGAGGCCTTTTTTGCCCTAAAAAAGCGCCCGTGTGGCTTTTTTGAGGCACTTTGGCGCGTTTTTATGCCTTTGGCCTCTATGGCGCCCGCAGGCTTGAGCGGGCCGTGTTGTATTTTTTACGGGGGTGTTGTGTAAAAAAATGAACAAGGCTAAGCTCGAATCAAACCCATAACAGCAATAATACCGGGGTGCTTCATGTCTCGCCTGCCGATAATCGGCGTCACCGACTGCTCAAGACAGGTCGGTCGGCATGTTTATCACATCAGTGATGACACGTCCGTCCGTTCCGTGGCCTCAGCGGTTCTGGTGATCCTCCCATCCGTGACGGTTCGACCGTCCCCGTCCGATATTCTGGACGGTTGCGATGGCACCCCCATTACGGTTACTCCATTCAATATAGAACCGATTCACAATAGCGGCCTGACCATCGTTCAGGGCACCGCTCGCGATTCTGCACGCCCGGCCTCCGCAGCCGTGTCGGCAAGCACGATAATCTGCCGCGCAAACGCTCTACAACGCGACGCCGATGCGTCAAACAACGCCTGACCTTAAAAAGGTCAGACAACTCAAGCCTAGAGGCATTTATGAGTAACAACCTCGACCAGCTCACCGATTGGTTGAAAAACCACAAGATCACAGAAGTCGAATGCATGATCGCCGACTTGACCGGGATTACCCGGGGCAAGATTTCGCCGACCAACAAATTCATCGCCGAAAAAGGCATGCGCCTGCCAGAAAGCGTTCTGTTGCAGACCGTGACCGGCGATTACGTCGAAGACGACATCTATTACGAACTGCTCGACCCGGCCGACATCGACATGATCTGCCGTCCCGACCAGAGCGCGGTGTACCTGGTGCCGTGGGCCATCGAGCCGACCGCCATCGTCATCCACGATACCTACGACAAGCAAGGCAACCCGATCGAGCTGTCGCCACGCAACGTGCTCAAGAAAGTCCTGAAACTCTATACCGACAAAGGCTGGCAGCCGATCGTGGCGCCAGAAATGGAGTTTTACCTGACCAAGCGCAGTGACGACCCGGACTACCCGCTGCAACCGCCAATCGGTCGCTCCGGTCGCCCGGAAACCGGTCGCCAGTCGTTCTCCATTGAAGCGGCGAACGAATTCGATCCGCTGTTCGAAGACGTCTACGACTGGTGCGAACTGCAGGACCTGGACCTCGATACGCTGATCCACGAGGACGGCACGGCGCAGATGGAAATCAACTTCCGTCACGGCGATGCCCTGTCCCTGGCCGACCAGATCCTGGTGTTCAAGCGCACCATGCGCGAAGCCGCGCTCAAGCACGACGTGGCCGCGACCTTCATGGCCAAACCGATGACCGGCGAGCCGGGCAGCGCCATGCACTTGCACCAGAGCATCATCGACATCGAGACCGGCAAGAACATCTTTTCTAATGAAGACGGGACCATGAGCCAGTTGTTCCTGCACCACATCGGTGGCTTGCAGAAACTCATTCCCGAGCTGTTGCCGCTGTTCGCACCCAACGTCAACTCGTTCCGCCGCTTCCTGCCGGATACCTCGGCGCCGGTGAACGTGGAGTGGGGCGAAGAGAACCGCACCGTGGGCCTGCGGGTGCCGGATGCGGGGCCGCAAAACCGTCGGGTGGAAAACCGCCTGCCGGGCGCCGATGCCAACCCCTACCTGGCAATTGCTGCGAGCCTGCTCTGCGGTTACATCGGCATGGTCGAAGGCCTGAACCCGAGTGCGCCGGTGGTGGGGCGTGGCTATGAACGCCGCAACCTGCGCCTGCCGCTGACCATCGAAGACGCGCTGGAGCGTATGGAACACAGCGCGACCATTGAGCGGTACCTGGGCAAAAATTTCATCACTGGCTACGTTGCGGTCAAGCGAGCCGAGCATGAAAACTTCAAGCGCGTGATCAGTTCGTGGGAAAGGGAATTCCTGCTCTTTGCCGTCTGATACGCCGGGCGCCACCGCTGTCTGGTGGCGCTTTCACCTGATTTTTTTAGGAGATTCGTATGACCAGCAACAATCCGCAAACCCGTGAATGGCAAATCCTGAGCAATGACCACCACCTGGCTCCGTTCAGCGACTTCAAGCAGCTGAAAGAGAAAGGCCCGCGGATCATCACCAACGCCAAGGGTGTTTACCTCTGGGACAGCGAAGGCAACAAGATCCTCGACGGCATGGCCGGCCTGTGGTGCGTCGCGATTGGTTATGGTCGCGATGAACTGGCCGATGCCGCCAGCAAACAGATGCGCGAACTGCCTTACTACAACCTGTTCTTCCAGACCGCGCACCCACCGGTACTGGAACTGGCCAAGGCTATCGCCGACATCGCGCCAGAAGGCATGAACCACGTGTTCTTCACCGGTTCCGGCTCCGAAGGCAACGACACCATGCTGCGTATGGTTCGTCACTACTGGGCGATCAAGGGCCAGCCGAAAAAGAAAGTCATCATCAGCCGCAAGAACGGCTATCACGGTTCCACCGTGGCCGGCGCGAGCCTGGGTGGCATGACGTACATGCACGAACAGGGCGACTTGCCGATCCCGGGCATCGTTCACATTGCCCAGCCGTACTGGTTCGCCGAAGGCGGCGACATGACCCCGGAAGAGTTCGGTATCTGGGCGGCCAACCAGCTGGAAGAAAAGATTCTGGAAGTCGGCGTCGACAACGTCGGTGCCTTTATTGCCGAGCCGATCCAGGGCGCCGGTGGCGTGATCATTCCGCCAGAGACCTACTGGCCGCGCATCAAGGAAATCCTCGCCAAGTACGACATCCTGTTCGTGGCTGACGAAGTGATTTGCGGTTTCGGTCGTACCGGTGAGTGGTTCGGTGCCGATTTCTACGACCTCAAGCCAGACATGATGACCATCGCCAAGGGCCTGACCTCGGGCTACATCCCGATGGGCGGCCTGATCGTGCGTGATGAAGTGGTGGACGTGCTCAACGAGGGCGGCGACTTCAACCACGGCTTCACTTACTCCGGTCACCCGGTGGCTGCCGCGGTGGCGCTGGAAAACATCCGCATCATGCGCGACGAGAAGATTATCGAGCGCGTTCATGCAGAAACGGCACCGTATTTGCAAAAGCGTCTGCGGGAACTGAACGATCACCCGCTGGTGGGTGAAGTTCGTGGGGTGGGTCTGTTGGGGGCCATCGAACTGGTCCAGGACAAGGCCACGCGCAAGCGTTACGAGGGCAAGGGCGTCGGCATGATCTGCCGTCAGTTCTGCTTCGATAACGGCCTGATCATGCGCGCCGTCGGCGACACCATGATCATCGCTCCGCCACTGGTGATTACACCGGCGGAAATCGATGAACTGGTGACCAAGGCTCGCAAGTGTCTTGACCTGACCCTGAGTGCATTGCAGGGCTAAGTGCTAGGCTCTGAGCGGAAGTCCAAAGTTCTGCATATGAAGTAGGAACTTTCGCTCAGAACTGTCAGAAAGCGTGGCCGTTTCCTTGAAAGACCGATGTGGATCTTGCCAGACTAGCCGCGGTTCCAGTTGCCCGGGTTCGGCCGCTGAACAAGTGGTTCAAAAAAGAAAAATTTGGAGCATTACGCATGAAGGCACTAGGTAAAAAGCTCGCTGGCAAGACTCTGCTTGCCATGTCCGTGATGGGTTTGATGGCCGGCGCGGTTCAGGCCGATGACAAAGTACTGCACGTGTACAACTGGTCCGACTACATCGCACCGGACACCGTCAAGAAGTTTGAAGACGAGTCGGGTATCAAGGTTGTCTATGACGTCTTCGACAGCAACGAAACTCTGGAAGCCAAGTTGCTCGCAGGCAAGTCCGGTTACGACATCGTTGTACCGTCGAACAACTTCCTGGCCAAGCAGATCAAGGCTGGCGTCTACCAGAAGCTGGACAAGTCCAAGCTGCCTAACTGGAAGAACCTGAACACCGACCTGCTCAAGGCAGTTTCCGTGAGCGACCCGGGCAACGAGCACGCCTTCCCGTACATGTGGGGTTCGATCGGTATCGGCTTCAACCCCGAGAAGGTCAAGGCTGCGCTGGGTGCCGATGCGCCGACCAACTCCTGGGACCTGCTGTTCAAACCTGAAAACGCCGCGAAGTTGAAGTCGTGCGGTATCAGTTTCCTCGATTCGCCAACCGAGATGATTCCGGTGGCGTTGCACTACCTGGGCTATCCAACCGACAGCCAGGACAAGAAACAACTGGCCGAAGCCGAAGCGCTGTTCCTGAAAATCCGTCCTTCGGTAGGTTACTTCCACTCGTCCAAGTACATCTCCGACCTGGCCAACGGCAACATCTGCGTGGCCGTGGGTTACTCGGGTGACATTTACCAGGCCAAGTCCCGCGCGGAAGAAGCCGGTGACAAGGTGAAAGTCAGCTACAACATTCCCAAAGAAGGTGCCGGCAGCTTCTACGACATGGTCGCCATCCCTAAAGATGCCGAAAACGTCGAAGGCGCCTACAAGTTCATGACCTTCCTGCAGAAGCCGGAAATCATGGCTGAAATCACCAACGCCGTGCGTTTCCCGAACGGTAACGCGGCTGCAACTGCGTTGGTCGATAAAGACATCACCAGCGACCCGGGCGTTTACCCACCGGCGGACGTGCTGGCCAAGTTGTACGCGATTGCCGACTTGCCGGCCGCGACCCAGCGGATCATGACCCGCAGCTGGACCAAGATCAAATCCGGTAAATAAGCCGGTTTGATGCAACAACCTGTTGCCACCACCCGCGCGGTGGCGGCAACAGGTTGAATTAAATGACAGAAAGTTTTGCTGGAACGGTTTTTCGAGGGTAAGTTGCGCGCCGGTTTTGTTGCCGGGCAACCACGGTTGTCATGTAGCGCGGGGCAACTTGGGCCCAACTAATTTCAGAGGACCTCCACTTGCCTATTTTTTCTTTGTTGCGCAATGCCATGCTGGTGGGCGCCGGATTGACGCTGGCTGTCAGTGTCCAGGCCGCCGGTACCGTGCATATTTATAACTGGTCGGACTACATCGGCGAGAACACCCTGGCCGATTTCCAGAAAGAGACCGGTATCAAGCCGGTTTATGACGTCTTCGATTCCAACGAAACCCTGGAAGGTAAATTGCTGGCCGGGCGTACCGGCTACGACGTGGTCGTGCCGTCGAACCACTTCCTCGGCAAACAGATCAAGGCCGGGGCATTCCAGAAGCTCGACAAATCGCAGCTGCCGAACTATTCGAACCTCGACCCGGTGCTGCTCAAGCGTCTGGAGCAGAACGATCCGGGCAACCTGTACGCCGTGCCGTACCTGTGGGGCACCAACGGCATCGGTTACAACGTCGACAAGGTCAAGGCTGTGCTGGGCGTCGATACGATTGATTCGTGGGGCGTGCTGTTCGAACCGGAGAACATCAAGAAGCTGCAAAGCTGTGGCGTCGCGTTCCTCGATTCCGCCGATGAGATAATGCCGACAGTGCTCAACTACATGGGCCTGAACGCCAACAGCACCGATCCCAAGGACTACGAAAAGGCCACCGCCAAGTTGCTCGCAGTGCGGCCTTACGTGACCTACTTCCACTCCTCCAAATACATCGCGGATCTGGCCAACGGCGATATCTGCGTGGCGATCGGTTTCTCCGGCGACATCTTTCAGGCCAAGAACCGCGCCGAAGAAGCCAAGAAAGGCGTGAACATCGCCTACTCGATCCCGAAAGAGGGCGGTGCGCTCTGGTTCGACATGCTGGCGATTCCGAAGGACTCGGCCAACGTCAAGCAGGCCAACGCTTTCATCAACTATTTACTGAAGCCTGAGGTGATTGCCCAGGTCAGTGATTACGTCGGCTATGCCAACCCTAACCCGGGTTCGGACAAACTGATGGAACAGTCCATTCGCACCGACGAAGCGGTTTATCCACCGCAAGCGGTGCTCGACAAGACCTACGTGTCAGTCGAGTTGCCGCCGAACATTCAACGTTTGATGACCCGCAGCTGGACCAAGGTCAAGTCGGGTAAATAGCTTCAAGGCTCAAACTATCCAAGGTTGGCTCACCTTGAGCGAACTGCACTCTTTTTTTTGGGAGTTTCGTAAATGGCAGTTGCCTCCGGCGCCTATAAGAAAGCCCTCGAGGGCGACCAGCAACCTAAACAGGTGCTGGTCAAAATCGACCGGGTCACGAAGAAGTTCGACGAGACGATTGCCGTGGACGATGTGTCCCTGGAAATCAAGAAAGGCGAGATCTTCGCCCTGCTCGGCGGTTCGGGATCGGGCAAATCCACTTTGCTGCGCATGCTCGCAGGTTTCGAACGGCCCACGGAGGGGCGCATTTTCCTCGATGGCGTAGACATCACTGACATGCCGCCCTACGAGCGGCCGATCAACATGATGTTCCAGTCCTACGCCCTGTTCCCGCACATGACCGTGGCGCAAAACATCGCCTTCGGCCTCAAGCAGGACAAGCTGCCGGCCGCTGAAGTCGATGCCCGCGTGGCCGACATGCTCAAGCTGGTGCAGATGAGCCAGTACGCCAAGCGCAAGCCGCATCAATTGTCCGGCGGCCAGCGTCAGCGTGTGGCCCTGGCCCGTTCCCTGGCCAAGCGTCCGAAGCTGTTGCTGCTCGACGAACCGATGGGCGCGCTGGACAAGAAGCTGCGTTCGCAAATGCAGCTGGAGCTGGTGGAGATCATCGAGCGCGTCGGCGTGACCTGCGTCATGGTGACCCACGACCAGGAAGAGGCCATGACCATGGCCGAGCGCATCGCGATCATGCACCTGGGCTGGATCGCCCAGATCGGCAGCCCGATCGACATCTACGAAACCCCGACCAGCCGTCTGGTCTGCGAATTCATCGGTAACGTGAACATCTTCGAAGGCGAAGTGATCGACGACGCCGAAGGCCACGCGATCATTACCTGCAAAGACCTGGATCGTCAGATCTACGTCGGCCACGGCATCAGCACCTCGGTGCAGGACAAGTCGGTCACCTACGCGATCCGTCCGGAAAAACTACTGGTCACCGCCGACATGCCGACCTGCCAGTACAACTGGTCGAGCGGCAAGGTGCACGACATCGCTTACCTGGGCGGGCACTCGGTGTTCTACGTCGAACTGCCAAGCGGCAAGCTGGTGCAGTCGTTCGTGGCCAACGCCGAGCGTCGCGGCGCGCGTCCGACCTGGGGTGATCAGGTCTACGTGTACTGGGAAGACGACAGTGGCGTGGTGCTCCGCTCATGAACATGCGCAAGTTCAAGCGTCGACTCAATCGAATAATTCCCGGTGGCCGTCAGATGGTCATCGGGGTTCCCTTCATCTGGTTGTTCCTGTTCTTCATGCTGCCGTTCTTCATCGTACTGAAGATCAGCTTCGCCGAAGCGGACGTGGCCATTCCGCCCTACACCGAAATCTACAGCTACGCCGAACAGAAGCTGCAGTTGCTGCTTAACCTGGGCAACTACGCGATGCTGGCCGGTGACGAGCTGTACATCGCCGCTTACCTCGGCTCGTTGAAGATGGCGCTGTTCAGCACCATCCTCTGCCTGCTGATCGGCTACCCGATGGCCTACGGCATCTCCGTTGCCCGCAAGGAAGTGCAGACGGTGCTGGTGCTGCTGATCATGATGCCGACCTGGACCGCGATCCTGATCCGCGTTTACGCGTGGATGGGCATCCTCAGCAACAACGGCCTGCTCAACGGTTTCCTGATGAGCATGGGCTTGATCGACGAACCACTGCAGATCCTCAACACCAACCTGGCGGTCTACATCGGCGTGGTTTATTCCTACCTGCCGTTCATGATCCTGCCGCTGTACGCCAACCTGGTGAAGCACGACCAGAGCCTGCTGGAAGCTGCGTCGGACCTGGGTTCGAGCACCTTCAACAGCTTCTGGAAAATCACCGTGCCGCTGTCGAAAAACGGCATCATCGCCGGCTGCATGCTGGTGTTCATCCCGGTGGTGGGCGAGTTCGTGATCCCGGAACTGCTCGGCGGTCCGGAAACCCTGATGATCGGTAAAGTGCTCTGGCAAGAGTTCTTCAACAACCGTGACTGGCCGGTGGCGTCTGCCCTGGCGGTGGTGATGCTGGCGATCCTGATTGTGCCGATCATCCTGTTCAACCGCAGTCAGGCCAAGGAAATGGAGGGTAAAGAATGAAGCGCTTCCGTTTCTCCAGCCTGATGCTGGTCGTGGGTCTGTTGTTCATCTATCTGCCGATGCTGATTCTGGTCATCTACTCGTTCAACGCCTCCAAACTGGTAACGGTGTGGGGCGGCTGGTCGATCAAGTGGTACGTCGGCCTGCTCGACAACAGCCAGTTGATGGGCTCGGTGGTGCGCTCGCTGGAAATCGCCTGCTACACGGCGGTGGCGGCGGTGGCTCTGGGTACATTGGCGGCGTTCGTCCTGACGCGCATTACGCGTTTCAAGGGCCGTACCCTGTTCGGTGGCCTGGTCACCGCGCCGCTGGTCATGCCTGAGGTGATCACCGGTCTGTCGCTGTTGCTGCTGTTCGTGGCCATGGCGCAGATGATCGGCTGGCCGCAGGAGCGCGGCATCGTCACCATCTGGATCGCCCACACCACGTTCTGTGCGGCCTATGTGGCGGTGGTGGTCTCGGCGCGCTTGCGCGAGTTGGACCTGTCCATCGAAGAGGCGGCCATGGACCTCGGTGCGCGGCCGTGGAAGGTGTTCTTCCTGATCACCATCCCGATGATCGCGCCGTCGCTGGCGGCGGGCGGCATGATGTCCTTCGCGTTGTCCCTCGATGACCTGGTGCTGGCGAGCTTCGTGTCGGGCCCGGGTTCAACGACCCTGCCGATGGAAGTGTTCTCGGCGGTGCGTCTGGGCGTGAAACCCGAGATCAACGCCGTGGCCAGCCTGATCCTGTTGGCGGTGTCGATCGTGACCTTCATGGTCTGGTTCTTCAGCCGTCGCGCCGAAGAAAGCCGCAAGCGTGCGATCCAGCAGGCGATCGAAGAAGCGGCAGCCGACTCGTGGAAGCAACCGGACGTGCGTCGCGCACAGGCACCGGAAGCGGCTTGAGCCCGAATTGGGTAGACCACATTTGAGTGGTCTACCCAAATCCAATGTGGGAGCGAGCTTGCTCGCGATAGCGGACTGTCATTCAACATCAATGTTGACTGTGATGCCGCCATCGCGAGCAAGCTCGCTCCCACAGGTTCTTCTGCAGTCAGGAAATCCAAGGGGATTTGCGGATGAGCTCGACGAAGTTCATCGGCTTGAACCCCGGCTCCTGATCCACCAGCACATCGGTCTTCACATTGCCGAACGTGGTCTGCGGACGATGGCGCAAGCCGTCGGCAAACGCACAGATGATGCACTCCTTGAAGCCCTCGCCCCGTGGATGCGCATGCACCACCGCTTCGCGCTGCACGCTGGAAAATGCCGCGTAGTCCATGCCCAGCACGTCCATCTCGACGCCAGCCGTGACCAGTGCCACGGTGGGTCGCAAGTGCTGAGGCACGCCCGGCGTGGTGTGCAGGGCAATCGATAGCCAGACCTGTTCGATGTCGTCATCGCTCAGTCCGTAAGGCTTGAGGAACGCCGCTGCCGCATTGGCACCGTCGACTTCGAAGCGCTCGTTGTCGCTGCGATGACCTTGCACCAGGCCCAGGTCATGGAACATCGCGCCGACGTACAGTAACTCCGGGTTGTAGGCCAGTTGCTTGCGCTCGCCGCTCAGTGCACCGAACAGGAAGACCCGACGCGAGTGGTGGTAGAGCAGGTCGGACTCGATATCGCGGATGTATTCGGTGGTGGCTTTGGCCAACGCGCTGTCGGGGATCCTGATGCCGGCGATGGTGGTGCTCATGGAGTTTTCCTCGTCGTGATGAAGGTTCCAGTCTGTTCCGGCCCTCGAAACCGGACAATCGATCCATGGCTGCGATCCCGGCCAATGAACGTGCATATCGCGCCAACCTCGCTTGTTGGACCTGGATTGGCTAGGGTGCATGCAGACCCTGTAGGAGCGAGCCTGCTCGCGATGCACGTGAGGGCGCCGCGTACATCCAGGCAGCTCCCGTCATCGTTGACGTCCATCGCGAGCAAGCTCGCTCCTACAAGTGTGCGTTGCCATTCAATGCCATCAGAGACGTTTTGAACCATGAGTAAAACCGTTGCAATCGTGGTGTTCGCCGGCGTCCAGTCGCTGGACGTCACCGGCCCCATGGATGTGTTTTCCGAGGCCAACCGCTTCCTTGCCTCGCAGGATCACTATCGTCTTGAGGTGATCGGCGTCGAGCACGGGATGATGCCGTGCTCCAACGGTTTGGCACTCAATGCCCATCGGCATTTCAGCGAAGCGCTGGAGCCGTATGACCTGTTGCTGGTGGCTGGCGGGCCGCAGTTGCCGTTCATGGATTTCGGTAGGGCATTCGATGGCTGGTTGCGTGATGCCTGTGCGCGGGCCAAGCGCTTTGGTTCGATCTGCAACGGCGCGTTCATGCTCGCCCGGGCCGGATTGCTGGAGGGGCGAACGGTCACCACGCATTGGCAGGACGCATCGGATCTGGCGGCGCTGTGCCCCTCGTCCCGGGTGGAGGCGGATCGACTGTATGTTGAGGACGGCGAGCTGTTCACCTCGGCCGGGGTCACAGCGGGGATCGATCTGTCGTTGTATCTAGTGGGCCGGGATCACGGGCCGGAAGTGGCGCTGAATGTCGCCAAGCGCCTGGTGGTGTTCACCCAGCGTTCGGGCGGGCAATCGCAATTCAGCCCATTCCTCACGCCCCACGCCGAAGCGGATTCGGCGGTGGCGATGGTGCAGCATTACGTGTTGGCCAATTTGACGGGCGACCTGACCATCGCCGACCTGGCCAATGCCGCCAACATGAGCGCACGCAACTTCTCCCGGGTGTTCGCCAGGGAAGCGAAAATCACCCCGGCCGAGTTTGTCGAGCGCGCGCGGGTCGATGCGGCGAGGACGCTGCTGGAAAGCACCCGCGCGCCACTCAAGACCGTGGCCTATCAATGCGGCTTTCGCGATGCCCAGCATATGCGCAGTGTGTTCAATCGTAGATTGGGGGTGACGCCGCAGCAGTTCAGGTTGCATTTTGCGGCTATGGTTTGAGCTGATATTTTTTTGCCTGTGAGGGCCCCATCGCGAGCAAGCTCGCTCCCACAGGGATCTTTGTTGAACACGAATTTTGTGAACAGCAGAAAACCTGTGGGAGCGAGCTTGCTCGCGATGAGGCCGGTCCAGCCAGCAAAAATCTAAGGCGCCGCCCGCGCCGGCAACAGCTTCAAGGTGCTGCGGGTATTAGCCGTGACTTCTTCATCATTGATATGCGCCTGGAAGTACATCCCCTCGATGTAGGCCTCGGCCTGATCATCGTAGTGACTGTCGAACAGTACGCCGCTCTGGCCAACCGGGTTGACGGTCAGGCTGTGGGCCGGGTCGGCGAAGTCGATCAGGCGTCGGGTCGAGGGGCCGTAGGTGACGGGCCAGGGTGCCGGGCCAATTTTCGCCGAGAGGTTGTTCGGTACTTCATGGGTGCCGGGTGCGGCGAAGGGGCCGACATTGAAGACCAGGTCCAGCGGCTTTTGCTGCCCCAGCGGATGGCCATGGGTCAATGTGTGTGCGCTGCCCCACTGCCATTGCGAGGCGTCTGCGCCGAGGGTGCTCTTGAGGTGCGCGAGGCTGGCTAGCCAAGCGGCCTTCACCGTGTCGGCACGGGTTTCCTTGCCGAGGGTGCTGCGGTTGTCCCACCACGGTGAATCAGTGCTGGCGGCCAGGCGGGGTAGCGCGGCGTCGATCACCCGGGTCGAGAGCAGCGTTTCGAAGAAGTCGTTACCCAGCTCATCGCGCATCGTCGCGTCAGCCAGGTTGAACAGGAACTGGTTGAACAGCGTGGCGCTGGTCGAGTCGAGCGGGTAATCGCCTTTCCACTGGGCCAGTTGCTCCACCAGCTTGAGTTCGGCGGGATCGCTCACCACTTCGCGCAACACTGGCAACAGCGGTGCCAACAGGCGCGGGCCGTAGGCGGTGGCGGTGCCCAGTTGCAGCTTCTGGCTGTTTTCCAGGTCCCATTTGACAGCCTTTTCGCTGAGTTGGCGATTGAGTTGCTGGCCGCGATCGGCAAGGTTGTAGTAGCCGGGAATCTCCATGCCGGTCGGCGACACCGGCTGGAAGTTGGCCGAGACGATGTAGCCCCGGGCCGGGTTTTCTTCCTGGGGGTTGGCCGTGAACGGGTAGAAGCCGTCCTTGTCTGCCTCGGCAGTGCTGCCGTCGAGGATGAACCACGGGCGTACACCCGCCGGGCGTTTAGGCAATTGCGCCGCCGCCCACCAGCCGATGTCACCCTTGGCATTGGCCCAGACAACGTTCAGGCCCGGGGCCTGGATTTTTGCCGCGGCACCACGGGCCTTGGCCAAGGTGTCGGCGCGATTGAGCTGGTAGAAACCCTCCAGGATCGGGTTCTGGCTTTCGAGAAACGCCCACCACATGGCAATCGGCGTTTTGCCGACGCCGCTACCCAAGGCATCGTTGACGATCGGGCCGTGGGGCGATTGACGCAATATCAGGGTGACTGGCGCCTGGCCCTTGACCGCGATCTGCTGCTCGCTGGTCGTCATGTCCACCCACTTGCCGCGATACCAGACCTGATTGGGGTTGTCCGGGTTGACCTTCTCGGCGATCAGGTCGAGGTCGTCGTTCTGGAACATGGTGATGCTCCAGCCGAAGTCGCGGTTCATGCCCAGCGACGCAAACGGCATCAGGGCCTGATAGTGGCCGTAGAGTTCGAAGCCCGGCGCCGAGAGCTGCGCTTCGTACCACACCGACGGCGCGGAAAAACGGATATGCGGATCACCCGCCAGCAGCGGCTTGCCGCTTTGGGTCCGGCTGCCCGCGACAACCCAGGCGTTGCTGCCCTCGAACTGTGGCAGGCCGTTGTCAGCCAGGGCTTGTTCGCTCAGGCGGGCGAGGGCGTTGAGGTCTTTCCAGTCGGCACTGGCCAAGGTGGTGCCAGTCCCGTTGAGCACGCCCTTGGGCTGCCAGTCGAGATCGAAGATGTTCAGGTATTCGGGCCCCAGTTGATCGCGCACGAATGTCAGCAAGGGTTCGGTGCGAAATGCCGCGGCAAAACTGTAGGCCATGTAACCGGCGATGCTGATGGTGTCCTGGGCTGTGAATGGGCGTTTTGGAATGCCCAGCACATCGAACTCCACGGGTTTGGCGTGGCTGTCCTGATACTGGTTGATACCGTCCAGATAGGCTTGCATGGCGATGAAGGAGGGCGACTGCTTGTCGAGGTTCGCGAAGTAGGTTTCGGCGCGTTCGCGAATGCGCAGGCTGCGCATCAGTTTGTCGGTGTCGAGCAGTTTCGGTCCCAGTACTTCAGCCAGTTCGCCACGGGCCAGGCGACGCAGGACTTCCATCTGGAACAGGCGGTCCTGGGCATGGACGTAGCCGAGGGCGCGGTACAGGTCGGTTTCGTTGTCGGCGCGGATGTGCGGGACGCCGCGTTCGTCGTAGCGCACGGTGACGGAGCCTTGCAGGTGTTGCAGTTCCACCATGCCCTGGCGTGACGGCTGCTTGCTGTAGAGGTACCCGCCGGCCCCGGCGGCCAGCATGACGATCAACAGAGCGAGAGCGGTCAGGCTGCGTTTCATGGAGACTCCTTGTTGTTATTGTGATTCCTGGCGTCACTGTGTAACACCGCGCGCCGGTTTGGCGCATCGCCCGTAGGAGGGATTCGTATTACCGCGTCTTTCCCTATTTAGTTGGCTCAACAGGCCACGGGCAGTAACACCCCACGGCCAGTGTGTGCGTGGCACTCACTGCACGGCCTTCATCCAGCGCTTGCAGAATCGGTTCGATAAAGCTGTTGCTGGAATTGCAGGTCAGGCCTTCGCTGTAGGGGCCGAAGTACGCCAGTTTGCCGCTGCGGTCCCAGATCGCCACGGCCGGGCTGGCGGGGATCTGTTCGGAGCCGGGCAGGATGTCGATGGTTTTCAGGCTGCTCAAGGTGCCCGGCAATTGGCCGTGGCTACCGGGTTTTTGCACGGCATAGAATTCCACGCCATGGGGAACGTAGCGCTCGACCAGTTCGGTCAGGTGTTGTTGATTGCCGACATTGCACGGACAAGCCGGGTCCCAGAAATGCACCAGGCGGATGGCGCCAGGGCCGGAGAGAGATTCGGGAAGACGCAGCGGATCGCCGGAGAACACGGCCGTGTGTTCGCTGAATGCGCGCAGGTAGCGTCCCTGAAACCAGTCGTAGGCCGCCCACAGCATGCCGGCACACACCACGGCGAGCAGGCAGGCAAACAGGGTGGCGCGAAAGGGCGAGCGCATCGGTTCAATCCTCGAAGGGCGGCTAGCTTGCCATGCTTGCCGCGACAGATGAATATCGCAGGCCTATAAAGTCCGTTTCACGCTCTGGAATCGTCCATGCCGGCTACTTTCGACCCCGATCTTCTACGCGCAAGCCTGCTGCCACTGGCGGCCGGGCAGCCGTTGTCGGCGCAGGCACAGGCTTACCAGCGATTCTACGGGCTGGATTTTGCCCCGCGTCAGGTGCGCAGTGGCCTTGGGCGATTCGAGGTCGACGGTTATGAGCTGGTGAGCCAGTTCTGGTGGCCTGAGCGAGCCAAGGCCACGCTGTTTGTCATCCACGGTTTCTACGACCACACCGGGCTTTACCGGCATGTGATCGAGTGGGCGCTGGATCAGGGCTTTGCGGTGATCGCCTGTGACTTGCCGGGGCATGGGCTATCCAGCGGCGAACGGGCGAGTATCAAGGATTTCGCCGAGTATCAGGACACCCTGCAAGGCCTGTTCAGTGAGGCGCAATCTCTCGACTTGCCGCAGCCGTGGCACCTGTGCGGGCAGAGTACAGGCGGGGCGATCGTGATCGATCATGTGTTGAATGCAGGGGTGAACAGCCCGGCGCAGGGTCAGGTAATTCTGCTGTCGCCGCTGGTGCGGCCGCGGGCGTGGGGTTGGTCGCAACTGAGTTACTACCTTCTCAAGCCTTTCGTCAAAGCCATCGCCCGGCGCTTCAGCGAGAACTCCAACGACCCGGACTTTCTGCCGTTCCTGCAAGCCGATCCGTTGCAGCCGCTGCGCCTGCCAACAGCCTGGGTGGGTGCATTGGCGCGCTGGATCAAACGCATCGAGGCCGCTCCCCTGAGTGCTCGCCGGCCGCTGATCGTGCAGGGGCAGGCCGACATGACCGTGGATTGGGAGCACAACCTGGAAGTGTTGCGGGGCAAGTTTGATCGGCCGCAGGTGCTGATGCTTCCCGAGGCACGGCATCATCTGGCGAATGAGACGTTGGTGATGCGAGAGGAGTATTTCGGGTTCTTGACCAGGCGGATCAAGGGGCGCAATCCCTAGCGACAGTCAGGGCCTCATCGCGAGCAGGCTCGCTCCCACATTTGGAATGCATTCCCCTGTGGGAGCGAGCCTGCTCGCGAAAGCTATCTAGAGGGCGCCGAAACTCACTGGGTCAGGTTCGAGTTGCTCTGCCCCACCGCCAACCCCGCCCGAATTGCCGCCAACGCCGCTTGATAATAAGCCTGGCCTTCCGCCGATTCGGCAAAGGTCGCGAACTCTTCCAGTTCGTTGTCCGACAGGTCGCGATAGACATACAGCAGTGTGTTGTTCAGGTCGCTGCCAATCTGGTCCATCAGGCGCTGGCGCTGGCCGTTGAGCATGCCCTGGGCCTGACCGGCACCGAGCAACCCCGGGATCATCGAACTCAAGCTATCGGCGGCGACGCCAGCAATCGCCAGGCTGACTTCCGCGCCGGCCTCGCGTGCGGGAAGGGCTTGTGCCAAGTGGCCAATGATCAGCATGCGGCTGTCGCTGGCCTGCATCTTCGGCAGGCCCTTGGCGTTTTTCGCCAGTTGGTCGCGTCGGGTCGCCAGCAGCTCGGCGGCAACGATTTTCTTGCCCAGGGGCGACTGGAAAAACGTCAGCGCGGGTTTGGGGTCGGCGAGGTTCTTGCGCAATTGCGCTTCGGCGCGCTGGTCCACGGCTCGGGCAGAAAAACGCTGATTGCTGTTATTGACCAGTGTCTGAAACACCGCCGGAGGCAGGCTGCCCTGGTAGCGTTGCTGAGCGGCCGAGAGGGCGTCGTTGAAATGCGCGCGTTGTTCCGGCCAGCCGGCGACCTTGTACAACTGGTCGTGGCCGTCTGCCCAGGCGGGCAAAACGCAGAACATCAGCAGTGATAAAAGCAAACGGCGCATAGGGACTCCAGTCAGCAGGCGACTATTCTCCGTGCGGCATCCCTGCTTGTCGAGAATTCGTATCAACCCGCTGCGCGGCTCTGTCGGATTTTCGGACACAGGAATACTATGCGCGGCATGCAAATATCCTCTGATCACCCGCTGCTGTTACGAATCGTCGATGACCTGGCTGAGCACGGCTGGTCGCAGCAGAATATTTTCCTGCCTCTGGATCTGACCCGAGCGCTGGCGGGCGAGTGTCGCAAACGTGCTGCCGAAGGTGAGCTGGCTCCGGCCGCCGTGGGCCGTGGGCCGTCATCGGAGATCCGCGAAGGGATTCGTGGCGACCATATCCAGTGGATCGACCCCGGCCAGGCCGAGGCTTGCGACAGCTACCTGAGTTTGATGGACAGCCTGCGCGAGGCGATCAATCGGGGGCTGTTTCTCGGCCTGGAGGATTTCGAAAGCCATTTTGCGATGTACCCGCCCGGGGCGTTCTACCTGAAGCACGTCGACCGCTTTCGCGATGACGACCGGCGCATGGTTTCGGCGGTGGTTTACCTCAATGACGCCTGGCTTCCCGAGCACGGCGGCCAGTTGCGCATGTACCTCGACAATGATCGCGTCCACGACGTGCAACCTATCGGCGGCTGCCTGGTGGTGTTTCTCTCCGGAGAGGTTCCCCACGAAGTCCTGCCCGCGACCCGCGATCGCCTGTCGCTGACCGGCTGGTTCCGTCGTCGTGGCAACGAGCCGTTCTGATCATGCAGAAAATTCTCGTCAGCCGCTGCCTGTTGGGCCACCGCGTCCGTTACGACGGCGGGGCCAGCGGGCCGTTCGATCAACTTCAGCAGTGGCTTGACGACGGTCGGGTCGTTCCCTTGTGCCCGGAGGTCGCCGGCGGCTTGCCAACGCCTCGGGCGGCGGCGGAAATCCCTGGCGGGCAGGGTGCGCAAGTCCTCGACGGCCAGGCGTTGGTGATCACCACCGAGGGCGAGGACGTCAGTGCGCAGTTTCTGTCGGGGGCGTATCAGGCACTGGAGCTGGTACAAAAGCACGGCATCCGCATCGTCATCCTCAAGGCCAACAGCCCGTCCTGCGGCAATCTGCTGACCTATGACGGGACGTTCAGCGGCGTGAAGGTCAGTGGCGAGGGCGTGACGGCGGCGCTACTCAAGCGCCATGGGGTGCAGGTGTTCAGTGAGTTGGAGTTGCCGCAAGCGGCGCGGGCATTGGCAACACTCGATTAACGAGCGACACAAGACACTGTAGGAGCGAGCCTGCTCGCGATGAGGCCAGTCCAGCAAACATGGATGTTTGAATGTCAGGCCGCCATCGCGAGCAGGCTCGCTCCTACAGGATCAGCTTTCACTCCAGACCTGCAACAACTTCAAGGTTTGGGTACCACACCCGCTTCCACCCCCAACCACTTCTGCTCCAACGCTTGCAGTCGCCCGTCATCCTTGATCCGCTGCAACGCGTTTTCCAGGCTGGCATGGAACGCCGGATTACCCTTCTGAAACGGAATCGCCAGGCTCACAGCCGGGTTGGATTTTGGCTTCTCTTCCGTCAGCGACTGCACCAGCAGAATGGAGCGCGGCTCTTCTTTCTGCGCGATCAGTTGCGCGCTGGTTTGAATGTAGGGTTCGCTGAAGTCGAAACGATCCTGGAGATCCGGGGTCGCTGCTATGTGGTTGATGGCGATGTCGTATTTGCCGCTTTCGACACCGGTCAGCAGATCGCTGCCGTCGGTGACGACAAAGTCGGCCCGGACATCGAGTTCACTTGCCAGCAGTTGGCCCAGCTCGACTTCGAAACCGGTGAGTTTGTCGTCATCCTTGAAATTGAATGGGGGGGTGTTGGCTTCAACGGCAATGCGCAATTCGCCCCGGTCGTTGATGTCATCAATCAGTTCGGCGTGAGCCAAAGGGCTCAGAAGGGGTAGCAGGCAGATCAGGCCAGGCAGAAAGCGCATGGTCACTCCTTTGAATTTATTATCGCGACCCTCTGATTCAGGCTCGCTTTGCTATGGTTGTCGAGTGCCTTCGACAACGAATGGCCATGAAGTTGTCATGGTCACGCGAATTTTACGGAAAAACTGGAGAAGAGAATGAAAACCTTTATGTCACGTGCTGCTTTGGCTGGCCTGTTGATGGGTGTTTCGGTGCTGGCCAGTGCAACGCCGGCTCCGAAAGGCGCCGAAGTGTCCATCGTGTCTCCCAAGGATGGCGCGACGGTTCCACAGACAGTCGTGGTCAAGTTCGCGGTCGAGAACGTTGCCTTGGCACCGGCGGGCAATACCACCAAGAACACCGGTCATCACCACTTGCTGATCGACGTCGACGAACTGCCAGCCGCCGGTGCGCCGATTCCCAAGGATGCCAACCACCAGCATTTCGGCAACGCGCAGACCCAGGCTGAAGTAACGCTCACGCCGGGCGAACACACCTTGCAGCTGGAACTGGGCGATAGCAACCACATGCCGTTCGATCCGCCGATCGTTTCCGAGAAGATCACCGTCAACGTCAAGTAAGGTTGTTGCGTGAATGAAAAAGGGAGCCCGAAGGCTCCCTTTGTTTGTTGCTCAGATCGTGATCAGAACAACACACGGCTACGGATGGTGCCGTTGACGTGTTGCAGCTTCTCTTGCGCCAGGTCCGAGTACTCGGCGTCGACGTCGATTACCACGTAGCCGACTTTCTCGTTGGTCTGCAGGAACTGACCGGAGATGTTGATGCCGTTTTCGGCGAAGACCTTGTTGATCTCGCTGAGCACGCCCGGGATGTTCTCGTGGATGTGCAGCAGGCGGTGCTTGCCAGGGTGAGCCGGCAGGGCCACTTCCGGGAAGTTCACGGACGATACCGAAGTACCGTTGTCGCTGTACTTGACCAGTTTTTCCGCCACTTCCAGACCGATGTTGGCCTGGGCTTCAGCGGTGGAACCACCGATGTGCGGGGTCAGGATCACGTTGTCCAGGCCACGCAGCGGGCTTTCGAACTCTTCTTCGTTGGAGCGTGGCTCCACCGGGAATACGTCGATGGCCGCGCCGATCAGGTGTTTGTCCTTGATCGCGTCCGCCAGGTGGTCCAGTTCGACCACGGTGCCGCGGGCGGCGTTGATCAGGATGCCGCCTTTCTTGATGGCGCGGATTTCCTTCTCGCCCATCATCCACTGGGTGGCGGCGGTTTCCGGTACGTGCAGCGAAACGATGTCGGACATCGCCAGCAGCTCGTGCAGGTTGCCTACCTGAGTGGCGTTACCCAGTGGCAGCTTGGTGATGGTGTCGTAGAAGTACACCTGCATCCCCAGGCCTTCCGCCAGGACCGACAGTTGAGTACCGATCGAGCCGTAGCCGACGATGCCCAGCTTCTTGCCGCGGATCTCGAAGGAGTTGGCCGCGCTCTTGATCCAGCCGCCACGGTGGCAGGAAGCGTTCTTCTCCGGGATGCCGCGCAGCAGCAGGATCGCTTCGGCCAGCACCAGCTCCGCTACGGAACGGGTGTTGGAGTACGGCGCGTTGAACACCGCAATGCCGCGTTCGCGGGCGGCGTCCAGGTCGACCTGGTTGGTGCCGATGCAGAAACACCCTACAGCCACGAGCTTCTTCGCGTGATCGAAGATCTCTTCGGTCAGTTGAGTGCGGGAGCGAATGCCGATGAAGTGAGCATCAGCGATCTTTTCCTTGAGCTGGGCTTCCGGCAGAGAACCAGTGAGGTACTCGATGCTGGTGTAGCCCGCCGCCTTGAGGACGTCGACAGCCGATTGGTGGACGCCTTCGAGAAGAAGGAACTTGATCTTGCTCTTATCGAGAGAAGTCTTGCTCATCTGCGTAAACCTGTATCCCGGAGAAAAATGGCAGGAGATAGCCAGCAGACGCTGACCCGGACGGCACGACAGCCGTCACCGCAGAACAGCCCTTGGGCACTATCCTGCGGGGTCGTTATGCTAGCATATGCACCCCGCTAAACACTCATTCCTGCGACGTGAAGCGTTCTCAGGATGACCATGAATTGTTCGAGAGTTCTGTCGATGACCAATCCTGCCCTGATTGAAGAGCTGAAGACCCTGGTTGAGCCTGGCAAGGTGCTGACCGATGCCGACTCCCTGAATGCTTACGGAAAGGATTGGACCAAGCATTTCGCCCCGGCCCCGACCGCCATCGTGTTCCCCAAGACCACCGAGCAGGTCCAGGCCATTGTCCTGTGGGCCAACAAACACAAGGTGGCGCTGGTGCCGTCCGGTGGTCGCACCGGCCTTTCCGCAGCAGCGGTGGCGGCCAATGGTGAGGTCGTGGTGTCCTTCGACTACATGAACCAGGTCCTCGACGTGAACCTGACCGACCGCACCGCTGTCTGTCAGCCGGGCGTGGTCACCAAGCAATTGCAGAACGTCGCTGAAGAAAAAGGCTTGTACTACCCTGTGGACTTCGCATCGTCCGGCTCGAGCCAGATTGGCGGCAATATCGGCACCAATGCCGGCGGGATCAAGGTGATTCGCTACGGCATGACCCGTAACTGGGTCGCCGGCATGAAAGTGGTCACCGGCAAGGGCGACGTGCTGGAACTGAACCGCGACCTGATCAAGAACGCCACCGGCTACGACATGCGTCAGCTGTTTATCGGCGCCGAAGGCACCCTGGGGTTCGTGGTCGAAGCGACCATGCGCCTGGACCGCGCGCCGAAAAACCTCACCGCGATGGTTCTCGGCACCGCCGATTTCGACTCGATCATGCCGGTGCTGCACGCCTTCCAGAGCAAGCTTGACCTGACCGCCTTCGAATTCTTCTCCGACAAAGCCCTGGCCAAAGTCATGGCCCGGGGCGATGTACCGGCGCCGTTCGAAACCGATTGCCCGTTCTACGCGCTGCTGGAGTTCGAAGCGACCACCGAAGAAGTAGCCAACCATGCCCTGGAAACCTTCGAGCACTGCGTCGAGCAGGGCTGGGTGCTGGACGGCGTGATGAGCCAGAGCGAAACCCAGTTGCAGAACCTGTGGAAACTGCGCGAATACATCTCCGAAACCATTTCCCACTGGACGCCGTACAAGAACGACATTTCGGTCACCGTATCGAAAGTCCCGGCATTCCTGAAGGAAATCGACGCGATCGTCGGCGAACACTACCCGGACTTCGAAATTGTCTGGTTCGGCCACATCGGCGACGGCAACCTGCACTTGAACATCCTCAAGCCGGATGACCTGAGCAAGGATGAGTTCTTCGCCAAGTGCGCCACTGTCAACAAGTGGGTGTTCGAAACCGTCGAGAAGTACAACGGTTCGATCTCCGCCGAGCACGGCGTGGGCATGACCAAGCGTGACTACCTGACCTACAGCCGTTCACCGGTCGAGATCGAGTACATGAAAGCCGTCAAGGCGGTGTTCGACCCGAACGGCATCATGAACCCGGGCAAGATTTTCGCTGTTTGATTTTCGAACTTTAAGAGCCAACGAAGCAGGAGTCGGTAATGAGCTATCAGCACCAGTATGTCGACGGTACGCGCATTCACTTCCCGCTGGGGAAAGTGGTGTGCATCGGCCGTAACTACGCCGAACACGCCAAGGAACTGGACAACCCGGTGCCGACCGAGCCACTGCTGTTCATCAAGCCGGGCAGTTGCGTGGTGCCGCTGGAAGGCGGTTTCAGCATTCCGACCGAGCGCGGTTCGGTGCATTACGAAGCGGAAATCGCGGTGTTGATCGGCAAGCCGTTGTCGACCAAGCCGAGCCGTGAAGAAGTGCTCGACGCCATCTCCGGTTTCGCTCCAGCCCTGGACCTGACCCTGCGCGACAAGCAGGCCGAGCTGAAATCCAAGGGCCTGCCCTGGGAAATCGCCAAGTCCTTCGACGGTGCGGCAGTGCTGGCTCCGTTCGTGTCTGGCAGCTCGTTTGCCGACCTGACCGACATCGGCATCCGCCTGACCATCAACGGTGAAGTGCGCCAGGACGGCAACAGCAGCGCAATGCTCAACCCGATCGTGCCGATGATCCAGCACATGGCCGGCTGCTTCTCGTTGCAGGCCGGGGACGTGATCCTCACCGGCACACCAGTGGGCGTCGGCCCGCTGAATGTCGGTGACGAGATCGTTCTGGAGTTACCGGGCGTTAGCAGCTTCACCAGCAGCGTTCGCTAGTTGTAACACCGCTATACCCTGTGGGAGATTCTATGGTTGAGGGGAAGCCCTCAACCTGCTTTCGGTTGGTATTCACCTTGCCCTTTCAGCAGTGCAAATACGATCCGGGCAAGTTTACGGGCCAAGATCACCAGTGCCTGCGTAGTACTGAACCCTTTAGCTCTTTGTTCTTGGTAAAAACCTTTCCAGGCGGCTGTGCGGCTGGCCGACATGGCAGCGTTGTGCAAAAGCCGACGCGCCTCCGGATCGCCGCGCTTGGTCAGGCTGCGGCGACCGTCTTTTTGTCCTGACTGCGATACCCGCAAATCCATCCCCAAAAACGCGATGAAGGCATCTGCATTTCTGAAATCGCCTCGCTGAAAGGCCGCGATCAAGCGGGCGCCAGTTAGAAAACCAATACCTTCAACTTTCATGCAACGCTTCAACTGGGCAAGCAAGCCGGCTTCTTTCAGGCGGTCGTTGATCATTTTCTCGACCAGCCCTTCAAGCCTCTGCATGGAGGCCACTTGCTCGGCAAAAGCGGCTTTGAGCAGCGGTTCATTTGTCCAGCTCTGCACCAGGCCAACCCGCGCCTGAACCAGCGCCGCGCGCCGGCGGAAAAGGCTCAAGAGGCAACGGTACAGCGGCGAGGGCGGGATCCACGGATGAAGCTCTTCATACTCGTTCTTCAGATAGCGAGCGAGCAACTTTGCATCCAGTGCGTCAGTTTTGGCGCGAACCTTCACACCTTTGCGGTAGTGGCTCAGTTCATAGCCGCCGACCATGTAAATGGTGCAACCGGCCTCATGGGCCAGGTCGGCGAACTCCAGGTGATAGATATTGGTCGACTCAATCGCGACATCGACCGGTGCCGGCAAGGCTTTCAGCCATTTCTTGATGGCTGGCTTGTTATTGGGAAGCGGCTCAAGCAGATCCAGTTCGGCCTGATAGATCATCAATTCATTCTTGGCGACATCCACGCCCACGATTGGCTTGATAGCAGAAACCGGCATTGCCATTGAACATCCCCCGAGATATGGTTTTGAGCACTTGAAGGGCTCACCCAGAGGCGCAGGCTTGTTCCTATCGTCGGTCTAGCCAGATGCATTCTTTATCGGCGCTTGGGTGAAAGGAGGAGGGGCGAAATCTCCCACGGATCTGTACTGCGCTAACAGTCAGAATCGAGCCTTGTCCCTCCTCCTCCCTTCAAGTCCTAGCATACAAGCGAGCCTGCTCGCGATAGCGGTGTGTCATCCAATATCTTTGTTGGCTGACACGCCCCCATCGCGAGCAGGCTCGCTCCCACATTAGTTTTGTCGTGGCCTGTAGATGGCTCACCCTGTCATTTCCCGTTTTTTTCACATCCAGTCTGGATAAAATTTCAGGGTCTTCGGCCTCTGAGCCGGCCCCAAACTGTGCTATTACCCCTAGCCTGAATTTCTGGAACGCATTCCCCGATGGCCACTCCTCCGCTTTCCACGCTTGAACCTGCCCGCCGCTCGCGCTTCGCCCTGCGTTGGCACACCTGGCTGCTGTTGGTAGCCGTTGTTGCTTACGGCGTCGCATTTACCATGCACTGGGATTCCCGGGGCGTGCTCTGGGTGAAAGAGCAATTCAAGAGCCCGGCCGAGCGTCAGGCGAGCATCTGGCTCCCGGACTACCGGGCGGTGATCGATGCCAAGCCGTTGCCGGGCATGGAGAGGGACGAAGCATCGGACGTGGCCTACGACCCTCAGACCAAGACTCTGTTTGCGGTCATGGGCAAGAACCCGTTCCTGGTCGAATTGAACTTGCAGGGCGATGTGCTGCGCAAAATGCCGTTGGTCGGCTGGAGCAACCCTGAGGGCATCACCGTGCTGGGCGACGGCCGGCTGGCCATTGTCGATGAGCGCGAGCATCTGATCGCTATCGTCAAGGTCGATGCCGATACCCGCGAATTGAATATGGCCGACTTCCCGAAATACGACCTCGGGCCTTCCAAAGACCAGAACAAAGCGTTCGAGGGTGTCATCTGGGATCCGAGCGATCAGCAACTGCTGCTGGGCGAAGAGCGCCCGCCAGCATTGTTTGCCTGGAAAGGTGACGGCAAGGTCCTGGCCGGCGACAAGTTGAAGCTGGCCAGCCATGCGCTGGACATGCGGAACCTGTCTGCCCTGGCTGTCGACCCGCGGACCGGCCACATGCTGGTGCTGTCCGCCGACTCGCACCTGTTGCTGGAACTGGACAAGAAGGGTGAGCAGGTCAGTTTCATCACCCTGCTGCGTGGTTTCAACGGCCTGAAAAACACCATTCCCCGTGCCGAAGGCGTGACCATGGATGAAGCGGGCACGCTGTACATGGTGAGTGAGCCGAACCTGTTTTATCGCTTCGAAAAACAGAAGTAACCAGCGCCTGCACTGATTGCCTGTACGTAAAAGGCCAGCGGCCATTAAGCTTCAGTTCAGACGGGCGTGATATTTCATCCGCCTGTTTTGACCCGAGCCTGCCCGAATGCGTCGATTTGCCCGTCCCAAATTCCTGATTCTGATCCTGTCGGTGATCTTGCTGATCGCGTTGATAGCGATCGCCCAGTACATGCGCCTGTTCGAGCGGACCTGGTTCAATCTGCATACGCTGTGGCAGCCGGTGAGTTCCCGCTCCATGGGGCTGGACCAGTATCAGGTTGTGACCGAAGCGCAGATGATCGATGGCCTGGCCGACGACGTTTCAGCGCTGACCTACGACCCGGTGCGTAAAAGCCTGTTCACCGTCACCAACAAGCGGAGCGAGCTGATCGAGTTGTCCCTCGATGGCAGGATCCTGCGTCGTGTGGCGCTGGTTGGCTTCGGTGATCCAGAGGCGGTGGAGTTCATCAGTGAGGACATCTACGTGGTCACAGACGAAAGCCAGCAGCGGCTGATCAAGATTCGTCTGGAGCAGGACACCACTTTCGTCGATGCGGCCGACGCCGAGCAGATGACCATTGGCGTACACATGGGCGGCAACAAGGGCTTCGAGGGCCTGGCTTACGATTCTGTGGGCAAGCGCCTGTTCGTCGCCAAGGAGCGCAACCCGATGCTGATCTACGAGGTGCACGGTTTTCCGCGCTTCAATCCTGAAGAATCCTACTCGGTGCATGTGATCAACGACCCCAAGCGTGATGCCGGGATGTTCGTGCGGGATCTGTCGAGCCTGCAATACGACGAGCGCAGCGGGCATTTGCTGGCGCTGTCGGATGAGTCGCGATTGATTCTGGAGCTGGATGTGGACGGGCGTCCGCTGAGCACAATGTCATTGAGCAAGGGGCACCATGGCCTGCAAAAAACCGTGCCGCAAGCGGAGGGGATTGCCGTGGACGACGACGGTACGCTGTACCTCGTCAGTGAGCCGAACCTGTTCTACGTGTTCAAGAAGCCGGCACAACTCTGATCAACACCCCATACCAATGTGGGAGCGAGCCTGCTCGCGAAAGCGGTGTATCAGTCGAGATTGATTTCAACTGACAGTCCGCTATCGCGAGCAGGCTCGCTCCCACAGGTATTTCGTCTGCCCTCAAATTAGGTGGACAGATTGGCTTACTCGGCGCGCAGGGTTTTCACACCTTCGCTCGTACCCAGCAACAACAGATCCGCCGGACGTGCCGCGAACAAACCGTTGGTGACCACGCCGACGATCGCATTGATCTGCGTTTCCAGTTCCACCGGATTGGTGATCTGCATGTTGAACACGTCGAGGATGATGTTGCCGTTGTCGGTCAGCACGCCTTCGCGGTAAACCGGGTCGCCGCCGAGCTTCACCAGCTCGCGGGCCACGTGGCTGCGGGCCATCGGGATCACTTCCACCGGCAACGGGAAAGTACCGAGGACCGGTACCAGCTTGCTGGCGTCGGCGATGCAGATGAAGGTCTTGGCCACGGCCGCGACAATCTTCTCGCGGGTCAGGGCTGCGCCGCCGCCCTTGATCAGGTTCAGGTGCTCGTCGCTTTCATCGGCGCCGTCGACGTAGAACTCCAGGTCGCTGACGGTGTTCAGTTCGTACACCGGAATCCCGTGGCCCTTGAGGCGTGCGGCGGTGGCTTCGGAACTGGCGACGGCGCCATCGAATGCGCCCTTGTGCTTGGCCAGCGCGTCGATGAAGCAGTTGGCGGTGGAGCCGGTGCCGACCCCGACGATGCTCTTGTCGTCGAGTTTCGGAAGGATGAAGTCGACGGCGGCCTGAGCCACTGCCTGTTTGAGTTGATCCTGGTTCATGCGGG
This sequence comes from Pseudomonas fluorescens, assembly GCF_040448305.1. Classification (NCBI taxonomy): domain Bacteria; kingdom Pseudomonadati; phylum Pseudomonadota; class Gammaproteobacteria; order Pseudomonadales; family Pseudomonadaceae; genus Pseudomonas; species Pseudomonas fluorescens. The sequence goes on along the minus strand of NZ_CP148752.1, from coordinate 6,451,235 downwards.
CTCCGGGGTGCCGAGGAGGGGACGAAAGGCCGGCATTATAGCCCTAAGCGGGGCTGAAACCTCTGCATTCGTGTGGTCGTACAGCTGAAAGCCGGGTTAGACTCTTTGGTCCTGCCCAACCCGCTCAGTGATGCTTTCCGATGCTTGAACAGTACGTCAAAAAGATCCTCACCTCGCGCGTTTATGACGTTGCCGTAGAAACCCCGCTGCAGACTGCCCGCCAGCTCTCCGAGCGGCTGGGCAACAGCATTTGGCTCAAGCGCGAAGACTTGCAGCCGGTGTTCTCGTTCAAGATTCGCGGCGCCTACAACAAGTTGACCCAGTTGAGCGACGAAGAACGCGCTCGCGGCGTGGTCACCGCGTCGGCGGGCAACCATGCCCAGGGCCTGGCCCTGGCGGCGAAGGTGTTGGGCGTGAAAGCGACCATCGTCATGCCCAAGACCACCCCGGAGATCAAGGTCGAAGGCGTGCGCTCCCGTGGCGGCAAAGTGGTGCTGCACGGCGACTCGTTCCCGGAAGCCCTGGCCTACTCGCTGAAACTGGTCGACGAAAAAGGCTACGTCTACATTCACCCGTATGACGATCCCCACACCATTGCCGGGCAGGGCACCGTGGCGATGGAGATTCTGCGCCAGCACCCGCAGCCGCTGGATGCGATTTTCGTCCCGGTGGGCGGCGGCGGCCTGATCGCCGGCATCGCGGCGTACGTGAAGTATCTGCGCCCGGACATCAAGATCATCGGCGTCGAACCGGATGACTCCAATTGCCTGCAAGCGGCCATGGCGGCTGGCGAGCGCGTGGTACTGCCGACCGTAGGCCTCTTCGCCGACGGTGTTGCGGTGGCCCAGATCGGTCAGCACACCTTCGATATCTGCAAAGACTATGTCGATGAGGTGATCACCGTCAGCACCGACGAAATCTGTGCCGCCATCAAGGATATCTACGACGATACCCGCTCGATCACCGAACCTGCCGGCGCCTTGGGCGTGGCCGGGATCAAGAAGTATGTCGAGCAGCGCGGCGTCAGCGGCCAGACCTTCGTGGCCATCGACTCCGGGGCCAACGTCAACTTCGATCGCCTGCGCCACGTCGCCGAGCGTGCGGAGCTGGGCGAAGGTCGAGAAGCGATCATCGCCGTGACCATTCCCGAGAAGCCAGGTAGCTTCAAGGCGTTCTGCGAGGCCATCGGCAAGCGCCAGATCACCGAATTCAACTACCGCTACAACACCGGCAGCGAAGCGCACATCTTTGTCGGCGTGCAGACCCACCCGGAAAACGACCCGCGCAGCGCGCTGATCGCCAGCCTGAGCGAGCAGGGTTTCCCGGTGCTGGACCTGACGGACAACGAGCTGGCCAAGCTGCACATCCGCCACATGGTGGGCGGGCGTGCGGCGCATGTGGTCGACGAAGTGATCCTGCGTTTCGAATTCCCGGAACGTCCGGGCGCGCTGTTTAACTTCCTCAACAAGCTTGGCGGGCGCTGGAACATCTCGATGTTCCACTACCGCAACCATGGCGCGGCCGATGGCCGTGTCGTCGCGGGCCTGCAAGTGCCCCACGACGAGCGCCACCTGGTGCCGGCGGCGCTGGAAGAAATCGGTTACCCGTACTGGGACGAAAGCGACAACCCGGCCTATCAGCTGTTTCTTGGCTGAGCGGCTACGCTGACTGGCAAGGCAATAAGGAAATCTGACAATGGAAACGTTAACTGCCCTGAAAGCGGCGCACATGGTGGCAACTGTTGTACTGCTGGCTTGTGCGCTGGGGCTGGGAGTCTGGGTTTTGCTTGCGCGGCGCAAAGGTGATGCGACGGCGGGTAGTCGCACCTTGCAGCGGCCAAGAGTGTTTATCTGGCTGCTGATGGGTCTGGCGCTGCTGAGCATGCCGTTTACCGGCTGGTGGATGGTGCACCTGATGGGCTGGCCGCTGGGGCAGACCTGGTTGCTGGCCTCCAGCGTGCTTTACACGGTGGCGGCACTGGCGTGGTTCTGGCTGCTGGTGCGGCTGAACAAGCTGCGCAAGGCGCCGGGTGGCGTGGGGAAATTCACCTTTGCCTTGGCGTTGTTCAGTTTTGTCTGTCTTGTGGCCATTGCCGGGTTGATGGGGGCCAAGCCTGTTTAAGGCTTGAAACCCAGTCGACCCCATCGCGAGCAAGCTCGCTCCCACAGGTTTTTCTGGGGTTCACAAAATTTGTGTTCGACAGAGATCCCTGTGGGAGCGAGCTTGCTCGCGATGGCGTAATCAGCCGCGCAGAGTGATCACCGGCCAACCCCGCTTCTTGGCCTCGGCCCGCAGATTCGGATCAGGATCGACCGCCACCGGATGGGTCACCTGCTCCAGCAGCGGAAAATCATTCATCGAGTCGCTATAGAAGTAGCTGTCTTCCAGCGTAAACCCGGTTTCCTCCAGCCAGCGATTCAAGCGCGTCACCTTGCCTTCACGGAAGCACGGCACGTCGGTGCTGCGCCCGGTGTAGCGGCCGTCGAGCATTTCGCATTCGGTGGCGATCAGGGTTTCGACGCCCAGACGCTCGGCAATCGGCCCGGTGACGAAGCGATTGGTCGCAGTGATGATCACCAGTTTGTCACCGGCCGCACGGTGCTTGGCCAAAAGTTCTATAGCCTTGGGTAGCATGATCGGTTCGATGCAGTCGCGCATGTAATCGCTGTGCCATTGATCCAGCGTGGCCATTTCGGTGCGGCCGAGGACTTCCAGGCAGAAGTTCAGGTAAGCAGCGTTATCCAGTTTGCCGGCCAGGTAATCCTGGTAGAACTCATCGTTGCGTGCCTTGTAGGCGACGGCGTCGAGAAAGCCGCGCTCGCACAGGTAATCGCCCCAGGCGTGATCGCTGTCACCGCCCAGAAGGGTGTTGTCCAAATCGAATAAAGCCAGGCGCATTGCAGTTACCCGCTGAAAAGTCAGTAAAAAGGCGACAAGAATACGGTCTTTTCACAAGAGTGCACATAAGGTAGGAACCTTCGTTGCCGCCTTCACAACCTTTGTGGAACAATGCGGCGACATGCGTTTGCGAGGTTGTTGCCGTGATCGACCCCGATGGTTTTCGCCCCAATGTCGGGATCATTCTGACGAATGACGCCGGCCAGGTGCTATGGGCTCGCCGAATCAATCAAGATGCCTGGCAGTTTCCGCAGGGGGGAATCAACCCCGAAGAGACGCCGGAAGACGCCTTGTACCGCGAGCTGAACGAAGAAGTGGGCCTTGAGCGCGAAGATGTTGAAATTCTCGCCTGCACCCGGGGCTGGTTGCGCTATCGTTTGCCGCAACGTCTGGTACGTACCCACAGCCAACCGCTGTGCATCGGCCAGAAACAGAAATGGTTTCTCCTGCGCCTGATCTCCAACGAGCAGCGGGTGCGGATGGATTTGACCGGTAAACCGGAATTCGATGGCTGGCGCTGGGTCAGCTATTGGTATCCGTTGGGCCAGGTGGTGACATTCAAGCGCGAGGTGTATCGACGCGCTCTCAAAGAGCTTGCCCCGCGCCTTTTAGCGCGCGACTGACGACGGAGTTCGACCCCGAGCCATGCTCAATACGCTGCGCAAGATCGTCCAGGAAGTTAACTCCGCCAAGGATCTCAAGGCGGCGTTGGGGATTATTGTGTTGCGCGTCAAAGAGGCCATGGGCAGCCAGGTCTGCTCGGTCTACCTGCTTGATCCGGAGACCAACCGGTTCGTGCTGATGGCCACCGAGGGCTTGAACAAGCGCTCGATCGGCAAGGTCAGCATGGCCCCCAACGAAGGTCTGGTGGGTCTGGTCGGCACGCGTGAAGAACCCCTGAACCTCGAAAACGCCGCGGACCACCCGCGCTACCGCTACTTCGCCGAAACCGGTGAAGAGCGTTACGCCTCGTTCCTCGGTGCGCCGATCATTCACCACCGCCGCGTCGTCGGCGTGTTGGTCATCCAGCAAAAAGAGCGTCGCCAGTTCGATGAAGGGGAAGAAGCCTTCCTCGTGACCATGAGCGCGCAGCTCGCCGGCGTTATCGCCCACGCCGAAGCCACCGGCTCGATCCGTGGCCTCGGTCGTCAGGGCAAAGGTATCCAGGAAGCCAAGTTCGTCGGCGTGCCGGGCTCGCCGGGTGCGGCAGTCGGTACGGCGGTGGTCATGCTGCCGCCGGCCGATCTGGACGTGGTGCCGGACAAGGCCATCGCTGATATCGACGCCGAACTCGGGCTGTTCAAGACCGCCATCGAAGGCGTACGCGCCGACATGCGCACCTTGTCCGCCAAGCTTGCCACGCAGTTGCGCCCCGAAGAGCGGGCCTTGTTCGACGTCTACCTGATGATGCTCGACGATGCCGCGCTGGGCAGCGAAGTCACCACCGTGATCAAGACCGGCCAGTGGGCCCAAGGCGCGTTGCGCCAGGTGGTCACCGATCACGTTAACCGTTTCGAATTGATGGATGACGCCTACCTGCGTGAGCGGGCCTCGGACGTCAAGGACCTCGGTCGGCGTCTGCTGGCGTACTTGCAGGAAGAACGTCAGCAAACCCTGGTCTACCCCGACAACACCATTCTGGTCAGCGAAGAACTGACACCGGCGATGCTCGGCGAGGTGCCGGAGGGCAAGCTGGCCGGCCTGGTGTCGGTACTCGGTTCCGGTAACTCCCACGTCGCCATCCTCGCCCGCGCCATGGGCATCCCGACGGTGATGGGCCTGGTCGACCTGCCGTACTCCAAGGTCGACGGCATCCAGATGATCGTCGACGGTTACCACGGCGAGGTCTACACCAATCCGAGTGAAGTGCTGCGCAAGCAGTTCGCCGAAGTGGTCGAGGAAGAGAAGCAACTGGCCCTGGGGCTGGATGCGCTGCGCGATCTGCCGTGCGTGACGGTCGATGGCTACCGCATGCCGCTGTGGGTCAACACCGGCCTGCTGGCGGATGTGGCGCGTGCGCAGAAGCGTGGTGCCGAAGGCGTTGGCCTGTACCGCACCGAAGTGCCGTTCATGATCAACCAGCGCTTCCCGAGCGAAAAGGAACAACTGGCGATCTACCGCGAACAACTGGCCGCGTTCCACCCGCAACCGGTGACCATGCGAACCCTGGACATCGGCGGCGACAAATCGCTGTCGTACTTCCCGATCAAGGAAGACAACCCGTTCCTCGGCTGGCGCGGTATTCGCGTCACCCTTGATCACCCGGAAATTTTCCTGGTGCAGACCCGCGCCATGCTCAAGGCCAGTGAAGGCTTGAACAACCTGCGCATTCTGTTGCCGATGATTTCCGGCACCCACGAGCTGGAGGAAGCCCTGCACTTGATCCACCGTGCCTGGGGCGAAGTGCGTGACGAGGGCTGCGATGTACCGATGCCGCCGATTGGCGTGATGATCGAGATTCCGGCGGCGGTGTACCAGACCAAGGAACTGGCGCGGCAAGTGGACTTCCTGTCGGTCGGCTCCAACGACCTGACCCAGTACCTGTTGGCTGTGGACCGCAACAACCCGCGGGTGGCCGATCTCTACGATTACCTGCACCCGGCGGTGCTTCAGGCGCTGCAGAACGTGGTGCGTGATGCCCACGCCGAAGGCAAGCCGGTGAGTATCTGCGGTGAAATGGCCGGTGATCCGGCGGCGGCCGTGCTGTTGATGGCGATGGGTTTCGACAGCCTGTCGATGAACGCCACCAACTTGCCGAAAGTGAAGTGGATGCTGCGCCAGATCAACCTGAGCAAGGCCAAGGAATTGCTGGCTGAGCTGATGACCATCGACAACCCGCAAGTGATTCACAGCTCGTTGCAGCTGGCGCTGAAGAACCTCGGGTTGGCGCGGATGATCAATCCGGCAGCGATCAAGCCCCACTAGATCTGCGGCGCCCCATTCGCGAGCAGGCTCGCTCCTACATTGGATCTGTGAGCGACGCAAATCCCCTGTGGGAGCGAGCCTGCTCACGATGGGGCCAGTCCAGACAACACACAACTACAACCTGATCTCCACTTCCCCAAGATGCCCGCCATACGGCCCGAAACTCCTTTCGACCATATGCAGCGCCCCATCCGCCTGCACAATCAACGCCGTACTCGCCCGCGTTCCATAACTCTGGCTGGCAATGAACACGCTCGACAGCAATGTTTCGGTAGCCAGCCCGACACCGGTATCCGGCAACTCGGCAAACGGCGCGGTCTGCGCATCGCTCAATAATGCCAAAAGCGCCTGAGGCTGCGGATCATCCAGCACCTCGCTCAATGCAGCCTTGGCCTTGAGCAGCTTCGGCCACGGCGTATCCAGCCCGGCGTTCGACACGCCGTAGACTCCCGGTTGCAGCATCACGGCTTCCGTCTCCCGGGCATTGAAGTGCCAGAGCTCGTTCCTGTTGCCAACCAGTAGATTGAAACCGCCATATTCAGGCGAACGTCTGACAACGTCGGCCAAATAGTCATCAATCGAGCAGTCGCCCTCGAGGAATCGCGCCACCAGCTCCCCACGAGACTTGCGCCCCGGCGGTCGATGGGGGTCGCGGATGTTGGTCAACGCCGCAAAGCGTCCGTTGGCACCGACACCGAGCCAGGTGCCACCGGCCTCGAGGTCGCGTCCCGCATGCACGTGCGGCGCTTCGGGCCATGGCGCCAGCGGCAGGCTGGGGCGGGCGTAGAATTCATCGCGATTGGCCGCCACGACCAGTGGCAGGGCATGACCCGGTCGCCAGGCAAAAACAATCAGGCACATCAGGCTGTCCTTGTGTGTTTTTTGCTCACTCTACGCAGACATCGCTCATCGATCCATCGCCTTGCGCAGTGGAGCTTGAGGCCATGCATCCGTTACCATGCCGCTCCGGTTTTGGGGATACGGGCGGGACGACCATGGAATTTCTGCTCTATCTGGCGCTCGGCGCCTGTGCAGGTGTACTCGCCGGGCTGTTTGGCGTGGGCGGCGGGATCATCATCGTCCCGGTGCTGGTGTTCAGCTTCAAGGCCCAGGGGTTCGATCCGTCGATCCTCACGCACCTGGCAGTGGGCACCTCCCTGGCGACGATCATCTTTACCTCGGTCAACGCGGTACGTGAGCATCACCGCCGCGGCGCCGTGCGTTGGCCGATCTTCATGTGGATGACCGTCGGTATTCTGGTCGGCGCCGGGTTCGGCGCGCTGACGGCCGAAGCGATTTCCGGCCCCAACCTGCAGAAGCTCATTGGTGTATTCGCCCTGGTGATCGCCGCTCAGCTGGCGCTGGAGGTCAAACCCAAGGCCAGTCGAACCGTGCCGGGCAAACTCGGTCTGACCGTGGCAGGCAGCGTGATTGGCTGGGCTTCGGCGATTTTCGGCATTGGCGGCGGTTCGTTGACCGTGCCATTCCTGACCTGGCGCAGTGTGCCGATGCAGCAAGCCGTGGCCACTTCATCGGCCTGCGGTCTGCCGATTGCTTTGGCCAGTGCATTAAGTTTCATGATCCTGGGCTGGCACGATCCATTGCTCCCGGCCCATAGTCTCGGTTTCATTTATCTGCCGGCGTTGCTGGGCATTGCCCTGACCAGCATGGTGTTCGCCCGTTTCGGTGCGCGACTGGCCCACAACCTGTCGCCAAAGTTGCTGAAACGGCTGTTTGCCGCTTTGCTGTTCTGCGTTGGTCTGAACTTTCTAGTCTGAAGCATCTGCTCTGACGCACAGCGCAATCCTGGCTTAATCCTGAGGTGGCAGCGTCGCCCGGGAATTTTTAAGATTTGAACTCTAACGAGGAGTCGCAATGCTGCCTTACCCGCAGATCGACCCGGTGGCCCTGGCCATCGGTCCGCTGAAAATCCACTGGTACGGTCTGATGTACCTGATCGGCATCGGCGGCGCCTGGCTGCTGGCGTCTCGCCGCCTGAACCGCTTCGACCCGACCTGGACCAAGGAGAAACTCTCCGACATGGTGTTCTGGATGTCGATGGGGGTGATCATCGGCGGACGTCTGGGTTATGTGCTGTTCTACGATCTGGGCGCTTACCTGGCCAACCCGACGCTGATTTTCGAAGTGTGGAAGGGCGGCATGTCGTTCCACGGCGGTTTCATCGGTGTGATGCTGGCGGCGTTGTGGTTCGGCAAGAAGAACAACAAGTCGTTCTTCCAGCTGATGGATTTCGTTGCGCCGATGGTGCCGATCGGCCTGGGCGCCGGACGTATCGGCAACTTCATCAACGCCGAGTTGTGGGGCAAGGCAACCGATGTGCCGTGGGCGATGGTCTTTCCGACCGATCCGGCGCAACTGGCGCGTCACCCGTCGCAGCTGTACCAGTTCGCCCTCGAAGGCGTGGCACTGTTCCTGATCCTCTGGCTGTTCTCGCGCAAGCCGCGGCCGACCATGGCGGTATCGGGGATGTTCGCGCTGTTCTATGGCATCTTCCGTTTCATCGTCGAGTTCGTCCGCGTACCGGACGCACAGTTGGGCTATCTGGCCTGGAACTGGCTGACCATGGGCCAGGTGCTGTGCGTGCCGATGATCGTCGGCGGACTGTTCCTGATCTGGCTGGCGTATCACCGCGCCCCGGCGACTCCAGCGGCAGCCGTATAAAATTCGAACCCCGCAGCGATGGTTGCGGGTTCAAGGACACAGGTAATTCATGAAGCAATATCTCGAACTGGTCGCCCACGTCATCAAGAACGGCACCAAACAGGCCAACCGTACCGGCGTGAACACCATCAGCTTTCCCGGTGCGATGCTGCGTTATGACCTGCAGGAAGGTTTCCCGGCGATCACCACGCGCAAGATGGCGTTCAAATCGGCCATCGGCGAAATGTGCGGATTCCTGCGTGGCGTGAACAACGCTGCCGAATTCCGCGCATTGGGCTGCAAGGTCTGGGACCAGAACGCCAACGAAAACGCCCAGTGGCTGGCCAACCCGTTCCGCCAGGGCGAAGACGACCTCGGCGAAATCTACGGCGTGCAATGGCGCAAATGGCCAGCGTACAAGCAGATCCCGGTCAGCAACCCGGCTGCTATCGAGCAGACCCTGAAGCAAGGCTACCGCCAGATTGCCGAAGGCGAGGAGGACGGCCAGGCCTACGTGGTGCTGTACAAGGCCATCGACCAGGTTCGCCAGTGCGTCGACACCATCATCAAGGACCCGGGCAGCCGCCGCATCCTGTTCCACGGCTGGAACTGCGCTCAGCTCGATGAAATGGCCCTGCCGCCGTGCCACTTGCTGTACCAGTTCCATCCGAATGTCGAGACCAGGGAGATTTCCCTGACCCTCTACATCCGCTCCAACGATCTGGGCCTGGGCACGCCGTTCAACCTCACCGAAGGTGCTGCGCTGCTGAGCCTGATCGGTCGCCTGACGGGCTACACGCCGCGCTGGTTCACCTATTTCATCGGTGATGCCCACGTCTACGAAAACCACCTGGACATGCTCAACGAACAGCTCAAGCGCGAGCCGTTTCCGATGCCGAAACTGGTGATTTCCGACCGTGTGCCGGAATTTGCCAAGACGGGTGTTTACCAGCCGGAATGGCTGGAGCTGGTGGAGCCGGGCGATTTTTCGCTGGAAGGCTACGAACACCACGCGCCGATGACCGCGCCGATGGCGGTCTGATTCAGGGACCGCTTCGCGGTCATCGCGAGCAGGCTCGCTCCCACAGTTGATCGCGATCCCCTGTGGGAGCGAGCCTGCTCGCGATGGCGTCTTTAGTGGCCGTGACTGCGGCCCACATGGGAATGCTCAACCTCCGTCGCCACCACCCCGCCGCTCACTTCCAGCCGCTGCAAAATCCCGCATTGATCGACCCCTGGCCCCTCGTCGCAGCGTTGGCGCAGGTCGAGCAGTTGCGTCTGCAAGGCCAGCAAGCCGTCGATCCGCGCCTTTACATGGTGGATGTGCTCGTCGATCAACGCATTCACGCTTTCGCACTGGTCCTGCGGACTGTCGCGAAACGCCAGCAGGCTGCGGATTTCTTCAAGCGTCATGTCGAGGGTGCGACAGTTGCGGATGAAGGTCAGGCGCTCGGCGTGGGCCTGGGTATAGACGCGATAATTGCCGTCACTGCGGGCCGGTTCCGGCAGAAGGTTTTCGCGCTCGTAGTAGCGGATCGTTTCCACGGCGCAGTCCGTGAGTTTCGCCAATTCTCCAATTTTCATGACGCCAATCTCCAAAACTCCAGAAAGGGTGCTTGACCCTATAGTGGCTACAGGGTCTTTACTTGGCAACAGGCACTCTTATGGACGCAACCAATGAGCGATTCCCTGCACTCCCGCAAACCCGGGGCTGAGCACGAGCACAGCCACAAGCTCAAACCCGTGCAAAAACATGGCCATGGCGGTCACGGCGACGCCTGTTGCTCATCTAAAGCGGCAGCGCCTGCGCTGGTAAAACTGAGCGAATCGCCGACGATTGGCGCTAGGCTGAGTAGTTTCCGTATCGAGGCAATGGACTGCCCGACCGAGCAGACACTTATTCAGAACAAGCTAAGTAAACTGACCGGGGTGCAGCAGCTGGAGTTCAATCTGATTAATCGGGTGCTCGGCGTGACCCACGATTTGCCCGGTACCGAGCCGATCGTCGAGGCTATCAAGTCCTTGGGCATGCAGGCCGAGCCGATGGATCAGGGGGCTGAAACCCCGACGCCGGCGCCCCGGAAAAAACCGTGGTGGCCCTTGGCGCTGTCCGGTGTTGGTGCATTGCTGGCAGAGGTTATCCACTTCACCGGTTTCGCGCCGAACTGGGTGGTGGCGGTCATCGCGCTGGTCTCGATCCTCAGTGGTGGCCTCGGCACTTACAAAAAAGGCTGGATCGCCCTTAAAAACCGCAACCTGAACATCAACGCGCTGATGAGCATTGCCGTGACCGGCGCGGTGCTGATCGGCCAGTGGCCGGAAGCGGCGATGGTGATGTTCCTGTTCACCGTGGCCGAGTTGATCGAAGCCAAGTCACTTGATCGTGCGCGCAATGCCATCGGCGGCCTGATGCAGATGACCCCGGACACGGCCACGGTGTTGCAGGCTGATGGGATCTGGCTTGAGCAGGATGTCAAAACCATTGGGCTCGGTGCGCGGGTACGGGTCCGTCCCGGTGAGCGCATCGGCCTGGACGGTGAAGTGCTGTCCGGTCGCTCGACCATCGACCAGGCGCCAATCACCGGTGAAAGTTTGCCGGTAGAAAAGACCCTCGGCGACAAAGTCTTCGCCGGCACCATCAACCAGGCAGGTTCCCTGGAGTACGCGGTGACCGCCGCGGCGGATAACTCGACCCTGGCGCGCATCATCCACGCCGTCGAGCAGGCCCAAGGCGCGCGGGCGCCGACCCAGCGTTTCGTCGACAGCTTCTCGAAAATCTACACCCCGGCAGTGTTCATCCTGGCCTTGGCCGTGGCGGTGATCCCGCCAATGTTCATGGGCGCGTTGTGGTTCGACTGGATCTACCGGGCGCTGGTGCTGCTGGTGGTGGCCTGCCCGTGTGCGCTGGTGATTTCCACGCCGGTGACCATCGTCAGCGGCCTCGCGGCGGCGGCGCGCAAAGGCATTCTGGTCAAGGGCGGCGTTTATCTGGAGGGCGGTTACAAGCTCGATTACCTGGCCTTGGACAAGACCGGCACCATCACCCACGGCAAACCGGTGCAGACCGATTACCTGTCGCTGGACCCGACCGCCGACGACTCGGCACCTGCCATTGCCGCCGCGCTGGCTGGGCGCTCGGATCACCCGGTTTCCCTGGCCATCGCCAAAGCGGCTGTGGATAACCAGACCGCGACGTTGATTGTGGATAACTTCGAAGCGCTGGGCGGTCGTGGTGTGCGCGGCGAGATCAACGGCCAGCTCTACCATTTGGGCAACCATCGACTGGTAGAGGATCTGGGCCTGTGTTCGCCGGCGCTGGAAGAAAAGCTGTTTGCCCTGGAAAAGCAGGGCAAGTCGGTGGTGCTGCTGCTTGATTCATCTGGCCCGTTGGCGCTGTTTGCCGTCGCCGATACGGTAAAAGTGTCCAGCCGCGAAGCCATCCTGCAACTGCATGACCTGGGCATCAAAACCCTGATGCTCACCGGCGATAACGTCCACACCGCGCAGGCCATTGCCGCGCAAGTCGGCATCGACGAGGCCAAGGGGGACCTGTTGCCAGGCGACAAATTGCAGGCCATCGAGGCTCTTTATGCCCAGGGGCATCGGGTCGGCATGGTCGGCGATGGCATCAACGACGCCCCGGCGCTGGCGCGTTCCGAGATCGGCTTCGCCATGGCCGCCGCAGGCACCGATACCGCTATCGAAACCGCCGATGTTGCCCTGATGGACGACGATCTCCGCAAAATCCCGGCATTCATCCGCCTGTCTCGGCAGACATCGAGCATCCTCAAACAGAACATCGCCCTGGCTTTGGTCATCAAGGCGATCTTTCTTGGGGTAACCTTCGCCGGGGTCGCTACCATGTGGATGGCGGTGTTCGCCGACATGGGCGTGAGTTTGCTGGTGGTGTTCAACGGTTTGCGCCTGCTGCGCAAGTAAAGGATGAGGGACGGTTGTGCTGAGTGCGGAGCTTAAGGCGTTTTACATGGTGGCCCGCCTGGGCAGCATTACCCAGGCTGCCAAAAAGCTCGGCCTGAGCCAGCCGACGGTGACGACGCAGATCCGCAACCTCGAAAGTCAGTACTCGGTCGAGCTGTTCTACCGCGGCGGCCGGCGTCTCAGCGTCAGCGAGGAGGGCGCGCGGCTGCTGCCGATGGTCAAGGTGCTGATGCAACAGGAAGCCGACATCGAGTTTTTCCTGCGTAACTGCGGTCAGGTCCAGGGCACGTTGCGCATAGCCGCCACGGCGCCGTATTACATCCTCGACCTGGTGAAAACGTTCCGCGAGCGCCTGCCGCAGGTTGAGGTTTCGGTGGAAATCGGCAACTCCCAACAGGTGCTTGAAGCTCTGGAAGATTACCGGGTCGATGTCGCGGCGTCGTCGCAGTTGCTCGATGACGCGCGACTGGTTCGCCGGGTGCTCGGCAGTGATCCGCTGGTGCTGGCGGTGCATCGCAATCATCCGCTGGCGGTTCACGATCACGTGCCGCTCGGCGCCTTGGCCGGGCACACCCTGCTGATGCGCGAACCGGGCTCGACCACCCGTCGCCTGACCGAAGAGTTGCTGGCCAGCGCGGGTGTGTGTTTCGGCCCGTTGCTGGAGATCGGCAGCCGCGAATCGATCCGCGAAGCGGTGCTGCGCAACATCGGCATCAGCATCATTGCCCGGCAGGAAGTGCCCCATGATCCGCAACTGCGGGTGCTGACCATCGAGAATGCGCCGCAGATTCCCGAGTACCTGTACTGCCTCAAGGAGCGTAAAAACGCGCGACTGCCGGCGGCGTTTCTGGGGTTGGCGCAGGAAATGGCTCCGGCCTGAGATTTGTAGTGCCGTCCTGGCCTCTTCGCGAGCAAGCCCGCTCCCACAGGGGACCGCGATCAACTGTGGGAGCGGGCTTGCTCGCGAAGGCGCCAGATCAAACAAAACAGGGCTTGAAGGCTTAACCAAAAATCCCGAATACCACTATCGGCAGTTTTTGCCTTACTGCCACATGACGGACTCATTACAACTCTAGGATGGCCCCATCTGCTAGATGAGGTCCGTCCATGAACAACTCGATCGCAACCGCCCTGACCAACCCCGGCGCACCGATGAAGGTGCGCGGTGTACAGAAGCACTTCGGCGCCTTCACCGCGCTGGACAACGTTTCCCTCGACGTAGCGGCCGGTGAGCTGGTGTGTCTGCTGGGGCCGTCGGGCTGTGGCAAAACCACCTTGCTGCGCTGCATCGCAGGACTGGAGAAACAGGACAGCGGCGAGTTGTACCTAGGCGATCGCGACGTTTCCCACCTGGCGCCCCAAGCGCGGGACTACGGCATTCTGTTCCAGTCCTACGCGTTGTTTCCCAATCTCACCGTCGAAGCGAACATTGCCTATGGCCTCGCCGGCAGCGGTCGCGACGAGGTGCGCCGTCGTGTCGGCCAGATGCTGGAACTGGTCGGCCTGAGCGGCAGCGAGAAAAAGTATCCCGGTCAATTGTCCGGCGGCCAGCAGCAGCGGGTTGCACTCGCTCGCGCCTTGGCCCCGGCACCTTCGCTGTTGCTGTTGGACGAACCGATGTCGGCCCTCGATGCCCGGGTGCGCGAGCATCTGTGCACCGAATTGCGCCAACTGCAACGCAACCTCGGCATCACCACCTTGATGGTGACCCACAATCAGGACGAGGCCATGCTGATGGCCGACCGCATCGCCGTGATGAACAACGGCAAGGTCGAGCAATACGCCACACCGCAGGAAATCTACAACCGCCCGGCCACGCCATTCGTGGCGGAGTTCGTCGGCCAGGGCAACTGGTTGCCGTTCCAGCGCAGCAGCGACAGCCACGCCCAGGTCGGCGGGCTGAACATGCGTCTGGCCGAAGGCAGCGCCAAGACCGCGTCGGGCCGTTTGTTCTGCCGTCCGGAGGCGATCAACGTCAACCCGTTGGTGCACGAGGAAAACCTGTTCCCGGCCAAGGTTCGTGAAATCACCTTCCTCGGTAACCGCTGCCGCATGAGCTTCGAACTCGATCAGTTGCCGGGGCATGCGCTGTTGGCGGAGCTGGCACCGGAAGCCATGCCACGCCTTGGCGCCCAGCAGATCATGGTCGCCTTGCCGCCGCGCAGCCTGCAGGTGTTTGCCTGATGAGCGCGAACATCGCGCTGCCGCTGCCGCACAAGCAGGTTCGACAAACCACCCGCGCCGAGGTCGGTGACCGGTTGTTCGTGGTCGGCGGCAAAGTCCTCATGCTGGTGTTGTTGGGTGTTGCCGTATTGATGCCGTTGCTGGCGATTTTCTGGCGCGGCTTCAGCGCCGAAGCCGGGCAGGGCGGTGGCTGGGTCGCAGCGAAAGAACTGGTGACCAGCGAAAACTTCCATTGGTTGCTCGGTAACAGCCTGAAGGTTTCCCTCAGTGTCGCGGCCATTGTCGTACCGCTGGCTTACCTGTTTGCCTACGCGCTGCAACGCACCTTGATTCCGGCCAAAGGCATCTGGCGCGGTATTTCGCTGCTGCCATTGATGGCGCCGTCGATGCTGCCGGGCATCGCGCTGGTTTACCTGTTCGGCAACCAGGGCATGCTGCGTGGCCTGCTCTCGGACAACATCTACGGCTTCTGGGGCATCGTGCTCGGCGAAGTCATCTACACCTTCCCGCACGCCTTGATGATTCTGCTGTCGGCCTTGTCCCTGGCGGATGCACGACTGTTCGACGCGGCCTCCAGCATGGGCGCGAGTCCTGCGAAGGCCTTCCGCAGCATCACCTGGCCGGCGACCCGTCAGGCCGTGTTCGCCGCGTTCTGTCTGGTGTTCACCCTGACCATCACTGACTTTGGTGTGCCGGTGGTGGTCGGTGGCGACTATCAGGTGCTGGCGCTGGAAGCCTACAAGGCGGTGGTCGGCCAGCAACAGTTCGGTCGCGGGGCGTTGATCGGCATGGTGCTGCTGCTGCCGGCGCTGTTCAGTTTCGGGGTCGATGCCTGGTTGCGTCGGCGCCACGGCGACTCCATGAGCGGTCGCGCCCAGGTGTTCAAACCCGCGCCGTCGAAGCTGCGCGACAGCTGCTACATGGTCATCGTCCTGCTGATCTGCGCCGCGTTGCTGCTGGTGTTCGGCATGGCGGTGTTCTCGTCCCTGGTGAAGTTCTGGCCGTACAACCTGTCGCTGTCGCTCAACCATTATCAGTTCAACGAAACCGCTGGCGGTGGCTGGCTGGCCTACGGCAACGGCTTGAAGATGGCCTTGGGCACGGCGTTGATTGGCAGCCTGCTGATTTTCACCGGCGCCTACCTGATGGAAAAAACCAAGGGCCAGCGCGGCCTGAACCTGACCTTGCGCATGCTCAGTTTCGTCCCGATGGCGGTGCCGGGCCTGGTACTGGGTTTGGGTTACGTCTTCTTCTTCAACCTCACCGGCAACCCGCTGCACGTGCTCTACGGCACCATGACCCTGCTGATCGTCTGCACCATTGCTCACTATTTGACCACCGCACAAATGACCGCCACCACCGCGCTGCGCCAACTCGACGCCGAGTTCGAAGCCGCCGCGCTGTCGCTCAAGGCGCCGCTGTACCGCCATTACCTGCGTGTCACCGTGCCGATCTGCCTGCCGGCGCTGCTGGACATCGTGCGCTACCTGTTCGTCTCGGCCATGACCACCGTTTCGGCGGCGATCTTCCTCTACAGCCCCGACACCATCCTCGCGGCGGTGGCGGTGCTGAACATGGATGACGCCGGCAACGTCGGCGGTGCGGCAGCGATGTCGACTCTGATCCTGATTACCTCGGCGAGCGTGTCCCTGCTGCTGGCCTGGGCCTCGCGCGGTTTGCTGCGCCGGTCCCAGGCCTGGCGGCAGACCGCGCCCGGTCATTGAATCTGCACAACCCCTCAACTCAAAAAACAGGAAAAGATCATGTTCAAGCCTATGGCCCTGGCCGCTGCTGTCCTTACCGCTTTCAGCCTGAACGCCTTTGCGGCGAAAACCGAGTTGACGGTGTACACCGCCCTCGAAGCCGAACAACTGAAGACCTACAAAGAAGCTTTCGAAAAGGCCAACCCGGACGTCGAAATCAAATGGGTGCGTGATTCCACCGGCATCATCACCGCCAAACTGCTGGCCGAAAAAGCCCGTCCGCAGGCTGACGCCGTATGGGGCCTGGCCGCTTCGAGCCTGGCGATTCTCGATCAGCAAGGCATGCTGCAAAGCTACGCACCGAAAGACCTGGGCAAGATCGGCGCCAACTACCGCGACGCGGCCAACCCACCAGCCTGGGTCGGCATGGACGTCTGGGCCGCGACCATTTGCTTCAACACCGTCGAAGCCGAAAAGCAGGGACTGACCAAGCCCGTGAGCTGGCAGGACCTGACCAAGCCTGAGTACAAAGGCAAGATCGTCATGCCGAACCCGGCATCGTCCGGCACCGGTTTCCTCGATGTCAGCGCCTGGCTGCAAACCTTCGGCGAGAAGCAGGGCTGGGCCTACATGGACGGCCTGCACCAGAACATCGGCCAGTACGTTCACTCCGGTTCCAAGCCTTGCAAACTGGCTGCCGCCGGTGAGTTCCCGATCGGTATTTCCTTCGAGTACCCGGCCGTTCAGCTGAAACGCCAGGGCGCACCGCTGGACATCATCCTGCCGAAGGAAGGTTTGGGTTGGGAGATCGAAGCGACTGCCGTGATCAAGGGTACTGCCCACGAAGAAGCGGCGAAGAAACTGGCTGACTTCTCCGCCAGCCCCGAGGCGATGGAGCTCTACAAAGAAAACTTCGCCGTGCTCGCCCAGCCAGGCATCGCCAAGCCGCAGACCGAACTGCCGGCTGACTACGAGCAGCGCCTGATCAAGAACGACTTTGCCTGGGCTTCGAAGAACCGCGACGAGATCCTGGCCGAATGGCGCAAACGCTATGACGGCAAGTCCGAGAAAGTGGCGGCCAAGTAAGGTCTTCATCGGCTGTAAGGGCCTCATCGCGAGCAAGCTCGCTCCCACAGGTCCTGTGGCGGTCACAAAATTTGTGTCCACTACAAATCACTGTGGGAGCGAGCTTGCTCGCGATGGCGGTTTCGAATTCAGGACAAGACCCCATGACACAACACAACGACATGCTGATCGTCGGCGCCGGCATCCTGGGCTTGTCTCACGCGTATGCCGCTGCCAAGCGCGGTCTCAAGGTCACGGTTTTCGAGCGCAGCGAAACGCCCCTCGGCGCTTCGGTGCGTAACTTCGGCCAGGCACTGGTCACCGGCCAGCCGCCGGGACCGATGCTGGAACTGGCCCGCGCCAGTCGCGGAATCTGGGGCGACTGGGCGCAGCTCGCCGGCCTGCAACTCAAGCGCAATGGCTCGTACCTGTTCGCCCGCACCGAAGCGGAAGAACAACTGCTGGAAGCCTTCTGCGAGGGCCGCGCCGTCGAACACGGTTACCGTGTCGACTTGTTGCGCGGCGCTGCGTTACGCGATTTGTACGGCGGTCAGTTCCGCCATCACCGCGCGGCCTTGCATGGCATGGACGATCAGCAGCTATATTCCCGCGAAGCGATTCCGGCGCTGATCGACTTCCTGCGTCGCGACCTGGGCGTCAAGTTTCACTTCTCTACCCTGGTGCGCGATATCGAGCCGGGTCGCCTGCACAGCACCGCCGGCAGCTTCAGTGCCGAGCAGATCATCGTCTGCTCCGGCCACGATTATCAGACGTTGCTGGCCGAACAGATCGCCGAACTCGAGCCGCAAATCTGCCGCCTGCAAATGCTCCGCGCCCGCCCGCAGATCAACCTCAACCTGCAACACGCGTTGCTCACCGGTTTGAGCTGCGTGCATTACGGCGCCTTTGCGGATTTGCCGGAAGCCGCCGCGGTGCAGGCCGAGATTCTGCGGCACGCCCCGCACCTGCATGAAAACGGTATCCATTTGCTGATCAGTCCGACACCCCATGGCGAATTGATCATTGGTGATTCGCACCATTACGGCAGCGATCCGTCACCCTTCAATACCGAGCAGGTCGACGACTGGATGATCGAACTGGCCGAGCAGACCTTGGGCTGCAAGGTGCAAGTGGTCGAACGCTGGCAGGGGGTCTATGGTTCACGGGGGCCGGGACCGTTCTCGTTCCTGCGCCCGGCAAAAGGCCTGAGCATGGCGTTGATGCACACCGGTGTCGGCATGAGCGTCGGGCCGGCTATGGCTGAACGCAACGTTGCCACGGTACTGGGAGAAAACTGATGGAGCGTAAAGAGCAAGTGATCGCCGAAGTGTTCGCTCTCTACGAGCGCTTTGGCGACAGCGACTACATCGGCGAGCCGGTGTCGCAGATCGAGCACATGTCCCAGGCCGCAGAGCTGGCCATGGCTGAGGGCTTCGATGATGAAGTGGTGCTGGCGGCGTTCTTCCATGACATCGGGCATATCTGCGCCGACAGTGCCGAGAACATGGGTGGCTTCGGCGTGGTCAGCCATGAGCGCCTGGGCGCGGATTATTTGCGCCGCGCCGGATTCAGCGAGCGCATGGCGCGGTTGGTCGAATACCACGTGCAGGCCAAGCGTTATCTGACGCTCAAGGAGGCGGGATACTACGAGCGCCTGAGCGAAGCCAGTCGCCGGACCCTGGAATATCAGGGCGGGGTGATGACGGCTGAAGAGGCGCAGGCGTTCGAGCAGGACCCGCTGTGTGCCGTGAGTTTGCGCATGCGCCAGTGGGATGAAATGGCGAAAGAGATGCACGTGCCGGTGATTGATCTGGCGGTGTTGAAGGACAAGGCGGTGCGCCTGTTGGCTGCATAAAGCCTTTGAACCGAGGCGCGGCCATCGCGAGCAGGCTCGCTCCCACAAAGGAGCTGTGTCGACCACAGATTCTGTGTCCACTGCGAAACAACTGTGGGAGCGAGCCTGCTCGCGAAGAGGCCGGTCAGGCCACTAGAGGTGCTGCGCCAATACCTCGATCTGCTCCTGCCGCTCCCCCTGATTCAATTTGGGATGAGGATTGAGCGACGACCACTGCGGATGCGCCCGCGCCTTGTTCAGCGCCTCGGGCAGTTTGCCTTCGCGCCAGCTCTTATCCTGTGGCGTGGCCACCTGAATGCTGTCCATCGCTGCGTGCCCACGGGCATTAAGCGCTTGCAGCAATTGCCGCTGGCGCAACGCCAACAGCCGCAGCACGTTGTCATCCACCGTCAGTTCGCGCTGGCCCTTGATTTTGCCGAGCAGGCGGCTGCCATAACTGCGGGCGGTTTGCAGGGCGCCGCCGGCAATTGCTCCGGCCAATGCCGCCGCGCCCAGGGTGATGCCACCCACCAACAGATCGACCCCGGCCCCGGCAGCTGCGCCGGCAGCGATACCTCCACCGACGCGCACGCCCAGTTGCTTGAGGGTTTCCGGGTTGAACAGGTCATCGCCCCAACGACCGTCGAGCAGCGGCAAATCACTCGCAGCGGCATCCTGTGGGCGGAAGGCGTAGAGCTTGAGCAGGGCCTCGACGCAACGCTGCTCACGCTGGCGTACGGCTTTGCGCAGTGCGCTGATCGCCTGTTGTTCCTGCTCGGCTTCACTGACCACGCTGCGCCGACAAGCCGCGCAATCGATCAGCAATTCGGCAATCAATCGCTCCGCGCTTTGTTGGCGAGCCAGACGCTGGGCTTGCTGATCGGCGATCAGGCGTTCGAGTTGCGGCCGGGCAGATTCCAGCAGCAGGGCGAGACTTTCATAGAGTCGACGCTCGCCATCCTCCGGCGGCGCGACACTGTCGAAACGCACCAAGGCATGCAGGCCCAGCCGCGCCAGCGCTTCCCGCCATGCCGGTTCGCGGTGGTTGGCGCTGCTGACGAAATTCAGCACCGGCAGCAAGGGTTTGCCGCAACTGGCCAGCACTTCCAGCTCGTCGCGATACTTGGCCAGCACCGGCTCCCGGGCGTCGATCACATAGAGCCCGGCATCCGAGGCCAATAGCTGGCGCAGGACCTTGGCCTCCTGTTCGAAACGCTGTCGGGCTTCGCTGCCATCCAGGAAACGCGCCAGCCGCGCCGGGCCGTCGAGGCGTTCGCCAGGCCGCTCCAGGCGTTCGAGGTAGTCGAGCAGGGCGATGGCGTCTTCCAGGCCCGGGGTGTCGTAGAGATCGAGCAGTGGCTCGCCGTCCACCGACAACCGCGCGCCTTCGACATGCCGTGTGGTGCTCGGACGGTGGGACACCTCACCGAAACCCACGTCACGGGTCAGGGTACGCAACAGCGAGGTTTTGCCGACGTTGGTGTGGCCGACGACGGCGAGTTTCAGAGGGTTAGTCATGACCCGTCTCCAGCCAGTTCATCGGTGCGCAATCGGCAAACGGCAGCTCAAGCTGTTGCAGCGCCACGTGCCAGTCGCCCAGGCGTTCGGCGTCCAGCGCTTCACCGGGGGGCGCCTGCAACAACCACACGCGGGTGGCGCTGGCGCTGCGGGCCAGTTCGGCAATCAAGGCCAGGCTGCCGCGATCCGGCGAGCGCCGTGGATCGCACGCAATGGCCAGGCGCGCGGGGGGAAAGCGGCTCAGTTGTTCGAGTAGTTTGTGCCGCGATTCGCGGCTGTCGAGGATGCCGGCGTTGCTGACGTTTTTCGGCAATTGCGGTGGCCACGGGCGGTCGTCATCCAGTTCGATGGCGACCAATAGAGCACCATCACTTTGTTGTTCGCTGACACCGCTTTCCACGCGATGCAGTTGCTCAGGCGCCGCATCGCTGATGCCGAGACGTTCGCTGGTGGGCATCAAGCGTTCGCGAAGCTGTGCGTAGCCGGGCAGGTTCAAATCCAGACGCAGCGCCGGTTGACCCGACTTCCAGCGCCACAGGCAAAACAGCGCGAGCAGCAGGCGCGGCAAAACGCCGTAGACCAGCAATACGCCCACCAGCCAGGCGGCCCAGGCCTGGCGGGCACTTTCGATGTTCAGTGCGGCGTCGCCACTGGCGCGGATCATCTCCTCGGTCGGCACGCTGAAGCCGAGCAGGGCCGGCAGCGCGCCGAGGGCCTGGGTTACGGCGATAAAGGTGTCGGCACTGAGGATGGTGGTTTCCCAGACGAAGCCATAGCGTCGGGTCGCCATCAGCGTCAGCAGAATGACCAAGGCGCTGAGCATCGCCAGCAACCACAGGCTGTTGACCAGCACGCCGATTGCCCAGCGATTGAGTTTCTGCCGTTGCAGCAACAGCAGCAGGGCCGGAGCCAGTTGCGCGGCTTTGGCGTCCCGGGCGAGTTTTTCACTTAGCCACAGCCACAAGCGGCCGAGGCTGGCACCGTGTTCGCCGGCAAACAGCAGGCCCAGGGTCCAACTCAGCAGCAGGATCAAATTGAGTCCGAGCAGACTGCCCAAGGCCCAGAACACATTTACTGGGTGCAGGCCGTCACCCATTGCAGCAAAGGCCAGGCCGGCGCCGCTGATCACCGCCAGCACCGCCATGACGATCAGCGCCAGTCGCGCGCCTTGCAGCCAGTGTTTGAGAGCATCGGCCAGGCCATCACGCTCGGCTAGCCACAGGGCCCGGCGTTGAATGCGCGACGGCAAATCGCCCCCGGCGCTGCGGGCCAGTCGGTTGGCTTCAAGGTCTTCCAGAGGGCCGGCGTACTCTTCGCGCAGGCGGATGGTTTCTGTCAGCCAGAGGTTATTCAGTTCAGTCACGCGGCATCCCGTCGCTTAAATGAGCTGTGAGCATAACCGCTGTGACGCTTATCGGCGAAAGCGAGGCTCTGGTATCCTCGCGGCATGACTAAATCACTCCCCCTCAGCCTGATCGCAGCCCTCGGTGAAAACCGTGTGATCGGCGTCGACAACAGCATGCCCTGGCACTTGCCGGGGGACTTCAAATATTTCAAGGCCACCACCCTCGGCAAGCCGATCATCATGGGTCGCAAGACCTGGGATTCCCTCGGTCGCCCGCTGCCGGGCCGCTTGAACATCGTGGTCAGCCGTCAGGCGGATCTGGTGCTGGAAGGCGCGGAGGTTTATCCGTCGCTGGAAGCCGCCGTCGTTCGCGCTGAAGCATGGGCGAAGGAACAGGGCGTCGATGAGCTGATGCTGATTGGTGGTGCGCAGTTGTATGCGCAAGGGCTGGCCCAAGCCGATCGGTTGTACCTGACCCGCGTGGCGCTGAGCCCGGAAGGGGATGCGTGGTTTCCGGAGTTTGATTTGGGCCGGTGGAAGCTGGTGTCGAATGTGCCAAACCCGGCTGAAGGGGACAAGCCGGCGTACAACTTTGAAGTCTGGGAAAAAGCTTAAAAGCTTCGCGAGCAGGCTCGCTCCCACAGTGGGTTTGAGGTGAAACACAGATTGTGTGAACACCCAAAATCCCTGTGGGAGCCAGCCTGCTGGCGATGAGGCCAGATCAGACGCTAAAGAATTTAAGCCTGTGCCAACGCCGAATGCTCATCCGCATCCAGCAGTTCTTTATCAGTCTGCTGCATCACCTGACTGGTAATCGCACCCGCCGTCATCGACCCACTGACATTCAACGCCGTGCGCCCCATATCAATCAGCGGCTCGACCGAAATCAGCAACGCCACCAGTGACACCGGCAAGCCCATCGCCGGCAGCACGATCAACGCGGCAAACGTCGCACCGCCACCCACTCCGGCCACACCGGCCGAACTCAGCGTGACAATCGCCACCAGCGTCGCGATCCACAATGGGTCCAGCGGATTGATGCCCACAGTCGGCGCCACCATCACCGCCAGCATCGCCGGGTACAGACCGGCACAACCGTTCTGGCCAATGGTTGCGCCAAACGACGCAGCGAAACTGGCGATCGACTGCGGGATGCCCAGGCGACTGGTCTGCGCCTCGATGCTCAACGGAATCGTCGCTGCGCTGGAGCGGCTGGTGAAAGCAAACGTCAACACCGGCCAGATCTTGCGGAAGAAGCGCAGTGGATTGATCCCGGCCGCCGATACCAGCACACCGTGAACCACGAACATCAGGCCCAGGCCGATGTAGGACACCACCACGAAACTGCCGAGCTTGATGATGTCTTGCAGGTTCGACCCGGCGACCACTTTGGTCATCAGCGCCAGCACGCCGTACGGGGTCAGCTTCATCACCAGGCGCACCAGGCGCATCACCCAGGCTTGCAGGGTGTCGATGGCGTTGATCACTTTCTGACCTTTGTCAGCATCATCCTTGAGCAATTGCAGGGCCGCGACTCCCAGGAACGCCGCGAAAATCACCACGCTGATGATCGACGTCGGCTTGGCCCGCGCCAGATCGGCGAACGGGTTTTGCGGAAAGAACGACAGCAACAGCTGCGGCACATTCAGGTCGGCGACCTTGCCGGCGTAATCGGTCTGGATGGTTTGCAGACGGGCCATTTCCTGGGTGCCGGCCACCAGGCCTTCGGCGGTCAGGCCGAACAGGTTGGTCAGGCCGATGCCGATCAGGGCCGCGATGGCCGTGGTGAACAGCAGCGTGCCGATGGTCAGGAAGCTGATCTTGCCCAGCGATGAGGCGTTGTGCAGGCGGGCCACGGCGCTGAGGATCGAGGCGAACACCAGCGGGATCACGATCATTTGCAGCAATTGCACGTAACCGTTGCCCACCAGATCGAACCAGCCGATCGAGGCTTTGAGTACCGGGTTGCCGGCACCGTAAACGGTGTGCAAGGCCACGCCGAACGCCACGCCCAGCACCAGTGCGAGCAGGACTTTTTTCGCCAGGCTCCAAGTGGTGTGGCGGGTTTTCGCCAGGCCCAGGAGCAGTGCGAGGAACACCAGAAGATTGAGAATCAGCGGCAGATTCATTGGAACTCCCATTAGACTTTTGCCAACTGCCTTCCGGGGCAGCTGCGAACCGGCAAGCCTAACAGCTTGAAAACTAATGAATTAATATCGAAAACGCATGGTATCCGTCGTTTTTGGAATAAGCGGATGTCGCTGTCAGAAATGCAACTGGCGCGAAAGGGACACAGGCGGTCGCTGACAGGCGAGGACTGTCACACTTATTTGTTAGCGTCGATCTCTTTCACATTCAGGGAGAAACGCCAATGAAGTTCGCACCGAAATTACTGGCAGCAGCACTTTGCCTGGGCCTCGCCGGCCAGGTGCTTGCAACGGATCTGAAACACTGGCCCGCCGATCAGGCCAAGGCGCTGGAGGCGATGATCGCCGCCAACGCCAACAAGGGTAACTACGCGGTGTTCGACATGGACAACACCAGTTACCGCTACGACCTCGAAGAGTCGTTGCTGCCGTTCATGGAGAACAAGGGCCTGATCACCCGCGACAAGCTCGATCCCTCCCTGAAGCTGATGCCGTTCAAGGACACCGCCGACCACAAGGAAAGCCTGTTCAGCTACTACTACCGTCTCTGTGAACTCGACGACATGGTTTGCTACCCATGGGTCGCCCAGGTGTTCTCCGGCTTTACGCTCAAGGAACTCAAGGGTTATGTCGACGAGATGATGGCGTCCGGCAAGCCGGTGCCGGCCACCTATTACGAAGGCGATGTGGTCAAGAAGCTTGACGTCAACCCGCCGAAGATCTTCACCGGGCAGCAAGAGTTGTACAACAAGTTGATGGAGAACGGCATCGAGGTCTACGTGATGACCGCCGCCTCCGAAGAACTGGTGCGCATGGTCGCGGCCGATCCGAAGTACGGTTACAACGTCAAACCGCAGAACGTGATCGGCGTGTCGCTGCTGCTCAAGGACCCGAAGACTGGCGAACTGACCACCGCGCGCAAGCAGGTCACCGCCGGCAAGTATGACGAGAAGGCCAACCTCGGCCTCGAACTGACCCCGTACCTGTGGACCCCGGCAACCTGGATGGCCGGCAAGCAGGCAGCGATCCTGACCTACATCGACGAGTGGAAAAAACCGGTGCTGGTTGGCGGCGATACCCCGAGCAGCGACGGTTACATGCTGTTCCACAGTGTTGACGTGGCCAAGGGCGGCATTCACCTGTGGGTCAATCGCAAGGACAAGTACATGACCCAGATCAACGGCATGATGGCCAAGAACGCCGCGGCCCAGGCCAAGGAAGGGTTGACGGTGACGGCTGACAAGAACTGGGTGATCGTGAAGCCGGAAGACATCCAGTAAATCCGGGTTTTAGGTTCTCTGTAGGAGCGAGCTTGCTCGCGATGGTCGTTAACGATGACGCGTCTATTCTGATTTAACGCGTCGCCCTTTCGTTCATCGCGAGCAAGCTCGCTCCTACAGTGGATCGGTGTAAATAAAAATGCCCCGCACTTGGCGGGGCATTTTTATGTCGACGGTTAACGCTTACAGCCCGTCAAGCATCGCTTTGTTACGCACGGCACCCTTGTCGGCACTGGTGGCCAGCAGGGCGTAGGCTTTCAGTGCGGTGGTCACTTTACGTGGACGCACTTCCACCGGTTTCCAGCCTTTCTTGTCCTGCTCGACCCGGCGTGCAGCCAGTTCTTCATCGCTGACCAACAGGTTGATCGAGCGGTTCGGAATGTCGATCAGCACTTTGTCGCCGTCCTGCACCAGACCAATCGCGCCACCGGCAGCGGCTTCAGGCGAAGCGTGGCCGATGGACAGGCCCGAAGTACCGCCGGAGAAACGGCCGTCGGTGAGCAGGGCGCAGGCTTTGCCCAGGCCTTTGGATTTCAGGTACGACGTCGGGTAGAGCATTTCCTGCATGCCCGGGCCGCCTTTCGGGCCTTCGTAGCGAATGATGACGATGTCGCCTTCTTTCACTTCGTCAACAAGGATCCCGCGAACGGCGCTGTCCTGGCTTTCGAAGATCTTCGCGTTGCCTTCGAACACGTGGATCGACTCGTCGACGCCAGCGGTTTTCACCACGCAGCCGTCCAGGGCGATGTTGCCGTAGAGCACGGCCAGGCCGCCTTCTTGCGAGTACGCATGCTCGACACTGCGGATGCAGCCGTTTTCACGGTCGTCGTCCAGGGTTTCCCAGCGGGTCGACTGGCTGAACGCGGTTTGCGTCGGGATGCCTGCCGGACCGGCCTTGAAGAAGTGGTGCACCGCTTCGTCGGTGGTCTGGGTGATGTCCCACTTGGCGATGGCTTCTTCCATGCTGCGGCTGTGCACGGTCGGCAGCTGGGTGTGCAGCAAACCACCACGGGCCAGCGAACCGAGGATGCTGAAGATCCCGCCGGCGCGGTGCACGTCTTCCATGTGGTACTTCTGGATGTTCGGCGCGACCTTGCACAGTTGCGGCACGTGACGGGACAGACGGTCGATGTCGCGCAGGTCGAAATCGATCTCGGCTTCCTGGGCAGCAGCCAGCAAGTGCAGGATGGTATTGGTGGAACCGCCCATGGCGATGTCCAGGGTCATGGCGTTTTCGAACGCCTGGAAGTTGGCGATGTTGCGCGGCAATACTGACTCGTCGTTCTCGCCGTAGTAACGCTTGCACAGCTCGACGATGGTGCGGCCGGCCTGCAGGAACAACTGCTCGCGGTCACTGTGGGTGGCCAGGGTCGAACCGTTGCCCGGCAATGCCAGACCCAGCGCTTCGACCAGGCAGTTCATCGAGTTGGCGGTGAACATGCCGGAGCACGAACCGCAGGTCGGGCAGGCGCTACGCTCGTACTCGGCGACTTTCTCGTCAGAAGCGCTGGAGTCGGCGGCGATCACCATGGCGTCGACCAGGTCGAGGCCGTGGGAGGCGAGTTTGGTCTTGCCGGCTTCCATCGGACCGCCGGAGACGAAGATCACCGGGATGTTCAGGCGAAGGGACGCCATCAGCATGCCAGGGGTGATCTTGTCGCAGTTGGAAATGCAGACGATCGCATCGGCGCAGTGGGCGTTGACCATGTACTCGACGGAGTCGGCGATGATCTCGCGGCTCGGCAGCGAATAGAGCATGCCGTCGTGGCCCATGGCGATGCCGTCATCGACAGCGATGGTGTTGAATTCCTTTGCCACGCCGCCAGCGCGTTCGATCTCGCGGGCGACCAGTTGGCCCAGGTCCTTGAGGTGCACGTGGCCGGGTACGAACTGGGTGAAGGAGTTGGCAATGGCGATGATCGGCTTCTTGAAGTCGTCATCTTTCATCCCCGTGGCGCGCCACAGTGCGCGGGCACCGGCCATGTTGCGGCCGTGGGTGGATGTTTTCGAGCGGTAATCAGGCATGAAGCACTCCGGGCGGCTAATCAGGTATCAAAAGGGAAGTGAGCTTCTATTGACGTCTGGAACACTCAGAAATGGCCGCGTGTCCGGAAGTTGCCGATAACTTTGCGGGATCGCCGCGCGCTTCAGCTTGAGCTCATAAACCCGCCGGGGATGACTGGCGATGAATGTTCGCGATTCTACACGGCTGGCGGCTGGAGGGAATGGCTGCAAGCGTGGAGAGAGCGTTCACTGGACGTGCGGGCAAGCCTGCGGAACTTCACATGGAACGATTTTCTGTAGGAGCGAGCTTGCTCGCGATGAACCAGAGGGCAACGCGTTCATCCAGAATGAACGCGTTATCGTTTACGACCATCGCGAGCGAGCTCGCTCCTACAGTTGGCTGCGTTTCAGAGCCAGATGGCGTCCCATAGCGGATATTCGCCGATATGGTCGACTAGCCCTGCTCGCAATGGGTTGGCAACGATATATCGGGCCATCGCTTTCAGATCGTCCTCGCGACGCAACGCCCGGTCAAAATAACCTTTTTGCCATAGCGTCTCGTGACAGCCTCTCGCCTTGTTGATAGCGCGGGCGCTTCGAGATTTGGTGGCTTGCATCAGTTTCGGCAAATCACCGTTATGCAACTCGACCAGCCAGTGAAAGTGATCCGGCATGACCACCCAGGCAATAGAGGAGGCTTGGCCGTCCTCAGACGCCTTCCTGAATTCGCTTACCACCATATGACCCATATGCCAGTCCTTGAAGATGGGTTGTCGCTGGTGGGTGACAGCTGTGAGCAAATAAATCCGGCCGGTTTCCGAATAGCGGCCGGTGCGTAAGTGATGGGCATGGGGTGCGTTGGACATTCCTTGGTCCTCTTCAGTGATTGGAAGAGAAACGGTAGGTGAGGAGGGGGGAGATAGCTGGTTCGACAGTAGTTCCAGATGTGTCTTATGTCTGTAGGAGCGAGCTTGCTCGCGATGAATCCATAGACAACGCTGGCTACCAGATGCGCTGCGTCATCGTTGAGGTTCTTCGCGAGCAAGCTCGCTCCTACAGTCAGCGCCCGATCCTGGTGTTCGTCAGCAAACCCCAAAGACTGAACACGATGTAGCTGACAGCAATGGTCATCAGCAAATTGTCCCCGGTTTGTGCGAGGGCGGCGCTGCTGACGGCGGCGGTAATGAACATGATGCTGTTGCCTGCGGATGCTGCCGTCCCTGCGCTGTTTGAGAACAGCAACATGGCTGCGGAAATGGCGGCAGGCCGTACCAGGGTGACCGCCAGAGCACTGATCACCATCGGTATGAGCAGGGTGATGGTTGTCATCGCCTCATAGCGGATGATTAACATCAACAACAGGCCGGCGGCACCCAGTAATCCAAGGCCGATGTTGATTTGCACAGAGAGGGAGATATGTTTCTGCATGGCGGTAGCAATGACTCCACCCAGGAAGTAGGCGACCCCATACACCATAAGTACCCACGCGTACTGGTACTCGGACAGTTTCAACTCATCCATGAAAATCAGCGGTGTCACGCTGATCAACGCGAAATAACAAGCGAACACTAACGCGGCTATCCACCAATAGCGGATGAAGTCTTGATTTCCAGCGATGGATTTCAGCGTACGGATGACTGAAACGGGTGTTTTTTCTGGGAGGGCTGCCTTGGAAGGTAGTATCAGTTGGGCATGGATCAGCATGCCGAGCGCCATGAGCGCAAAACCATAAAAACTACCCTGCCAATCGAAAGTGGTTTGTAGCCAAGAGCCTAACAGCGGTGCCAGTGCAACAAAGGAGCCGCTCAGCGTCATGTAATAAATGCGCACCCGGGCCCTATCTTGTTCATCGAACAAATCCTCCACCAGTGCATGACCCAGCACAAAAAAACCACACCCGATGGCTTGGACTGCACGAAACGCCAGGAAGCTTGGGAAGTCCGTCGCCAGCGCGCAGCCTATCGAGCCGAGAGTAGAAACAACGATGCAACCAAGAAGAACTTCCTTGCGCCCCCACTTATCTGAAAGCGGGCCGGTTATTAATTGAGAAAACGCAAAAACCAGCGTGAACAGACTGATGGAAAGGGCGATGTCAGCGGTTGAACTGTCGAACTTCGCGGCCAAGGCAGGAAAAGAAGGCAGGAGGATGTTCAGTGGGAAAAAACTGATTAGCGAGATATTGGTAATCAGGATAAAGCGGGAGACTCGTTGGCGTTTCAGGTCGCCACTTAGAGCTGGGTAAGAGGACTCAGACATTGTTTTTGTTTTCCGGAGTGATCAAGCGTTCATGCTTGAAACCAGAAACCGATACTAGTCTGGGACGCAGGGAGTTCAATCAAAAGCGCTGTAGGAGGCTTCCTGTTTTGATGCCGGGAACCTCTGTAGGAGCGAGCTTGCTCGCGATGAGCCTGAGAGCGCCGTGGGGCGTCAGGTTGCCAGCGTTATCGTTGACGTCCATCGCGAGCAAGCTCGCTCCTACAAGGGCAGGGTTTTAGCTGTTAGGCAGCAACCGGCAGGTGATGCTCTTGATGTAGCGGGTTTCAGCGATAGCCGGATGCACCGGATGATCCGGACCCTGACCGCCACGTTCCAAGATCTGGATATTGCGGTCCAGGTGGCGGGCGCTGGTCAGCAGGATGTTCTGCAGGTCGTCTTCCGGCAGGTGCATCGAGCACGAGGCGCTGACCAGGATGCCGTCCTTGGTGAGCAGGCGCATGGCTTGCTCGTTCAGGCGGCGGTAGGCGCCTTCGCCGTTCTTCATGTCTTTCTTGCGTTTGATGAACGCCGGCGGGTCGGCCACGATCACGTCGAAGCGTTCTTCGCTGGCTTTCAGTTCTTTGAGGGCTTCGAACACGTCGCCTTCGATGCAGGTCATTTTCTCGGCGAAGCCGTTCAGTGCGGCGTTGCGCTCGACGCCGTCGAGGGCGAAGGCCGAAGCGTCGACGCAGAACACTTCACTGGCGCCGAACGCGGCAGCCTGCACGCCCCAGCCGCCGATGTAGCTGTACAGGTCGAGCACGCGTTTGCCTTTGGCGTAGGGTGCCAGGCGTGCGCGGTTCATGCGGTGGTCGTAGAACCAGCCGGTTTTCTGACCCTGGATGACAGGTGCTTCGAATTTCACGCCGTTCTCTTCGAGGGCAACCCACTCCGGCACCAGGCCGAACACGGTTTCGACGTAGCGGGTGAGGCCTTCGGCGTCACGGGCGGCGGAGTCGTTCTTGAACAGGATGCCGCTTGGCTTGAGTACTTGGGTCAGCGCTGCAATCACGTCGTCTTTATGTGCTTCCATGGTCGCCGAAGCGATCTGCACCACCAGGATGTCGCCGAAACGGTCGACCACCAGGCCTGGCAACAGGTCGGAGTCGCCGTAGACCAGGCGATAGAACGGCTTGTCGAACAGGCGATCGCGCAGGGACAGGGCCACGTTCAGGCGATGCACCAGCAGCGACTTGTCCAGCGGCAACTTGATGTCGCGCGACAGCAGTCGGGCGCAGATCAGGTTGTTCGGGCTCATGGCAACGATGCCCAGCGGCTTGCCGCCGGCGGCTTCGAGGATCGCTTGGTCACCGGCCTTGAAACCGTGCAAAGGCGTAGCGGCTACATCGATTTCGTTGCTGTAGACCCACAAATGACCGTTGCGCAGACGACGGTCGGCGTTGGCTTTGAGGCGCAGGCTAGGCAGGGACATGTCGTCGCTCCGGAAAAAAGAGCGGGAGTATAGCGTGTTGAGGTCCCGGGTAGGCCTGCAAGTGGACATGTGGCGAGGGTTGTCATGCGATTTGGTATGTCGGATCCAACTTCATAAAGGTTAGAATCACCACCTGACCCAGAGTGTGCACAAATGTCCCAAGAGCTGACTTCCGAACAGATCCAACAAGCCCTGCAGGGCATCAGCGTACCGGCCCAGCCGCAAATCATGGTGGATTTGCAGATGGAGCAGTACATGCCCGACCCGGATCTGGAAGTCATTGCCAAGCTGATCTCCCAGGACCCGGGCCTTTCCGGTTCCCTGCTGAAGATCGTCAATTCGCCGTATTACGGGCTGAGCAACAAGATTGCCTCGATCCAGCGCGCGGTAAATCTGCTGGGCAGCCGTTCGGTCATCAACCTGATCAACGCGCAGTCGATCAAGGGCGAGATGAATGACGACACCATTGTCACCCTGAACCGTTTCTGGGACACCGCGCAGGACGTGGCCATGACTTGCCTGACCCTGGCCAAGCGCATCGGCGTTGAAAATGGCGATGAAGCGTATGCCCTGGGCCTGTTCCACGACTGCGGCGTGCCCTTGATGCTCCAGCGTTTCCCCGATTATATGGGCGTTCTGGAGCAGGCCTATGCCAACGCCAGTGCCGAATGCCGGGTGGTGGATACGGAGAATCAGGTGTTCAATACCAATCACTCGGTGGTCGGGTATTACACGGCCAAGTCCTGGCGACTGCCGGAACACGTGAGCGCGGCGATCGCCAATCACCACAATGCGTTGGCGATTTTCAGCGATGAGTCGTCGCGCAACAGTTCGCTGAAGAACCTGCTGGCGATACTGAAAATGGCCGAGCACATTTGCGCGTCGTACCGGGTGCTGGGCAATCAGACCGAAGATCACGAGTGGAACGGCATCGCGCCGCTGGTGCTCGATTATGTCGGCCT
Organism: Pseudomonas fluorescens; assembly: GCF_040448305.1. Taxonomy (NCBI): domain Bacteria; kingdom Pseudomonadati; phylum Pseudomonadota; class Gammaproteobacteria; order Pseudomonadales; family Pseudomonadaceae; genus Pseudomonas; species Pseudomonas fluorescens. Next base: position 6,419,082 of record NZ_CP148752.1, on the reverse strand, counting down.
CTCGGACTACGACTTCGAGACCCTCAAGCAGACGATCCGCGACCTCGGCACTCATCACTGAGTGTCGGAACCTTCCAGGCCAAGCGCCTGAGCCGAGAGCACCATGCCTGAATTGCCAGAAGTCGAAACCACCCGTCGCGGTATCGCGCCGCACCTGGAAGGCCAGCGGGTCAGCCGGGTGATCGTGCGTGATCGTCGTTTGCGCTGGCCGATTCCCGAAGACCTCGATGTGCGGTTGTCCGGGCAGCGTATCGTGCTGGTGGAGCGGCGTGCCAAGTACCTGCTGATCAATGCCGAAGTCGGCACCTTGATCAGCCACTTGGGCATGTCAGGCAATTTGCGGCTGGTGGAGGCCGGGCTGCCGGCGGCCAAGCATGAGCATGTGGACATCGAGCTGGAGTCGGGCCTGGCCCTGCGTTACACCGACCCGCGGCGCTTCGGCGCAATGCTCTGGAGTCTCGATCCGCTCAATCACGAATTGCTGATTCGCCTGGGGCCGGAACCGTTGACCGACCTGTTCGATGGCGAGCGCCTGTTCCAGCAGTCCCGGGGCCGCTCGATGGCGGTCAAGCCGTTCATCATGGATAACGCGGTGGTGGTGGGCGTGGGCAATATCTATGCGACCGAAGCGTTGTTCGCCGCAGGCATAGATCCGCGCCGAGAAGCCAAGAGCATTTCCCGAGCGCGTTATTTGAAGCTGGCCATTGAGATCAAGCGCATCCTGGCGGCCGCCATCGAGCGCGGCGGTACCACGCTGCGGGACTTTATCGGTGGTGACGGTCAGCCTGGTTATTTCCAGCAGGAACTGTTCGTGTACGGCCGTGGCGGTGAACACTGCAAGGTCTGTGGCACGGGGCTGCGGGAAGTGAAACTCGGGCAGCGCGCCAGCGTTTTTTGCCCGCGTTGTCAGAGCTGAAAGTCAGTTAGATTTTCAGTGAGGCTGATGACGTCATCGCGAGCAAGCTCGCTCCCACACTGGATCTGCGTCGTTCACAAAACCCCTGTGGGAGCGGGCTTGCTCGCGAAGACGGTCTGACAGGCGCCGAATGGCTTAAGCCTTACCGGTAATTTTCCGGTACTTCTCCATCAACTGCTCTTCAGTCTCCGGATGAGCTTCGTCCAGTGGAATGCAATCCACCGGGCAGACCTGCTGGCACTGCGGTTCGTCATAGTGGCCGACACACTGAGTGCACAGGTTCGGGTCGATCACGTAGATCTCTTCGCCTTGGGAAATGGCGGCGTTCGGGCACTCGGGTTCGCAGACGTCGCAGTTGATGCAATCGTCGGTGATGATCAGGGACATGCTAGCTCCAGCCGGGGCGGCAAGCCCGGGCGCAATAAACCAATGCACACAATTGTGCCGCATTGGCGCCTGCGTTGCACGCAGGTGCGACGTACTGTAGGAGCCAGCCTGCTGGCGATGAACTCGAGAACGCCGCGGGGTGTCAGGTTTCCCGCGTTATCGTTGACGTCCATCGTCGGAACGCCGCCCGGAGCAGGCTCGCTCCTACAGTTTGCGGGGGTTACTTCTTGAAACGTTCGGTCAGTGCGTCCGCCACCACCGGGTGCACGAACTTGGTGATATCGCCGCCCAGGGCTGCGATTTCACGGACCAGCGTCGAGGAAATGAACGAGTAACGCTCGGACGGGGTAAGGAACAGGCTTTCCACGTCCGGCGCCAACTGGCGGTTCATGTTGGCCAGCTGGAATTCGTATTCGAAGTCCGACACCGCACGCAAACCACGCAGGAACACATTGGCGTTCTTTTCTTTGGCGAAGTGCGCCAACAGCGTCGAGAAGCCGACGACTTCAACGTTCGGCAGATGTTTAGTGACCTCGCGCGCCAGTTCTACCCGTTGTTCCAGAGGAAACAAGGGGTTTTTCTTCGGGCTCGCGGCGACGGCGATGATCACGTGATCGAACAGGCGCGAGGCGCGTTCGACCAGATCGCCATGGCCCTTGGTAATAGGGTCGAAGGTACCTGGGTACAACACTCGGTTCATCGCGTCGTCCTGGCGGGAATCCGTTGGGGAGTCGGATGGTATCGCAGCCTTCCCGGTCGGCCAAGTCGCCTGTTAGGTAAGAAAGCACTATAGACGATGGGAATTATCGTTATTTTCATGGGTTTTTTAAACGTTCGGCTAGGGACGTCGCCAATTGCGCCGTCAGTCCGTAGACCGACAGTTGCGGATTGGCGCCAATGCTGGTGGGGAACAGCGAGCCGTCGTGGATCGACAGATTGCCCAGTTGATGATGCCGACCGAGGCTGTCGGTCACCGCAATTGTCGGGTCTTCACCCATTGCGCAACCGCCCATCACATGGGCACTGCCCAGGCGTGTGCGATACAACTCCAGGCTCAGGCCGTCGATCAGCGTGCGCGCTTCGGCGAGGGTCTTCACGTAGCGGGCGTCGGCGTGCATCGGCATCACGGCCTTGGCGCCACCGGCAAACTGGATCTCGGCCATGGTATGGAACGCCCGGCGCAATCCATCCCAGGCGTACGGTGATAGCTGGTAGTCCAGCACCGGCGTGTCATCGCTGCGCAATTCGACGCTGCCACCAGGGCTGTCCGGGTGAAAACCGTCCCGCAGCAACGCCAGCATGGCGTGGGTATGGGCCAGATTGGCCATGTGCTGCGAGTTTTCCTGGCCGAAACCACCGAGCAATGTCGTGGCCAGCGCCGGGTGCAGGGGCGGGACTTCCAGTTTGTAGGACATCTTGCCCGTGGTGCCGTCCTGCCATTGGAAATGGTCGGAATAGATCGACTGCGGTGCGCCGTAGAAGGGGTTGACCACTTCGTCGAACAAGGCGGCGGACATGTTTACCGGGTGCAGGAACGTACGTTTGCCCAAGCGCTTGTGCGGGTCGGGTGCCCCGGAGCGCATCAGCAAGGCTGGGCTGTTGATGCCGCCACCGGCCAGCACGAAATGCCGCGCCTTGACCGTGATGGTGCGCCCGGTCGGTGCGACGCAGCGTTCATCCATCGCCGAACATTGCAGGCCGGTGATCCTGTCGCCGCTGATGTTAAGTTTTTCGGCGCGAGCCAGGTAAAGCAGCTCGCCACCTTTTTCCAGGGTTGCTGGAATGGTGGTGACCATCATCGATTGCTTGGCATTGGTCGGGCAGCCCATGCCGCAGTAGCCGAGGTTCCAGCAGCCGCGAACGTTGCGCGGGATGACGTGCCAAGAGTAATTCAGTGCTTCGCAGCCCTTGCGGATCACATCATTGTTGGCGTTGGGTGGCACCATCCACGGCGCGACGCCCAGGCGCTGCTCCATTTTCTCGAACCACGGCGCCATTTCCGTCGGGCTGTGGCCCTTGACGTTGTGCTCTTTGGCCCAGTGTTCCAGAGTCGGCTCCGGGGTGCGGAAACTGGAGGTCCAGTTGATCAGCGTGGTGCCGCCTACCGCCCGGCCCTGGAGGATGGTGATCGCGCCGTCCTTGCTCATGCGGCCGATGCCTTCCTGGTAAAGGTTGGCGTAGGCCTGGTCTTCGAGCATCTTGAAGTCGCTGCTGGTCTTGAGCGGGCCTTCTTCGATCAGCAGCACCTTGTAGCCGGCCGCGCTGAGGATTTCGGCGGTGGTGCCGCCGCCGGCACCGCTGCCGATGATCGCCACGTCCGCTTCGAGTGTCAGGTCCTGGGTCAGTTGCGAGCCGTTGTAGGTTTTCCAGCCTCGGGCCATGCCTTCGCGGAACGGATCGGGTACGGGCATCTTCGGGTTCTCTTTTTATTATTGAGGTACACGGTCAATTGTGGGAGCGAGCCTGCTCGCGATAGGGGCGACTCGATTTCAGACCGTAGGCGGCCCGGGATACCCGCAATGCGCCCACGATTCCTTGCGGCCGTACCAGGCCATCATCACCAGTTGCAGCAAGGAACTGTGACCCATGCGCAATAGGCTCAACGAGCTGTTTTCCCAGCGATCGAGAAAGGCTCGGATGTCGTTGGCACTGGCGTTCTCCCAGCTGCCCCAGACCCCGGTCAACGGTCCGCGGGTCACGGCCATGCCCAGCACATCGAACAATTGTTGGGTCAACTTGAGCATTTCCGGCGACAGGTGAGCGAGGTTGTAGTCCAGGCTTTTCAGTGTGCCATCGACAGCCTCGGGCATCCGTTCGACGGTCACGGCACCTTCGAGCATGACCGGGAGCAACGCCCGCAAAAACAGCAGGTCGCCGCTGCGTAACGTGACGAAACCATTGGCCGGCACGCTCGACGAACAACCGCTGAGGCTGGCTCCGAGCCCGGCGGTGGCGAGGAAAGCTGTGGCGCCGAGGCTGAATTTAAGCAGCCCGCGCCGTGACAGCGCGGGTGAATCGGACAGGCTGGGGTTCATTATTGTTATTACCCGACGGTGATGATCGTTAGCGTATGAACAGCTTCTGGATCAGCTTCTGAATCGACTTGCCGTACGGCGGATAGATCAACTTCGCGGCGTTGAACCGCTGTTTGATCAACACGCCCTTGGCCTTGCTGAAGGTCAGGAACCCTTCATGGCCGTGGTAGTGGCCCATGCCCGAGGCGCCGATACCGCCAAACGGCATGTCGTCCTGGGCGACGTGCAGCAGGGTGTCGTTCAGGCACACGCCGCCGGAATGGGTTTCGTGCAGCACGCGCTGTTGTTCGCGTTTGTCGTAGCCGAAGTAATACAGCGCCAGTGGGCGAGGGCGCTGGTTGATGTAGGCAAATGCCTGGTCCAGATCCTTGTACGGCACGATCGGCAGCAGCGGCCCGAAGATTTCGTCCTGCATCACCGTCATCTCGTCCGTGACGTTGAGCAGCAGGCTATGGCTCATGCGGCGGCCCTGGCCCTGGTCGAACAGCGGCATCAGCAGCGCACCCTTGCTGGTGGCGTCGCTGACGTAGCCGTTGAGACGCGCCAGTTGTCGCTCATTGATGATCGCGGTGTAGTCCGGGTTGTCGGCCAGCGTCGGATAAAACCCGCGGACGGCTGCGCGATAGGCTTCGACGAAACCTCCGACGCGATCCTCCGGCACCAGCACGTAGTCCGGGGCCACGCAGGTCTGGCCGGCATTCAGGGTCTTGCCGAAGGCGATGCGCTCGGCGGCATCCTTGAGCGGCACGTCGTGAGAAACAATGGCTGGGGACTTGCCGCCCAGTTCCAGGGTCACCGGGGTCAGGTTTTCCGCAGCGGCGCGCATCACGTGTTTGCCGATGCTGGTGGCGCCGGTGAACAGCAGGTGATCGAACGGCAGGCGTGAAAACGCCACGCCCATATCCGCCTCGCCCAGGACCACGCAAACCAGGTCTTCGGGGAAGATTCGCGCCAGCAGTTGCTTCATCAGCAGGCCGGTCGCGGGGGTCGACTCACTGAGCTTGAGCATGACCCGATTGCCCGCCGACAGCGCGCCGACCAACGGGCCGATGGCCAGGTACAGCGGGTAGTTCCACGGCACGATGACCCCGACCACGCCCAGCGGTTGGTAAACCACTTTGGCCGAAGCCGGCTGGAAGGCTGCGCCTACCTTGCGTCGCGAGGCTCGCATCCAGCCCTTGAGGTGTTTGCTGGCGTAATGGATGCCGTGCAGGCTGGGCATCAGTTCGGCGAGCAGGGTTTCATCGGCGCTGCGATGGCTGAAGTCCTGGCTGATCGCATCGATCAGGGCCTGGCGTTCATTGTTCAACAAATCCTTTAGTGCCTTGAGCCATTGCTGGCGCTGCGCGGCCGGTGGCATCGGGTTGGCGGCGTAGGCGGCACGCTGGGAGTCGAACAGGGCCTGAAGCTCTTCCAGCGGCTGCTGTAGGTTCTGCAGGTAGGAAATTTCAGCAGTCATGGTCGGCTCCGGATTTATTGTAATGAGGCTCTTTTTAGAGTCTATACTCTAAAAAGTCAAATGACATCCTGGAACAGCTTTGTTTTATCCGCTCGCGGATAGATCTAAGATGCCCGTCAACGCACTCTGAATTAAAGCTCAAGCCATGGCCCCACGGATCAAAACCAGCGAGCGCATCGTGCAGAACAGCCTGGAGCTGTTCAACCAGCAGGGCGAGCGCAGCATCAGCACCAACCACATTGCTGCCCACATGGAAATTTCCCCGGGTAACCTGTACTACCACTTCCCTAACAAGCAGGCGATCATCGCCGTGCTGTTCAGCGAGTACGAAAGCCTGGTGGACAGCTTCCTGCGCCCGCCTCTGGGCCGTGCCGCCACGGTGGAAGACAAACGCTTCTACCTCAAGGAACTGCTGTCGGCGATGTGGCGCTACCGGTTTCTGCATCGCGATCTCGAACATTTGCTCGACAGCGATCCGGACCTGGCCGACCGCTATCGACGCTTCTCCCAGCGCTGCCTGATCCAGGGTTCGGCGATCTACGAAGGTTTCGTCGCCGCCGGCATCCTGAAGATGGACAAGGTGCAGATCGAGTCCCTGACGCTCAATGCCTGGATCATCCTCACGTCTTGGGTGCGCTTCCTGTGCACCACGCGAGAGAACTCCAGCCACCTGAGTGAGCAGGCCATTAAACGCGGTGTGTATCAGGTGCTGGTGCTGGAAGCCGGGTTTGTCACGGATGAGGCCCGCGATGCGGTCAGCGCCTTGTTCGAAGAGTTTTACGTGCCCCTGGCCCAGGCACTGGAAGAAGTACAGTAGGATCAACCGACTTAATCACAGGAGCCCGCTATGCCCATTGCGCAACTGATCAGCCCGCAAGCACTGGACCTGAAAAAGGACCAGCCGGGGCTGGTGATTCTGGATTGTCGTTTTGCCCTCGAAGACCCGGATTACGGTCAGCGCAGCTATGCCGAAGGGCACATCGCCGGTTCGAGCTATGCCGACCTTGAGCGTGACCTGAGTGGCGCGGTGGTCAAGGGCGTGACCGGGCGTCATCCGTTACCCGAGCCGGCGCAACTGATCGAGCGCCTGCAAGCCTGGGGAATCAACGCCGATAGCGAAGTGGTTCTGTATGACGACGGCCCGGGTGCCTATGCGGCGCGGGCCTGGTGGTTACTGGCGTGGTTGGGCAAACGCGATGGTGTATTCATTCTCGATGGCGGTCTCAAGGCCTGGCACGCGGCCGGTTTGCCGCTGAGCCTGGATGCGCCGGCGATTACTCGTGGCTCCTTCACCGGCAGTCCTGACACGGCGTTGCTGATCAGTGCCGAGCATTTGCAAAAGCGCCTCGCGCAGCCGGAGCTGACCCTGCTCGATGCCCGCGCACTACCGCGTTTCAAGGGTGAAGTAGAACCAATCGATCCGATTGCCGGGCACATTCCTGGCGCCCAGTGTGCGGCGTTTACCGAGAACCTGGGCAGTGACGGGCGCTTCCTGCCGGCCGATCAGCTCAGGCAGCGTTTTGCCGCAAAACTGGGTGATCGTTCACCGAATGATCTGGTGGCGTACTGCGGTTCCGGCGTGACGGCGTGCCACAACCTGTTTGCGTTGTGCCTGGCCGGTTATCCGTTGGGTTCGTTGTATGCCGGGTCGTGGAGCGAATGGATCAACGAGCCTGCGCGGGGCATTGCCACGGACGAATAAGCACCACGAAACCTTGTGGGAGCGAGCTTGCTCGCGATGGGGCCGTTACATTCAATATTGATTTTGATTGTTAAGCCGCCATCGCGAGCAAGCTCGCTCCCACAGGGATGGATGGTGTTTTTGAGACTTCGTTAAGCCTCAAGTCCCCCGCTTTGCACTGCGATACGCCCCCGGTCCAACCCCATACACCTGCTTGAACTGCCGGCTCAGATGGCTCTGGTCGGCAAACCCCAGTTGCATCGCGACTTCCAGCGGCAGACAACCACTTTGCAGCAACGCCCGCGCCCGGGCGATGCGCTGTTGCATCAGCCAGGTGTGCGGCGGCATGCCGGTGGCGCGGCGGAACACTCGGGCGAAATGGAAGGGCGAGAGGTTGACCGCCGCCGCCAGCGCCTCCAATGAGGGCGGTGCTGCCAATTGCGCGAGCAGCAATTCCTTGGCCAGGCTCACGGCCCGGTGTTCCTTGCCAGGTTTATCGGCATCGGGCACCGCCGCATGACGCTGCAACAGCGACAACACCAGTTCGCGCCAGACCGTTTGTTGCTGCAATGCGGTGGCGGGGCTTTCCAGCAGGCGGTGGAGTTGGCAGAAGCCGTTCACCAGATCCTGATCGCGATACAGCGTGGCACCGAAGGCTGGCAAGTGGTGGGTCGGCAGTTCGAGTTCAGCCAGCAGCGAGGTTATCTGCCCGCTGTCCGGATAAAACGCCCGGTAAAGCCAGCCATCCTCGGTGCCTTTGTGGCCGGTGTGCAGTTCATCAGGGTTGATCAGCACCAGCGTGCCGCTGCCCGCCAGGTGTTCGGCGCCGCGATAGCGATAACGCTGGGCGCCGGCCATGATCATGCCGATCACATAGCCGTCATGCACGTGGGGGGCGAAACGATGATCGATGTAGCGGGCGGACAACAACTCGACCCCGGCCAGCGGCGGGGTTTGCCAGAAGTGGATCGACTCGCCTTGGTCAGCGTCCATGATTCAAGTGCGCCCTATGGCGGCTAGCCACTCGGGGATGCGCCGCTCCAGGTAGTAACCCGGTTGCCTGAGCGTACCGTCGACGAAGCCGACATGCCCGCCCTTGGCTTGCAGTTCGAATTGCGTGCAAGCGGACAATTCATCGACGTGCGGCAGGCTGTGGGGAAACACGAAGGGGTCGTCGGCGGCCTGAATCATCAAGGTCGGCGTGCGAATTTCGCCAAGGAAATAGCGGCTTGAAGCGCGACGATAGTAATCCTCGGCATCGACAAAACCGTTCAGCGGTGCGGTAACCCGGCCATCGAAGTCCCAGAACGTGCGCATGTTTTCCAGCGAGCCAAGCGCCGCCAGGGCTGCCAGGCCCTCCTCGCGTCCGTCGTGCTGGAACTGTCGCTGCTTGTTCTTGATGTAGGCGAGCATCTCGCGCATGAAATGTGCCTGATAGACTTTTGAGAAGCCTTGGTCGATGCGGTCGGCGCACTGGTCCAGGCGGAATGGCACCGACACCGCCACGGCACCCATCACGCCGCTGTCGCTGCCGGTCTCGCCCAAATGCTTGAGCAGGATATTGCCGCCCAATGAGTAGCCGACAGCATACAGCGGAGCGAGAGGCCGTTTGGCCCGCAAGTGCCTGATGGTTTCGGCCAGGTCTTCGCTGGCGCCGGAATGGTAGCTGCGCGGCAACAGATTGGGTTCGCCCGAACAGCCACGCCAGTTCAGCGCGACGCTAGCCCAGCCTCGGTCGCCCAGGGCTTTTTGCATACCGGCCACGTAAGGAGAATTCGACGAACCGGTGAGCCCGTGCAGCACCAGCACCAACGGCGCATCGGCAATGTGCGGGCCGTGCCAGTCGAGGTCGAGGAAGTCGCCGTCTTCAAGCCAAAGACGTTCGCGTTCGCGGCCGATGTGCACGGTTTTACGCCACAGCGGCCCCCACAAGGTTTGCAAGTGCGGATTGCCGATGCCGAAGGCGGGGGTGAACGGTGGTGGTTGGGCCATTGCAGGGTGCAGGTGCACAGCGATTCTCGAAGAAAGTGCTCATGAGTCTGCCCGAAGACGCGGCGGGACAGCGCCGCGACCGCGTCGTCGTGGGTAACTAACTTGCCACAATCTCTTCAGGTGCGCGACACATGGCGTTGGTTGTGCTTTCGATTGGAGCTGGCAACGGTTGTTGATCTGTCTTCGGCCCCAGGATGACAACGCGCCATTGGTCGGCGTGGTGATGCCGGTTGAGGGCGCTCGTGATTGATGCGAGGTTCAGCTCCAAGGCCGCTTGCGTGGAAAAGTCGAGATCCAGCGGCAGATTGTGGATGCTGATGTTGTGCAGTCGGCTCAAAATCTGTGCATTGGTGGCGCGGCCCAATGGCGCGCTACTGGCCAGATGCTGTTGGATGTCGTTGAGTTCCTGTTGGGTCGGCCCCTGGGTGAGGAAGTCGCTGAACATCGTCTTGATATGGGCCAGCACGGCATCGGCCTGCTCAGGTCGGGTCTGCAATTCAATGGTCAGCCATCCTTGCGCCTGAAGGGCCGAGAGGTCGGCTTCAACGTGGTAGGTCAGGCCTCGGCGTTCACGCAGTTCATTGGTCAGTCGGTTGGTGAAAATCCGCATGGACATCTGCAGTGCGTCATAGTCAGGACTGCTTCGCAGGACACTTGGCTGGGCAAGGCGCAGGTAGGCCTGGGTCGATGGTCGTTCAATGCGCAGCAGACCTGGAGCAGCTGGACTTGCCACTGGCTGGATCGCCGCAGTGGCCGGTCCCGGGGGCAGGGCCGCGGATATCTGCGCACCGATGCGTTGGGCTTCTTCCTCCGTGAGATCGCCGACCAGTGTGATCTGGGCATTGCCCGCGGCATAAGCCTCGCGATGAAAGTCTTGCACTTGGGTGCGGGTAATGGCGGTCAGTCCGGCCCTGGTTCCGTAGAGGGACTGGGCATAACCGTGGTCGGGAAACAGCTGGCCGAGGTTCGCTTGTCGGACTTGAGCGGCATGGGACTGATCTTCAAGGTCCAGAAAGTACTGCAGTTGGGATTTCACCGTAGGCAGAGACTCTTGCGGTAACAGCGGCTTGCCGAGTACCTGGGCAAACAATTCAAGCGCTGGAGTGCGCTGTGATTCGTCACTCAGGCTACGCAGGGAAAACCAGGTTCGGTCGTGGCTGGTACCCATATTCATCCTTGCTCCCAGATTATCGAACGTCGCCTGTATGGCATTGATGTCCTTGCCATCTACGCCCTCATTCAAAAGGCTAACGGTGACCGCGGCCAGGCCGGGTTGATGTGATGTGTGGGCGCTGCCGGCGGCAAAGCTCACAAGGGCATCGAACATCGGCAGGCCAGGGGTGCGGATGAACAGGATCTTCGTTCCACTGAGGGTTTTGTAACCCTTGATCGGCAGTGTGCGGTGGGTCGCCGGAGTCTGTGGTTCATTGAGCGATTGCAGCGCTGGCTTCTGGGGCGCCGTGGTTGCAGTGGCAGGGGACTGTGCACTCGACAGCATGCCGACCAGGATCAATCCGTTGATGAGGCCTTTGAGCTTATCCATTGTTTTTCTCCGGCAGGATTTTCGCGGTACTCAGGCGCTCGCGCGTCAGGTAAGTCTTTGCGACCTGTTGAATATCCAGGGGCGTGACCTTGTTCAGCGCATCCGTATCCTGATCGGCCAGCCGCCAGTCGAGGCCAATGGTTTCCAGCAGGCCCAAGTTGTAGGCCTGCCCTTCCAGATCATCCTGTGCATAAACCGTGTTAGCGATCAGGCGGTTTTTCGCGCGCTCCAGTTCTGCCGGTTCCGGTGCCTTGCTCTTCAGTGATTCGATCACTTGCCACAGACGGGCGAGGGCTTCGTCAGCGTCACTGAGCTTGTCCGGGTTGAGCTGGGTGCTGATGGTCAGTAACGAATCGCCGCGATTGAAGGCGTCGTACTCTGAGTCGGCCTCGGTGAATATCGCCTCGCTCAGTTGCAGTTGCTGTTTGATCCGCGCGCTACTGGATCCGGCCAGTAACATGTCGAGCAAGCGCAGGGCATGGGCGGTCCGACGATCCGGTGCCGTGGCCAGGCTGGGCGCGTTGAAGCTCATGATCAGGCGTGGGGATGCTATCGGTGCATGCAGGGTCAGTGACCGTTCACCGGCAGACGCCAGCTCGACGGGGGCGGGCGTCACAGGTGTCGCACGTCGTTCCAGATGGCCGAAATGCTGCTGTGCCAGGGCCTTGATCCGCTCAGGCGCAACATCGCCAACGACCACCAGCGTCGCATTGCTTGGCGAATACCAAGCCTGATACCACTGCCGCAATTGCACGGCGTTCATTCGTTGCAGGTCGTGCATCCAGCCAATCGTCGGGGTGCGGTAGCCGCTGGCCGGGTAGGCAATGCTGTTCAGTCGTTCGTGAGCCGACGCGGTGATTTCATCATCAACGCGCATCCGACGCTCCTCCTGAATGACCTTGAGCTCGGGTGTGAAGTCCTGTGCATCCAGCTTTGCCGTACTCATCAGGTCGGCCAGTATTTCGAAAGCGACGCCAGTGCGGCCGGAAGGCAGTGTCTGGTAAAAAACCGTGTAATCGGTGCCGGTAAATGCGTTTTGATTGGCGCCAAGTTTTTCCAGTATTGCTGCGAACTCTCCGGCGCAGGCCTTGCTGCTGCCTTTGTAGACCATATGTTCGAGGGCGTGGGACAGGCCCGACTGGCCGGGTGGTTCGTAGCTTGAACCGGCCTTGATCCAGAGTTGGGCGGTGACGATGGGGGAGCGGTGGTCCTCGCGCACGACAACCTTGAGGCCGTTATCCAGTACGAAGTCTTGTGTCGCAGGGGGGGGCGCCGCGCTGGCCATGAGCGGCAGACAGGCGATAAAGGGCAGCATAAATGTGCTGCGGGAGATGTTCATCCGTGTTCATCCTCAGTGGTTTGCAGGTAATTGCGCAAACCACTGTGGATGATCCGAAAGGACGTCAGGCGGTAACTATGTAGTGCACTTCACAACCGGTTTGGGGCAGTCGTCTCGCCGAAATGTCAGGCGCCGCGCTGCCACAACGAGTAATACACACGCCCGGATTTCTGCTCCCGGTGCAAGCGCCAGTTCTGCGGCAAGCCCAGGGTCGAAGGCGCGGGTTTGCAGGTTGATCATGAACGGGCCGCGCACCTGCATCGGGGTGAAGCCCGAATACACGCCGTAAGTCAGGCCACGCTTCTCGCGCACCTCACTCATCAAGCGGGTGCCGAAGCCGCCGCCACCGAGAATCTGGTTACCCATGGACAACACCGCGTAGTCCGGGTCGTTGCGGTCGATACCCAGTTGCGGGAGCATCAGGTTGGTCTGCTTGGACGGAAACTGTGTCTCGCTTGCTTGGGAGCACGAACAGTGTGGGGCTGCGAGCGGTGCAGGTTCGGCAACCCCTTGGTTCACTGTTTGCAATTCAGCGGCAGGCTTGAAAATTGAACAACAGCGTTATTCCAGCGAACCTTCCAATGGGAAAATGTGGGCTGTTGTCATTCGCTGCTCTGTGAAGTAAGTGTTGGCGAAGTCTTGAATGTCCTTGGCGGTGACGCCCAGCAAAGCTTGGTATTCCTGCGCCCTGTTACTCAGAGGCAGTTTTGAATGATGATATCTGGTGACGATGGCGGGTAAAATCAAAGGATCTTGCTCCCTTTTGGCCCATAGGGTGAGACGCTTTTCACGAGCCTGTTCCAAGGTTTGGGTATCGATTGGATTTCGTTTTAGCTCATTTATGTAAGTGTGCAGCCCCTGCTCTAACTGACTTGGAGTTTGATCCGCCGACAGGGCCGTAACACTCAGAGAAAAAAGGCCCGCATTTTCGTAGCATCGTACCCCTGCGACGCCCCACCCGTCTGGCATTAGCAGGAAGTAGTTGGTCAGAAGCTCCGCGAGGATGCCTAAGGCGCCGAAAGCCTTGGGATCTTCATTGAAGAAGTTGCGGTCGGGCAAATTGAAGGTCATGACCGCTATAGGTTCTTTAGTGTTTTTGCGCAGTTCGATATGTCGCTTGCCTGGTTCGGAAGCTTCTTTGATGTAGTTGAAGGCCTCAAGAGATCTATGCGGGATTGCAGAGAAATGCTGTTCTGCCAACTTGAAAACGTTCACGGCGTTAACATTACCGACAACGACCAGCGTTGCATTATTGGGCATGTACCAACGCTGATACCATTGGCGCAGTTGATTGATATCAAGTCTTGAAAGGCTGACTGGAGTGCCGTTGGCGTTGTTGGAGTAACCACTGAAAGGATAAAATAGTTCGTTGATCTCCTGTGATGTATTGTAGTTGGATATAAAAACATCGCTTTCGACTCGATAGCTATTTTGTTGTTGTATTTCTGACTGCAAAGATTCGTCGGTCATTTTTGGTGCTGCCATCATGATGGCGTGTTGGCTGAAAGCCTCATTTAAGCTGGAAGGTAGTACCTGCTGTTTATAGGACGTAAAGTCACCCCGATGCCACGAAGTAAGCTCGGTTGCATCGGGTAATTCTATGTCTTGATTGTCTTGAAGTAAGACACCCGCCAGCATGAGGTTGATCCCCGCGCTATCCGACGGTTCGTTACAGTGGCTTACTTTGTAGTTAAGTTCGATATATGCCTCAGTGGTACCACTGAGTTCGGCAACAATGATTTTCATGCCATTGTCGAGAATGAGTTCTTTTGTTGGAGTAGTTGGATATTCTGTCTGCATAGTTTGCGAGTCCATTTGCGGTTATGCGAGTCATTTCGCTCGCCAACAATGCTCACAAGTATTAAATCTATCTAGGGTAAATATGTTTCCCGTTACGACTCTTGTAGAGATATCGGGTGGGGGGATGCCCACCCGAACTTGGTTATGCGGAAGGGCGAGCGAAGCGCTGCCACAACGAGTAATACACTCGCCCGGATTTCTGCTCCCGGTGCAGGCGCCAGTTCTCCGGCAGGCCCAGGGTCGACGGTGCCGACTCGCTTTCGGTGTACACCCAGGCATCTTCGGCCAGCCATTGGCGCTCTTCGAGCAACTTGCAAACGGCGGGCAGCAGGTTCTGGTTGAACGGCGGATCGAGGAACACCAGGTCGTAGGCCGTTGCGGTCTGGGTTTCCAGGTAGCGCAGGGCGTCGGCGGTCTGGACCTGGCCGTTGGTGCAACGCAATGTGCCCAGGTGCTCCTTCAGGCTGGACACCGCGATGCTGCTGGCGTCCAACGCCTGACCCATGGCTGCGCCACGGGACAGGGCTTCGAGGAACAGCGCGCCGCTGCCGGTGAACGGGTCGAGCACCTTGGCGCCCGGCACGTAAGGCGCGAGCCAGTTGAACAGGGTTTCACGCACGCGGTCCGGCGTCGGGCGCAGGCCCGGGGCGTCGGGGAAGCTCAGCTTCCGGCTGCGCCATTCTCCGCCGATGATGCGCAGCTGGTTCACGCCGTTGTGGACGTTTTTGGCGGGTTTTTTAGGATGGGCCATTAATGCTCCGGAACCCCGAGCGGCTGCTCGGAAGGTTTATCAGTAGGGGCCGGTAACGGCTTTTGCGGCACGGTCGGGCCAGCGCTGACGATGACCATCTTGTCCGTGCTCAGGTGTTTGTTCATGGCGGCTTTGACCTGCTCGACGGTCAAGGCCTGGGACTGTTGCATGAAGTCTTCCAGGTGACTCAACGGCAGGTTATAGAAACCGATAGCGCCCAGTTGGCCGACGATATCGGCGTTGCTCGCGGTGGACAGCGGGAAGCTGCCGGCCAGTTCGCGCTTGGCGTCGTCGAGCTCTTTTTCGGTCGGGCCGGTTTTAAGGTAGTCGGCCAGCACATCCTGCACCAGTTTCAGGGTGCCCTCGCTCATCTCGGCGCGGGTTTGCAGGTTGATCATGAACGGGCCGCGCACCTGCATCGGGGTGAAGCCCGAATACACGCCGTAAGTCAGGCCACGCTTCTCGCGCACCTCACTCATCAAGCGGGTGCCGAAGCCGCCGCCACCGAGAATCTGGTTACCCATGGACAACGCCGCGTAGTCCGGGTCGTCGCGGTCGATGCCCAATTGCGCGAGCATCAGGTTGGTCTGCTTGGACGGGAACTCGATATGGCCGACGCTGGCCTTGGGCTCGACCGGTTGCGCAATTTTCGGCAAGTCCGGGCCTTTGGGCAAGGTACTGGAAACCTGTGCGGCAATCGCTTCGGCTTCCGCGCGGGACAGGTCGCCGACCAGCGCGATCACCACATTACCGGCTGCATAGGCCTTCTCGTGGAAGGCACGCAGTTGGGCCACGGTGATCGTCGGTACGGTTTTCGCCGTGCCGTCGCTGGCGTGTGCGTACGGGTGATCACCATACAAGCGGTTCATCAGTTCCAGGCTCGCCAGTTTGCCGGGGTTCTGTTTCTGGTATTCGAAACCGGCGAGCATCTGGTTCTTGATGCGGGCCAGCGAATCGGCAGGGAAAGTCGGCTTGCCGATGACTTCGGCGAACAGCTTCAGGGCCGGCTCGCGCTTGTCCTTGGCACTCAGGCTGCGCAGCGAAGCGATTGCCATGTCCTTAAAAGCGCCGTTGCCGAAATCGGCGCCCAGGCCTTCGAAGCCCTGGGCAATGGCGCCGACGTCTTTGCCGGCCACGCCTTCGTTGAGCATGGCGTTGGTCAACACCGCCACACCCGGTGCATCGCCGTCCTGGCTGCTGCCGGCAGCGAAGATCAGGCGCATGTCGAACATCGGCAGTTCATGGGCTTCGACAAACAGCACCTTGGTGCCTTCGGCGGTGTTCCAGGTCTGCACGTCCAGCTTGCGGTGTTCTGGTGCCTTGCCGTTGAGTTCGGTCAGCGATTGCAGTTTCTGGCTGGCCCTGGCCTTGTCCAGGGCTTCGCTGGCATTGGTTTCACCAGAGCGCGACAGATAGAACGCGGCGGAGCCGATAACGGCGACGGCGACCAGGCCGATCAGGGCCAGGCGGGAGGGTTTACGCTCACTCATGAGTCGTCTCCAGAGGCAGTACATGGGCGACGCTGAGACGTTCGCGGGTGAAATACAGCTTGGCGGCTTTCTGGATATCTTCCGGCGTGACGCTTTCCAGATCGGCCAGTTCGGTGTCCATCAGTTTCCATGACAGACCGACGGTTTCCAGTTGGCCGATGGCGGTGGCCTGGCTGGTGATCGAGTCGCGCTCGAAGACCAGGCCTGCGATGACTTGTGCGCGGACCCGTTCCAGTTCTTCGGCGGTTGGCGCCGTGGTTTTCAACTGGTCGAGCAGCTTCCACAAACCGGCTTGCGCCTGGGCGATGGTCTTGTGTTTCTGCGAGTTTGGCGATGCCGACAGGGTGAAGAGGCTGTCGCCACGGGTATAGGCGTCGTAACTCGACGAACCGCCGGACACCAGTTCTTCGCCGCGCTCCAGTTGCGTCGGGATGCGTCCGCTGTAGCCGCCGTCAAGCAGTGCCGAGATCAGCCGCAGGGCATTGACCAGGCGTTTGTCGTCGGTGGTGGCGATGCTCGGCACGTTGAAGGCCAGCATCAGGCTAGGCAGTTGGGTCTGCACGTGCAGGGTGATCTGGCGCTCGCCCGGTTCGGCCAGTTCCAGTGGTTTTTTCGCGGCGGGCACTTCACGCTTGGCGATCGGGCCGAAATAGCGTTGGGCCAGGGTTTTGACTTCGTCCGGGGTGACATCGCCGACCACCACCAGCGTGGCGTTGTTGGGCACGTACCAGGTTTCGTACCAGTGGCGCAGTTCTTCGACTTTCATCCGCTCAAGGTCGGCCATCCAGCCGATAGTCGGCGTGTGATAGCCGCTGGCCGGGTAGGCCATGGCCTTGAAGCGCTCGTAGGCCTTGGACATTGGCTTGTCGTCGGTACGAAGGCGACGTTCTTCCTTGATGACCTCGATTTCCTTGGCGAACTCGTCGGCCGGCAGGCGCAGGCTGGCCATGCGGTCGGCCTCCAGCTCGAAGGCCACGCCCAAGCGATCCCGGGCCAGCACCTGGTAGTACGCGGTGAAGTCATCGCTGGTGAAGGCGTTCTCTTCGGCGCCGAGGTCACGCAGGATCAGTGACGCTTCGCCGGGGCCGACTTTCTCGCTGCCCTTGAACATCATGTGCTCCAGGGCGTGGGACAGGCCGGTATTGCCCGGTGTCTCGTAGCTGGAGCCGACCTTGTACCAGACCTGGGAAACCACCACGGGAGCACGATGGTCTTCGCGCACGACCACCTTCAAGCCATTGTCGAGAGTGAATTCGTGGGTGGGTTGCGGGTCGGCAGCCAGGGCCGAAAGGGGCAGGCAAACTGTGCTGAGCAGCAGGCCTGCGGCGCGGCGGGCAAGAGCATTCATTCGTTTTCAAACCTTTGGGGCTGCCCGCTTGTTCTTAGCGTCAGCGGGCGAGAGGGTGCTAGGATACTGATCCGTTTTACTGGCGGCCACGCCTATCAGGCCTTTGATTGGCCTGCGGGTTGTATGGGTTACCGGCAGAAACTTTGAGTTTGTCAGCTAAACTCTGCGTTTTCGCCGACGATGCCGTTCCAGTCCTTCGTATTAGTCGAGCTTTGAGGTGCTTTTGATCACCTCGACAAAATGTTGCGCGTGAACAAGCTGGGTGAAACACAGTCTGTTCTGCATCGAATATTTATTTGCCGGGGCGCCATTGGCGCGTCGCTACCGTGAGATAGCCGTCCTCCATGTTTGGTTCCAACGACGACAAGAAGATCCCAGCTGCGGCTGGCGAGAAAAAAAGCCTGTTCGGATGGCTGCGCAAAAAGCCGCAGGAACCCGTCGTCGAACAGCCACAAGCCATTCCTGAACCAGCGCCGACGCCGGTCCCGGTAATAGAAGAAGCGCCCGCGTCGGTTGTTTTGCCGATTGCCGAGCCGTTGCAGCAACCCAAGGTTGAAACCGCTCCCGAACCCGTCAGCGAAATCGTCACCGAACAGCCGCCGGCCCCGACGGCCGAGCCGTGGTTGACCCTGCCGGTAGCCGAAGAGCCTGTGGCATTGGTCGAAAATGACTTGGCCCCCCACGTGACCCCGCCGATTCCGGCTCCGGCAGCGTTTACGCCTGCACCGGTTCACGCGCCTGTGGTCGAACCGATTGTTGAACCAGTCGTCGTGGCCGAGCCTGTGCCCGTTGTCAGCCAGCCAGAGGTTCCAGTATTCGTTGCTCCGGTTGCTCCGGTTGCTCAGGCGCCTGCACCCGCTCCAATTCCTGAGCCGATCGCGGCGCCCGTCGAAGCCCTGGCGGAGCCGGTACGCACCGAAGAAACCAAAGCCGGTTTCTTCGCCCGCCTCAAGCAGGGTCTGTCCAAGACCAGCGCCAGTATCGGCGAAGGCATGGCCAGCCTGTTCCTGGGCAAAAAGGTTATTGATGACGAACTGCTCGAAGATCTCGAAACTCGTTTGCTGACCGCCGACGTTGGTGTCGAAGCCACCTCGGTGATCATTCAGCGCCTGACGCAGAAGGTTGCGCGCAAGGAGCTGGCCGACGCCGACGCTCTGTACAAATCCCTGCAAGCCGAGCTGGCAGCGATGCTCAAGCCGGTCGAGCAGCCGCTGAAAGTCACCTCGCAGAACAAGCCGTTCGTGATTCTGGTGGTCGGCGTCAACGGTGCCGGCAAGACCACCACCATCGGCAAGCTGGCGAAGAAGCTGCAGCTGGAAGGCAAGAAAGTCATGCTCGCCGCTGGCGACACCTTCCGTGCCGCGGCGGTGGAGCAATTGCAGGTCTGGGGTGAGCGCAACAAGATCCCGGTGATCGCGCAGCACACTGGCGCCGACTCGGCCTCGGTGATCTTCGACGCCGTGCAGGCCGCCAAGGCCCGTGGCATTGATGTACTGATCGCCGACACCGCCGGCCGCCTGCACACCAAAGACAACCTGATGGAAGAGCTGAAAAAGGTTCGCCGGGTGATCGGCAAGCTCGACGCCGACGCCCCTCACGAAGTGCTGTTGGTGCTTGACGCTGGCACCGGCCAGAACGCCATCAACCAGGCCAAGCAATTCAACCAGACCGTCGAACTGACCGGCCTGGCGCTGACCAAGCTCGACGGCACCGCCAAGGGCGGGGTGATTTTCGCCCTGGCCAAGCAATTCGGCCTGCCGATCCGCTACATTGGCGTCGGCGAAGGCATCGACGATTTGCGTACCTTTGAAGCAGAACCCTTTGTCCAGGCATTGTTTGCCGAGCGGGAGCGTTCATGATTCGTTTCGAACAGGTCGGTAAGCGCTACCCGAACGGTCACGTCGGCTTGCATGAGCTGAGCTTTCGAGTCCGTCGTGGCGAGTTCTTGTTTGTCACCGGCCATTCCGGCGCCGGTAAATCCACGCTGTTGCGCCTGTTGCTGGCGATGGAACGCCCGACTAGCGGAAAGCTGCTGCTCGCCGGGCAAGACCTGAGCACCATCAGCAACGCGCAGATTCCTTTCTTGCGCCGGCAGATCGGCGTGGTGTTCCAGAATCACCAGTTGCTGTTCGATCGCACGGTGTTCAATAACGTCGCGTTGCCTTTGCAGATCCTGGGACTGTCCAAGGCCGAGATCGCCAAGCGCGTGGACTCGGCACTGGAGCGCGTGGCGCTGTCGGATAAAACCGACTTGTACCCGGGCGACCTGTCCACCGGTCAGCAGCAGCGCGTCGGCATCGCCCGCGCCATCGTCCACCGTCCGGCCTTACTGCTGGCGGATGAGCCGACCGGTAACCTCGACCCGCGTCTGGCCGCCGAGATCATGGGTGTGTTCGAAGACATCAATCGCCTGGGTACCAGCGTGCTGATCGCCAGTCACGACCTGGCCCTGATCGCCCGCATGCGCCATCGCATGCTGACGCTGCAACGCGGTCGATTGATCGGTGACGGGGAGGCCGCGGTATG
Source organism: Pseudomonas fluorescens (assembly GCF_040448305.1). Taxonomy (NCBI): domain Bacteria; kingdom Pseudomonadati; phylum Pseudomonadota; class Gammaproteobacteria; order Pseudomonadales; family Pseudomonadaceae; genus Pseudomonas; species Pseudomonas fluorescens. Next base: position 6,398,815 of record NZ_CP148752.1, on the reverse strand, counting down.
AGTGCAACACGTAGCCCCAAGGTTTCCGAGCGTGTGGCCCCGAAGGCCGCCGATTCGCAGCCGCAAAAGAAAAAACACGACGATGACGACGGGCCGGACTTTGCCACGTTGTTCCGCGCCTGGATTGAAAGCCATCGTGCCAGTCTGGTGGACAGCCTGCGCCGTCTGGGCAAGCAGCCCATCGGCAGTTTTTTCACCTGCATGGTGATGGCGGTAGCCCTGAGTTTGCCCATGGGGCTGTCACTTTTGCTAAGTAACGTCGAGCGCCTTGGCGGTTCCTGGCAGCGCGCGGCGCAGATTTCCCTGTATCTGGATCTTGAGGCTAAACCGGCCGAAGGCGAATCGCTGCGCGATCAGATCAAGGGCATGCCTGGCGTCGCCGATGCCGAATATGTTGGCCGGGAGCAGGCGCTGGAAGAGTTCCAGCAACAGTCCGGTCTGGGCGAGGCGCTCAAGGAGTTGCCGGAGAACCCGCTGCCGGGCGTGGTCCTGGTGACGCCGGCCGAAGTCGACAAGCCGGCCCTTGAAGCATTAAGACAAAAACTATCCGAGCTGCCGAAGGTACAACAGGCGCAACTTGATTTAGTCTGGGTCGAGCGTCTGGCAGCCATCCTCAAGCTGGGTGACCGTTTTGTCTTCGGTCTGACCGTGCTTCTGGTTTCTGCATTACTTTTGGTGATAGGCAATACCATTCGTCTTCATATTGAAAACCGCCGCACAGAGATAGAAGTGATTAAACTGGTCGGCGGCACTGACAGCTATGTACGCAGGCCCTTTCTGTATATGGGTGCGCTGTATGGCTTCGGTGCGGGGATTCTGTCCTGGGGGGTACTGGCGTTCGGCCTTGATTGGCTGAACGACGCGGTGGTAGGGCTGGCCGGTTTGTACGGCAGTGATTTTGCACTGGCTGGAGTGCCAGTTGCCGACGGTCTGTCTCTCTTGCTTGGCGCGGTGCTGTTGGGGTATATCGGTGCATGGATTGCAGTCGCACGCCACCTGAGGGAGCTTGCGCCTAAGTAGTATCATTTTGCTCGTATTGACCTTTCAGCGTTTTTGGGTTTTAGGGAACTTGTCTTTCGGTTTCCGGTCAATTTTCGCAGTGCTGAACTGCACGAGTTTGTAAGTCGGAGGTTTTTTCGTATGACCAATTCTTTGCAACCTGCATATGCTCTGGTCCCGGGTGCGAACCTGGAGGCCTATGTGCACACCGTCAACAGCATTCCATTGCTGTCGCCGGAGCAGGAGCGTGAACTGGCCGAGAGTCTCTATTATGAGCAGGATTTGGGGGCGGCTCGGCAGATGGTGCTCGCCCACCTGCGTTTTGTCGTACATATCGCCCGTAGCTATTCCGGCTACGGCCTGGCCCAGGCTGACCTGATCCAGGAAGGCAACGTCGGCCTGATGAAGGCCGTGAAGCGCTTCAACCCGGAAATGGGCGTGCGCCTGGTGTCCTTTGCCGTGCACTGGATCAAGGCGGAAATCCACGAGTTCATCCTGCGCAACTGGCGCATCGTGAAAGTCGCGACCACCAAGGCCCAGCGCAAGTTGTTCTTCAACCTGCGCAGCCAGAAGAAACGCCTGGCCTGGCTGAACAACGAGGAAGTCCACCGTGTGGCGGAAAGCCTCGGTGTAGAGCCTCGGGAAGTGCGCGAGATGGAAAGCCGCCTGACGGGCCATGATATGGCCTTCGACCCGGCTGCCGAAGCGGACGACGACAGTGCTTTCCAGTCGCCGGCCAACTATCTGGAAGACCACCGGTACGACCCGGCGCGTCAACTGGAAGACGCCGACTGGAGCGACAACTCCAACCACAACCTGCACGAAGCGCTGGAAGTGCTGGACGACCGCAGCCGTGACATCCTCTACCAGCGCTGGCTGGCGGAAGAAAAAGCCACGCTGCATGACCTGGCGCAGAAGTACAACGTATCGGCCGAGCGTATTCGTCAGCTTGAGAAGAGCGCGATGAACAAGCTCAAGGTGTCGATCGCTGCGTAAGCACTGTACAGGCAATAAAAAACGCCGCGGTCATTGATCCTGTGGGAGCGAGCTTGCTCGCGATGAGGTCCGAACATTCAATATAAAAGTTGAATGTCAGGCCGTCATCGCGGGCAAGCCCGCTCCCACAGTGGTTTTCAGGGTCTGAAAAATTGGGATCAGTTATTGGGCCCAGGGCGCCCGACGCGAGTCGTTCAGCCCGACCAGATAGCTGTCGCCACCCAACTGGCTCATCTGTCGCCGAATCCAGCCGGCACGTCGCGCCACGTAAGCGGTCGGATGGCTGGCGCTCCAGACTCGGGGGTTAGGCAGCACGGCGGCCAACAAGCTCGATTGCTGACGGCTGAGGTTCCTGGCGCTCACACCAAAGTGATGCCGAGCCGCCGCTTCAGCGCCAAACACACCGTCATCCCACTCGACACTGTTGAGGTACACCTCAAGAATCCGCTGCTTGGGCCAGAACACTTCGATCAGTCCGGTGAACCAGGCTTCCAGGCCTTTGCGCAGCCAGCTGCGGCCAGACCACAGGAACAGGTTTTTCGAGACTTGCTGGCTGAGGGTGCTGGCGCCACGGATCGAACCGCCGCGCTCGTTATGGGCAAACGCCGCCTGAATCGCGCCGATATCGAAGCCCCAGTGCTCCGGGAATTTCTGGTCTTCGCCGGCAATCACCGCGACTTTCAGGTCATCGGAGATCTCGTCCCAGGGTTTCCAGGTCCGTTGCAGGTCGATGGGTTCGCCGTCAAACCAGGATTCGATCTTGCGCTCGACCATCAGCGTCGTCCCCGGTGGCGGCACCACGCGAAAGATCAGCACCAGCAATACGCTGCCACCCATGAACCAGAGTACGGCCTTGGAGAAATGACGGAAATAGATACGCAGCATAGAGATGGCTTGGCCGAACCCGTTGAGCGGGCCATTATACAGACCCTTTGGATCGAAACTGACTGGAGTTCTGCATGCTGCGTGGCTTTCTGATGCTGGCCGCTTTTTTCGGCTTCACCGGTGTCGGCCTCGGGGCCTTTGCCGCCCATGGCCTGAAGAGCCGCCTGAGCGCCGAGTACCTGGCGATCTTCCACACCGGCGTCACCTATCAACTGGTGCACGCCCTGGCGTTGCTCGGTGTCGCAGCGCTGGCCACGCAAATTCCCGGTCGACTCGCCACCTGGGCCGCTGCGTCGTTTGCCATCGGTATCCTGCTGTTTTCCGGCAGCCTGTATATGTTGACGCTGACGGGCATCAGCAAGCTCGGCATCGTCACCCCGTTCGGTGGCTTGGCCTTTCTGGTGGGCTGGTTTTGCCTTGGACTTGCCGCCTGGCGCCTGAGCTGACTTAACGGTCCATTTCATGACGAATGGCTTGGGTCGGCCTGACTGATCGGGCTAGAATGCCAGCCCCTAAAAATGATGGCGGCATCCGGCATGCGCATTCAGTTGAACGGCGAATCCTTTGAACTGCCCGACGGTGAAACCGTTGCGGCCCTGCTGACCCGTCTGGACCTGACCGGACGCCGGGTGGCGGTCGAACTCAATCTGGATATCGTCCCGCGCAGTCAGCACGCAGACACCGCGTTGAACGACGGCGACAACGTCGAAGTGGTGCACGCCATCGGCGGCGGCTAGCCCCAAACACTGTGAAAACTGCTGCGCTCGGAAATACTGCGTTAAAAACAGGCTCGGAATGCTCATTTACAACCCGTAAACTCCGCTTCCTCGCCTGTTTTTGCCTTGTCTTTCCTTCGCTCGCGACGTTTTCACAGCGTTTGGTTAATAAGGAATTCTGCAAGAACCTCACCCCTACAGAGGATTTCCCATGAGCATCGTTCGCAGCGACAAGCCTTTCGTCCTGGCCGGTCGTACTTACCAGTCGCGTTTGCTGGTCGGTACCGGCAAGTACCGTGACATGGAAGAAACCCGCCTGGCCATCGAAGCCTCGGGTGCCGAGATCGTCACCTTCGCCGTGCGCCGCACCAACCTTGGCCAGATCGAGGGCGAGCCGAACCTGCTCGAAGTGCTGTCGCCGGATCGCTACACCTTCCTGCCGAACACCGCCGGTTGCTACGACGCCATCGAAGCCGTGCGCACCTGCCGCCTGGCCCGTGAGCTGCTCGATGGCCACAACCTGGTGAAGCTGGAAGTGCTGGCTGACCAGAAAACCCTGTTCCCCAACGTGATCGAAACCCTCAAGGCTGCCGAAACGCTGGTCAAGGAAGGCTTCGACGTGATGGTCTATACCAGTGATGACCCGATCATCGCCCGTCAATTGGCGGAAATCGGCTGCATCGCCGTCATGCCGCTGGCCGGTCTGATCGGCTCCGGTCTGGGGATCTGCAATCCGTACAACCTGCAGATCATCCTCGAAGAAGCCAAGATCCCGGTGCTGGTGGATGCCGGTGTCGGTACTGCTTCCGACGCCACCATCGCCATGGAACTGGGTTGTGATGCGGTGCTGATGAACTCGGCCATCGCACATGCCCAGCAACCGGTCATGATGGCTGAAGCCATGAAACATGCGATCGTCGCAGGCCGCCTGGCTTACCTCGCCGGCCGTATGCCGAAAAAACTCTATGCCAGCGCCTCTTCGCCGCTGGATGGTCTGATCAAGTAAGAGCCATTGATGACTGAATCGAACGACACGCCAATCCAGACGGAAGAAGGCGACGAGCGCCAACACCGCCGCATCAAGAGTTTCGTGATGCGCGCCGGGCGCATGACCGAAGGCCAGCAAAAGGGCCTGGAGCAGGGCACTCCGCTGTTCGTGCTGCCGCTGGCCGACGCGCCGGTGGATTTCGACCAGGTGTTCGGTCGCTCTGCACCGCGCTCGCTGGAAATCGGTTTCGGCATGGGCCATTCGCTGCTGGAAATGGCAGCGGCTGCGCCGGAGCAGGATTTCATTGGCGTCGAGGTGCACCGTCCGGGTGTCGGCGCACTGCTCAATGGCGTGCTGACTCAAGGCCTGACCAACCTGCGGGTCTACGATTGCGATGCGATCGAAGTGCTCAACCGCTGCGTCGCCGACAACAGCCTCGATCGCCTGATGCTGTTTTTCCCGGACCCGTGGCACAAGAGCCGTCACCACAAGCGCCGTATCGTTCAGGCGTCCTTCGCCGAATTGGTGCGCAGCAAGTTGAAGGTTGGTGGCATTCTGCACATGGCCACTGACTGGGAACCGTACGCCGAGTACATGCTGGAAGTGATGAACGTCGCGCCGGGTTACCGCAACCTCGCCGAAGACGGCAAGTGCGTACCGCGCCCGGCCGAGCGGCCGATCACCAAGTTCGAACGCCGTGGCGAACGTCTTGGGCATGGGGTTTGGGATTTGAAGTTCGAAAAACAGTCCTAAGCATCACCCAATACAACCTGTGGGGGCGAGCCTGCTCGCGAAGAGGGAGTGTCAGTCGACAGAAATGCTGTCTGACACACCGCTTTCGCGAGCAGGCTCGCTCCCACAGTTGTTTTAGGGTGTGGCTGAGATCAGCGGCGGTCGGCGACTACGCCAATCAACACCAGCACCACCAGCAACACCGGCGCCAGGCTGTAGTTGTTGAACTGGCTCAAGCCGCGCACGACCCATGGTGTGGCGTAGATCAGCGCCGCGCCACTGCCGATCATGCACAGCAGGGACATCAGTGGCACGCGCAAGGCGCCGGCGATGCTGCCCAGGCGCTGCTCGACCCAGCCTTTGAAATCCGCACCGAACAGCACCAGCAGGCAGCCCACCAGGGCCAGGGCGATTTCCGAGAGGTTGCTGCGGCTCCAGCGAGACATGGTGGCAAGCAGGTCGAGTACCAAATCCATTCGATTTCCTTATGTCAGAAATTTCTGCAGCAAGTCGTTGAGGAAGAGTTGTCCGCGCTCGGTAGCTACCAGAAGTGACGGTTCGACCTGCAACAGGCCGCTTTGTTCGGCTTCACGGCGGCCTTCAGCAAGGCTTTCCAGCGTCATGCCGGTACGTTCCGGGTACAGCCGCGATTCGACGCCTTCAGTCAGGCGCAGCGCGTTCATCAGGAATTCGAACGGCATTTCATCGTTGCCCAGCGCTTTCTCGCCTGCCTGGAAGCTCTTCGCCGGGTTCAGGTAATCCTTCGGCAGGCGGGTCTTCCAAGTGCGAATGATGCGCCCGTCCGGATGACTGAGCTTGCCATGGGCGCCGGCACCGATGCCGATGAAGTCGCCAAAACTCCAGTAATTGAGGTTGTGGCGCGCCAGGCGACCGGGCAGGGCATAGGCCGAGACTTCGTATTGCGCGTAACCGTGTTCGACCAGCAGTGCTTGCCCGGCCTCCTGAATGTCCCACAGCGTGTCGTCTTCCGGCAGTGTCGGCGGCTGGTTCCAGAACACTGTGTTCGGTTCCAGGGTCAGTTGATACCACGACAGGTGTGTCGGTTTCAGGGCGATGGCTGTGCGCAGGTCGGCCAAGGCATCGTCCAGGGACTGATTCGGCAAGCCATGCATCAAGTCCAGATTGAAGTTGTCGAACCCGGCCTGCCGCGCCATGCCGGCGGCGCGTACGGCTTCGTCGCCGTTGTGGATGCGGCCCAAAGCCTGGAGCTTTTCTTGCTGGAAGCTCTGGATGCCGATCGACAGGCGATTGATCCCCAGTTTCCGGTACGCCACGAACTTGTCTTGCTCGAACGTCCCCGGATTGGCTTCCAGCGTGATTTCGATGTCGCTGGCAAACGGGATGCGCTGTTCGACGCCTTTGAGCAAGCGACCCAGCGAATCAGCGCTGAATAGGCTTGGCGTGCCGCCACCGAAGAAAATCGAGCTCAGCTCACGACCATAAACGGCGTGCAGGTCCTGATCGAGATCGGCCAGCAATGCGTCGACGTACTCTTCTTCCGGCAGCACGGGGCTGGCGGTGTGGGAGTTGAAGTCGCAATAAGGGCATTTGCGCACGCACCACGGGATGTGGATATACAGCGCCAGCGGCGGCAGCACAGGCAGGGCCGCCCGAGGCGATTGAGCATCGCCGCCGAAGATCAGCGGCGACGCGGATGATTCACGGGTCATTTCAAGCCCAGACGCTGGCGCAGCAGATCCATTGCACGGGCGCGGTGGCTGATCTGGTTCTTGTCGCTCGGGCTCAGCTCGGCGCTGGAGCAATTACGCTCCGGCACCCAGAACAGCGGGTCGTAGCCGAAACCGTGTTCGCCGCTGGCCTGGGTCAGGATTCGCCCGTGCCACAAACCTTCGCAGAGGATCGGCAACGGATCATCGGCGTGGCGCACCAATGCCAGCACGCACACGAACTGCGCACCACGTTCGGCTTCAGGCACGTCTTTCAGCACGTCGAGCAGCTTGGCGTTGTTCGCCGCATCGCCCTTGCCGTCGGCGTAACGCGCCGAGTAGATACCCGGCGCACCGCCAAGGAAATCCACTGCCAGCCCGGAATCGTCGGCCAGCGCCGGCAGGCCGGAGATGCGCGCGGCATTGCGGGCCTTGAGGATGGCGTTCTCGACGAACGACAAACCAGTCTCTTCAGGCTCGACGCTGCTGAACTCGCCAATCGAGCGCAGATGCACCGACTCACCGAGCATGGCCTGGAGTTCCTTGAGTTTGCCGGCGTTATGGCTGGCCAGTACGAGTTGCGAGAAGTTGATCATTGGCCAGGGAAGAGCTCTTGGTTGAAATTGATGGTGTTGATCTTGTCGCCGGTCTGCACCTTGATGTTGAAGGTGCGGATTTCCTGCTGGGGTACCGGGTATTGGGCGATGTAGTAGATCGCTCCTTGCTCGGTGACCTGTTTGAAGTTCAGTGTGTAGCTTTGGCTGGTCAGGTCTTTGACGGTGCCGCTGACCTCGGCCGTCATCGGCGTGCCGGCCTTGATCACCGAAATGTTGATCACGCCCTGATCCTTGCTGCGCGTCAGCTGGGCGGCCTTGGCAACGTCCGGTAGCAGGTAGGTGGAGTTGAAGGTGTTGTAGTGCACCGTCACGTCGCCGAAGGTTTCCTTGCGTTCGCTCTTGATGGCGTCGGCGGCCATGGCGGTGACGCTCAGGCAGGCAGTGAGTAGAAGCAACGCTAGACGACCCATGATCGTTCTCCTTGAAATAGTGTGGATCAGACTGCGACCTTGTGGTCGGCAAGTCCCGGGCTGCTGACCCGGTAGATGCCGATCTCACCTAACAGATTAGGCCATAGCTTGCTGGCCCACCCGTGCCGATGCTGTTGATCCACGGCAAGCCGATCAATGACCTTCGCCTCACGTTCGCGACACAAGGCTTCAAAGTCCGCGAAGGTGCAGAAGTGAATGTTCGGCGTGTTGTACCAGGTGTACGGCAGGAATTCGGAAACCGGCATGCGGCCCTTGCTCGCCAGGTACCAGCGGCAGCGCCAGTGACCGAAATTCGGGAAAGTGATGATGCACTGACGGCCGACGCGCAGCATTTCCTCGAGGATCCTGTCCGGGTAGTGCACCGCTTGCAGCGCCTGGGTCATGACCACGATGTCGAAACTGTTGCTGGCAAAGTTGCCCAGGCCCTTGTCCAAGTCCTGTTCTATGACGTTGATGCCCTTGGCCACGCACTCGGCGATGTTGTCGGCGTCGTTTTCCAGGCCATAACCGGTGACTTGTTTGTTATCGCGCAGCCAGGTCAGCAGTTCGCCATCGCCGCACCCGAGGTCGAGCACGCGGCTGCCGGCGGGGATCCATTCCTGGATGATTTCCAGATCAGCTCTCATGGCTTTCTCACAACGTAATGCGGTTCATGTAATTGCCGAATGCCTGCAGATAGCGCGGGATCGGAATCAGGAAGGCGTCGTGGCCTTGCGGAGCGTCGATCTCGAGGTAGCAGACGTCCTTGCGCGCGGCCATCAGTGCGTCCACCAGTTCCCGCGAGCGGGCAGGGGAGAAGCGCCAATCGGTGGTGAACGACATCACGCAGAACTTGGCTTTGGCACCTTCAAAGGTTTTCGCCAGGTTATCGTCGAAGTTCGCCGCCGGATCGAAGTAATCGAGCGCTTTGGTCATCAACAGGTACGTGTTGGCATCGAAGCGCCCGGAGAACTCTTCGCCCTGATAGCGCAGGTAGCTTTCAACCTGGAACTCGACGCTGTGGAAGTCGTAGTTGAGCTTCTCGCTCTTGAGCCCGCGGCCGAATTTCTCGCCCATGGAGTCGTCGGACAGATAGGTGATGTGCCCGACCATCCGCGCCAGCATCAGGCCGCGCTTGGGGATCACGTTGTGTTCCTGGAACGAACCGCCGTGGAATTCCGGGTCGGTGAGGATCGCCTGGCGCGCCACTTCGTTGAACGCGATGTTCTGTGCCGACAGCTTGGGCGCCGAAGCGATGGCCAGGCAGTGACGGATGCGGTCAGGGTAAGTGATGCTCCATTGCATCGCCTGCATGCCGCCGAGGCTGCCGCCGATCACGGCCGCGAACTGGGCGATGCCGAGACGATCCGCCAGGCGCGCCTGGCTGTGTACCCAATCCTCGACGGTCAACACCGGGAAGTCGGCGCCGAACGGCTTGCCGGTGTCCGGGTTGATGCTGCTCGGGCCGGTGGAGCCGTTGCAGCCGCCGAGGTTGTTCAGGCTGACCACGAAGAACTTGCTGGTGTCGATCGGCTTGCCGGGACCGATGCAGCTGTCCCACCAACCGGGTTTGCGGTCGTCGACGCTGTGAAAACCGGCGGCGTGGTGGTGACCGGACAGGGCGTGGCAGATCAGCACGGCGTTGCTCGCCGTGGCGTTGAGCGTGCCGTAGGTTTCGTAAATCAGGTCATAGGCCGGGAGCGAACGGCCGCAGGCCAACGCCAGGGGTTCACTGAAGTGCGCCACTTGCGGCGTCACCAGACCAACAGAATCGGGGGGGAAGGCAGCTGGCATCGACCCTGCTCTCATTGAAATGAGGCGTAAGTCTAAAGACCGCTGGGGTTAGCGGCAAGCAAAGGTCCGAGCTGATTTTTCCCGGGTAGACCGCGTCATCGTTCATCGCGAGCAGGCTCGCTCCCACAAGGGTATGCATTCCAATGTGGGAGCGAGCCTGCTCGCGATGAACGATGACGCGATCAGCCTGCCGGACGCACCAGATCAGGCAAATCCGGCAACTTCTTCGGCGAGCAGATCCGCACCCGTTTCTGCCGGTTCAACTCGCCGCTGATCAGGCTGACCTGGCTCTTGGACACGCCAAAGGCCTTGGCCAGAAACGCCATCAGATACGCGTTTGCCTTGCCCTCGACCGGCGGCGCGGTCAGGCGGATCTTCAGGCGATCGCCGTGCAGCCCGCAGAAATCATCACTGCGGGCTGCCGGCTGCAGGTGACACTCCAGAATCAGGTCGTCACCGTCCCAGCGAAAGTAGCTCATCAGATCAGGCCGAGTCCTTGCGGCATGAAGGCAAGGTAAGCAATGCGCGGGATCAGCCAGCTTTGCAGCAACTGGATCACGATGAACGCGAAGATCGGCGAGATGTCGAGACCACCCAGGTTAGGGATGATCCGGCGGAACGGCGCAAGGACCGGTTCAGTGATCTGAGCGACCAGTTCTGCGCCAGGGTTGTGGCTGCCCGGTGCAACCCAGGACAGAATCACGCTGATGATCATCGCGTAGAACAGTACATTCAAAAACAGCGAGAAAAGGGCGATCAGAGCCCAAGGCACCAACAGCAGCAGGTCGACCTGGAAGCCTTTGAGCAGCAGGATGACCGCCATCAGCACTATCTGCACGATCAGCGCCAGTACCAGCGACGACATGTCCAGACCGAACATGCTCGGGATGAACCGGCGCAGTGGCTTGAGCAGTGGTTGAGTGGCTTTCACGATGAACTGGCAGAGCGGGTTGTAAAAATTTGCCCGGACCAATTGCAGGATGAAGCGCAATAGCACGATCAGCAGGTACAGGTTGCCCAAGGTTTTAATGATGAAAATGGCAGCGTCATTGAGTCCGAGCATTATTGATTCCTTTGTAAGAGCTGATTAGCGGCCAAGTTGCTCAGCCATCTCGGCCGAGCGATGCGCGGCAGCGCCGAGTGCTTTCTCGACCAGGGCTTCAAAGCCATTGGCCTGGAACGACTTGATTGCAGCTTCCGTGGTGCCCGCAGGCGAGGTGACACGGTGGCGTAACTCGGCCGCGTCGACGTCGCTGGAGACCGCCATGTGGGCGGCGCCAAGGGCGGTTTGCAAGGTCAGTTGCGCGGCGATGTCCGCCGGCAGGCCGAGTTTCACTCCGGCGGCGGTCATGGCTTCGATCAGCAGGAAGAAATACGCCGGGCCCGAGCCGGAAACGGCGGTGACGGCATCCAGTTGCTGCTCTTCATTCAGCCATAGGGCGATACCGACCGCGGACAGCAACTCCTGGGCCTGCTGACGCTGTTCGGCTGACACTTCGGCTGTTGCGAACAGGCCGCTCGCGCCCTGACGCACCAGCGCCGGGGTGTTGGGCATGCAGCGCACGATTGGCTGGGCGCCGAGCCAGTTGTTCATGCTGGCGCAGGTGATACCCGCGGCAATCGAAACCACCAGTTGATCGGGTTTGAGGCTTGGGCGCAGAGCTTCGCACACGGTTTTCATCGCCTGCGGCTTGACCGCCAGCACGACGACGTTGGCGCCATCGATGGCCTGGGCGTTGTCGGCAAAGGTTTCGATGCCGTGTTCAGCACTCACGCGGGCGCGTGTTTCTTCGCCCGGATCGCTGGCGCGGATCTGTGCGGCTTCCAGACCTTTGGCCCGCAGGCCGCCGATCAGGCTGGCGGCCATGTTGCCGGCACCGATAAAGGCAATACGTGTCTTGCTCATGTCAGGTCCTTATTCAGAAGTGTGTCAGCCATGTTTACGGCTGGCTGTAGTCGCGGGCGCCAAACAGGGCCGTACCAATACGGACCCAGGTGGCACCCTGGGCAATGGCTGACTCAAGGTCGTGGCTCATGCCCATGGAAAGTGTGTCGAGTGGCAGGTTCAGGCTGGCTTGCAGGTTTTGCACGGCAGCGAAAGCGGCATCCTGGGCAGCGCGATCTTCAGTCGGCTCGGGGATTGCCATCAACCCGCGCAGTTTCAGGCGCGGCAGGTTGCTGATGGCGTTGGCCAGGGCCGGCAGGTCGGCCGGGGTGCAGCCGGATTTGCTGGCTTCACCGCTGACATTGACCTGAATGCAGATGTTCAGGGGTGGCAAATCGGCGGGACGTTGTTCGGACAGGCGTTGTGCGACTTTCAGACGATCCACGGAATGCACCCAGTCGAAGTGCTCGGCGATAGCACGAGTCTTGTTCGATTGAATGGGGCCGATGAAGTGCCAGATCAAGGGCAAGTCGGCCAGTTCGACTTGCTTGCCCAGCGCTTCCTGCAGGTAGTTCTCGCCAAAGTCGCACAGGCCGGCAGCGTAGGCTTCACGCAGGTCTTGAGCGGGTTTGGTCTTGCTCACGGCCAGCAACCGGACACTGTTTTCGGCACGGTTGGCGGCGAGTGTTGCGGCGTTTATGCGCGAACTAACTTCGAGAATGTTGTCTGCTATGGTGGACATCAAGAGGCGCCAGCGGTCTGAAGGTTCGCGGCATTCTACTGGAATTGAGAGACGCTATGGATATCACCGAACTGCTGGCTTTCAGCGCCAAACAGGGCGCATCCGACCTGCACCTGTCCGCCGGCCTGCCGCCGATGATTCGGGTGGATGGCGATGTGCGGCGCATCAACCTGCCGCCCCTGGACCACCAGCAGGTGCAGGCACTGATCCATGCCATCATGAATGACACCCAGCGGGTGGATTTCGAAAAGCATCTGGAAACCGACTTTTCCTTCGACGTGCCCGGCGTGGCGCGCTTTCGGGTCAATGTGTTCAACCAGAACCGTGGCGCGGGTGCCGTGTTTCGCACCATCCCGGCAAAAGTGCAGAGCATGGACGAACTGGGCATGGGCGACGTATTCCACAAGATGACCGACGCTCCCCGTGGCCTGGTGCTGGTGACCGGCCCGACCGGTTCCGGCAAATCCACCACGCTCGCGGCGATGATCGATTACCTCAATACCCATCGTCATCACCACATCCTCACCATCGAGGACCCCATCGAGTTCGTTCACGAGTCGCGCAAATGCCTGATCAATCAGCGTGAAGTCCACCGCGATACCCGTAGTTTCGCCACCGCCTTGCGTTCGGCGCTGCGGGAAGACCCGGATGTGATCCTGGTGGGGGAGATGCGCGATCTGGAGACTATTCGCCTGGCATTGACCGCGGCCGAAACCGGCCATCTGGTGTTCGGCACGCTGCACACCACGTCGGCAGCGAAAACCATCGATCGGGTGGTCGACGTGTTTCCGGGGGACGAGAAGTCGATGGTGCGCTCGATGCTTTCCGAGTCGCTGCTGGCGGTGGTGTCCCAGACCCTGGTGAAGAAAATCGGCGGCGGACGCATCGCGGCCCACGAGATCATGCTGGGGACATCGGCAATCCGCAACCTGATCCGCGAGGACAAGGTGGCGCAGATGTACTCGGCGATTCAGTCGGGAGGGTCGTTGGGGATGCAGACGCTGGATATGAGCTTGAAGGACCTGGTGACCAAGGGGTTGGTCAGTCGCGACCATGCGCGGGAGACGGCGCGGTCGCCGGATGGGTTTTGATGAGGATTTGTGGTGCTTTCAAGGGCCTCTTCGCGAGCAAGCCCGCTCCCACATGGACTGCATTAATCCTGTGGGAGCGGGCTTGCTCGCGATGGGGCCATCATGCTCGATGCAGATTCAGGGCACTGAAATCAGCGCTGAACAACCCGCAACGCATTCTGTTCTTTCGGCAGAACCCGCTTGGCAACCACGTAGTGGTTTTCCCAGTACGGTTTCTTCAAAGTGTCGATGGACACCGACTTGCCGCGACGTGGAGCGTGGATGAAACGGTCGTTGCCCAGGTAAATGGCAACGTGATTGACCCGACGGCTCTTGATGTTGAAGAAAATCAGGTCGCCCGGCTTCAGGTCGTTGCGATCGACTTTCTCCCCATGACCGCTGGCCATGGCGTTGGAGGTGCGTGGCAGGTCGAACGTGGCGTCGTTGAACGCGTATTTCACCAGGCCGCTGCAATCGAAACCTTTGCTTGGGCTGCTGCCGCCCCAACGATAAGGAGTGCCGAGGACGTTCACGGCGCGGCTCAGCACGTCGCTGCTTTCCTTGGTGCCCATCGGTGGAACCAGGCCGCTTTTGTTGCTGGCCAGGCTTGGAGCATATTTAGCGGATTTTTTGTCTTTGCTCGAAGGAGCAGAGGCATGGGATTTTGGGGTGTAACCATTAACGTTTGGAAGACGTTGCTCACGATTGGTGGCGTGGGCGGCCAGTGGCATCAAAAGGCAAATGGTTAGCCATGTCTTGAAAAATGAACGCATTAGGCAAGGCTCTTAATAAGTTAGCGCGCAACTTTATAACAGCTTTTTTGCTGCTTCCGAGGCCGTTGGTCGATTCAATCAGGAGGGCAATGGTGGCAAAAAAGCGGCAAAATGGCGCAATTGTCGGACAGGAGTCTTGTGTTACAAGGCTTTGACAGGCGTGAAGGTAGCATTTGCCATACGTCGGGTGCCTGTAAAAAAGTCACAAAGAATTAAAGAATATTTATCTATCGTGTGAATCGAGGTCATTCATGAACCCCTATCAACAGGCTGTTCAGCAGCAAGACACCCACAGCAAAGTGATCGGTTACCTGCTGTGGATTTTCGGTTTTACCGGCGCTCACCGCTTCTATTACGGCAGGCCGGTGACCGGGACGATCTGGTTCTTCACCTTGGGCTTGCTGGGGATCGGTTGGCTGATCGACCTTTTCCTGATCCCGGCGATGGATCGCGAGGCTGACCTGCGGTTTACCGCAGGCCCCATCGAATACAACGTGGCGTGGATCCTGCTGACGTTTCTCGGGGTGTTCGGTGTACACCGGATGTATCAGGGGAAATGGATCAGTGGGTTGCTGTACCTGCTGACCGGCGGGTTGTTCTTTCTCGGGGTGCTGTATGACTTCTGGACGTTGAATGACCAGGTTTCTGTGCGTAACGCGCAGAGTCGCGGCGCCTTTTAGTCAGTCTTCGCGAGCAAGCCCGCTCCCACATTTGATCTCTGGTGTTCACACAATATGTGGTCACTGGAGATTTATGTGGGAGCGGGCTTGCTCGCGAATGCAGGCGATGCGGTTTTAAGCCTGGTGGCTAATGCGCCCATCCACCAGGGTGTAACGCACCACACCCGGCAAGCTGTGGCCAATGAACGGGCAGTTTTCGCCCTTGGACAGCCAGGTTTCACCCGCCACTGTAGAGGCCGTCGGGTCGAACAGTACGATGTCCGCCGCACCACCCACCGCCAGTTTGCCTGCCGGCAGGCGCAAGGCCTCGGCAGGGCCGGCGCTCAGGCGCTTGAGCAGTGTCGGCAGGTCCAGCAAGCCGTCTTCAATCAAGGTCATTGCCAGTGGCAATAGCAGTTCAACGCTGCTGATGCCTGGCTCGGTCGCGCCGAACGGTGCCAGTTTGGCGTCACGCTCATGGGGTTGGTGATGGCTGGAAATGGCCGAGATCACGCCCGATTTCACCGCTGCGCGCAGGCCTTCGCGGTCGGCGTGGGTGCGTAGCGGCGGCTGGACGTGATACAGGCTGCTGAAGCCGATCAGGGCTTCGTCGGTCAGGATCAACTGGTACAGGGCAACATCCGCGGTCACCTTCAGGCCCCGGGCCTGGGCCTGGGCGATCAGCTCCACACCGCGTGCGCTGGTGAGCTGGCTGAAGTGTGCGCGCACGCCGGTCTGTTCAACCAGCAGCAGGTCCCGGGCCAGGGCGACGGTCTCGGCACTTTCCGGAATGCCCGGCAAGCCCAGGAAGCTGGCGGTCGGACCTTCGTGAGCCAGGCCACCCTCGGCCAGGTCGTGATCCTGGGAGTTGAAAATCACTGTCAGGTCGAAAGTCGCTGCGTAGTCCAGTGCCCGGCACAGCGTGCGGGTGTTGCGGAAGCTCTCCAGGCCATTACCGAAGGCCACGCAACCGGCATCACGCAGTGCCACGAGTTCGGCGAGCTGTTCGCCGTCCAGGCCTTTGCTCAGGGCGCCAATCGGGAAGACTTTGGTGTTGCCGGCCTCACGGGCGCGGTCGAGGATCAGTTCAGCCACCGCCGAGGTGTCCAGCACCGGTTTGGTCTTTGGCGGGCAGCACAGGCTGGTCACGCCGCCAGCCGCCGCCGCGCGGGTTTCGCTGACAATCGAGCCTTTGCGGCTGTAGCCCGGCTCGCGCAGGGCAACGTTGAGGTCGACCAGGCCGGGAGCGGCCACCAGGCCTTTGGCGTCGATCGTGTCGATGGCGACAAAACCGGCTGGCGCCGCGCCAAGGGCGACGACTTTGCAGGCTTCAATGTGGATATCGGTCACTTGATCCAGGCCGCTGGCCGGATCGATCACGCGGGCACCGAGAATGCTGAGCTTCACTGGGCGTTCTCCTGCTCGAATTGGCGCTGGGCAGTCTGCCCGCTCATGGCCATGGACAGTACCGCCATACGAATGGCGATCCCGTAGGTCACCTGGTTGAGGATCACCGAATGCGGGCCGTCGGCCACCGCAGACTCGATTTCCACCCCACGGTTGATCGGCCCCGGGTGCATCACGATGGCATCGGGCTTGGCACCGGCCAGGCGCGCGGTGGTCAGGCCGAACAGGCGATAGAACTCGCCCTCGCTCGGCAACAGGCCGCCGGTCATGCGTTCACGCTGCAGGCGCAGCATGATCACCACGTCCACGTCCTTCAGGCCTTCGGTCATGTCGGTGTAGACCTTCACGCCGTATTGCTCGATGCCGATCGGTAGCAGGGTTTTCGGCGCGATCACGCGGATATCCGGGCAACCGAGGGTTTTCAGGGCCAGCATGTTCGAGCGCGCGACCCGCGAGTGCAGGATGTCGCCGACGATGGCCACCGAAAGGTTTTCGAACCCGCCCTTGTGCCGGCGGATGGTCAGCATGTCGAGCATGCCCTGGGTCGGGTGCGCGTGCCGGCCGTCACCGCCGTTGATGATCGCCACCTGTGGGCAGACATGTTCGGCGATGAAGTGCGCGGCACCCGAATCACCGTGGCGCACGACGAACATGTCGGCGGCCATGGCTTCCAGGTTGCGCAGGGTGTCGAGCAGGGTTTCGCCCTTGCTCGCCGACGACGTGGACACGTTGAGGGTGATCACGTCCGCCGACAACCGCTGGGCCGCCAGTTCGAAGGTGGTGCGGGTGCGGGTCGAGTTCTCGAAGAACACGTTGCACACGGTCTTGCCGCGCAGCAGCGGGACTTTCTTCACGGCCCGGGCGCCGACTTCGAGGAAGGAGTCGGCGGTGTCGAGGATTTCCGTCAACAGCTCGCGGCGCAAGCCGTCGAGCGAGAGGAAATGGCGCAGCTGGCCCTGATCATTGAGCTGCAGCGGGCGCTTGGTTTCTAGAGGCGTCATCGCGAGGGGGACTCTCAATAGGGCGAATTAAAGGGCGAGGTCTTGCAGTTCGAGCGCAAGCTCCGGGCCGGACAGCTTCACCCGTTCGTGGGCCGCCAGCGACAGGGTCGCGCCAACCACGTTCGGGCGGATCGGCAGTTCGCCGGCGTCCAGGTCCAGCAGGCACACCAGCGTTACGCTGGCCGGGCGGCCGTAGTCGAACAACTCGTTCATGGCAGCGCGGATGGTGCGGCCGCTCATCAGCACGTCGTCGATCAGCACCAGGTGCTGGCCTTCGATCTCGAACGGCAGCGCCGAAGGGCGAACCTGCGGGTGCAGGCCGTTCTGGCTGAAATCGTCGCGGTAGAAGGACACGTCCAGGGTGCCGAGGGGCTCATTGCTGCCCAGTTCCTTGAGCAGGGCCTGGGCCACCCAGACGCCGCCGGTACGGATGCCAATGAAGCGCGGGTCGCTGATGCCTCGTTTGGCCAGATAAGCGTCAAGTCGGGTTGCCATCTGGCTGACCAGTTCGGCGGGATTGGGCAGGCTCATGGTTGCTCCTTCTTGGGTTCGAGCCAGCTTGTGCGGGAAGTGGCTCGGGTTGTAGCTAAGAGAGACGCACAGCGGCTCTTCAGGATTCAAACAGTGCGGTGTTTTCGTCGAGCCAGCCTTGCAGCAGCAGGGCGGCGGCGATGGCATCGACCGGGTTGTCGCGGTAACTGCCTTTCTGGCCGCCACGAGCCAGGCGTTCGCCCTTGGCTTCGAAGGTGGTGAGGCGTTCATCGTGGGTATAAAAGGGCAGGTTGAAGCGACCGTTCAGGCGCCGGGCAAACTTTTCCGCGCGGGCGCACATGTCGCTGGGCGTGCCGTCCATGTTCAACGGCAGGCCAACCACCACGGCATCGGGTTTCCACTCTTTGATGAGGGCTTCGAGCTGGTTCCAGTCGGGAATGCCGTTCTGCGCTTTCAGGGTGCACAGCTCGCGGGCCTGGCCGGTAATCACCTGGCCGACCGCAACGCCGATCTGTTTGGTGCCGTAGTCGAATCCGAGAATCAGCCGCAGAGCCATCAGGCGTGCCCCGCCTGGCTGGTCAGCAGGCTGAGGTTGACGCCCAGGTGCTTGGCCGCCGCTTCCAGGCGCAACTCACTGCTGGTATTGAACAGGATGTCGGCGTCGAACGGGCAGTTCAGCCAGGCGTTCTGCGCCAGTTCTGCTTCAAGCTGCCCGGCTTCCCAACCGGCGTAGCCGAGGGCAATCAGGCTTTTTGCCGGGCCGACGCCGTCAGCGATGGCGAACAGCACGTCCTGGGAGGTCGACAGGGCCAACTCGTCTTCCAGATCAACGGTCGCCTGGAAGCTCTGACCCTTGGGGTGAAGGACGAAGCCGCGATCGGTCTGCACCGGGCCACCGATGAAGATCGGCACATGCTGGCAGAGCGCTGGCGGTTCGATTTCCGGGCGCAATTGCTCAAGGATATCGGCCAGGTTCAGATCTTGCGGACGGTTGACCACCAGCCCCATGGCGCCATTGGCCGTGTGCTCGACGATGTAGGTCAAGGTGTGCGCAAAGTTCGGGTCGGCCATGTGTGGCATGGCGATCAGGAATTGATGCTTGAGGTAGCTGGGGCTGACGTTTTTCATGACCGCTAGTGTGGCGTTCGAGGGGCGAACTGACAAGCTGGGGATGCCGCAATTTGGCAGTCGACACGGATCAAATGTGGGAGCGGGCTTGCTCGCGAAGGCGTCGTGTCAGTCGACATCTATATTGAATGACTGACCGCATTCGCGAGCAAGCCCGCTCCCACAGGGGATTTGCGGTGGTCAATTGCTTGAGAGTCGATCCCCACGGGCAAACTTCCAGGTGCGGATGATCTCCAGCCGGTCGATATCCGACAAATCCCCGGTAAACGGCGCAAACGGTGCCGCCAGCCGGACGATCCGTTGCGCCGCCTGGTCCAGCAGCGGTTGCCCGGAAGACTCCAGCACCAGCACTTCATACAGCGAACCATCACGGTTGATCGACACCATCAGGCGCAAGTTGCCATAGATCTGTTTGCGCCGCGCTTCATCGGGGTAGTTGAGGTTGCCGATGCGCTCGACTTTCTTGCGCCATTCGTCCTTATACCAGGCGCCCTTGTCGCGCATGGTCGAGGCTGCGCTCAAGCGGTGAATACGCGGGCGCTTGGCGTACAGCTGTTGTTCGGCGGCCAGTTCCGCTTCGAGGCTGGCGATGTCGCTGGACAGTTGCTCACTGTCGAAGGTCGGCGCCTGGACCTGGGGCTTGACCTCGGTCTTGGGCTCCTCGGTCTTGGCGGGGGCCTTTTTCGGTTTCGGCGCCACGGTGGTCACGGCAGCCTTGGGTGGGGCTTCCTGAATTTCAGGCTTGGCGGCCGGCGGTGGCGTGACCTTTTGCACCTTGTTGTCCTGGAACGGCGCGACCTCGGTGGTCTTGGGAATCGCCTTTTTATCCAGGGTGCCGCTGCCTTGTTGATTCTCCTGAGCCAGGAAATCGGCTTTCTCGGGCTTCTTCTCGCTCTTGAAGGTGGCGAGGGTGATTTCCAGGGTTTTGCTGATCTGCTTGGGCTCGACCACTGCAAATCCGACACCCAACAACAAGGCCAGGTGGATCAGCGCTGCCAGAAACAGGGTAAAACCGAGGCGATCGACCGGGCGCACGCCACGGTGGGCGAGTTCAACAGGCAGATCGGACGGGAGGGTCATGACAAGGAAACCAACATCGCGTTTTCACAGGCCGCGCATGATAACGCAATGTTGGTTTGGCTAATCAACGTGCCTTGAGCTTCTGATCGATGGCATCCATCAACATGCCGCCGATGTCAGTGCCAAACGCGTTATCGATCTCGCGAATGCAGGTCGGACTGGTGACGTTGATCTCGGTCAGGTGCTCGCCGATCACGTCCAGACCCACGAACAACAGGCCTTTTTCACGCAGGGTCGGGCCGACTTGCGCGGCGATCCAGCGGTCCTTGTCGGTCAATGGACGGGCTTCGCCACGACCACCGGCGGCCAGGTTGCCACGGGTTTCGCCCTGGGCCGGAATCCGCGCCAGGCAATAATCCACAGGCTCGCCGTCGATCATCAGGATGCGCTTGTCGCCATCGACGATGGCCGGCAGGTAACCCTGGATCATGATTTGCTGCTGACCATGCAGGGTCAGGGTTTCGAGGATCACCGACAGGTTCGGATGCCCTGCGGTGTGGCGGAAGATCGAAGAACCGCCCATGCCGTCCAGCGGCTTGAGGATCACATCGCCATGATGATCGGCGAATTCGCGCAGCACGTCAGGGCGACGGCTGACGATAGTCGGCGGAGTGCATTGCGGGAACAGCGTGGCGAACAGCTTCTCGTTGCAGTCGCGCAGGCTTTGCGGCTTGTTGACCACCAGCACACCAGCGCGCTCGGCCTGTTCCAGCAAATAGGTGGAGTAGACGAACTCCATGTCGAACGGCGGATCCTTGCGCATCAGGATCACGTCCAGATCGCTCAGCAGCGCGTCACTTTCGGCACCCAGTTCGAACCATTTTTCCGGGTTGGCGAAAACCTGCAGTGGACGCATCCGCGCCCGGGCCTGGCCTTCGCCCTGATACAGGTCGCGCTGTTCCATGTAGAACAGTTCCCAGCCACGCTTCTGCGCGGCCAGCAGCATGGCCAGCGAGCTATCCTTTTTATAGGAAATGCTGGCGATAGGGTCCATGACAATCCCGACGCGAACGCTCATTGGGTTTTCCTCGAAAATTTAGGGCCGGATATTGATCTTCTGTAGGAGCGAGCTTGCTCGCGATGGAGTGTCAGTCGACACCTATGCAGCTGATACACCATCGCGAGCAGGCTCGCTCCCACAAGTCAGGCCAAAGGGTCATATAAAAGTGGCGTCAGAGTGGCGCTGAGTGTGTTCCCGGTCAAGGAAAAACCACCTTGCCGGTCGGCCGATAGATTGGTTTTGGAGACTGTGCTAAAAAGGCTGCCATGTCGTGCCGGCCCTTGAACATCAAGGGTTTCGAGCCGCGTTAACCGGCAAACGGACAATTTGTTTCGCAAAGGCGACGGTAGAGCATTTTATGGAACGGCACCCCAGCGCCTTGAAGGTCATGGTAATCGACGATTCGAAGACGATCCGTCGCACCGCCGAAACGCTGCTCAAGAACGTGGGTTGTGAGGTCATCACGGCCGTCGACGGTTTTGATGCCCTGGCCAAGATTGTCGACAACCACCCCGGCATCATCTTTGTCGACATCATGATGCCGCGCCTGGATGGCTATCAGACCTGCGCTCTGATCAAGAACAACAGTGCGTTCAAGTCCACGCCGGTGATTATGCTGTCGTCCAAGGACGGGCTGTTCGACAAGGCCAAGGGGCGCATCGTCGGCTCCGACCAGTTTTTGACCAAACCTTTCAGCAAGGAAGAATTGCTTGATGCGATCCAGGCCCATGTTCCTGGCTTCGCCGCCGTTTTGCCGCAGTAGGACACGCACAGTGACGCTCGGCCATCGGGCCCGGCGTCGACAAGAATGGGGAAGACCATGGCACGTATTCTGATCGTCGATGATTCGCCGACCGAAATGTACAAACTGACCGGCATGCTGGAAAAGCACGGTCATGAAGTGTTGAAAGCCGAAAACGGTGCCGACGGCGTGGCCCTGGCCCGCCAGGAAAAGCCCGATGCGGTGCTGATGGACATCGTCATGCCCGGCCTCAACGGCTTCCAGGCAACCCGCCAGTTGACCAAGGACCCGGAAACCGGGCACATCCCGGTGATCATCATCACCACCAAGGATCAGGATACCGACAAGGTCTGGGGCACGCGCCAGGGCGCCAAGGACTACCTGACCAAGCCGGTCGATGAAGACACCCTGATCAAGACCCTGAACAACGTGCTGGCCGGTTGATCGACAGATCATGAACGAGTCGCTGACGGCTTTCGAACTGCTGCTGCAAATCGACCAGCGCTGTCGTCTGCTGGCGGCGGACTTGCCCTCCCAGCCGGCCCGGCGGGACAGCTGGAGCGGTATCGGTTTTCGCCTGGGCGAACACTGGTACGTCGCGCCCATGAGCGAAGTCAGCGAAGTCTTGCATGAGCCGCGCTCCACTCAGCTACCGGGGGTCAAGCCCTGGGTCAAGGGTGTCGCCAACCTGCGCGGGCGTTTGCTGCCGGTCATGGACCTGTGCGGCTTCTTCGGGCACGAGCTTTCGGCGGCGCGTCGGCAGCGCCGGGTGTTGGTGGTGGAACATGAAGAGGTGTTTGCCGGGTTGCTGGTCGATGAAGTCTTCGGCCTCCAGCACTTTGCCCAGGACAGCCTGGAGCCGGTGCCGGCAGACGAATTGAAGGGACCGGTGGCGGCGTTCGTCAAAGGCCGGTTTCAGCGCGAGCAGTGCTGGCAGGTGTTCAGCCCGTTTGCGTTGACGCAGTCCCAAGGGTTCATGAACGTCGCGGTGTAAGCGCAACAACAGAGAGCCAATGTGGGAGCGGCGGTGCGGCGATCCGACTTGCTCGCGAAGGCGGCAGTCCATTCAACATTGATATTGGCTGATCTACCGCTTTCGCGAGCAAGCCCGCTCCCACAGGGTCTCGGGCAGGACCGGAAATGGGTTAACAGGCGAGGACCGATGATAAAAGCAAAAGCAGGCAAGCCATTGGAAGGGTCGCGCAGCCGGTCGCAGATTATCGTGCTGTTCCTCGCGCTGATCGTCTTCATCATGCTGCTGTTCGCCAACTTCGCGTACCTCAACACCCAGGCTCTCTACGACAAACAGTACATCGGCCACGCCGGCGAGCTGCGCGTGCTGTCCCAGCGGATCGCCAAGAACGCCACCGAAGCCGCCGCCGGCAAGGCTGCCGCGTTCAAGTTGCTCAGCGATGCGCGCAACGATTTTGCCCGGCGCTGGGGTTATCTGAAGAAGGGTGACCCGGTCACCGGCCTGCCGCCAGCCCCCGCCACCGTGCGTCCAGAGATGCGTGCAGTGCAACAGGACTGGGAACGCCTGCTGAAAAACACCGATGCGATTCTTTCCAGCGAGCAAACCGTACTGTCGCTGCATCAGGTCGCCGCGACCCTGGCCGAAACCGTGCCGCAGTTGCAGGTCGAGTACGAGAAAGTCGTCGAGATCCTGCTGCAACGGGGCGCCCCGGCGGCCCAGGTGGCGATGGCCCAGCGCCAGTCGCTGCTGGCCGAACGGATCCTCGGCGCGGTCAACACGGTGTTGGCCGGCGACGAAAATTCACAGCAGGCCGCCGATGCGTTCGGACGCGACGCGACGCAGTTCGGCAAGGTGCTCAACGGCATGCTCCAGGGCGACCCGGCGCTCAAGGTCAGCCAGGTCGAAGACCGTGACGCCCGTGCGCGACTCGCGGAAATCTCCGAGCTGTTCGAGTTCGTCTCGGGCTCGGTGGACGAGATCCTCGAAACCTCGCCGGAGCTGTTCAAGGTCCGCGAATCGGCCTCGAACATTTTCAGCCTGTCGCAAACCCTGCTCGACGAAGCCTCACACCTGGCCAGCGGTTTCGAAAACATGGTCGGTGGGCGCACCACGGACACCATTGGCGGCTATGTGCTGGGCTTGTTGGCGCTGGCTTCGATCATCCTGATCGGCATGGTGATGGTGCGCGAAACCAATCGTCAGTTGCGCGAAACCGCCGAGAAAAACGAGCGAAACCAGAACGCGATCATGCGCCTGCTCGACGAAATCGAAGACCTGGCCGATGGCGACCTCACGGTGACGGCCTCGGTGACCGAAGACTTTACCGGCACCATCGCCGACTCGATCAATTACTCCGTCGACCAACTGCGCGATCTGGTCGCGACCATCAACCTCACCGCCGGCCAGGTCGCCGCCGCCGTGCAGGAAACCCAGGCCACCGCCATGCACTTGGCCCAGGCGTCGGAACATCAGGCCCAGCAGATTTCCGAGGCCTCCATGGCGATCAACGACATGGCCGAGTCCATAGACCAGGTGTCGGCCAACGCGGCGGAATCTTCGGCGGTTGCCGAGCGCTCGGTGGAGATCGCCAACAAGGGCAACGAGGTGGTGCACAACACCATCCACGGCATGGACAACATTCGCGAACAGATTCAGGACACCGCCAAACGCATCAAGCGCCTGGGCGAGTCATCACAGGAAATCGGCGACATTGTCAGCCTGATCGATGACATTGCCGACCAGACCAACATCCTGGCCCTCAACGCGGCCATCCAGGCATCCATGGCCGGTGATGCCGGTCGCGGTTTCGCCGTGGTCGCCGATGAAGTGCAGCGCCTGGCCGAGCGCTCGTCCGCCGCTACCCGGCAGATCGAAACCCTGGTGCGGGCGATCCAGACCGACACCAACGAAGCGGTCATCTCCATGGAGCAGACGACGACCGAAGTGGTGCGTGGCGCTCGTCTGGCGCAGGATGCCGGTGTGGCCCTGGAAGAAATCGAAGGCGTTTCCAAGACACTTGCGGCGTTGATCCAGAGCATTTCCAATGCAGCGCAACAGCAGACGTCGTCGGCCGGTCAGATTTCCCTGACGATGAACGTGATCCAGCAGATCACCTCGCAGACGTCGTCGGGTTCCACCGCCACGGCTGACAGCATCGGCAATCTGGCGAAAATGGCCAGTCAGTTGCGTCGTTCGGTGTCCGGTTTCACCTTGCCGGATGCCAAGGCGCAGGTTGTGGACAAAGCTTGAACCGCCCATGGGTATCTGAATTGTGATTGGAGTGGTTATGGGTGATCGGCACGACTATGTGGCCCTCGAGTGGGTCAAGGGCGAGATTGCCGAAACGCTGAAGCAGGCTCATCACGCGATCGAAACCGTGCTCGATGACCCGCAGGCGACGCATGCGCTGGATGATTGCCTGGCATGCATCCATCAGGTCCACGGCAGTTTGCAGATGGTCGAGTTCTACGGCGCGGCGTTGCTCGCCGAAGAAATGGAACAACTGGCCATGGCCTTGCAGGGCAACCGCGTCAGCCATCGCGAAGAGGCGTTGCACCTGTTGATGCAGGCACTCGGGCAGCTGCCGATCTACCTCGACCGGGTGCAAGGTGCGCGTCGTGACTTGCCACTGGTGGTGTTGCCACTGATCAACGACCTGCGCAGCGCCCGTGGCGAAAGCCTGCTGTCGGAAACCAGCCTGTTCAGCCCGCAATTGCCCGAGTTGCCGCCGTTGGACGTAGAAACGCTGGCGCAGCTGGAACCGGCCGAATTGCCCGGTGTGCTGCGCAAGCTGCGGCAGATGCTGCAAATGGCGCTGGTCGGATTCCTGCGTGAACAGGACCACGACACCACCCTCGATTACCTGGCCAAGGTCTTCACCCACCTCGAAGCACTCTGCGCCAGCGCACCCCTGAGCCCGTTATGGCAGGTGGCATCAGCGCTGGTCGAAGGCATGCAGGGCGGTGCTATCGCCAACAGCCCGGCCTTGCGCAGCCTGTTCAAGGAGGCCGACAAGGAACTCAAGCGCCTGCTCGAACAAGGCATGCCCGGTATCAATCAACCGGCCCCGCCGGAGCTGCTCAAGAGTTTGCTGTTCTACATTGCCAAGGCCGAACAACCCACCGGGCAGATGCTGATCATGAAAGAACGCTACTCACTGGACGACGCGCTGCCCGACAGCGCGATGGTCGATGAAGAACGCGCGCGGCTTGCCGGTCCCGACCGCGACGCCATGCGCTCGGTGCTGGCTGCGCTGTGCGAAGAGCTGGTGCGGGTCAAGGAACGCCTGGACCTGTTCGTGCGCAGTGACCGCCAGCACACCTCCGACCTCGACAGCCTGCTGGCGCCGCTGCGGCAAATCGCCGACACCTTGGCGGTGCTGGGTTTCGGCCAGCCGCGCAAGGTGATCATCGATCAATTGGCGGTGGTGCTCAGCCTCGCTCAGGGCCAGCGCGAACCCAACGATGCAATCCTCATGGACGTTGCCGGAGCCTTGTTGTACGTCGAAGCGACGCTGGCCGGCATGGTCGGAACCGTTGAGCCGGAGAGCCAGGACGACAACCGCCTGCCGACCACCGACCTGACGCAGATCCATCAGATCGTGATCAAGGAGGCCCGCATCTGTTTGCTGCAGGCCAAGGACATGATCGTCGACTACATTGACGCCGATTGGGACCGCCAGCATTTGCAGGCGCTGCCGGCCTTGCTGACCCAGGTGCGCGGGGCGCTGGCGATGATCCCGCTGAGCCGGGTGGCGAGCCTGGTCGAAACCTGCAATCACTTTATCCGCGAGCACCTGTTGCTCGAGCCGGGTCAGCCGGGCTGGCAGGAACTGGACAGCCTGGCCGACGTGATCACCAGCATCGAGTACTACCTCGAGCGCCTCAGCGATGACCCGCAAACGCAGGGTGAAAACCTGCTCGATGTCGCGGAAAAAAGCCTGGCGAGCCTCGGGTTTTTCCCCAGTGAGCAGCATGTGCCCGTGCTTGATGATGTGCTCAACCCGAGCGAAGCGCAGGTCATGCAGATGATGCAGGAGCTGGATGATCCACAGATCGTCCAGACCCTGGCCGATGTGCTCGCCAGCCCGGTTTCGACGCTGAACCCGCCCGCGCTGAACACCCCGGGCAGCCTGCTGCCGCCGCCCGCGGGCGAAGAGCCGGTGGACGAGGAGCTGCGCGAAGTGTTCCTCGAAGAAACCGACGAAGTTCTGGACATCCTGCGCGAGTACTTGCCGCGCTGGTCAGCCGACCCTGACAACCGCTCGGCCCTGAGTGAGTTGCGCCGCGCCTTCCATACCCTCAAGGGCAGTGGCCGGATGGTGCGCGCCCTGGTGTTGGGCGAGCTGGCCTGGGCCGTGGAAAACCTGCTCAACCGCGTACTGGAAAACAGCGTGGAGCCGGGCGCTACGGTGCAGCAACTGATCGGCGATGTGCTGCAGCTGCTTCCGGAACTGGTGGCTGAATACGCCGCCAATGCCCAGCGTCAGCGCAACGATGTCGATCAGTTGGCCGCCCGCGCCCATGCCCTGGCCAAGGGCGATGAACCGGTGTCCGATGAGGATACGCAAGATGTCGCGGCCCTCGACCCGCTGTTGCTGGAGATCTTTCGCAAAGAAGCCGAAACCCACCTGGGCAGCCTCAATCGCTTCCTTGATCAGGCCGCCGAACATATGCCGTTGCAGGCCAGCGACGAATTGCAGCGCGCCTTGCACACCCTCAAGGGCAGCGCTTATATGGCCGGTGTGTTGCCGATTGCCGAACTGGCCGCGCCGCTGGATCAACTGGCCCGGGAATACAAGGCACACCTGATCGCGCTGGATCTGGATGAAGTCGAATTGCTGCTGGAAGCAGAAGGGCTGTTTCGCCTTGGCTTGCGTCAGCTCAAGACAGATCCGCTGGCGGAAATTCCCGGTGCCCGGGGTTTGACCGAACGTGCCAGGGCGCTGCTGGCCGAGCGCCTGGAAAACCTCCTGAGCACACCGAACACCGGGCTGCGAATCAAACGCGACCCGCAACTGATCAACAACTTCCTCGCCCAGGGCATGGACATCCTGCTGGACGCCGAAAGCCTGTTGCAGCGTTGGCAGCAACACCCCGGCGAACGTCAGGAGCTCAGCGCGCTGCTGGACGAATTGACCACCCTCGGCGAAGGCGCCCATCTGGCCGACCTGCACCCGGTGGATGAATTGTGTGAAGCATTGCTCGATCTGTACGGTGCCGTGGAGGAAAGCAGCCTGGCGGTCAGCGAGCGGTTTTTCCATGAAGCACAGGGTGCCCACGAAGCACTGATCAACATGCTCGACGAACTGGCCGCCGGCCAGGATGTCAGCCCGCAACCGCAACGGATCAGGGCCTTGCGCGAGCTGCTCGACGAGAGCCTCGACCCGTCGGCCATGGGCCTGATCCGCAGCGATGGCAGCCGCAACCTGAGCATCCGTGAATTGGGCGCCGCCACCGCCGAACTCGAGCACACGCTACCCCCTGTAGGAGCGAGCCCGCTCGCGATGGACGTTAACGATGACGCATTGTCATTGGATAAACGCGGCTCCGGTGAGTCCTTCGCTGGCAAGCCAGCTCCTACAGAGGACCGCGTTGTCGACTTGGACGATGAAATCGTCGCGATCTTCCTTGAAGAAGCGGTGGATATCCTCGAAAGCGCCGGTCAGGCCTTGCAGCGCTGGTTGCGCGACTCGGACAACGCCGCGCCGCTGTCATCCCTGCAACGGGATTTGCACACCCTCGAAGGCGGCGCACGCATGGCCGAGGTCGGGCCGGTCGGCGATCTGGCCCATGAACTGGAATGCCTTTACCAGGGCCTGGTGGACCGTCGTTATGCCTTCAGCGATTCACTGGCGCTGCTGCTGCAACAGAGCCATAAGCGACTGGCGTTGTATCTCGAACAGTTGCAGCTCAACCAGCCGCTGGACGATTCCCGTGAGCTGATCGAAGCCATTCGTGCCTACCGTCAAGGGCATGCGGGTATCGCCGAGGCGGCCCGGCAGGCAACCGGCAACGACTCGGCTGCGCACGATCCGGAATTGCTGGAGATCTTCCTCGAGGAAGGCTTCGACATCATCGAAAGCTCCGGGGCGGCGCTGGAGCGCTGGCAGGCCCAGCCTTCGAGTCGTCAGGAAGTGGAAACCCTGCTGCGTGACCTGCACACCCTCAAGGGCGGTGCGCGCATGGTGGAAATTACCGCGATTGGCGATCTGGCCCACGAACTGGAGTTCCTTTACGAAGGCCTGTCCACCGGTGTGTTGCAACCGACGGAGCCGTTGTTCGCGCTGTTGCAGCGCAGCCATGACCGCCTGGCGCAGATGCTCGATGCGGCCCGCGCCGGTGAGCCGATGCCGCCGGCCGACCGCTTGATCGATGCGATCAAGAACTTCAGCCACCCGGCCGTGCCGGAAACACCCGCGCCGGTTGCGACGCCGGCCACGCCCAAGGCCGAGCTGCTGGTGCCTCCGTCCGATACCGGCGCGGACATGGTCAAGGTCTCCGCGGAGCTGCTCGACGATCTGGTCAACCTGGCCGGTGAAACCTCGATCTTCCGTGGCCGGATCGAACAGCAGGTCAACGATGCGCAAATCGCCCTGAATGAGATGGAGACCACCATCGAGCGGATGCGCGACCAGTTGCGCCGCCTCGATACCGAAACCCAGGGGCGGATCCTCAGCCGCCAGCAAGTCGACGCCGAACGCCTGGGCTACGAGGAGTTCGACCCGCTGGAAATGGATCGCCACTCACAATTGCAGCAATTGTCCCGGGCGCTGTTCGAATCGGCCTCTGACTTGCTCGACCTCAAGGAAACCCTCGAGCGACGCAATCACGACACGGAAAACCTGCTGCAACAGCAGGGCCGCATCAATACCGAACTGCAGGAAGGCCTGATGCGCACGCGCATGGTGCCGTTCGAACGCATGCTCCCGCGTTTGCAGCGCATCGTCCGGCAGGTGTCCAGCGAACTGGGCAAGGACGTGGACTTCATCGTCGACAACGCCGAAGGCGAGATGGACCGCAACGTTCTCGAGCGCATGGCCGCGCCGCTGGAACACATGCTGCGCAACGCCGTCGACCATGGACTGGAGTCCGTTGACGTGCGGCTGGCGGCGGGGAAGCCGGCCAAGGGCAAGATCACTCTCGATCTGCTGCGCGAAGGCGGCGACATCATTTTCGACATCCGCGACGACGGTGCCGGTGTGCCGCTGGACGCGGTACGGCGCAAGGCGATCAAGCGCGGCCTGCTCGCCCCGGACAGCGTCATCAGTGATCACGACGTGTTGCAGTTCATCCTGCAACCGGGGTTTTCCACCGCCGAAAAAATCACCCAGATCTCCGGGCGCGGCGTCGGCATGGACGTGGTGCACGAAGAGGTGCGGCAACTGGGCGGCACCATGAGCATCGACTCGGTGCCTGGGCAGGGCGTGCACTTCCGCATTCGCCTGCCGTTTACCGTATCGGTCAACCGGGCGTTGATGGTGCAGTGCGGTGAAGACCAATACGCGATCCCGCTCAATACCATCGACGGCATCGTGCGCGTCCTGCCCAATGAACTCGAAGGGTATTTCCGTTTCGATTCGCCGACCTACGAATACGCCGGACAACGTTACGAGTTGTGCTACCTGGGTGAGCTGCTGAAAACCAGCCCGCGCCCGAAGCTGTTAGGCCAGAGCCTGCCATTGCCGGTGTTGCTGGTGCAGTGCAACGAACGGCACATCGCGGTGCTGGTGGACGCCATGGCCGGCACTCGCGAAATCGTGGTCAAGAGCCTGGGACCGCAGTTTGCGGCGGTGCAAGGGGTGTCCGGGGCGACGATTCTCGGGGACGGCCGGGTGGTGCTGATTCTGGATTTGCTGGCGCCGATCCGCGCCATGCAGGTCCGTGTCCCCCAGCGTCCGGCGGGGCAAGAGATCGAGGCCGAACCGCATCGGCCGCTGCTGGTGATGGTGGTCGACGACTCGGTCACCGTGCGCAAGGTCACCAGCCGCCTGCTCGAACGCCACGGCATGAACGTGCTGACCGCCAAGGACGGGGCTGATGCGATGCTGCTGCTGGAGGAGCACATGCCCGACCTGATGCTGCTGGACATCGAGATGCCGCGCATGGATGGCTTCGAAGTCGCGACCCAGGTGCGCAACGACGAACGCCTGCAACACCTGCCGATCATCATGATCACCTCCCGCACTGGCCAGAAACACCGCGACCGCGCCATGGCCATTGGCGTCAACGACTACCTGGGCAAGCCGTACCAGGAATCGGTGCTGCTCGAAAGCATCGCCTTGTGGAGCAAGACCCATGCTTGAGCACCGCACCAGCAACCTGACCGGCCTGCTGCTGCCGTTGGTCGACCGCAACCTGATCCTGCCCAACGTCGCCGTTGCCGAGCTGATCGATTACCAGCAGCCGGGGACGTTCGACCTCGACACACCGCCGTGGTACCTGGGCTTGGTGACATGGCGCGACCGGCAGATTCCGCTGCTGAGTTTCGAGTCGGCATGCGCGCAGAAAATCGTCATCGGCGAACGCGCGCGGATCGTCATTCTCAATGCTCTCGGTGGGCGCCCCGAGCTGAAGTTCATCGCGCTGTTGGTGCAGGGGATTCCGCGCTCCTGCAAGCTCGATAGCCAGCTCAGTTACGTTGATGTGCCGTTGTGTTCGCTGGAGCAGGCGGCGGTGCAGGTGGGCGAACAGGTGGCCAAGGTGCCGGATTTGTTGGCGCTGGAGGAATTGTTGGTGGATGCCGGGTTGATCGACTGACACTGGTTTTGCTGTGACTACACTGGCCCCTTCGCGAGCAGGCTCGCTCCCACAGGGTTTTTGTTTGCGACACAGATCCATTGTGGGAGCGAGCCTGCTCGCGAAGGCGTCAGTCCAAGCAACCATTAACCTGAGCGTAACGATCCACCACTCTGCTTGATTGATACGCTACGCCCAACACTCCTAAGGTGACCCCACGACAGCGAACCCGTGGAGTGGTCATGACAACAACAATATCCCCCGACTCGCGATGGACGCGGCGGCGCAGCGAAAAGCAGCGGCGCCTCGAGCTGGTGCGAGGCCTGGCCGACGGTGTGGTGTTGCCCACCGACAACATCGTCGCGGCGCTTGAAGCGCTGATCCTGCCTGGCGACCGCGTGGTGCTCGAAGGCAACAACCAGAAGCAGGCGGATTTTCTTTCACGCTCCCTGGCCAAGGCCGACCCCGCGAAGCTGCATGACCTGCACATGATCATGCCCAGCGTCGGACGCTCCGAGCACCTGGACCTGTTCGAACGCGGCATCGCCCGCAAGCTCGACTTCTCTTTCGCCGGCACCCAAAGCCTGCGCATCAGTCAGTTGCTCGAAGACGGCCTGCTGGAAGTCGGCGCGATCCACACCTACATCGAACTCTACGCACGGCTGGTGGTGGACCTGATTCCCAACGTCGTGCTCTCGGCCGGGTTCATGGCCGACCGCGCCGGCAACATCTACACCGGGCCCAGCACTGAAGACACTCCGGCACTGATCGAGCCGGCGGCTTTCAGCGACGGCATCGTCATCGTCCAGGTCAACCAGTTGGTGGACGACGTCAGCGACCTGCCGCGGGTAGACATTCCAGCGTCCTGGGTCGATTTCGTGGTGGTGGCCGACAAGCCGTTCTATATCGAACCGCTGTTCACCCGCGACCCTCGGCACATCAAGCCCGTGCACGTGCTGATGGCGATGATGGCGATCCGCGGAATCTACGAAAAACACAACGTGCAATCCCTCAACCACGGCATCGGTTTCAATACCGCTGCTATCGAACTGATCCTGCCAACCTATGGCGAATCGCTCGGCCTCAAAGGCAAGATCTGCCGCAACTGGACGCTCAACCCGCACCCAACCCTGATTCCCGCCATCGAAAGCGGCTGGGTCGAAAGCGTGCATTGCTTCGGCACCGAGTTGGGGATGGAGAACTACATTGCGGCGCGGCCGGATGTGTTCTTTACCGGGCGCGACGGCTCCTTGCGTTCCAATCGGATGTTCAGCCAACTGGCCGGGCAATACGCCGTGGACCTGTTCATCGGCGCGACTTTGCAAGTCGATGGCGACGGTCATTCTTCCACCGTGACGCGCGGACGCCTGGCCGGTTTCGGCGGGGCACCGAACATGGGCCACGACCCGCGTGGTCGTCGCCACGGCACACCGGCCTGGCTCGACATGCGCAACACCGACGTGGCAGAGCCGATGCTCGAACGCGGCAAGAAACTCGTGGTGCAGATGGTCGAAACCTTCCAGGAGGGCGGCAAACCGACGTTTGTTGAAACCCTCGATGCGGTCGATGTGGCGAAGAAAAGCGGCATGCCACTGGCGCCGATCATGGTCTACGGCGACGACGTGACCCACCTGTTGACCGAAGAAGGCATCGCCTACCTGTACAAGGCGCGCTCGCTGGAAGAACGCCAGGCGATGATCGCCGCTGTCGCCGGGGTGACCACCATCGGCCTGCGCCACAACCCCAAAGACACCGCGCGGATGCGCCGCGAAGGCCTGATCGCCTTGCCCGAAGACCTCGGCATCCGCCGCACCGATGCCACTCGCGAATTGCTCGCGGCGAAAAGCGTGGCCGATCTGGTGGAGTGGTCCGGTGGCCTCTACAACCCGCCCGCCAAGTTCAGGAGCTGGTAATGCACGCACTTAACCTGCAACCAAAAAGCCTGAGCCTGGCCGAACGGCTGGCGGACCTGGCGGTGGACGCACTGATTGATGAGGCTGATCTGTCGCCAAAACCGGCACTGGTCGACCGTCGCGGCAATGGCGCCCACACCGATTTGCACCTGGGGCTGATGCACGCCTCGGCGCTGTCCTTGTGGCCGGCCTTTAAAGAAATGGCGGAAGCCGCCATCGAGTTCGGCGAAATCGGCTTGCCCCTGCGCGAAGCCGTGGGCCGCATCGGTCGCGAAGGTGAGCAGGCCATGCTCGACACCACCGGGGGGGTGAATACCCATCGTGGGGCGATCTGGGCCTTGGGCCTGTTGGTCACTGCCGCTGCACTGGAACCTCAATCCTGCAGCGCCAAAAGCGTGGCGTTACGGGCTGCGCGGCTGGCCCTGCTCGACGACCGTTTTGCTCCACGCCCGCTCAGTCACGGTGCGCAAGTCGCCCAACGCTACGGCGCTCGCGGTGCCCGTGAAGAAGCGCAACTGGGTTTTCCGGCGGTGACCCAACGTGCTCTGCCACAACTGCTGCGCAGCCGCGCCGCCGGTCATGGCGAACAGAACGCCCGGCTCGATGCGCTGTTGGCGATCATGACCAATCTGGCCGACACCTGCGTGCTTTACCGCGCCGGTGAAGAAGGCCTGAGCACCATGCAACTGGGCGCCCGGGCGGTGCTCGATGCGGGTGGCAGTGCCAGCCTCGGCGGACGTCGCCGCCTGCATGAGCTGGACCAACAACTCATCGCGTTGAATGCCTCGCCCGGCGGTGCTGCCGACCTGCTCGCAGCCTGCCTGTTCATCGACCGTATCGGCTCGGACGACGGCCTTATCCAGGGAGCGTTTTGATGGAAACCTTATCCTTTGAATTCCCCGCCGGGCAGCCGCCACGCGGTCGCACCCTGGTGGGCTGTGTCGGCTCGGGTGATCTCGAAGTGCTGATCGAACCGGGTCAGGCCGGCAAGCTGACGATCAATGTGCAGACCTCGGTCAATGGCAGCGAACAACGCTGGCAGCATCTGTTCGCACGGATGTTCGACGGTCAGACGCCGCCGGCGATGGACATTGATATCCACGATTTCGGCGCGACCCCCGGCGTGGTGCGCCTGCGTCTGGAACAAGGCTTCGAGGAGATCGGCCATGACTGACAGCGCATCCCTGCTGAACAAGCACAGCTTCGTCGAACTCGGTGCTCGGCAACGGGCCAAGGCGTTGCTCGATGCCGGCACCTTCCGCGAACTGCTCGACCCCTTTCAACGGATCATGTCGCCGTGGCTGTCGCGCCAGGGCGTGGTGCCACAAGCCGACGACGGCGTGGTGATCGCCAAGGGCAATCTCGATGGTTTGCCGGTGGTGATCGCGGCCATCGAAGGGGCGTTCCAGGGCGGCAGCCTCGGTGAAGTCGGCGGAGCAAAAATTGCCGGTGCACTGGAACTGGCCGCCGAAGACAACCGCAACGGCATCCTGACCCGCGCCGTGCTGCTGCTGGAAACCGGCGGCGTGCGCTTGCAGGAAGCCAACCTCGGCCTGGCGGCCATTGCCGACATCCACGCGGCGATTGTCGATTTGCAGCAGTACCAGCCCGTGGTCGGTGTGGTGGCGGGCAGCGTCGGTTGCTTTGGCGGCATGTCGATTGCCGCCGGGTTGTGCAGCTATCTGTTGGTGACCCAGGAAGCGCGACTCGGCCTGAACGGCCCGCAGGTGATCGAACAGGAAGCCGGACTCGAGGAGTACGACTCCCGCGACCGGCCCTTTATCTGGAGCCTGACCGGTGGCGAGCAGCGCTTCGCCAGTGGCCTGGTGGATCGCTATGTTACCGACGACGTGGCGCAGATCCGACAGCAGGTAGGTGAGTTGCTCCAGCAAGGTTTGCCGGCACAACCACGTAGCCAACAGGCCGAGCTGTTCCTGCAACGGTTGGCGCGTCTGGATGCCGAACCGCAAATCGAGCCGTCTGTGGTTCGTGATCTGTACCAAGGAGAACGCCCATGAGTTCGTATTCCCTGCGAGGCCTGAACTGGTTCAACGCCTTGAGTACCGGGGCGAAAGCGGTCGAGGGTTTGCCGGCTTCGCTGAAGGTCGCGGACGGTTCGCTGGGCGATCAGCCTGTGCGTTTCATCGCGGTGGTGGCCGACCCGGAAAACCGCTTCGTCCGTGCCCGCA
The DNA here is from genome assembly GCF_040448305.1 of Pseudomonas fluorescens. Classification (NCBI taxonomy): domain Bacteria; kingdom Pseudomonadati; phylum Pseudomonadota; class Gammaproteobacteria; order Pseudomonadales; family Pseudomonadaceae; genus Pseudomonas; species Pseudomonas fluorescens. The sequence goes on along the minus strand of NZ_CP148752.1, from coordinate 6,363,198 downwards.
ACGGCGAGGTGGGTTTGCTCGAAGGCTGGGGCCTGGCCAAGGCCGTGGATGAAGTCATCGCCGCCGATCAGAACAAGGCACAAAAACGCGCCTTGGTCGCCATCGTCGACGTGCCGAGCCAGGCTTACGGTCGACGTGAGGAAGCCCTCGGTATTCATCAGGCGCTGGCCGCTGCGGCGGGCAGTTATGCCCGTGCCCGTCTGGCCGGTCATGTGGTGATCGGCTTGTTGGTGGGCAAGGCAATGTCCGGGGCGTTTCTGGCCCACGGCTATCAGGCCAACCGCTTGATCGCCCTGCGCGATCCGGGGGTGATGGTGCACGCCATGGGCAAGGCGTCGGCGGCGCGGGTGACCTTGCGCAGCGTCGAAGAGCTCGAAGCCCTGGCTGCAAGCGTGCCGCCGATGGCCTATGACATCGACAGCTACGCCAGCCTCGGGCTGTTGTGGGAAACCTTGTCGGTGGAACAGATCGAGCAGCCGACGGTGGCGGATCTGGCGCGGGTGACCGAGTGCCTGCATCAGGCATTTGGTGATGCGGCCGCCGCTGGCCGTGATCTGAGCGGTCGCCTGGGTGCGGCCAATCGGGCGGCGTCGAGCAAGGTTCGCCAATTGCTGAGAGCGCAGTGGTGAGCACGCTATTGGCTCACGACCTGCTGTGGGGCATGACCCCGCAGCAGTTGCCGGCGGATGCGCCTGCCTGGGTGATTGAGTCGATCAGTGCCGGCCAGCCGGTGGTGGTCCGTCGTGCCTTGAGCGCGGCGGGGCAGGTGGCGGTGGGCGTGCGCGGGCCGTTGCGCGAACAGCGATTTGCAGCGGTGATGGCTGTCGCTGCCGTCACGCGGCGGGTGCGGCCGGAAGAGCTGTGCCATGTTCAAGGTCTGCGTGATTTCCCGGCGCTGCGGGCCTTGGCGCAACTGCGCTCGCACCTCGATGACTGTGGTTGGGTCTGGGGTGTCAGCGGCAGCGCCGGGTTCGAGTTGGCCAGTGGATTTGCCGCTTTGCATGAGGGCAGCGATCTCGACCTGATCCTGCGTACGCCACGTCCGTTGAGTCGTGTCGACGCCCAAGCGTTGGTAGCCGTTCTTGATGCCGCCGTGTGCCGCGTGGACCTGCAATTGCAGACACCGTCGGGTGCCGTTGCCTTGCGCGAATGGGCCGGTGCTTCGTCGCGGGTCCTGTTGAAAAGTGCCACTCAGGCCAGTCTGGTCACTGATCCGTGGAATCCACAGGAGCAAGCAGCATGAGTAGCTTGCTGGTGTTCCCCGGCCAGGGCGCGCAACAACCCGGAATGCTGGCGCGTTTGCCTCGGGAAACGTTGAACGAGGCGAGCGACCTGCTCGGTGAAGATGTGACGCAGCTGGATTCTGCCAAGGCGTTGCAGTCGACGAGGGCGGTTCAGCTTTGCCTGCTGATCGCCGGTGTCGCCGCTTCACGTCAGTTGGCCATGGCTCCGGACTACGTGGCCGGCTTGTCGATCGGCGCTTACCCGGCAGCGGTGGTGGCTGGCGCCTTGGGTTTCAGCGATGCGTTGCATCTGGTCAGGCTGCGCGGTGAGTTGATGCAGCAGGCTTATCCACAGGGCTACGGCATGACCGCGATCATCGGTCTGGACTTGGCCACGGTGGAAGGATTGCTGGCCCGGGTGCACAGCGAAGAAATGCCGGTTTATCTGGCCAATATCAACACCGATAACCAAGTGGTGATTGCCGGTAGCGACGCGGCGATGAAAGCGGTGGCCGAGTTGGCGAAGGGTTGCGGAGCTGGCTTGGTCAAGCGTCTGGCAGTGAGCGTGCCGTCCCATTGCCCATTGCTTGAGGCTCCCGCGCAACGACTGGCCGAAGCCTTCGCCAAAGTGCCACTGCAATCTCCGAAGATCGGTTACCTGAGCGGCAGTCGCGCGCGTCCGCTGATCAAGCCTGAAACCTTGCGTGACGACCTGGCCTTCAACATGTGCCGCATCGTCGATTGGCGCGGCACGGTACAAAGCGCCTACGAGCGCGGCGTACGTCTACAGATCGAACTGCCGCCCGGTGCAGTGCTGACCGGGCTGGCGCGCCGGGTGTTCGAGCAGGGCACCGTGATTGCCTTCGACGGTGCTCGCCTCGATACCTTGCAGGCGTTGATGCGTGAGGAGGGAAGTCGCCACTTTTAAATCACCCGACTTAAGGCTTCGAACAACAAAAACAACATTCGAAATGCACTTTGAGGACTACAACAATGATTATTTACGGTGTGGCGCTGTTGGCGATCTGTACGCTGGCAGGGGTGATCATGGGTGACATGCTCGGTGTGTTGCTGGGAGTGAAGTCAAACGTCGGCGGTGTCGGGATCGCGATGATCCTGCTGATTTGCGCACGGTTGTGGATGCACAGGCGTGGTGGCATGACCAAGGATTGCGAGCTGGGCGTCGCCTTCTGGGGCGCGATGTACATCCCGGTGGTGGTGGCGATGGCGGCGCAACAAAACGTGGTCACGGCGCTGCACGGTGGTCCGGTGGCGGTGTTGGCGGCGATCGGTTCGGTGGTGATCTGCGGCTGCACCATTGCCCTGATCAGCCGGACCCACAAAGGCGAACCCTTGCCCGATGAACCGATGGACGTAACGTCGGTTGGCGCACCGGCAGGAGGTCGCTGATATGTGGGATCTCATCAAGAACGGTCTGGAACACAACGGCCTGGTCACCGCATTCGCCTTTGTCGGCGTGATCATGTGGGTGTCAGTGGTGATCTCCAAACGCCTGACCTTCGGGCGTATCCACGGTTCGGCGATTGCCATCGTCATTGGCCTGGTACTGGCCTGGGTCGGCGGCACGATGACCGGCGGGCAAAAAGGCCTGGCGGACTTGACGCTGTTTTCCGGCATCGGATTGATGGGCGGCGCCATGCTGCGGGACTTCGCCATCGTCGCCACAGCATTTGAAGTGCAGGCCACGGAAGCGAAAAAGGCCGGCTTGATCGGTGTGATCGCGCTGCTGTTGGGCACGGTGCTGCCGTTCATTGTCGGCGCGTGCATGGCCTGGGCCTTCGGCTACCGCGATGCGGTGAGCATGACCACCATTGGCGCCGGTGCAGTGACTTACATCGTCGGGCCGGTGACCGGTGCGGCCATTGGCGCCAGTTCCGATGTGGTGGCGCTGTCGATTGCCACGGGTCTGATCAAGGCGATTCTGGTGATGGTCGGCACGCCGATGGCGGCGCGCTGGATGGGGCTGGATAACCCGCGCTCTGCGATGGTGTTCGGCGGGTTGGCCGGGACGGTCAGTGGCGTGACCGCCGGTTTGGCGGCGACGGATCGGCGCCTGGTACCTTATGGCGCGTTGACCGCGACGTTCCACACCGGGCTGGGCTGCTTGTTGGGACCTTCGTTGTTGTACTTCATTGTGCGCGGGATTGTTGGGTAGCCCGCCACATCGTCATTGAATGTTCAGACGCCTTCGCGAGCAGGCTCGCTCCCACACTGGAATGCATTCTCCTGTGGGAGCGAGCCTGCTCGCGATGGGGACGACGCGGTTTCAGACCTGCCGATTGGCATACATCCGACACTCCGCCAGCAACGCCAGCAGATTCGGATCACGCTCCTTGGCCTTCAGGAACACCACGCCAATGTGCTGCTGCAACCGGTACTTTTCCTGCAACGGGATCAGCTTCACCCGGTTCTCGTACACCGCCGCAATCCGCCCCGGCAGCAACGCATAACCCACGCCCGAGCTGACCATGCTCAGCAGGGTGAAGATGTCGTTGACCTGCATCGCCACCTTCGGCTCGAACCCTGCCTGCTCGAATACCCGCTTGCCATCCTGATGGGTGGCGAAGCCCTGGGTCAGGGTGATGAAGGTTTCGTCGCGGACCTCGGCCAGGTCGACTTCGGTGCGCTGGGCAAACTTGGAGTCGGCGGGTGTGGCGAGGAAGATATCGTCGGAAAACAGCGGGATCTGCTCGCAATCGGGATCGTTGACACTCTCGTCCAGCGACACCAGGGCCGCATCGACTTCCATGTTCTTGAGCTTGTAGAGCAGGTCGATATTGGAGCCCAGAATCAGGTCGATGTTGAGCTCGCTGCGGCGGATCTTCAAACCCATGATCAGCTGCGGCACGGTCTTCACCGTCAGTGAATACAGTGAGCCCAGTTTGAAACGTTCGGCCGAGAACCCGGCAGCTTCGCGGGTCAGGCGCACGCTTTCGACGACATCCTGAATCAGCTTCTGCGCCCGCTCTTCCAGCACATAAGCGCTTTCCAGCGGCGTCAGGCTGCGGCCTTCGTGCTTGAACAAGGGGCAGCGCAGGGCGCTTTCCAGGGAATGGATCGCCCGATGTACGCTGACGTTACTGGTCTGCAACTCGGCAGCGGCCCGCGCCAGGTTGCCGGTGCGCATGAAGGCCAGGAACACCTCGAGTTTTTTCAGGGTCAACTCTTCATCGATCAGCATGGGGCGGACTCTTTTTGGAATGACTCGATTGTGCCCAATTACGCCGGGCCCGTCGTACAGAAACATTGCGCTTTTACGCTTCAAGCCTGAGCCTTGCGCTCTGCGACAATGAAATTCGAGGTGAGCAACGCATGTATCACGGGGAAAGACTGAACGCCTGGACGCATCTGCTCGGGGCTGTGGCGGCGTTTATCGGCGGAGTGTGGCTGATTGTGCTGGCCAGTCTCGACGGCAGCCCGTGGAAAATTGTCAGCATGGCGATCTACGCCTTTACCTTGCTGGTGCTTTACAGCGCATCGACCGTGTACCACAGCGTGCGCGGGCGCAAGAAAGCGATCATGCAGAAGGTCGATCACTTTTCGATCTATCTGTTGATCGCCGGCAGCTACACGCCGTTCTGCCTGGTGACCCTGCGCGGGCCGTGGGGCTGGACCCTGTTCGGGATTGTCTGGGGACTGGCGCTGATTGGCATCCTGCAGGAGATCAAGCCGCGTTCGGAAGCACGCATTCTGTCGATCGTGATTTATGCGGTGATGGGCTGGATCGTGCTGGTGGCGGTCAAGCCGCTGCTCGCGGCGCTGGGCCCCGCCGGGTTTGCGTGGTTGGCATCGGGCGGGGTGCTGTACACCGTCGGGATTATCTTTTTTGCCCTCGATCATCGCCTGCGCCATGCCCACGGGATCTGGCATCTGTTCGTGATCGCCGGGAGCTTGCTGCACTTTGTGGCGATATTCTTTTATGTGCTTTAAGGCTGTACCGGGACCAGGCGATCCAACTGCTCCCGGGCTCGACGGCTGAACACCTGCAACAGGTCGTTCAAGGTGTGGGGCGGTGGTTCGGCGGCGCGGGTCACTGCGTACAGGGTGATGGGTAGCGGCGGTGCCAGAGGGCGGATCGTTGTGGTGACGGGAGAGGCGCCAAGGGCGGTGAACGGGTCGATCACCGCCAGGCCCGCGCCGGATTCCACCATCGCCCGTGCCAGTGAGTAGGTTTGCACGGCGATGCGTACCCGGGGCGGCGGTTCGACCGCTTCCAGATAACTGTCGAGCCGCGCGGCCAGTGGATCGGCGCTGGATAAACCGATCAGCGGCGCATCCGCCAGCGCCATCAGCGGCAACGGTTTACCCACCTCTTCCTGAGACCAGTAACCCCTCGGCGCCAGCGCCACCAGCACGCCGGACGCCAGCGCCTGGGCCTTGAGCCCCGGGTGATCCGGGCGTTGCAGGGTCAGGGCGACATCCACTTCGCGCATCAACAGGTTCTGCACCAGTTCACGACTGTGGGCGCTGGAGAGTTCGCAAACGATGTCCGGGTAACGCCCGGTCCATTCGTGAATGGCCGGCGGCAGCAATGACAGGGCCAGAGCCGGGGTGGCACCGATGCGCAGGCTGTGGCCAGGCTCGCGGCGCAGGCTCTGCGCCAGGCGTCGCACGCCTTGCAGGCTTTCGCTGACCTTGTCCACTTCGCGCTCCAGTTCCAGCGCTTCCGGCGTCGCCTGCAACTTGCCGCGCACCCGCAAGAACAGCGGGAAACCCAATTGTTGTTCGGCGTGCTGCAACACCTTGCTCACCGCCGGCTGCGAGACGTGCAGCAATTGCGCGGCAGCGCTGATCGATCCGGTCTGGCGGATGGCCTGGAAAATTTCGATATGGCGAAGGCGCATGGCAAGTCCATAACCTTTGTTTATGGGTTTGCCATCTTTATGCATTGTTCAGCGTCTGTCACCTGGCTCTAACCTTGGCCTTGTCTTCACAACGGTTTTAAGGACGGACATGGCTCAGCGTGTGTGCATCATCGGTGGCGGCGTGATCGGCCTGGCAACGGCCTATGCGCTGGTGCGCGACGGCTTCGAGGTGATGGTGGTCGAGGCGCGGGACTCGCTGGGCAGCGAAACCAGCTTCGCCAACGGCGGCCAGTTGTCCTATCGCTATGTCGCGCCCCTGGCCGACGCCGGTGTGCCTTTGCAAGCCATCGGCTGGATGCTGCGCGGCGACTCACCGCTGAAGCTGCGCCCGCGCTTCGACCCGGCCCAGTGGCGCTGGATGGCGTCGTTCCTCGGCGCCTGCCGTCGCTCGGTCAACCGCGAGAACGCCGCGCACTTGCTGCGTCTGGCGCTGTTCAGCCAGGACACCTTGAAGTCCTGGCGCGAGGACGATGGACTGGCGGGATTCCAGTGGCGGCGCAATGGCAAGCTGGTGACTTTCCGCCAGAGCAGCAGCTTCGAGCATGCGCGCCAGGGCCTGGCTGACCCGCAGCAACAGCAGGTGTTGTCGCCGGCCGAATGCGCGCAACTGGAACCGGCGCTGATCGATTCGCCCTTTGTCGGGGCGATCTACACCCCGGATGAAGAGGTCGGCGACTGCCACGGTTTTTGCCAGCAACTGGCCGTCCGGCTGCAAGCGTCCGGCCGTTGCGAGTTTCGTCTCGGGCAAGCGGTGACCGGCATCCGCCACAGCAACGGCAGCGTCAACGCCATCGAACTGGGTGAGCAAGTGCTGCCGGTCGATCAACTGGTGATCGCCGCTGGTCATCGCAGTCCGCTGTTGGCGCTTCCCGGGCTGCAACTGCCGCTTTATCCGCTCAAGGGCTACAGCCTGACCGTGCCGATCGGCGCCGGTCACCGGGCGCCGGACGTGAGCATCACCGACTACGACCGCAAGATCGTCTACGCCCGCATCGGCAAGCAATTGCGAGTGGCGGCGATGGTCGACATCGTCGGCTTCGACCCTGCGCTAGACCCCAAGCGCCTGGCGCTGATCAAGCGTCAGGCCCATGACACCTTTCCAAATGCCGGCGCCTATGACGAAGCCGTCGAGTGGGCCGGCATGCGCCCGGCCACCCCCAGCGGCGTGCCGTTGTTGGGCGCGACGGCGTATCGCAACCTGTGGCTCAACCTCGGCCACGGCGCGCTGGGTTTCACCCTGGCATGCGGCAGCGGGCGCTTGCTCAGCGAGCTGATCGGCGAGCGCCGGCCTTCCATCGACCTGCGCGGTTTCAACCACCGGGCCGCCTGAACACCGATTTCTGAAGAGGACACTGCAATGACCATTACCCGACTGCACAGCAACCCGCGCCTGTCTGGCGCCGTGACCTTTGGCGACCTGGTGTTTCTCTCCGGGCAGGTGCCGGACGATGCCCGGGATGCCAGCGGCCAAACCCACGAAGTGCTGGCGAAAATCGATACCTTGCTGGCCGAGGCGGGCAGCGACAAGGATCATCTGCTCAGTGCGACCATTTACCTGAAGAACATCACCGAGGATTTCGCCGCGATGAACGAGGTCTGGTCGGCCTGGTTGTCGCCCGGGCAGGCCCCGAGCCGCACCACCGTGCAGGCCGAACTGGCCCGCCCGCAGGTGCTGGTGGAAATCACCGTCATCGCTGCACGCGTCTGATAAACCAACACCCACAACGGAGAATAACAATGCAAAAAATCACGTTGCTCGCTTGTACGCTTGGCCTGTTGCTCGGCAGTCAGGTTCAGGCCAATGAAGCGCCGCTGACCGGCACCCTGAGCAAGATCGCCAGCGCCAACAGCATCACCCTGGGCTATCGCGATGCTTCGGTGCCGTTCTCCTACGTGGGTGATCACAGCGGCAAGCCGATGGGTTACTCGGTGGATCTGGCGGGCAAGATCGTCGAGCGCATCCAGCAGCAACTGGCGCTGCCGGACTTGAAGGTGAAGTACAACCTGGTGACCTCGCAGACCCGCATTCCACTGGTGCAGAACGGCACCGTGGACCTGGAGTGCGGCTCCACCGGCGTGACCGCCGAACGGCAGAAGCAGGTGGCGTTCTCCTATGGCTTCATCTACGTCAAAGGCCAGTTGCTGACCGCGAAGAACAGCGGGATCAAGAGCTTCGCAGACCTGCGCGGCAAGAACGTGGTGACCACCGCCGGCACCACCAACGAGCGCTTCCTGAAAAGCTACAACGTCGATCACAAGATCGACATGTTCGTGATCAGCGCCAAGGACCACGGCGAAGCCTTCCAGATGCTGCAGTCGGGCCGGGCGGCGGCGATCTACATGGACGACGCGCTGCTCTACGGCGAGCGCGCCAAGGCCAATGACCCGCACAAGTGGGTGGTGGTCGGGGAGGAGCAATCGCGGGAGATCTACAGCTGCATGGTGCGCAAGGACGATCCGCAGTTCCTGGCGCTGGTCAACGGCGCGTTGGCGGACCTGTACAGCTCGGGCGAGATCAATGGCATCTACAAACGCTGGTTCGAGCAGCCGATCCCGCCGAAGGGTTTGAACCTTGAGTTCCCGATGACCAGCGAACTCAAGGCGATCATTGCCAAACCGGTGAGTGATCCGGTGCAGTAGTCATCCAGACCGTGTCGTGGCCATTCGCGAGCAGGCTCGCTCCCACATTGGACCTGTGGTGCTCACAAATTTTGTGATCACTGGAGATCTACTGTGGGAGCGAGCCTGTTCGCGATGAGGCCCTAGAAATCACCCCAAAGCTGCTGGGCCACGGCCAGTGCAACAACCGGCGCGGTTTCGGTGCGCAGCACCCGTGGACCGAGGCGGGCGGCGTGGAAGCCGCTGGCCTTGGCCTGATCGACTTCGGCATCGGACAAACCACCCTCCGGACCGATCAGGAATGCCAGACTTGAAGGTTTGGCATGGCTCACCAGCGGTTCAGCCACTGGATGCAGCACCAGCTTCAACTCGGCTTGTGTTTGCTTCAGCCAGTCAGCCAGTAACAGCGGCGGATGAATCACCGGCACTCGCGAGCGACCGCACTGTTCGCAAGCGCTGATCGCCACCTGGCGCCAGTGCAGCAGGCGTTTGTCGGCGCGCTCGTCCTTGAGCCGGACTTCACAGCGCTCGGTGAAGATCGGGGTGATTTCTGTGACGCCCAGTTCCGTGGCTTTCTGGATCGCCCAGTCCATGCGCTCGCCCCGGGACAGGCCCTGGCCGAGATGGATTTGCAGCGACGACTCGATCTGCCCGGCGAAGCTTTCATCGATCTGCACCACCACGCGCTTTTTGCCGACTTCGACCAGTGCGGCGCGAAACTCCTGGCCCGAACCGTCGAACAACTGCAACGCATCGCCCTCGGCCATGCGCAGCACGCGGCTGATGTAATGGGCCTGGGCTTCGGGCAGCTCGTGCTCGCCGATGCTCAGGGGGGCGTCGATAAAGAAGCGGGACAGTCTCATGCTGGGTCTCGGTAAAAGGTGTAAGTATCTGTCGGCCCCATCGCGGGCAAGCCCGCTCCCACAGGTACAGCGCAATCCTGTGGGAGCGGGCTTGCCCGCGATGACGGTAGTCCGGTCAGCGCTGAAGCTTAGGTGAAATCAATCAACCCGGATCACGGAAACCCGGATGGAAGTCCTTCGGCACTGCCACGCTGACGCTGTCACGGGTCGCAATGTCGATCCCTTCGCTGGCCACTTCGGCAAGGAAGTCGATCTGCTCCGGGGTGATCACATACGGCGGCAGGAAGTACACCACGCTACCCAATGGGCGCAGTAAAGCACCGCGCTCCAGAGCGTGCTGGAACACCTTCAGGCCACGACGTTCCTGCCATGGGTAAGCTTCCTTGCTGGCCTTGTCCTTGACCATCTCGATGGCCAGCACCATGCCGGTCTGGCGCACTTCTGACACGTTCGGGTGGTCGACCAGATGCGCCGTCGACGAAGCCATGCGCTGGGCAAGGGCCTTGTTGTTTTCGATGACGTTGTCTTCTTCGAAAATATCCAGGGTCGCCAGGGCCGCCGCGCACGCCAGCGGGTTGCCGGTGTAGCTGTGGGAATGCAGGAAGGCGCGCAGGGTCGGGTAGTCGTCGTAGAACGCGCTGTAGACTTCGTCTGTGGTCATGCACGCCGCCAGCGGCAGATAGCCGCCGGTCAGGGCCTTGGACAGGCACAGGAAATCAGGGCGGATGCCGGCCTGTTCGCAGGCGAACATCGTCCCGGTGCGGCCGAAGCCGACGGCGATTTCGTCGTGGATCAGGTGCACGCCGTAGCGGTCGCAGGCCTCTCGCAGCAGCTTGAGGTACACCGGGTGGTACATGCGCATGCCACCGGCGCCCTGGATCAGCGGCTCGACGATCACCGCCGCGACCGTGTCGTGGTTTTCGGCCAGGGTCTGCTCCATGGCCGCGAACATGTTGCGCGAGTGTTGTTCCCAGCTCATGCCCTCGGGCCGCAGGTAGCAGTCCGGGCTTGGCACCTTGATGGTGTCCATCAACAGCGCTTTGTAGGTCTCGGTGAACAGCGGCACGTCGCCCACCGACATCGCCGCCATGGTTTCGCCATGGTAGCTGTTGGTCAGGGTGACGAAGCGCTTCTTGGCAGGCGTGCCGCGATTGAGCCAATAGTGAAAGCTCATTTTCAGCGCGACTTCGATGCAGGACGAGCCGTTATCGGCGTAGAAGCACCGAGTCAGGCCTTCCGGCGTCATCTTCACCAGGCGCTCGGACAACTCGATCACCGGTTGATGACTGAAGCCGGCAAGGATCACATGTTCGAGCTGGTCGACCTGGTCCTTGATGCGCTGGTTGATCCGCGGGTTGGCGTGGCCGAACACGTTGACCCACCAGGAGCTGACCGCATCGAGGTAGCGCTTGCCTTCGAAGTCTTCCAGCCACACGCCTTCCCCGCGCTTGATCGGGATCAGCGGCAGTTGTTCGTGATCTTTCATCTGGGTGCAGGGATGCCATAACACGGCGAGATCGCGTTGCATCCACTGATTATTCAGGCCCATTTTCACTCTCCTGGAGGCGGTCCGTGACCAGCGCGGACAAACAATCGCGCAAGCCTATGCAATGCGTGCCACGGGGACAACCCATTGTGTCGAATGAGCTACTTTATCCAGGCCGATAGACGTTGCTGGCGGCGCTTTGATGGCTGACGTATTCTTCGCGGTTCTTGAGCCGTTCGGCTCGCAAAAAACTGCTGTTTTCCTCGTGTAATTCCGGAGTTCGCTGAATGTCTGTCGGTTGGCTGCGCGCCTGTGCGCTGGTGATGTTGGGGCTGTTCAGCGTGTCTGCGCTGGCCAAGGATAAAACCGCGATCGTGATCGGCGGTGGCCTGTCGGGCCTGACTGCCGCGTATGAGCTGCAGAACAAGGGCTGGCAAGTCACCTTGCTGGAAGCCAAGTCGAGCCTGGGCGGTCGTTCCGGCATGGCCACCAGCGAGTGGATCGGCAACGACAAGGCCCAGCCGGTGCTGAACAAGTACGTATCGACCTTCAAGCTGAGCACCACGCCGGCCCCTGAATTCGTGCGGACCCCAGGCTACCTGATCGATGGCGAGTATTTCTCCGCCGCCGACCTGGCGACCAAGCAGCCGGCCACCGCCGAGGCGCTCAAGCGCTTCGACAAGACCGTGGACGATCTGGCGCGCTCGATCGATGACCCGCAGAACCCGGCCGCCAACAATACGCTGCATGCGCTGGACCAGATGAACGTGTCGAGCTGGCTCGACAAGCAGAACCTGCCGGCCACTGCCCGCCAGTTGATCAACCAGCAGATCCGCACCCGCTACGACGAACCTTCGCGATTGTCGCTGCTGTACTTCGCGCAGCAGAGCCGCGTCTACCGTGGCGTCTCCGATCGCGACCTGCGTGCTTCGCGCCTGGTCGGTGGCAGCTCGGTGCTGGCCCAGGCCCTGGTCAAACAGTTGAAAACCATCAAGACCAATTCCCGGGTCTCGTCGATCATTCAGGACAAGGACGGCGTGACCGTCAAAGTCGACAACGTCAGCTATCAGGCTGACTACGTGGTACTGGCCGTGCCACTGCGCGCCCTGAACAAGATCCAGATGACCCCGGCGCTGGACGCCCAGCACCTGGCAGCGATCAAGGGCACCAACTACGGCTGGCGCGACCAGATCATGCTGAAGTTCAAGACGCCGGTGTGGGAAAGCAAGGCGCGCATGTCCGGCGAGATCTACAGCAACACCGGCCTGGGGATGTTGTGGGTCGAGCCTGCCCTGAAGGGCGGTGCCAACGTGGTGATCAACCTGTCCGGCGACAACGCGCGGGTGATGCAGGCATTCGGTGACAAGCAGATGGTCGATCAGGTGTTGATCCGCCTGCACGCGTTCTATCCACAGGCCCGTGGCTCGTTCACCGGTTATGAAATCCGTCGCTACAGCACCGACCCGTCGATGGGGGGCGCGTACCTGGCCTTCGGTCCGGGCCAGATCAGCAAGTTCTGGCGCCTGTGGGAACGCCCGATTCAGCGCGTAGCCTTCGCTGGCGAACACACCGATACCCTGTATCCGGGCACCCTGGAAGGCGCGCTGCGTACCGGTCAGCGTGCAGCCAGTCAGGTTGAAGACCTGGCGGCAGGCAAGTCGTTCGAACCGGCGAAAGTGGGTCCGGCTGCCGCAGCGGTGGGCGCTGGTGCGGTGGTGGCGAAGAAAGGCAATTTCTTCAGCAACCTGTTCGGCGGCTCGGATGACGAGAAGAAACCAGAGCCGGTCAAGGCACCTGAGCCAGTTGCCCCGCCTGCTCCGGTTCCAGCCCCGGCCGTCGCGCCGACACCGGTGGAAGCACCGAAGCCTGCGACCCCGGTAAAAACCGAGGCGGCCAAAAAGGCTCCGGCGAAACCGGCTGCCAAGACCGAGGCGAAAAAAGCCCCGGCCAAGAAAGCCGAACCGGAGAAGAAGCTGGCAGTCAAACCTGCGGCAACCCCGGCAACGGATACCAAGGCGCAGTAAGCCCTGGGATCAAAAAAACGCGGCGTAAATGCCGCGTTTTTTTATGCCTGGAGAAAGCCGGAGCAAAAATCGAATAAAACATTTGATACAGGTGTTCTTCGGTTTGTATTCACTTTTCCTGACACTTTCGACTTTAATCTTTCCTTAATTCGCCTGTTTCAGACTCTTGATCGTATTTCTCGATATTTCAAAGCAAAATTTTCCGCTTTAATTCGATAGATAACTCGATAGTCTTGGGCCAGCACTTACAGGGATCTAGGCAATGCAGCTACGTAACTCTACCTCCCGCTACGGCTGGGTCAGTATCGTCATCCACTGGGGTGTGGCACTGGCGGTCTTCGGTCTGTTCGCGCTTGGGTTGTGGATGGTCGGGCTTGACTACTACAGCACCTGGCGCAAAGACGCTCCGGACCTGCACAAGAGCATCGGCCTGGTGTTGCTGGGTGTGATGTTGCTGCGGGTGCTGTGGCGCTTCATCAGTCCGCCGCCACCGACCCTGTCCAGCTACAGCCGCATGACGCGCCTCGGCGCCAGGTTCGGCCATGGCTTTCTGTACATCAGTCTGTTTGCCGTGTTGATTGCCGGTTACCTGATTTCCACCGCAGAAGGTGTCGGTATCCCGGTGTTTGGCTTGTTTGAAGTCCCTGCGCTGGTATCCGGACTGCCGGACCAGGCAGATACCGCTGGCGAGATTCACCTCTACCTGGCATGGGTGCTGGTAATTTTTTCCGGCCTCCATGCGTTGGCAGCATTGAAGCACCACTTTATCGATCGTGATGTGACCCTCAAGCGAATGCTGGGTCGCAACTCCTGAAGTTCAACCTCGACTCCAAAGGAAAACAAAGCATGTTGAAAAAGACTCTGGCCGCTCTGGCAATCGGCTCCGCCCTGTTGTCCGCCGGTAACGTAATGGCCGCTGACTACGTGGTTGACAAAGAAGGCCAGCACGCCTTTGTTGACTTCAAGGTCAGCCACCTGGGCTACAGCTTCATCACCGGTACTTTCAAGGACATCGACGGCAAGTTCAGCTTCGACGCTGCCAAGCCTGAAGACAGCAAGATCGAGTTCAACGTGAACACCGCCAGCGTGTTCACCAACAACGCCGAGCGCGACAAGCACATCGCCAGCAAAGACTTCCTGAACGCCAGCAAAGCCAAGTTTGTTTCCACCAGCGTCAAACCCACCGGTAAAAACGCCGCTGGCAAGGACACTGCTGACGTAGCTGGCGACCTGACGATCCTCGGTGTAACCAAGCCAATCGTGGTCAAGGCCACGTTCCTGGGTGAGGGCAAGGATCCATGGGGCGGCTACCGTGCAGGCTTTGAGGGTACTTTCAGCCTCAAGCGTTCCGATTTCGGCAAGCAGAAAGACCTGGGCCCATCGTCCGATGCGGTTGAGATGTACGTGACCTTTGAAGGTGTAAAAGCGAAGTAATGCTGAGACTGTAGGAGCGAGCCTGCTCGCGATAGACCTGAGAGCGCCGCGGAGCATCAGGCTTCCAGCGTTATCGTTGACGACCATCGCGAGCAGGCTCGCTCCTACAGGATTTCATCAGCCATAAAAAATGCCCCGGTTCTCACGAACCGGGGCATTTTTTATTACAGCGATAACTCAGCGATTGCGGGTCAGCAGCGCTGGTTTCTCGCCACGAGGACGGCTTGGCAGTTGATCCAGCTGCTCAGGTGTCGGGAAGCGGTCAGCCTTCGACTCCTTGTGCATGATCTTCGGTGCCGGACCGCGCGGGTTCTGTACGGCAGGTTCCGAACGCGGCTGGTCGTCACGGGCCGGACGGCGATTGCGCGAGTCTTCGCGACGAGCCTGGCCGTCGCGCGGTGCGCCACTGCGAGGGCCGCTACGCTTGGCCGGTGGGGTGCCGGTGCTGGCGCCATCGCTGTTACGCGGACCGTTCTGGCGACCTTGTGGCTTGCCGGAACGTGGAGCGCCCGAACCTGCCGCGGTGCCTTGTGCCGGAGCACCTGGACGACGACCACGACCTTGCGCGGGTTTCTGCTGCGGCACGTAGTCGACGCGGTTACCGAAGTTATCGATATCGTCGTCCAGGAACTCGTCCGGGGCACGGTCAGCGGCGGCACGAGGAGGCTGCGACGGACGCTGTTCGCGAGCCGGAGTGCCTTCACGTGGCTTTTGCTGGCGGGCAGGGCGCTCGCCGCGTTCGCCGGCCGGTTTTTCCTTGCCCTTGTCCTTGCCTTTGTCCTTGCGACCGCCACCACCACCGCTGCCGTTCGGACCGTCACCGCGCGGGCCACGTGGATTGCGTGGGTTACGCATGTCCGGACGCTCGCGCACTTCAGGTTTCTCGGCTTCCACGGCGCTCGCATCGAAGCCCATCAGGTCGCCGTCGGCGATTTTCTGCCGGGTCATGCGTTCGATGCTTTTCAGCAGTTTTTCTTCGTCCGGGGCTACCAGCGAAATCGCCTCGCCCGAACGACCGGCTCGGCCGGTACGGCCGATGCGGTGCACGTAGTCTTCATCGACGTTCGGCAACTCGAAGTTGACCACATGTGGCAACTGGTCGATGTCCAGACCGCGAGCGGCGATGTCGGTGGCAACCAGGATGCGCACGGTGCCAGCCTTGAAGTCGGCCAGGGCTTTGGTGCGGGCGTTCTGGCTCTTGTTGCCGTGGATCGCGACGGCGCTCAGGCCGTGCTTGTCCAGGTACTCGGCCAAGCGGTTGGCACCGTGCTTGGTGCGAGTGAACACCAACACTTGTTCCCAGGCGCCGGCGGTGATCAGGTGCGCCAGCAGCGAACGCTTGTGGCTGGCCGGCAGGCGGAATACGCGCTGTTCGATACGCTCGACCGTGGTGTTCGGCGGCGTGACTTCGATGCGTTCCGGGTTGTGCAGCAGCTTGCCGGCGAGGTCGGTGATGTCCTTGGAGAAGGTCGCCGAGAACAACAGGTTCTGGCGTTTGGCCGGCAGACGCGCCAGCACTTTCTTCACGTCATGGACGAAACCCATGTCGAGCATGCGGTCGGCTTCGTCCAGCACGAGGATTTCCACGTGGGACAGGTCGACGCTGCCTTGGCCGGCCAGGTCGAGCAGGCGGCCAGGGCAGGCCACCAGCACGTCTACGCCGCGGGACATGGCCTGAACCTGCGGGTTCATGCCGACACCGCCGAAGATGCAGGCGCTGACGAACTTCAGGTCACGGGCATAGACCTTGAAGCTTTCATGCACTTGGGCTGCGAGTTCGCGAGTCGGGGTCAGGACCAGTACGCGCGGCTGGCGCGGGCCGTGACGCTGGGATTTGTCCGGGTGACCGTTGGGGAACAACCGCTCCAGGATCGGAAGGGCGAAACCGCCGGTTTTACCAGTACCTGTCTGTGCCGCGACCATCAGGTCGCGACCTTGCAACACGGCGGGAATGGCCCGCTGTTGCACCGGAGTAGGCTCGGTATAGCCCGCTGCCTCGATGGCGCGGACTAAAGCCTCGGAGAGACCGAGGGAAGCAAAGGACATGAGTAATCCTGTTTTAAGTTAGGGCTTGGCCCAATGGGAGTCTTGCCTGGCGCGAATGGCGTTTAAGAGGACGCAATCCCGTCCGGTCCTGCTGGGTCTCGAAGGCTCGTCTGCAAGCGCTCGCGCGGGCTGAAAGCTGCGCAGTAGCGGGGTTGAGATGCCTTTAACGATTCCGAGCGTCCGGGCGTGAGCCTGGCGGGAAGGCCGGAGTATAACAGAGCAATCACTGTGCGCCGCTTTCCTGCTGCTCAACGGTTTTTTCCGTGGCGGCCGTGGTCTTTTCAGTCTTCACGCTGGCTGCCGGTTCCGCGCCGTAGCGGGCACTCAGTTCAGCGTAGGCGGGCTCGCGCTTGAAGCGTTTGAGTTCGGCGCCGAAACGCTGCACCAGCAGATCCATGCCCGCATTGCGCCGCACTGCGAGAAACTGGCTTTGCTGGCTGATGATCGTGGGGTTTTCGGTGATCTTGTCGCGGATGCCCAGCTCGTCGAGCAAATGCTGGCCGACCCGGCGGTCGGTAATCAACAGATCAATCCGCCCGCGTACCAGTTTGCCGAAGTTGGCTTCATGGGTGGGGGCCGGCTCGCGGGTGAACAGCGTCGAATCGCTGAAATCCTTGCTGTACAGGTAACCCGGCGAGGTGCCGATGGTCAGGCCTTGCAGGTCATCGAGGGTGCGAAACGGATGGGGCCGTTCATTGGCGTAGAACATCACGAACTGGACTTCAGACAGTGGTTCGCTGGGGTAGAGCAGGGTCGCATCGCGTTCGTCGCTGTGAAAAATGTCCAGCGCGCCGTCGGCCTGGCCTGATTCAAGCATCGACAGGCAGCGTTTCCAGGGCAGGAACTGCCACTCCACTTCGATGCCCAGGCGCTTGAAGACAATGGCGGTGGTTTCGTAGTCCAGGCCCAGGGATTTGCCGTTGTCTTCGTACACATAAGGCGCCCACGGCTCTGTGACAATGCGCAGCTTCTCGCCCCGGGCGGCGAAGCTCAGGCAAGTGAATACAAGCACGGCGACTAACTGCGTGATCAAAGGCATGGGCTTGAGATTACGACGAGAAACCGGAAAGAGCCAGAAACTGACCGCAGATGCTCTAACTCCGTGGATTGCCGCACATTAATAGTGCGTTGAAAGCAAAAGATCGCAGCCTGCGGCAGCTCCTACAGGGAATACACATTTCTCTGTAGGAGCTGCCGCAGGCTGCGATCTTTTGATCTTGCTTTAACGACTTTTAACGCGGCAACTTCAGGTTGTTCCACACCGCCAGGCTCGCTTCAGCCTGGTTCAGCGTGTAGAAGTGCAGCCCTGGAGCGCCACCCTGCAGCAGTTGTTCGCACATCTCGGTGATGACCTGTTCGCCAAAGCGCTGAATGCTCTGGGTGTCGTCGCCGTAGGCTTCCAGTTGCTTGCGGATCCAGCGCGGGATTTCCGCACCGCAGGCATCGGAGAAGCGCGCCAGCTTGCTGTAGTTGGTGATCGGCATGATGCCCGGCACGATCGGGATGTTCACACCCAATGCCCGCACGCGTTCCACGAAGTAGAAGTAGCAGTCGGCGTTGAAGAAGTACTGGGTGATCGCACTGTCGGCGCCAGCGTTGGCCTTGCGCACGAAGTTGGCCACATCGTCTTCGAAATTGCGCGCTTGCGGATGCATTTCCGGGTAAGCGGCGACTTCGATGTGGAAATGATCACCGGTTTCTTCACGAATGAATTCAACCAGGTCATTGGCGTGGCGCATTTCACCGCTGGCCATGCCCATGCCCGAAGGCAGGTCACCGCGCAGGGCGACGATACGCTTGATGCCGGCGGCCTTGTACTGGGCCAGCAGGCCGCGCAGGTCAGCTTTGCTATCGCCCACGCAGGACAGGTGCGGAGCGGCAGGGATTTTGACTTCGCTTTCGAGCTGCAACACGGTGTTCAGCGTGCGATCACGGGTCGAACCGCCGGCGCCATAGGTGCAGGAGAAGAAATCGGGGTTGTAGGCGGCCAACTGGCGAGCAGTGGCCAGCAGCTTTTCTTGCCCAGCATCGGTCTTCGTAGGGAAGAACTCGAAGCTGTAGCGACGATCTTGGGACATGGTCATATCCTTGGAAACAAGAACCATCGAGGCGCCGCTTTCCAATGTGGGAGCGAGCCTGCTCGCGAAAGCGGTTAAACAGTCAACTCAGATGTTGAATGTCATGGCCTCTTCGCGAGCAGGCTCGCTCCCACAGGGAAAGCGAACAGTCAGCGACTGTTAGTAGCGGTAAGCGTGCGGCTTGAACGGACCTTCGACGGTCACGCCGATGTAGTCGGCCTGGGTCTTGGTCAGTTGAGTCACGACGCCGCCGAAGCCGCGGACCATTTCCAGGGCCACTTCTTCGTCGAGTTTCTTTGGCAGTACTTCAACGGTCAGGCGCTCGGCCTTCTGGGCTGGCGACAGGTCGGCGTACTTTTGGCCGAACAGGAAGATCTGAGCCAGAACCTGGTTGGCGAACGAACCGTCCATGATGCGGCTCGGGTGGCCGGTTGCGTTACCCAGGTTAACCAGACGGCCTTCGGCCAGCAGGATCAGGTAGTCGTCGTTGTGCGGATCGAAATCGCCAGCGCCGGTACGGTGGATCTTGTGAACCTGCGGCTTCACTTCTTCCCATGCCCAGTTCTTGCGCATGAAAGCGGTGTCGATTTCGTTGTCGAAGTGACCGATGTTGCAGACAACAGCACGCTTCTTCAGGGCTTTGAGCATGTTCGAGTCGCAAACATTGACGTTGCCGGTGGTGGTCACGATCAGGTCGATCTTGCCCAGCAGCGCCTTGTCGATGCTTGCTTCGGTACCGGTGTTGATACCGTCGATGAACGGCGAAACCAGTTCGAAACCGTCCATGCAGGCTTGCATGGCGCAGATCGGGTCGACTTCGGAAACCTTGACGATCATGCCTTCCTGACGCAGGGACTGAGCGGAACCCTTGCCCACGTCGCCGTAGCCGATAACCAGCGCTTGCTTGCCGGACAGCAGGTGGTCGGTACCGCGCTTGATCGCATCGTTCAGGCTGTGACGGCAGCCGTACTTATTGTCGTTCTTGCTCTTGGTCACCGAGTCGTTGACGTTGATGGCCGGGATTTTCAGCTCGCCCTTGGCCAGCATGTCCAGCAGGCGGTGAACGCCGGTGGTGGTTTCTTCGGTCACGCCGTGGACGCGATCCAGAACCTGTGGGTACTTCTTGTGCAGCAGCTCGGTCAGGTCGCCGCCGTCGTCGAGGATCATGTTGGCGTCCCATGGCTGGCCATCCTTCAGGATGGTCTGCTCCAGGCACCACTCGTACTCTTGTTCAGTCTCGCCTTTCCAGGCGAAAACCGGGATGCCGGCAGCGGCGATGGAAGCGGCGGCCTGGTCCTGAGTCGAGAAAATGTTGCAGGACGACCAGCGCACTTCGGCACCCAGGGCAACCAGGGTCTCGATCAGCACGGCAGTCTGAATGGTCATGTGGATGCAGCCGAGGATCTTCGCGCCCTTGAGCGGTTGCTCTTCGGAGTACTTGCGACGCAGACCCATCAGGGCTGGCATTTCGGATTCGGCGATGATGGTTTCGCGACGGCCCCAGGCAGCCAGGGACATGTCGGCGACTTTGTAATCGTTAAAATCTGCAGGCGTGATAACAGCGCTCATGAAGAGCCTCCATTCGTAATGTATGCGAATGGGCGCCGTTGTGCGTTTAGTGTCCAGCCAGTGAAGGCCAGGCAACGCCCCATCCGAGCCTGACAGGTCGAACCTGCTGCAGCGCCCCTCGGACAGGTGGCGGGAAAACGGTATCTAGTAGAGGTTACCGTTTTGAAACGGTGGCGATTATAGCGGGCTATGCCGATCTTCCAAAGCGTTTCTGTCGGTCAATGTCCGAACGGTAATCGAGACCATAGACGATGCTCAATAGAGCTCTAGGTCGGGCTCTGCCATGATGGTCAGCATCATTCGGCAAGACGCTCAGGAGTGAACATGAACTTCCACACCCGCAAATGGGTAAAACCCGAAGACCTCAACCCCAACGGCACGCTGTTTGGCGGCAGCCTGCTGCGCTGGATCGACGAAGAGGCGGCGATCTACGCCATCGTCCAGTTGGGCAACCAGCGTGTAGTGACCAAGTACATTTCTGAAATCAACTTCGTCAGCGCCTCGCGCCAGGGCGATATCATCGAGTTGGGCATTACCGCCACCGAATTCGGCCGCACTTCGATCACCCTGACGTGTGAAGTGCGCAACAAGATCACCCGCAAGAGCATCCTCACCGTTGAAAAGATGGTGTTCGTGAACCTCGGTGAAGACGGCTTGCCGGCGCCTCACGGCCGGACCGAGATCAAATACGTCAAGGACCAGTTCAAGGATGATGACGCCGGTCAGTGAGATCGGTGGCGTCCCCATCGCGAGCAGGCTCGCTCCCACATGGGCGGCGCTGTACCTGTGGGAGCGAGCCTGCTCGCGAAAGCGGTTCTGTATTCGCCGGAGATTTGTCTGGGCACTGAACAGCTGTGAACCCCGCGTGTCGTAGCTAAATAGCCCGCCACAGGTTGCGCATCCCATGAACTCGGCACAAGACGGCAAGACCCCGAACCTTTCGGCGCAAGAAGAGCACGAAGTCGAAAAGAGCCAGCCGCCCCGCGCCGCGGTGCTGCACGAGATCATCCGTACCCAGGGCGACCAGGAACTGGAGCGCAGCATTGCCGCGTTGTGGTGGTCGGCGCTGGCGGCGGGGTTGACCATGGGCCTGTCGTTGATGGGCATGGGGTTGCTCAATTCGCGCCTGCCTGATGGCGAAGGGTTCAAGGTGATCGCGAGTTTCGGTTACTGCGCCGGTTTTCTCGCCGTGATCCTGGCCCGTCAGCAACTGTTCACCGAAAACACCCTGACCGCCGTGCTGCCGGTGATGACCAAACCGACGCTGACCAACTTCGGCCGGCTGCTACGGCTGTGGACGGTGGTGCTGGTCGGCAACCTCTGTGGCACCTTGCTGGTGGCGTACGTGATGCTGGAGCTGCCGATTTTCGACAGCAAGACCGATGTCGCCTTCCTCGATATCGGCCGCAAGGTCATGGAAAACCACGCCAGCCAGATGTTCGCCAAGGGCATCATTTCCGGATGGATGATCGCCACCATGGTCTGGATGATCCCGTCCATGGAGAGCGCCAAGATGTGGATCATCATCCTCATCACCTACCTCATGGCGTTGGGGGATTTCACCCACATCGTGGTCGGTTCGCTGGAGGTTTCGTATCTGGTATTTGCCGGCGAGTTACCGTGGAGTGATTTCTGGCTGGTGTTCGCCGGTCCGACACTGGCGGGGAACATCATCGGTGGCAGTTTTATTTTCGCGCTGATCAGCCATGCGCAGATTCGCAGCGAAAGTGGGCCGCCGAAGAAATCAGCGGATCAGAGCGAAGCGCCCGATCCGCAGGTGATCAAAAAACAATCAAGCTGATCCTCATCCCGTCACATCAAGCGCAGCCGCACCGCGACGCTGGCGATAGATAAAGAACAGTGCAGTCAACACGGTCAGTCCGCTGACCAGTGCACCGGTCCACGGCAAGTCCGCCAGGTCCGCGCCGCTGGCCACCACCAGGCCGCCAATCCATGCCCCGGCGGCGTTGCCGAGGTTGAAGGCGCTCTGGTTCAGGGTCGACCCCAGGTTCGGTGCCTCGTGGGCCTGATCGATGATCAGAAGTTGCAGGATCGGGCACAGGGCGAAGGCAAACGTCCCCCACAACACCAGCGTGATTGCCGCCGGGATCACCGAATGGCTGGTTTGCGTGAATGCCGCCAGTACCACCAGCACCGCCAGTGCCATGCCCACCAGCGAAGGCAGCAAGCGGCTGTCCGCCAGACGACCACCGAGCATGCTGCCGGCGGTCAAGCCCACGCCGAACAACAGCAGCATGATGGTGACGCCGTGGGGGCTGACACCGGTGATGTCCTGCAGGATCGGCGCAATGTAAGTGAACACACTGAACAGGCTGGTCGAGGCCAGCACGCTCATGCCCAGGGCCAGCAGCACGTTGGCCTTGCCCAGCACCTTGAACTCGCTGGCCAGGTTGGCTTTATCCATCGCGATGTTTTTCGGCAGCCAGACCCATTGCGCAATCGCCGCCAGAACCCCGATCACCGACACCGCCCAGAAGGTCGAGCGCCAACCTGCGTATTGCCCGAGTGCGGTGCCCAGTGGCACACCGAGCACATTGGCCAGGGTCAGGCCGGTGAACATCATGGCAATCGCCTGAGCCCGTTTGTTGGGTGCCACCAGCCCGGCGGCCACCACCGAACCGATACCGAAAAATGCGCCGTGGCACAGTGCCGTGATCACTCGCGCGGCCATCAGCGTGGCGTAGTTAGGTGCCAGTGCACAAAGCATGTTGCCGAGGATGAACATCAGTGTCATGCCCAACAGCGTGGCTTTACGCGGCATGTTGGCGGTGCCGACCGCGAGGATGGGGGCACCGAACACCACGCCCAGGGCGTAGCCGGTGATCAGCAATCCGGCATCGGGAATGCTCACGCTGAGGTCGCGGGCGACATCGGGCAAAAGCCCCATGATGACGAATTCAGTGGTGCCGATGCCGAACGCGGCAACAGCGAGGGCAAGCAAAGCGAGTGGCATGCGCAAGGTCTCTGTCGGTAGTCTTGACGCTGTGATCAGGCATACGCAGGCCGACGACCGTTCTCGACGAGAGCGGGCCGGGCAGAATTTTTATAGGAATTAGTCTGTGCGCAACTGAGTGCGGCGTGGTCGCTTGCAGTATAAACAGCCACTGAAATATGGCGAATCAATTCTGTACCTGGCCCCTGTAGGAGCGAGCTTGCTCGCGATGGACGTGAACGAAGACGTGTATTCACTGGTTGGCTGCGGTGCCCTCACGTTTTTCGCGAGCAAGCTCGCTCCTACAAAGGGTAGGGTCAAAAAAAGGAGTAGGCCGTGCTTGCGACGGCGTTGGTGTTGGTGGCGGCGCTGTTGCATGCGGCGTGGAATACCCTGATCAAGTTCAGTGCGGAGCGGTTGTTGGTGGTGGCCTGCATGGACAGCGTGGCGCTGCTCTTTGTCGTGCTGATGTTGCCGTTCCTGAGCGTGCCGCCACTGGAGATCTGGCCATGGATCCTGGCATCGGCGGCGTTCGAGTTGCTCTATCGCTATTTGCTGATCCAGGCCTATCGGGTCGGCGACCTCGGGCTGGTCTATCCATTGATGCGCGGCCTGTCACCGTTGGTGGTGCTGGCGCTGACGCTGATCTTTGCCGGGGAAGTACTGACCCATCAGCAGATTTTCGGCATCCTGCTGATCCCGTTCGGCATGTTGTGCCTGCTCTGGCAGGGCGGTGGTGGAGCGCGTTTGCCGTGGTCGATGTTGCCGGTGGTGGCGCTGATCGGCCTGTGCATCGGTTGCTACACCTACATCGACGGGCAGGCATTGCGGCGCTGGTCCCATCCACTGGATTACCTGGTCTGGGTCACCTTGCTCAGTGCCTGGCCGTTTCCGCTGTTGGCGTTGGTGCGCAAACGGCCTGCGTTCATGCTGTTCTGGCGCGAGCAGTGGCGACTGGGCCTGGCCGTCGGGTTCTGCGTGTTGTTCAGCTACGCTCTGGTGCTGTGGGCGATGCAATTGGGCTCGATTGCAGAGGCAGCGGCGTTGCGCGAGATCAGTGTGATCCTGGTGGTGCTGTTCGGTATGCGTTACCTCAAAGAACCTTTTGGCGGGCCGCGCCTCTTAGCCTGTGGGCTGGTGCTGGTCGGCATACTGGTGATGAAATTCTGACTGCTGTGAAACTTGAAGAAGGGACTGCTTTATGACGGTTGCTCTGTGGTGCATTTTGATCGCGATCTTCCTGCCGTATGTGTGTGTGGGCGTGGCCAAGATCAGTGGCGGGTTCAGGTTGAGAGACAACCATGATCCCCGGGATTTTCTCGATTCGCTGGATGGCTTGGGCAGGCGCGCGAATGCGGCGCAACTGAACAGCTTTGAAGTGACCCCGGCGTTCGCTGCGGCGGTGATCGTGGCGCACCTGGCCGGCAATGCCGAACTGGTGACGATCAATGTGCTGGCCGTGCTGTTCATTACCAGCCGCCTGCTCTACATCATTTGCTACCTGGCGGACTGGGCGACACTGCGGTCGCTGATGTGGTTCGTGGGGATGGCGTTGATCGTGAGTTTCTTTGTGGTGTCGGTCTAAAAATCTTCAGGGTATTTGCGGGCCTCATCGCGAGCAGGCTCGCTCCCACAGGAGTGTGCGTTCCAATGTGGGAGCGAGCCTGCTCGCGATAGCTATCTGGCAGCCACCGCTGGTTTAGGGTTTTGTCTTCTCTGCATCGGCCACCTGCGGCACTTGTGGCAGCGCAGCACCTTTGGGCCAGAGCATCCAGATCTGCCCCTGCTGTTTCATGTCCCCGGCCAGTTGCCCGGCCGCATCGCCGGTGCCCCAGAACAGATCCGCCCGAACCTCGCCGGCAATGGCGCCGCCGGTGTCCTGTGCTGCCACGGGGCGAACCAGGGCCGTGCCGTCCGGTCTGGTGGTGGACAGCCACAACAGGCTGCCCAGCGGAATCACCTTGCGATCCACCGCCGCGCTGTAACCGGCGGTCAAGGGTACGTTCAGCGAGCCGCGCGGACCTTCGTTGCTATCCGGGTTGCGGGTGAAGAACACGTAGCTGGGGTTGCTGCCGAGCAGTTCGGGAATCCGCGACGGATTGGCCTTGGCCCAGGTGCTGATGGCGCCCATGGTCACGTCTTCTTTTTTCAACTCGCCCTGTTCCACCAGCCAGCGGCCGATCGGTCGATACGGATGGCCGTTCTGATCGGCGTAGGCAATGCGCAACTGGCGACCATTGTCGAGCTGGATACGACCCGAACCCTGGATTTGCAGGAACTGCAGGTTCATCGGATCGGTCAGCCAGGCCACGACCGGCGCCTTGACCCCTTTGCTTTCGATGGCTGCCGCATCGTCGTATGGCTTGAGCACGCGACCTTCGAGTCGACCGCGCAGGCGTTTGCCCTTGAGTTCCGGGTAAATGCTGTCGAGGGCGACGATGATCATGTCCTCGGGGACGCCATAGACCGGGACACTGGCAACGCCAGTCTGGGTCAGGCTCCCGGGATAGACCGGTTCGTAGTAGCCGGTAATCAGGCCGTTGGGGTTGTCGTTGGCGGCGCGCAGGCCATAGACATCGAGGTTCTGTTTGAGAAAACCGCGAATGTCGCTGGCGGTTTGCGGCACGTTGGCGGCCGCGGCGCAGGTACCACCCCAGACCGGGTCGGCCTTGAGTCGGGTGCAGGCGCTGCGCCACGAACCGAAGCCGGCGACCAGGTCGCTGTCGGACACCGCCGGCAGTGCTTCCCATGTGGCACTGGAGTAGGTGGCCAAGGCGTGGGTTTTCGGTTGTTGGTTGTCGCCACCGGTGCAGCCTGCGAGCAGGGCCACCATCGGCAGGGTCCAGGCCAGGCTGTGACGCCATGCCTTGAAACGGCTGTTCATGGAGTGATTCCTTTGCCGGTTGCCTGAGCGCTCCATGCGTTCAAACAACCCTTGTTGATAATAGGGCTATTGGTCTTTGCCGATGACGCGAGGATACTGGCCGCCGTTTCCCGTGACCTGAAACCACCATGACTCTTAAAAGACTTTCTGTTGTATTGCTGGCCTGCCTGACGTTGTCCGCTTGTGGCGGCATCGACCCCAACTCGCCGCTCGGCCAGCGCAAGGCCATTTTCAAGCAGATGCTCAATACTGGCGAAGACCTGGGCGGCATGTTGCGTGGGCGCATTGCGTTCGATGGCCCGAAGTTCGCCGAAGGCGCGGTGAAACTCGATGCGTTGTCCCGTGAGCCGTGGCAGCATTTTCCGCAAGTGCGCGAGGAAGATCACACCAGCGCCAAGAGCGATGTCTGGGAGCAGCAGACACGCTTTCAGGCAATGGCCCGCGACCTTGAAAGCGCCACCGGTGAATTGGTGATCGCCAGCCAGGTTCAACCCTACAAGGTCAGCAACCTGGGGCCGGCGGTGCAGAAAGTCGAAGATGCTTGCAGTGCTTGTCATAAGGCGTTTCGGGATCATTGACCCAGCGGTGCCCGGTCTGACGTCTTCGCGAGCAGGCTCGCTCCCACAGGAGACCGCATGACCCTGTAGGAGCGAGTCTGCTCGCGAAGACTGCTTCGGCAACACCGAAATCTATGTTCGTTATCTGTTTTTACTTATCCAGCTCATCCAATGCGTTCTGCAATTCCTTGCGGGCATCGGCGAGTTTGTCCTTGCGCTTGTTGATCTTGTCAGCGTCGCCTTTGCTCATGGCCTTGTCGAGGTCCGCCTGACGCTTGCTGACTTCGTGCTTGGCGTCGAGCACCTTGTTTTCCCGTTCCTTCTTCAGCGAGGCGTCGGTGCAGTTGGCTTCGACTTCGCTCAGGGCCTTTTCCAGGCCGGCCTGCTGGTCGGCATTGCCGTGGACCTTGGCCAGTTCGATCTGGTTGACGATACCTTGCTTCTTGGCGGCGCAACCGGTCAGCCCCGGCGCTTCCTCGTCCGCCATCAACGGGGTGGCCAGCACGCTGCAAAGGGTCAACAGGGCGAGCGGTGAAAGAAATTTCATAAAAGCTCCATGTAGGAAAGCAAGCAAGCCGGTGTGGCAATGGCTTGTTGGAGCCCAGCGGTCCCCTGGGGTTCCCGGTGGGCGCAGGGCCGACAGCTAAAAGCCGTCAATCCCCGCATCACGTAACGTTTCACTCAAGGCCAGAACCTGCGGATCGCGGAAAAATGCGTTCAGTTGCGCCGCGCGTCCTGGCCCGATATCGGCCTCGGCCCGCCATTGTTCGATGTCTCGCTGCGCCAGTACCTGCCATGAATCGCCGAGATGCGCCTGGCCTGTCGGCGGCAATCCCAGGGCTTTGAGCCAGTGCGCGAACGGGCGTTGCCGGGCTCGGTTGAAGCTGTCTGCAAGGCGAGCCGCGCTGCGCTCGCCGAAACCGTCAATGGTAGCAAGCTCTTGGGCGTCGAGGGTCAACCAATCCAGCAGACTGTTCAGGCGACCTGTTGCAAGAAGTTTTTCCCAGGTACCCGGACCCACATTGGGCAGCGCCAGACCCTGTTTGCTGCTGAGCCAGGTCAGGCGCGCGAGAAACTGGCTCTCGCAGCCCGGAGTCGGTTGCCAGCAACTCAATAAATGGAAGTCTGCTGCCAGCGGCACGTTCAATTCGGCGCGCTCGCTGCTGCGTAATACAACGCTATCGAGCCTGGGAATGGTCAGCCCGGCCAGGCTGATGGCGACCTGATCACCCGGACGGATGTCCAGCGCCTGCCAGCGCTGCAACGAACCGACGCTGACGTGTTTGATCTGCCGGTCATCGAGCTTTATCGGGGTCAGTTCAAGTACCGGAGTGATTCGCCCGGTCCGGCCGATCCTGAAATGAACCTTGCGGACATCGGCCAGTGCCTGGGCGAAGGGGTATTTCCAGGCGATGGCCCAGTAGGGTGACCTGGCCTGCCAGCGTTCGGCGGCTGGGCGCTGGTTCTGGCGCAGGACCACGCCGTCGCTGGCAAAGGGCAGGGCGGAGTTATACCAGTGTTCGCGCCAGCGTTCGGCATCGACGACGGAGGCGATTGGCTGGCTGTATGCCGTGGTACTCGGGAAGCCCAGCGCAGTCAGCGCCACGGCACGCGCGGGCACGCTCGCCGGCCCTTGGGGCCAGTCCCAGACAAACAAGTCGATGTTGGTGGCCTGTTCGGTGCTCAAGATCTTGCGCGCCATCAGGCCGGCTACCGAGCCACGAGCATTGAGGCTACCGGCCCGGGCCTGTACATGATCGGTCAGGCGCCAATACAATTCGCCTTGCACGATCAAGTCCCGGGCCTGCGATAGCCGTTGCGGGATGGCCGGAATCTGCCGCGCAGGAACCGTCCAGTCCTGACCGCTCTCGCCGTCGCCGCGGCTGATTGCCTGGGCCAACAGACCGTTGCGGTAAACCAGGGTCACCGCCACACCATCGATTTTAGGCTGGACCCAGACGTCCACCCGGTCACGCAGCCATTTTTCCACGGCGGGCCGATCGTGCAGTTTGTCCAGGCCGGTGTGGACGATGGGGTGGGGCAGCGTGCCACGCGCAGTGCGCAAGGGGTCTGCGGACGGGCTCAGATTGAAGCAGTGGCGCCATTGGGTGAGTCGCGCGCGGGACTGGTCGTAGAGTTCATCGGCAACCAGTGAGCGTCCCTGACGGTGATAGCTGTCGTCCCAGAGGTCGATTTGTTGTTGCAGTTTGCCGACTTCGTTCTGGGCGCGTTCGGATGGCCAGTCCGGGCACTCGGTGGCGTTGGCGGTCAGGTGGGCAAAGGTCAGTAGAACGGCGAAAAACAGGCGCAGGTCGGGAAGCATCTTGAGCGTCCTTGCTCGGTGAGGTGCGTGAAGGCTAGGTCAGTATCAGTTGGCGTAGCGGGTGGGGTTTTTACCGAGTGTTTCTGGTGACTGGGCGGGCCTCTTCGCGAGCAGGCTCGCTCCCACAGGGATTTGCGTTTGCCCACAGGTATCAGTCACGCCAAAGATCAACTGTGGGAGCGAGCCTGCTCGCGATTGCGGCTACGCGGCCTCAAGCGCAAGGCAATAAAAAGCCCCGCAAGGCGCGAACCGTGCGGGGCTTCGGGTGTTGCGGGGAAGTCTTACAGGCCGGCAGCAGAACGCAGAGCGTCGGCGCGGTCGGTTTTTTCCCAGGTGAACGTGGTGAAGGTGTCGTCACCAACGGTCTTGGTCGCCGGGGTGCGACCGAAGTGGCCGTACGCAGCGGTTTCCTGATACATCGGGTGCAGCAGGTCGAGCATGGTGGTGATCGCATATGGACGCAGGTCGAACACTTCGCGGACCAGTTTGACGATCTTGTCATCGCTGATCTTGCCGGTGCCGAAGGTGTTCAGCGAGATCGACGTCGGCTGGGCAACGCCGATGGCGTAGGACACCTGAATCTCGCAGCGCTCGGCCAGGCCGGCAGCGACGATGTTCTTGGCCACGTAACGACCGGCGTAGGCCGCCGAACGGTCAACCTTCGATGGATCCTTGCCGGAGAACGCGCCACCGCCGTGACGGGCCATGCCGCCGTAGCTGTCGACGATGATCTTGCGACCGGTCAGGCCGCAGTCACCCACCGGGCCGCCGATGATGAACTGGCCGGTCGGGTTGATGTGGAACTGGGTGTCCTTGCTCAGCAGTTCGGCAGGCAGCACGTGCTTGACGATCAGCTCCATCACGCCTTCGCGCAGGTCGTTGTACGACACTTCCGGATTGTGCTGGGTCGACAGAACGACGGCGTCGATACCGACAACCTTGCCGTTTTCGTAACGGCAGGTCACTTGCGACTTGGCGTCCGGACGCAGCCAAGGCAGCAGGCCGGATTTACGGGCTTCGGCTTGCCTTTGTACAAGCTGGTGCGAGAAGGTGATCGGTGCAGGCATCAGTACGTCGGTTTCATTGCTGGCGTAGCCGAACATCAGGCCCTGGTCGCCGGCGCCCTGATCTTCAGGCTTGGCACGGTCAACACCCTGGTTGATGTCGGGCGACTGCTTGCCGATGATGTTCATCACGCCGCAGGTCGCGCCGTCGAAGCCGACGTCGGAGCTGGTGTAGCCGATGTTGGTGATCACGTCACGAACGATCTGCTCCAGGTCAACCCAGGCGGAAGTGGTGACTTCGCCGGCGATGATCGCCACGCCCGTTTTCACCAGAGTCTCGCACGCCACACGGGCGAACTTGTCTTCAGCAATGATGGCGTCCAGCACCGCATCAGAAATCTGGTCGGCGATTTTGTCCGGATGCCCTTCAGACACGGACTCGGAGGTGAAAAGGGAGTATTCGCTCATCTCGATGTTTTCCTGAAATTACCGATGGTGAGTGTCGCCAGCCGGCCGCTGAAAATGGCGGACCTGGATCTGGAAACCATTACGTAAGCCTACATAGAGGCTTTCCCCGGGAACGAGTCCCGCAGCGGTGGCCCAACGGGCCAGATCGTCCTGTTCAAACCCCAACCAGAGATCACCGCAGGCCTCCTTGGCCCAACTCTGGTTGTGGCTACATAACTCTGTCACTAGCAGGCTACCGCCTGATTGCAGCAAATTGGCCATGTGCTTGAGCGCATCGGCCGGCGCGGCAAAATGGTGCAGCACCATGTTCAGTACCACGCAATCGGCCTTGAGGCTGACGCCGTTCAATGCATCGGCCAGTTGCAGGCTAACGTTAGTCAGCTTGTCGCGTTCGCAGACCTGGCGCGCCAGTTCGAGCATCGCGCTGCTGTTATCCAGCGCCGTGACCTGCGCGAAGCGGCGCGCCAGTTCCGGCAGGAATGCGCCATCGCCGGGGCCGACTTCAATGGCCGTGGCGTCTTTGTCGAAGCTCAGCTTGTCGAGCAGGGCCACCACGCTTTCGCGGTATTGCGGCAGGCCGGCGATCAAGTCTTGCTGGGCGCGAAACTTCTCCGCAACCCGTGAGAAAAAGTCCTGGCTGGCGGCCGCCCGTTGCCCATGGACCTGGGCGATACGCGACTGTACGTCGGCCGGTAGCGTCAGGTTGTCCACTTCTTCGAGCAGGGCTGCGTGCAATTTGCCGCCCAGCAGTTCGGTATGGGGCAGGGCGCGACGGTAGAAAATCGCATTGCCTTCGCGGCGCGTTGCCACCAGGTCGGCCTGGGCCAGTACCTTGAGGTGGTGGCTCATGCCTGACTGGCCGATACCGAAGATCTGCGCCAGCTCCAGCACACCGAACGAATCGTTGGCCAGTGCGCGCAAAACATTCAAACGCAGGGGATCGCCACCAGCCTTGCACAAGGCCGCCAGCTCATCGCAATCGTCATGTTGAATGGAGGGCACGCGTAAATTCATAAGGCCGGCAGTCTAGTCACGAGCCGAAAGCATCGCAAGAGCAATATCAAAAAGTTTTGATATTGCTCGATAGGTGGCACTTCTTGACGTTAGGTTCAGTCAACAAAGCCAGAGCAGAAAGGTTTCATCACGTTAATACGTCGTTATCCATTGGAAAAACGCCTCCAGATGACTATCTGTCATTGCCCCGAGGCGGCCCGGTGAGGGAAAATGCTCGCCTTTTTTCCGTTTCGTTTTATTCAAGCCCCCAGGAGAACAGCGATGCCTAGCCGTCGTGAGCGTGCCAACGCCATTCGTGCCCTCAGCATGGATGCCGTGCAAAAAGCCAACAGCGGCCATCCCGGTGCCCCGATGGGTATGGCGGATATCGCCGAGGTACTTTGGCGCGACTACCTCAAGCACAACCCGAGCAATCCATCGTTCGCCGACCGTGACCGCTTCGTGCTGTCCAACGGCCACGGCTCGATGCTGATCTACTCGCTGCTGCACCTGACCGGCTACGACCTGTCGATCGACGACCTGAAGCAGTTCCGTCAACTGCACAGCCGCACCCCGGGCCACCCGGAACTCGGCTACACCCCGGGCGTAGAAACCACCACCGGCCCACTGGGCCAAGGCCTGGCCAACGCCGTGGGTTTTGCCCTGGCTGAAAAAGTCATGGCAGCGCAGTTCAACCGTCCTGGCCACAACATTGTCGACCACCACACCTATGTGTTCCTGGGTGATGGCTGCATGATGGAAGGCATTTCCCACGAAGTCGCTTCCCTGGCCGGTACCCTGGGCCTGGGCAAGCTGATCGCCTTCTACGATGACAACGGCATCTCCATCGATGGCGAAGTCGAAGGCTGGTTCACCGACGACACGCCGAAGCGTTTTGAGTCCTACAACTGGCAAGTGATCCGCAACGTCGACGGTCACGACCCGGAAGAGATCAAGACGGCGATCGACACTGCGCGCAAAAGCGATCAGCCAACCCTGATCTGCTGCAAGACCACCATCGGCTTCGGTTCGCCGAACAAGCAAGGCAAGGAAGATTGCCACGGCGCCCCACTGGGTGACGCGGAAATCGCCCTGACCCGTGCAGCGCTGAAATGGAATCACGGCCCGTTCGAAATCCCGGCCGATATCTACGCCGAGTGGGATGCCAAGGAAGCAGGTAAAGCCGTGGAAGCCGAGTGGGATCAGCGTTTCGCTGCCTACTCCGCAGCATTCCCTGCCGAAGCCAGCGAACTGGTACGTCGTCTGAGCGGTGACCTGCCGGCTGACTTCTCGGAAAAAGCCTCGGCCTACATCGCCGAAGTGGCCGCCAAGGGCGAAACCATCGCCAGCCGTAAAGCCAGCCAGAATGCCCTGAACGCGTTCGGCCCGTTGCTGCCTGAGTTCCTCGGCGGTTCGGCTGACCTGGCCGGTTCCAACCTGACCCTGTGGAAAGGCTGCAAAGGCGTCACCGCCGAAGACGCCAGCGGCAACTACATGTACTACGGCGTGCGCGAGTTCGGCATGACCGCGATCATGAACGGCGTCGCCCTGCACGGCGGCCTGGTGCCTTACGGCGCGACCTTCCTGATGTTCATGGAATACGCGCGCAACGCAGTGCGCATGTCGGCCCTGATGAAGCAGCGGGTGATCCACGTCTACACCCACGACTCCATCGGTCTGGGCGAAGACGGCCCGACTCACCAGCCAATCGAGCAACTGGCCAGCCTGCGCTGCACGCCGAACCTCGATACCTGGCGCCCAGCCGACGCCGTTGAATCGGCGGTGAGCTGGAAGTACGCGCTGGAGCGCAAGGACGGTCCTTCGGCCCTGATCTTCTCGCGTCAGAACCTGCAGCACCAAACCCGTGACGCCGGCCAGATCGCCGACATCAGCCGTGGTGGCTATGTGCTCAAGGACTGCGCGGGCGAGCCTGAGCTGATCCTGATCGCTACCGGTTCGGAAGTCGGCCTGGCCGTTCAGGCCTTCGACAAACTGACCGAGCAGGGTCGCAAGGTTCGCGTGGTGTCCATGCCGTGCACCAGCGTGTTCGATGCCCAGGAAGCCGGCTACAAGCAATCGGTCCTGCCGTTGCAGGTCAGCGCCCGTATCGCCATCGAGGCTTCCCATGCGGACTACTGGTACAAGTACGTGGGCCTGGAAGGCCGCGTGATCGGCATGACCACCTACGGCGAGTCGGCGCCTGCGCCGGCCTTGTTCGAAGAGTTCGGCTTCACCCTGGAAAACATCCTGGGTCAGGCTGAAGAGCTGCTGGAAGACTGATCCAGAAGTTGCGTCGTCTGGACTGTCGCCTTCGCGAGCAGGCTCGCTCCCACATTGGAATGCATTCTCCTGTGGGAGCGAGCCTGCTCGCGAAAGCGGTGGTTCGAACGGCGCAACACTGACTGATTCACATCGGTAATCGAGAACCCCATGCCTCAACCGCGTCCTTACAAAGTTGCACTCAACGGCTACGGCCGGATTGGTCGTTGCGTCTTGCGTGCGTTGTTCGAGCGAGGCGACAAGGCCGGGTTCGAGATTGTCGCGATCAACGATCTGGCAGACATGGCCAGCATCGAATACCTGACACGTTTCGACTCCACCCATGGCCGGTTCCCCGGCGAAGTGAAGGTCGACGGCGATTGTCTGCATATCAATGGCGACTGCGTGAAGGTCCTGCGCAGTGCCACCCCCGAAGGCATCGATTGGGCGTCCCTGGGCGTCGATCTGGTGCTGGAGTGCTCCGGCGCTTATCACACTCGCGAAGATGGCCGGCGTTTCCTCGACGCCGGCGCCCCGCGTGTGCTGTTTTCCCAGCCGATGGCCAGCGAGACGGATGTAGACGCGACCATCGTCTATGGCGTGAACCAGGATTGCCTGACCGGCGACGAGTTGCTGGTGTCCAACGCGTCCTGCACCACCAACTGCGGCGTGCCGCTGTTGCGCCTGCTGAATCAGGCCATTGGCCTGGACTACGTGTCGATCACCACCATTCACTCGGCGATGAACGATCAGCCGGTCATCGATGCCTATCACCACGAAGACCTGCGCCGCACCCGTTCGGCGTTCCAGTCGGTGATTCCGGTGTCCACCGGTCTGGCGCGTGGTATCGAACGGCTGCTGCCGGAACTTGCCGGACGAATTCAGGCCAAAGCCGTGAGGGTGCCGACGGTCAACGTGTCCTGCCTCGATATCACGATGCAGACCGCCACCGCGACCGACGCCACCGAGGTCAACCGGATCCTGCGCGAAGCCGCCACCAGCGGCCCGCTCAAAGGCCTGCTGGCCTACACCGAGCTACCCCACGCAAGCTGTGATTTCAACCATGACCCACATTCGGCCATCGTCGATGCCAGTCAGACCCGCGTTTCCGGCCCACGGCTGGTGAACATCCTGGCCTGGTTCGACAACGAATGGGGTTTTGCCAACCGAATGCTGGACGTTGCAGAACACTATCTGCAAACAGCAATTTCAAAAAAACCGTAGGAAGTGCGACCCATGACCGTGTTGAAGATGTCCGACCTCGATCTGCAAGGTAAGCGCGTATTGATCCGCGAAGACCTCAACGTCCCAGTCAAGGACGGTGTTGTCACCAGCGATGCGCGTATCCTGGCCTCGCTGCCGACCATCAAGCTGGCCCTGGAAAAAGGCGCGGCCGTGATGGTCTGCTCGCACCTTGGCCGTCCGACCGAAGGCGAGTTCTCGGCCGAGAACAGCCTCAAGCCAGTCGCTGACTACTTGAGCCGTGCTCTGGGGCGTGAAGTGCCGCTGGTGGCCGATTACCTGGGCGGTGTTGACGTGAAAGCGGGCGACATCGTGCTGTTCGAAAACGTGCGCTTCAACAAAGGCGAGAAAAAGAACGCCGACGAACTGGCCCAGCAATACGCCGCCCTGTGCGACGTGTTCGTGATGGACGCCTTCGGCACCGCTCACCGTGCCGAGGGTTCGACCCACGGCGTGGCCAAGTTCGCCAAAGTCGCTGCTGCCGGCCCGCTGCTGGCCGCTGAACTGGACGCACTGGGCAAAGCCCTGGGCGCCCCGGCCCAGCCAATGGCGGCCATCGTCGCCGGCTCCAAGGTGTCGACCAAACTCGACGTGCTGAACAGCCTGAGCCAGATCTGCAACCAGTTGATCGTTGGTGGCGGCATCGCCAACACCTTCCTGGCCGCTGCCGGTCATCCGGTCGGTAAATCCCTGTACGAGCCGGACCTGCTGGACACCGCTCGCGCCATCGCCGCCAAGGTCAGCGTACCGCTGCCAGTGGACGTAGTGGTTGCCAAGGAATTCGCCGAAAGCGCCGTTGCGACCGTCAAGCTGATCGCTGACGTTGCTGCCGACGACATGATCCTGGACATCGGTCCGCAGACCGCGGCGAATTTCGCCGAGTTGCTGAAGTCGTCGCAAACCATCCTGTGGAACGGTCCGGTCGGCGTGTTCGAATTCGATCAGTTCGGTAACGGCACCAAAGTCCTGGCCCAGGCCATCGCGGACAGCGCAGCGTTCTCCATTGCCGGCGGTGGCGACACCCTGGCCGCCATTGACAAGTATGGTGTGGCCGAGCAGATCTCCTACATCTCTACCGGCGGTGGCGCGTTCCTCGAATTCGTCGAAGGCAAAGTGCTGCCAGCCGTTGAAGTCCTGGAAAGCCGGGCCAAGGCCTGAGGGTCGCCCGTTTGACCAGGCAGGGAGTGTTGAAATGGTCAAGACGTTAGCGCTGTTGATCGTCGCGGGTTCACTGGCGGCTTGCGGGAGTAACCCGAAAGCCACGCCGGAACCTGCGCCGTCTGCGCCACAGAGCGGTTGCTACCAGGCCGACTGGCAGGCGGAAACCAATCCGGTGCTCAACAAGCGCGCAGGTCCCGAGGGCCTGGACAAATACGAGACCCAGGCACCCGCCAAGGAACATGGCTGTCCTTGACGGGTCTGACTCTTTACTCAGGGCTGGCGGCGTGCGCCGTCAGTCGAGGGGCACGGATGAAAGGTTTTATCGCAGTTGCGGCATTGGCGTTGTTGGCGGGTTGTACTCAGTTGAACCTGTTCCAGTCGTCCGCGCCTGTGGATAACTGGACCACCTGGACCTGCGACAGCCAGGCCAAAGTGCTGTGGCGCTACACCGACGACAGCCTTAGGGAAGTCGACGTGCGCCTGGGCGGTGCCGATCAGGTCTACCGCTTGAAGCAGGAACCGGGTGCATCGGGTTCGCTGTACAGCAATGACATGCTGGCGTTTCACATAAAAGGTGAGGAAGGCCTGGTTTACTGGGTCGCCACCAATGATTTGATTGGCCGTGGTTGTCACCTGTAGGAGCGAGCTTGCTCGCGATGGTCGTTAACGATGACGCTGGGTGCCTGAATGCCCGCGTTGTCTGGGCCACCATCGCGAGCAATCTCGCTCCCACAGAGGGACCGACGTTTTAGAGTTGATGCAACACCCGAATCCGCAGCCCGGGCCAACCCCCGATCTGCAAAAACTTGAATAGCCGCCGCCGCTACGGCAGGCTGGCACGATTAACGACCCTCAACCGGGAGAGATATACACAATGGCACTTATCAGCATGCGCCAGATGCTGGACCACGCAGCCGAGTTCGGCTACGGCGTTCCAGCCTTCAACGTCAACAACCTTGAGCAGATGCGCGCCATCATGGAAGCCGCTGACAAGACTGACTCCCCGGTGATCGTCCAGGCTTCGGCCGGTGCTCGCAAATACGCCGGCGCACCGTTCCTGCGTCACCTGATCCTGGCAGCCATCGAAGAATTCCCGCACATTCCGGTGTGCATGCACCAGGACCACGGCACCAGCCCTGACGTCTGCCAGCGCTCCATTCAACTGGGCTTCAGCTCGGTGATGATGGACGGTTCCCTGGGCGAAGACGGCAAGACCCCGACCGACTACGACTACAACGTGCGTGTTACCCAACAAACCGTGGCCATGGCTCACGCCTGCGGCGTTTCGGTAGAAGGCGAGCTGGGCTGCCTGGGTTCGCTGGAAACCGGCATGGCCGGTGAAGAAGACGGCATCGGCGCCGAAGGCGTTCTGGATCACAGCCAGATGCTGACCGACCCGGAAGAAGCCGCTGACTTCGTAAAACGCACTCAGGTGGATGCCCTGGCCATCGCCATCGGTACCAGCCACGGCGCGTACAAGTTCACCAAGCCGCCTACCGGCGACGTGCTGGCCATCGACCGCATCAAGGAAATCCACAAGCGCATTCCGAACACTCACCTGGTGATGCACGGTTCGTCTTCGGTTCCGCAAGAGTGGCTGGCGATCATCAACCAGTACGGCGGCGACATCAAGGAAACCTACGGCGTACCGGTTGAAGAAATCGTCGAAGGCATCAAGCACGGCGTGCGCAAGGTCAACATCGACACCGACCTGCGTCTGGCATCCACTGGCGCAATGCGTCGCCTGATGGCTACCAACCCGAGCGAGTTCGACCCGCGTAAATTCTTTGGCGCGACCGTCACTGCCATGCGCGACGTGTGTATCGCTCGCTACGAAGCCTTCGGCACTGCCGGCAACGCTTCGAAGATCAAGGCGATCTCGTTGGAAGGGATGTACCAGCGTTACCTGAAGGGTGAGTTGAACGCCAAGGTCAACTAAGTTTTCAGCGCGTTAATGTTGAATTAAAAAGCCCGCAGCGATGCGGGTTTTTTATTGTCTGTAATATTTATTATTGTGAGAAATAAGGCGTTTGAGAGTTCTTTGTGGTTCGGGTTTCTGTAGGGAAAATAGAGTGTGTGCGAAGTGTTATTCTTTATTTTTGTTGCTTGGTTGATTGCTGTGGGGTTTTGATATTTAAATTAACTCGTACGTGAGTCGTGCATAACTTCATGGATGAAAGGAGATGCTGATGTTATTCAGTAAAATATTAAGGTGTTTCTGTAGCAGTGTTTTTCTGTTGATTTTGCCGAGCATGGGCTCAGCTGCATCGGAGGATGGCATTTTTACTGCTTCGATCGATAGCCGGGGTAAGGTACTGGCAAAATCATCAGAATGGATTTCTGCTGTAAAGGTCGATCCTCGTTCAGGATATTATTCCATTTATAAGGTCGTTTTCAAAACAGGGGTTTTTAAAAGTGCTCCGGCATTTTGTGCTGTCTCTGTAACGGATGTTGATACATTTGATGATATTTTTTATGCAAATGCAAAGTTGGCCGGTACGCCAAGTTCTGGCGGCGTAAAAATTATTACTCATTTGGTTGGCAGTGCGGAGAAGGATTATGACCCTTCGAAGAGTTTTATGTTGATGTGTATGAGGTGATTTTACGCGTTGCCAATGAGCTAAGTTGACTTGAAAAACCGTCGTGGACGGTTTTTCTTTTTGGAAGTCAGATGTAGCGGAGGCGTTCAAGGGCCTACTGGTTGTGATCGATATCCAGCTTGCTGAAGGTCACTTTGCCGCCTTCAGTGGTGTACCCGGTGTTGTCCTGCACATACACCCCGGCCTTGAAGTACAGCGGTTTGTCGCGCCAGGTTGTGCTGATTTGCGTATCCCACTGATAACCTGCCGCGCTGATGCCCAAGGCGCCACCGGGGCTGAGGTGAATGAGGTAGTTGAACTCCTGGTCGAGTTTCACCCCCGTCGCAACGGTGATCACCCGCCCTGTATCGTCATCGGGATGCATCCGGACCTTGGCAACGATATTGCCGGTGCCTGTACTGGTTTTGTATTGGTATTCGACCTTCACCATTGGTTTCTGGCTTTGATAGGCATGGATCTGGCCGATGACGATCTTCCCGGAACTCGGCACCTGGTTTACTGCCAGAGTGGCATACAACAAATTGTCGGCCTCCGGGTAATACCAGTTTTTCAACGTGCCGTTGCTGTAGGTTTCACGCAATTCGGTGCGTGGATAAATCGCGTTTTCGGTACGGGAGCCGGTCACGGGCGTCCAGAAAAACAATGTGCCAGTATCTGAATGGAAGTATTGATCCTTGAAGCCATCCACCAGTTTGGCGGTTTCGACGGTGTACGGCGGGCTGCCGACGGGAACGCTGAGGTTCCAGGTTGCGAGATCGATCATGTCGGTTCTTCCACTTGATTGATGCTGCACGGGCGTGCAAGAAGCTCTAGGCCGCGCCTTTGGGGCGGCCTTTATAAGCGTAGCGGGAGATTTTGTTAACGCCCGCCTGACGGGTGGTTGACGTCAACATCCTGTCGAAATGCCATCTTCCCGGTTTTCATGGAGCTGAACCATCGACCGTTAGTCGGTAAAAAGACACAATGATTAGATGATGGCCTACTGACACCTTCTGCTTTTGCAGAACCGGGTCTAGAGTGATGGCACCGTATTTGTCCGGTTTTCACGAGAAGCCGGCCTGACACCCCCGCAATTAGAGAAGCAGCATGGAATGCGCGCAACCCACGCCAGTAGACGGCGGCTCAACCCTTTTAGTCGTCGACGATTACCCTGAAAACCTGATCAGCATGCGCGCGTTGTTACAGCGCCAGGACTGGCGGGTCATTACTGCCGCCTCGGGTTTCGAGGCCCTCGGTTTGTTACTTGAACACGACATCGACCTGGTGCTGCTGGATGTGCAGATGCCGGGCATGGACGGCTATGAAGTGGCGCGCCTGATGCGCGGTAGCCAGCGGACCCGTCTCACGCCGATCATTTTCCTGACCGCCAACGAACAGTCCCGGGACGCCATGATCAAGGGCTATGCCAGTGGTGCGGTGGATTACCTGTTCAAGCCGTTCGACCCGCAGATCTTCACGCCCAGGGTCCAGGTGTTGCTCGAACACCAGCGTAACCGCCGAGCCTTGCAGCGCCTGAGTCATGATCTGGAAGCGGCTCGTGCCTTTAATGCGTCTGTGCTGGATAACGCTGCCGAAGGCATTCTGGTATTGGGTGAGGACGGTCTGATTCGTTTTGCCAATCCGGCGATGTCACGGTTGCTCAATGCCACGGTGCAGGAACTGCAAGGCAAGGAGTTTGTGGACTACCTGCAAAAACCGCATATCCCGATCTGGGCCGATTCCGAGTTGCTGGCCGGATACAAACGCGGCGAAACCCTGCGCCTGCACGATGCCCTGCTACGGACGGCGCCCGGCCAGCAGGTGCCGGTGGCCTTGTCCTGCGCGCCATTGCCCGCCGAGCAACAGGCGATGGTAGTGACCGTGCTGGACATGTCGGTGGTGCGCCATCTGCATCAGCAACTGGAGTTTCAGGCGGTCACCGATCCGCTGACCGGATTGCTCAACCGCCGGGGGCTCTATCAGACAGTAGAGAACCTGCTGTTGCGCGGTGAGCGTTCCGACAGTTCCTGGGTCTTGATGTACCTGGATCTCGACGGCTTCAAGCGAGTCAATGATTCGCTCGGGCACGATGCCGGCGATCGGGTGCTGCGCTGGGTCTGCGAACAGTTGAAGGCTTGCCTGCGGCCCTTCGACATTCTGGCGCGGATGGGCGGCGACGAATTCACTGTGCTGCTGGATCTGGAGTTCCCCGAGCAGGCGGCGAAGATTGCCGAGAAACTCATCGAGCGAGTGTCGATCTGTCAGCAGGTCGATGGCCTCGATATCGTGCTGGGTGCCAGCATCGGCATCGCCACGTTCCCCGATTGTGGCGCCAATCTCGACGGTATGCTGCGGGCGGCCGACATCGCCATGTACGAAGCCAAGCGTGCCGGCCGCCAGCAATATCGCTTCTACGATCACGAAATGAACGGCCGGGCGCGCACGCGGCTGATGCTGGAAGAAAGTGTGCGCACAGCCATCGAGAACCGCGATTTCAATCTGGTGTATCAGCCTCAGGTGGCGATTGCCGACGGGCGGCTTCGTGGCTTCGAGGCCTTGTTGCGCTGGCAGCATCCGAGCGTTGGCGATGTCCCCCCGGGGCTGTTTTTGCCATTGCTGGAGGAGGCGCGGCTGATCAGTCGCCTGGGCAGCTGGATCTACCATCGCAGCATCGGGCAGCGCAAAGCCTGGGGGGCTCTGTTTACCGAGGACCTGGTGCTCGGCGTCAGCTTGAGCAGTACGCAGTTCGGCATGCCCAACCTGGTCACCGAGTTGCGCCAGGTGCTGGAGCGCCATGGCTTGCAACCGCGTCATCTGGAAGTCGAGGTCACGGAAGAGGCCTTGATGCACAACCCCGAAGAAACCCGCAAGCAATTGCGCCTGCTGCACAATCTGGGCGTACGAGTGGCATTGGATGACTTCGGGGCCGGACCCTGCTCGCTGTCGCTCTTGCGCGACCTGGAGCTGGATACCCTCAAGATCGACCGCCATTTGATCGCCCGGTTGCCGGAGTCGGTACGGGATGCGGCGCTGGTGCGCAGTGTGATCGACCTGTGCAAACAGTTCGGGATGCTGGTGATTGCCGAAGGGGTTGAAACCGTCGCGCAGTATGAATGGCTGCAAGCCAATGACTGTGAATATGTGCAAGGCTTTCTGGTGGCCCGGCCGATGATGGCCGAAGACACCGGGGTCTTTGTCCAGCCGTTTGACTGGAGCGCGCTGGCCCGCTGAATTCGCTACACTGGCGAACTTTTAGTGACCTGTATTGCCGCCCCGATGACCGTGTTGAAATATCTCCAGGCTTATCCCGCTACCTTGCAGGATCAGGTGCGCCAGCTGATCGCCGACGGTCGGCTGGGCGATTACCTGAGCCAGCGTTACCCGCAAAAGCACGGGGTGCAGAGCGACAAGGCGCTGTACACCTATGCCCTGGACCTCAAGCAGGAATACCTGCGTAATGCCCCGGCCATCGACAAGGTGCTGTTCGACAACCGCCTGGACCTGACCCACCGTGCCCTTGGCCTGCACACCACGATTTCCCGGGTGCAGGGTGGCAAGCTCAAGTCCAAGAAGGAAATCCGCATCGCGTCGCTGTTCAAGGAAGCGCCTTGCGAGTTCCTGAAAATGATCGTGGTGCATGAGCTGGCGCACTTCAAGGAATCGGACCACAACAAGGCATTCTACAAACTGTGCGAGCACATGCTGCCGGGTTATCACCAGGTGGAATTTGATGTGCGGGTGTACCTGACGTGGCGGGATCTGTAGGAGCTGCCGCAGGCTGCGATCTTTTGAGGAGCATTGGATGGACGTGAGCAAGACCAAGAGCAGCTTCTATCGCCGGTTGTACGTGGCGTACCTGATCGACAGCGGGCTGGCCAGCAGTGTCCCGGCGCTGACCGAGGTCACCGGCATGCCCCGGCGCACGGCGCAGGACACCATCGCGGCGTTGGCGGATCTGGATATCGTTTGTGAGTTCGAGCAGGAAGAAGGCGCGCGCAACCATGCGGGGCGCTATCGGATTCGCGAGTGGGGGGCGATCGATCGCGGGTGGATCGAGCGTAATCTGCGGCAGATCAAGGCGGTGCTGGAGTATCCCTGAGATCTGCATTGCCGGAGCTGACGCCATCGTCGGAACGCCGCCCGGAGCAGGCTCGCTCCCACAGTTGATTTGAGTTGTTAACACAATCCAGTGTGGGAGCGAGCCTGCTCGCGATAGGGCCTTCAGGAACGACGCATGCCAATGTGTGGAATGCCATCCTCGATAAACTCCTCGCCCGTCACGACAAACCCGTACCGCCCGTAATACCCCTGCAAATGCGTCTGGGCCGAGAGGTAGATCGGCGTTTCCGGCCAGCGTTCTTCAATCTGCTTCAACGCCTGGTCCATCAACTCATGTCCAAGCCCGGCGCCTCGTGCGTGTGGAGCAATGATTACCCGACCGATCACTACGTCCCCGCCTTGCAGTTCCGGGTCGAGCAGCCGCAGATAGGCCACCAGTTGATTGCTGTCCCAGGCCATCAAGTGACAAGTGTCACCTTCCAGGTCCTGGTCATCCACGTCTTGATAAGCGCATTGCTGCTCGACGACGAACACTTGCGCACGCAACTGCAAAATGGCGTACAGCTGCTCCTTGCCCAGGTCGCTGTGGT
This sequence comes from Pseudomonas fluorescens, assembly GCF_040448305.1. NCBI lineage: Bacteria > Pseudomonadati > Pseudomonadota > Gammaproteobacteria > Pseudomonadales > Pseudomonadaceae > Pseudomonas > Pseudomonas fluorescens. The sequence continues at coordinate 6,319,898 of NZ_CP148752.1, read as the reverse complement.
GTTTGCAGATCCAATCGACTGTCATGTTTTGATTCCCTGAAAACGTCGTTCCGATACTAAGCGCACTCACGCCAGAAGTCTTTATGGCGGAAGAATCTGTGACATAGGCCAAAATGCCATCATTCATTTCTCGCGCGGATGTCTTCTTTGTGTAATCTGGATCGAAGCGCTGTGCTGTGGCGTCGATGAGCTAATGTTGAGTACCCGGGTCTTGCCGGTACAGGGGCCTTGGGGTTTTGGCTGAAAACACGTCGGGCAACCTGCCCGCTAAGGATTTCCTGGCATGCCGCGATTGCATCGAGCTTTTGCCTTGATTGGATTGCTGTTGCTGGTTCAGGGGGCGGCGGCAGAAAAACTGCGGTTGGTCGCTGATGCCTGGCCACCCTTTACCGACGCCACGCTCGTCAACGGTGGGTTGGCCACAGACATTGTCAGTACCGCGCTCGCCAGGGCCGGTTATGCCAGTGATTTCGAGCAGGTGCCCTGGGCACGGGCCTTGATGGGGTTGGGTGAGGGCCGATACGACGTGCTGGTCAACGCCTGGTATACCGAGGAGCGAACCAGGCTTGGCCAGTTCTCCGGCGAGTACCTGCTCAATCGCGTGCGCTTTCTCAAGCGCAAAGACGCGCCCATCGAATTCAATAACCTGCAGCAATTGCACACTTATCCGATCGCCATCGTACGTGGATACGCCTATTCGCCTCCGTTCGACAACGACGAGTCGTTGCAGAAAATCCCTGTGCACAGCTTTGCCATGGCGGTGCGCATGCTCGCGGCCGATCGGGTCAAGCTGACGCTGGAAGATGAGTTCGTCGCCCGCTACTACCTGGCTCGTGAGTCGCCCAAGGTGCGAAACGCCGTGGAGTTCCTGCCCAAGCCATTAAGCGAGAACAGCCTGCATATCATGGTCAGCCTGAAGAATCCTGAGCATGCACGGATCGTTGCCGGTTTCGACCGCGAGATCGCGGCGATGAAGGCGGACGGGAGTTATGACAAGTTGATGAGGCAGCATGGGATGTAAGTGAGTTGATCCAGATACTGTGCTGTTGCTGATAACCTCATCGCGAGCAGGCTCGCTCCCACAGTAGATCTTCAGTCGACACAAGTTTTATGAACACCAGAGCCCCCTGTGGGAGCGAGCCTGCTCGCGATGAGGCCCGCCCAGACACCACAAATCTCAATCCTCGCTGGTGTCCTTGATGAGATGCGCCGCCAGCGTCCTCAACGGCCCCAACTGCCGGCAGATCAGCGCCAGTTGTGTCTGCACCAACCGCTGCCCCTCATCGATTTCATCAGGCATCTGTTCCAGTTCATTGGCCAGTGCTTCTTCTTCATCGCTCTGAATCTCGATCGAAGACTTGCTCGCCAGCCCTTGGGCGATCGCGTCGATGCTGGCGGCCAGTTTCACCCCGGCCCCATCGATCAAATGCTCGCGCACGTCCGCCGGAAGTTGGGTTTCCCGGTGCGCGCCCAGGCCCGACAGGTAACTGAGCAACGTGTGCGACAGCACCAGGAAGCGGAAGCCCACATCCGCTTCCTTACGAAAGTGTCCCGGCTCCATCAGCATGTTGGCCAGTGTGGTCGACAGCGCCGCATCGGCGTTGTGCGCGTTGCGGCGGGCCAGGCGGTAAGCCAGGTCGTCGCTTTTGCCCGCCGCGTATTGCTGCATGATCTGGCGCAAGTAAATGCTGTTGCAGGCCAGGGTATTGGCCAGCACTTTGTTCAGGCGTCGGCCCTGCCAGTCCGGGAGGAACAGGAACACCGCCAGCCCGGCGATCAGGCTGCCGAGCAAGGTATCGAACAGCCGTGGCAGGAACAGCCCGTAACCGTCACCCACCTGGTTGAAGCAGAACAGCACCATCAGGGTGATTGCAGCCGTCGCCAGGGTGTAGCGGGTGGTGCGGTTGGTAAAGAACACCACCCCGGCGGCAATGGCGAAACACGATTGGATCAGCGGGTTCGGGAACAGGTCGAACAGCGCCCAGGCCAAGGTCAGGCCGATGGCGGTGCCGATGATCCGTTGACCGAGTTTGCGGCGAGTGGCGCCGTAGTTCGGTTGGCAGACGAACAGCGTAGTGAGGATGATCCAGTAGCCTTGGGACGGATGAATCAAATGCACCATGGCGTAGCCGATGCTCAAGGCCAGAGGCAATCGCAGGGCATGGCGGAACAGCAGCGAGGTCGGCGTCAGCTGCGTGCGCAAGCGCAGCCACACGTCCTTGAGGCTGCGCGGCGAACGGTCGAGCAGGCTGCTGTCGGTGGCGTCGGCCAGGGCGTCGGGGTTACTGGCATCGCTGAGCAGGCGGTCGAGAGTACCGAGGTTGGCCGCCAGTGCCCGCAGTGAACGCAGCAAGCCGCGCCAGGCCGGGTTGCTCTGGATGCGCAGGTGTTCGAGGGAGGCATCCAGGTCGCTCAGGGCCTCGGCGAAACTGGCGTCATAGGTGAACGGCTGGCGCATCTGGATCGATTCGGCCAGGGCCCGGCAGGCCTTGCCTTGCTGACGCAACAGGCGTTGGCAGCGGAACAGTACGTCGCTGTGAAAGAAGGCGTCGGCCAGGGCGTTGTAAGGGTAGTGCGAAGAACTGGCGCGTTCGTGGATGTCCTGGGCGAGGAAGTACAGCTTGAGGTAGCGGCTGACTTTCGACCCCGGGCGACCGTTGCCGACCCGGTGCAGGATGATCTCCTTGGCGGCGTTCAGTGCCGCCACCACCCGACCGTTCTGCTGGGCCAGTTCCAGGCGCCGCGCCTCCACGTCCATCTGCCGGATCGGCTCGAACAGCGAGGATTTCAGCTTCAGGTAAAAGCCCAGCTCACGGAACAACCGCGCCAGGCTCTGCTGCACCGGCTGATTGGAAAACAGCGCCTGCCACAGCACCGACAGCAAGCCGTACCAGGCAGCACCGGCCACCAGCAGCAACGGCTCGTGCCAGACGTCGCTGACCGCACCGCCACGCTGGTCCACGCCGATCATGGTGTAGACCGACAGAATCAGCGTCGCCGAGGCAATCGCGCCATAGCGTTCGCCGAGGGCGCCGAGCATGGTCAGGCAGAACGCGGCCAGGGCGAAGGCGATGATAAACAGCGAGGGGTAGGGGAAGAGCAGTTCGACAGACAGGGCGGCAACCGCGAAACACACCAGCGTCACGGCCAGCGCGTTGATACGGCCCTGCCAGCTGTCGTCGGTTTCTGCCAGGGCACTGGCGATAATCCCCAGGAACAACGGGATCAGCAGGCCCATTTCATCCTGATACCAACACAGCGCCATGGTGCCGGTCAGGGCAATGAATACCCGCACGCTGTAGCTGAATTTATCCAGCGCCCAAAGGCGACGCAGAGACTGGCGGAACGAAGTCGATGACATGAAATGCGAAGGCCTTCCGAGGCAATGACGCTAAATTGAGCCACTAATGACGCCGACGCAATGGCGTCGATCACATCAGACAGCAAAATCTGTTCCTTGATACCACGCGTATTCAATGTAGGAGCGAGCCTGCTCGCGATGAGGCCGGTACATTCAATATTGATGTCGACTGTTAGACCGCTATCGCGAGCAGGCTCGCTCCTACAGGTTTTGGGTTGGATCAGACGTACTGCGCAGCCGCGTAGCCCGAAGCCCACGCCCACTGGAAATTGAACCCGCCCAGATGCCCGGTCACGTCCAGCACTTCACCGATGAAGTACAACCCCGGGCTTTTCAGCGATTCCATGGTCTTGGACGACACTTCATTGGTGTTGACGCCGCCCAGGGTCACCTCGGCGGTGCGATAGCCTTCGGTGCCGGCGGGCACGACTTTCCAGCTCGCCAGTTTTTCCGCGATATCGGCCAGTTCCGCGTGGGTGTACTGCTTCATCGGTTTGGAGACGAACCAGTTGTCCGCCAGCAGGTTGGCCATCTTCTTGGTGAAGATTTCACCGAGCAGGGTTTTCAGCTCGCTGTTGGGGCGTTCGGCTTGTTGCTGTTGCAGCCAGCCCGGCACGTCGTGATCCGGCAACAGGTTGATCTCCACGGTATCGCCGGACTCCCAGAACGACGAAATCTGCAAAATCGCCGGGCCGCTGAGGCCGCGGTGGGTGAACAGGATGTTCTCGCGGAAGCTCTGGTCGTTGCAGCTCACCAGGCAATCCACCGATGTACCGGACAGCTCAGTGCACAAGGCCTTGAGCTGATCGGTGATGGTGAACGGCACCAGGCCGGCGCGGGTCGGCAGCAGCTCGTGGCCGAACTGTTTGGCCACCTGGTAACCGAAACCGGTGGCGCCCAGGGTCGGGATCGACAGGCCGCCGGTGGCGATCACCAGGGATTCGCAGGTGATTTGGTCGAGCGTGGTGTCCAGCAGGTAGCCGCTTTCGAGCTTCTCGATGGTCTGGATCGAGGTGTCCAGGTGCAGGCTGACGCCGACCTGATCGCACTCGTTGAGCAGCATCTCAAGGATGTCGCTGGATTTGTTATCGCAGAACAACTGGCCGAGTTTTTTCTCGTGGTACGGCACGCCGTGCTTGGCCACCATGCCGATGAAATCCCACTGGGTGTAGCGGGCCAGGGCGGATTTGCAGAAGTGCGCGTTCTGCGAGAGAAAATTGCCCGGTTCTGTGTACATGTTGGTGAAATTGCAGCGGCCACCGCCCGACATCAGGATTTTCTTGCCGGCCTTGTTGGCATGGTCGAGCAACAACACCTTGCGCCCGCGCCCGGCGGCGGTCAGTGCACACATCAACCCTGCGGCGCCAGCGCCAATGATCACGACTTCGGTAGAGCGCAAAACGGTGTCCTCTTAGTGTTCCACCACAAAACAAACTGTGGGAGCGAGCCTGCTCGCGATGGGGCTGCACATTCAACATAGATGTTGTTTGACAGTCCGCTATCGCGAGCAGGCTCGCTCCCACAGGGGATCTTCTTCGGGTCGAAGATCGCTTACAAAATACGTACGCGCAACGAACGGCCCTTGATCTTGCCGTCGTTCAAACGCTGCAAGGCCTGCTTGGCGACGCCGCGCTCCACGGCCACATAGGCCTGGAAGTCGAAAATCGCGATCTTGCCGACCTGGGCACCGGGGATGCCGGCGTCACCGGTCAGTGCGCCAAGAATGTCGCCCGGACGAACCTTGTCCTTACGGCCGGCAGCGATGCACAGGGTGCTCATCTGCGGCAACAGCGGGCCACCACCCTTGGAGGTGAGGTTGTCCACCTGATCCCAGGTCAATGGTGTTTTCTGCAATTGCTCGATGGCCTGGGCGCGCTGTGCTTCGGACGGCGCCACCAGGCTGATCGCAAGGCCTTTCTCACCGGCGCGGCCAGTACGGCCGACGCGGTGGATGTGGATTTCCGAATCACGGGCCAGTTCGACGTTGATCACCATGTCCAGGGAATCGATATCGAGGCCGCGTGCTGCGACGTCGGTCGCTACCAGCACCGAAGTACTGCGGTTGGCGAACATCGCCAGCACCTGGTCGCGGTCACGCTGTTCCAGATCGCCATGCAGGCCGACGGCGGAAATGCCTTTGGCGGTCAGGTGGTCGACGGTTTCCTGAACCTGCTGCTTGGTGTAGCAGAAGGCCACGCAGGAGGCCGGGCGGAAGTGGCCAAGAACCTTGGTCACCGCACTCATGCGGTCATCCGGGGAAATCTCGTAGAAGCGCTGCTCGATCTGCGTGTCGTCGTGGAACGCCTCGGCCTTCACCTGCTGCGGGTTGCGCATGAACTTCGAGGCCAACTGCTTGATGCCTACCGGGTAGGTGGCGGAGAACAGCAGGGTCTGGCGACGCTCCGGGGCCTGCATGATGATTTCTTCGATGGAATCGTAGAAACCCATGTCGAGCATGCGGTCGGCTTCGTCGAGGATCAGGGTGTTCAGGCCGTGGAGCACCAGCGAACCCTTGCGCAGGTGCTGCTGGATGCGCCCTGGGGTGCCGACGATGATGTGCGCGCCGTGTTCCAGCGAAGCGATCTGCGGGCCGAGGGACACGCCGCCGCACAAGGTCAGGACCTTGATGTTGTCTTCGGCACGGGCCAGGCGACGGATTTCCTTGGCGACTTGGTCGGCCAGCTCGCGGGTCGGGCACAGGATCAGCGCCTGGCAACCGAAGTAACGCGGATTGATCGGGTTCAGCAGGCCGATGCCGAAGGCCGCGGTCTTGCCGCTACCGGTCTTGGCCTGGGCGATCAGGTCCATCCCCTTGAGGATCACCGGCAAGCTTTGCGCCTGGATCGGCGTCATCTGGGCATAACCGAGGGAGTCGAGGTTAGCCAGCATGGCGGCGGACAGCGGCAAAGTATTAAATTCGGTGGCGATGGTGGTCACGGGACTGGCCTGCAAAACAAAATGTCGCGCAGTGTACCAGTCCGGTGGCCATTCGCCCTAAGGCTCTATGTGTTCTTCCGGACGCTTAACTCGCCGTCCGTCATTTTTTGACAGTTGCGAGAAGATCGTAGCGGCCAGCATCGCCATGATTCCTACGGTCACGAAGGTCAATTGGAATGCCCCCAAAACAGTGTCCACGCCATCATTGCCAATCTCCGCTGTAAAGCCACCGAGCAATGCCCCCGCGCACGCAACCCCCAGACTCAGGGACAATTGCGCGACCACCGACAGCAGGCTGTTGCCGCTGCTGGCGCTGGCATCGTCGAGGTCGATCAGGGTCACGGTGTTCATCGCGGTGAACTGCAAGGAGTTGATCGCGCCAAGGATCGCCAGCAGACACAGCAGTAGCCAGTACGGCGTCTGCTCGCTGACCAGGCCCATGCTCGCCAGCATGATCCCCAGCGCCAGGGTATTGCCGGTGAGCACGATGCGGTAACCCAGACGCTCGATCAGCGGCCGCGCCACCCACTTGGCGATCATCGCCGCTGCCGCCAGTGGCAGCATGCTCATCCCGGCCTGGGACGGCGAATAGCCCAGCGCCACTTGCAGCAGCAATGGCACCAGAAAGGGCAGGGCGCCGCTGCCGAGGCGGGCGAACAGGTTGCCGAGAATGCCCACGGCAAAGGTCCGGGTCTTGAACAGCGACGGCGCGAACAACGGGTTCTCGATATGCCCGGCGCGCAGCCAGTACGCCGCCAGACACGCCATGCCGCCGAACAGCAGCAACATCACCCGCAGGTGCGGCAGGTGCAGTTCCCCCAGGCCTTCCATGGCAATGGTGATCAGAATCATCGCCGCGCCGAACAGCACGAAACCCAGGCTATCGAAGCGCGTGCGCTCGGAACCGCGCAGGTCGGGGATGAATTTCCACACGGCGTAGCAACCGACCAGCCCCACCGGCAGGTTGATCAGGAAGATCCAGTGCCAGGTCAGGTATTGCACCATCCAGCCGCCCATCGTTGGGCCGATCAAGGGGCCAAGCAGCCCGGGAATGGTGATGAAGCCCATGATCCGCACCAGTTCCGAGCGCGGATAGGCACGCAACACCACCAGCCGCCCGACCGGCAACATCAACGCCCCGCCCAGGCCTTGAATCACCCGGGCGCCGATCAACTGGGTCAGGCTGGTCGACAATGCGCAGAGCAGCGAGCCGAGGCTGAACAGCAGAATCGCACTGAAGAAGATCTTCCTGGTGCCGAAGCGATCGGCGATCCAGCCGGACGCGGGAATCAGCAAGGCGACGGTGAGCATGTAGGCGATGATCACGCCCTGCATGCGCAATGGATCTTCGGCTAGGTCCCGGGCCATGGCGGGCAGGGCGGTGTTGAGGATCGTCCCGTCGAGGGACTGCATGAAGAAGGCAATGGCGACAACCCAGGGAATCCAGCGGGCGGTGATAGCGTCGAGAGGTGGGCGGTTGGGCATGGGACCTCTTGTTGTCGGGGGTTAATGCACATCCAATGTGGAACTCGATCAATGTGGGAGCGAGCTTGCTCGCGATAGCGGTAAATCACTCGACATGAATGTTGAATGAATTGGCCTCATCGCGAGCAAGCTCGCTCCCACAGGGTTCCCTGTGTGCCAAGAGATGGTGTTTACAGTGTCAGAGTCAATCGGCGGACCAACGCCCCCGGCAACAACGCCGAAGCCGTCGCCCGCTGGCTGTAAGTGCTCGCCGACAACAGCAACTCCCGCTCCTCGGTCAACGCTTCCAGTTGCGAACCGAGCAGGCTGAAAGCGCTGTCATCAAAACGCATGGTGCTGACCGGTGCCTGGATCTCGCCGTTCTCGACCCAGAACGTGGCAAACCGGGTCATGCCGGTCAGGCGTGCGGCCGGTTGGTCCGAGAAGTTCAGGTACCACAGGTTGCTGATGTACAACCCCGTGCCCAGTTGCTTGAGGATGTCCGCGTCAGGCAATGCCCCGGCTTTCATATTCAGCGCGCTCGGTGATTCACCGCCGCTGGCGCCATTGGCGGTCAAGCCGTATTCGGCGGCGCTGCGCGAGCTGACCAGTCGTGCCCCGGCCTTGCCGTCGACGATCAACCCCAGATCGCTGCGCGGATAACCTTCATCGGAAAACGCCGGACTCAGCGAACCGCTGACTTTTTCATCCAGCGAGACCAGCGGGCTGAACGCGCTGTCGCCACCGTAGAGCTTTTGCAGCGGGCTGCTTTTGCTGGCAATCGACTGTGCCGAGAAACCACCCCAGCACAGCATGCCGATGATTTCTTCCAGCGCCGCCGGTGCCAGGTAGGCGCGGTACTGGCCGGGCGGCAAAGTGCGCAGCGGCCGGCCCAGAAACTCAAGCTGCTCGCGAGCTTGCTGGAAGCGTTTGGCAAAGCCTTCGCTGTTCCAGTCGTGCCCGGCGTAGCTGGCTTTCACGGCCTGGCCGTTCTCGTGGAACAGGCTGAAGTCGAAGTTGAAGCTGTTGGCCTGATGCCAGCCGAAGGCGCCCGAAGAGCTGGCAAAGCCACGACTGATCGGGCCGGCAGCGTAGAAACCGACAAGATCCAGGCCTTCGGCGGCCTGGGTGATTTGCGCGACCACCTCTTCAGTGTCCGGCAGCGGATGCGACTGCACGTTGTTGCTCTGCCAGCCATTGTGGTTGAGCAGCAAATAAGGATCCTGAGGCAGCAGCGGCAAGGTTTCCCGCAGCTGTTGCAGGCCTTCGGTCAAACGTCGCAGATCAACCTGGGGATCGCCGGCCAGGGTAATGTTCAGGTCGGCATGCCGGCCTTCGTTGATCAGTTTCAGGCCGATGCTCGCCTGCTGCACCTGACCGGCCTGACGCACCTTGGCATGGTTGAAACGTACGAAGGCCGACGATTCTGCGGCGTAGCTGAGGGTGAACTGCTCGGGCTCGCGCAGGGCTTCACGCAGGCTGTTGACCAGCGCCTTGAACGACGCGGACTGGCTGTTTGAAGGATTCATCAGGCGTCTCCTCCGAATACATCAACGTTGCTGAACACACAGGCCGGTGATGCGTGGCCGACGCGGATCACCTGGTTCGGTTCGCCCTTGCCGCAGTTCGGTGTGCCGAGGACCTTGAGGGTACTGGCATCGCCGACGGCGCTGAGGCTTTTCCAGAACTGCGCGGAGATGCCCCTGTAATTGGGATTCTTCACCACACCCTTGAGTTCGCCGTTTTCGATCAGTTGGCCCCACTCGCAGCCGAACTGGAATTTGTTGCGGGCATCGTCGATCGACCATGAACGGTTGGTCGACATCAGCACTCCGTGTTCGATACCGCCGATCAGCTGTTCGATGGACTGATCCCCCGGCTCGATATTGAGGTTGGCCATGCGGTCGATCGGCGGGCGGTTCCAGCCACAGGCACGACTGTTGGCGACGCCGTCCATACCGGCACGGAATTGCGACAACGCACCGCCCAGCGGGCGCAGCAACAGGCCTTCACGGATCAGGAACTGTTTGCTGGCGGGCGTGCCGTCGTCGTCATGGCCGTAGCTGGCGAGCTCCTCGGGGATGTCCGGGTCGAAGGTCACGTTGAGCAGGCCGGAGCCGTATTGCAGGCGGCCGAAATCACTGGCTTTGACAAAACTGGTGCCCGCGTAATTGCGCTCGTCGCCGAGGATGCGGTCCAGCTCCAGCGGATGGCCGATGGACTCGTGGATTTGCAGCATCATCTGGTCGGGCATCAGCAGCAGGTCGCGCTTGCCTTGCGGGGTGTTCGGCGCCAGGAGCAATTGCAGGGCCTGATCGGCCACCTGGGCACCGGCACCGATCAGGCCGCAGCGGCTGATGACGTCCGCCGCGCCTTGCTGGCCGAAGTTCTCGCGGCCAAGGCTGCGGGTCTGGCTGTCGTTGCCGTCGTAGGCCGTGACGTCCAGGCCGGGGTACACAAAGCGTTGGGCCTGGCGCAGTTCGGCACCGGCGCTGTTGAGGTAGATCTGCTCGACGTGGGTGATACCGAGGCTGACCTGCCAGTTCACCAGGCGGTCGTCCTTGGGTACGGCGGCGGATTCGGCGCCGAGCAACTGGTAGCAGTCGCTCAGGGACGGGAAGGCTTGGTCGAGGTTGGGTGAAAAGTAATCGGCGCGGTCGCTGGAAACAGCCTGCTCGCGCAGGTCCAGCAAGGCGTGGGGCTTGAGTCGACGGGCCTGGAGTTCGGCGCGTTCGAGGGCGGCTTGCAGGCCTTGTTGCGACAAATCGTTGGTGGCCGCATAGGCCTCGACGCCATTGACCCGCACGGTCAGCATCGCCCCTTCGTCACGGCTCAGGCTCGGCGGTTCGGCGACGTTCTTGCGCACCGACAGGTACTGCCCGGATTCGCGCACATAACGCAGGGAAAAGAATTCAGCACCCGTGCGCAAGGCAGCGAAGCGCTGCTTGAGCTGGGGGTAGAAATCGAACATTCGTGAACCTCCTGAGTATGGAGTGGCGGTGGAGCGGTGCTGCGAGGGGAGGGGTGAAACGATTGCGTGGCGCTAGATTAGGCCTGCGAGGGGGGAGGATCAAGGGTGGAGCGGTCTAGAGCGGAGATACTTTGGGAGGGGTGGTGTCTGGTCGGGCCTCATCGCGAGCAGGCTCGCTCCTACATTCAACCGCATTCCCATGAGGGAGCGCGATCAACTGTAGGAGCGAGCCTGCTCGCGAATAGCCGTAACGCGGTGTAACGCCTTAAGCGATCTGGCTCACTTCCCGCACTGGCTTGCCCTTCACCGGCGCTTCACCCGCCACATAGTAAGTGGCAGTGCTGCGCGGCAACGGCTTGCGGCCACGGATCTTGTCGGCGATTTTCTCGGCCATCATGATCGTTGGTGCGTTGAGGTTACCGGTGGTGATGATCGGCATGATCGACGCATCGACCACACGCAGGCCTTGCATGCCATGCACGCGACCTTCGCCATCGACCACGGCCATTTCGTCGGTGCCCATCTTGCACGAGCAGGACGGATGGAACGCGGTTTCGGCGTGCTCGCGGATGAACTTGTCCAGTTGCTCGTCGCTCTGCACATCGATGCCCGGGCTGATCTCGCGACCACGGAAGGCATCCAGTGCAGGTTGCTGCATGATTTCACGGGTCAGGCGGATGCCGTCGCGGAATTCCTGCCAGTCCTGCTCGGTGGCCATGTAGTTGAACAGGATGCTCGGGTGCTGGCGCGGGTCTTTGGACTTGGCCTGGATGCGCCCGCGGCTTGGCGAGCGCATGGAGCCCATGTGCGCCTGGAAACCGTGCTCTTTCACACCGTTGCTGCCGTTGTAGTTAATCGCTACCGGCAGGAAGTGGTACTGGATGTTCGGCCATTCGAATTCCGGACGGGTACGGATGAAACCGCCGGCTTCGAACTGGTTGCTGGCGCCGATGCCGGTGCCGTTGAACAGCCACTCGGCACCGATGGCCGGCTGGTTGTGCAGGAGCAGCGAAGGGTACAGCGACACCGGTTGGGTGCAGGCGTATTGCAGGTACAGCTCAAGGTGATCCTGCAGGTTTTCACCGACGCCCGGCAGGTCGTGAACCACCGGAATGTCGAGCTTGTTCAGCAGCTCGGCCGGGCCGACGCCAGAGCGTTGCAGGATCTGCGGCGAAGCGATGGCGCCGGAGCACAGCAGCACTTCCTTGCGTGCCTTGACCTCAACGCGCTCTTCAGCGGAGCCGATCAGGTAACGCACGCCGACCGCACGCTTGCCTTCGAACAGGATCTTGTCGGTCAGGGCGTGGGTGACGATGGTCAGGGTCGAACGCTTCTTGGCCACGTCCAGGTAACCGCGGGCGGTGGAGGCACGACGACCTTTCGGGGTCACGGTGCGGTCCATCGGGCCGAAGCCTTCCTGCTGGTAGCCGTTCAAGTCTTCGGTACGCGGGTAACCGGCCTGTACGCCGGCTTCAACCATGGCATGGAACAGCGGGTTGTTGCCGGCTTTCGGCGTGGTCACGCTGACCGGGCCGTCGCCGCCGTGGTAGTCGTTCGGGCCGATGTCGCGGGTTTCCGCTTTACGGAAATACGGCAGGCAGTCCAGGTACGACCAGTCTTCCAGGCCTGGCAGTTTCGCCCAGCCGTCGTAGTCCATGGCGTTGCCGCGGATGTAGCACATGCCGTTGATCAGCGAGGAACCGCCCAGGCCCTTGCCGCGACCGCATTCCATGCGACGGCCGTCCATGTGTGGCTCAGCATCGGTTTCGTAGGCCCAGTTGTAGCGACGGCCTTGCAGCGGGAACGCCAAAGCGGCCGGCATCTGCGTGCGGAAGTCGAAACGGTAGTCCGGGCCACCCGCTTCGAGCAGCAGGACGGTGACGCCGGCGTCTTCGGTCAGACGGGTCGCCAGGGTGTTACCGGCGGAGCCGGCACCGATGATGATGTAGTCGAATTCTTGGGACATTGAATGCACCCTCTTTGATGTTGGTCAGGTCAGGCCTGGCGAGTGCTGCGCACTCGATTCGCGAGCAGGCTCGCTCCCACAATGGAATGAGGTCTCCTGTGGGAGCGAGCCTGCTCGCGATGACGGCCTCGCAGGCGAAGCGGATATCGCCTTAGAACACCGAGACGTAATCGCCCAGCTCGACCTGTACCGATTTGATGCGGGTGAAGTTGTTCAGCGAGCTGATCCCGTTCTCACGGCCGACACCCGACTGCTTGTAGCCGCCAACCGGCATCTTCGCGTCGGACTCGCCCCAGGCGTTGATCCAGCAGATACCGGCTTCCAGCTGATGAATCACGCGGTGCGCGCGGTTCAGATCCTTGGTGACGATACCGGCGGCCAGGCCGAAGTCGGTGTCGTTGGCGCGGCGGATCACTTCTTCCTCGGTTTCGTAGGACAGGATCGCCATCACCGGGCCAAAGATTTCTTCACGGACGATGGTCATGTCGTCGGTGCAGTCGGTGAACACTGTCGGCGCTACGAACGCACCCTTGGCGAATTCGCCGTCGGTCAGGCGCTCACCGCCGCACAGCAGGCGGGCACCTTCTTCCTTGCCCTTGGCGATGTAGCCCAGCACGCTTTCCATGTGCGCAAAGCTGACCAGCGGACCGAAGTTGGTGTTTTCGTCTTCCGGGTTGCCGATGCGGATGCGTGCAACGCGTTCGGCGATCTTGGCTTCGAAAGCGGCTTTCAGGTGGGCCGGAACGAACACACGAGTGCCGTTGGTGCAAACCTGCCCGGAGCTGTAGAAGTTGGCCATCATCGCGGTGTCGGCAGCGCGATCGAGGTCGGCGTCGTCGCAGATGATCAGCGGCGATTTGCCGCCCAGTTCCATGGTCACGTCCTTGAGCGAAGAGCTCGAAGCGCTGGCCATGACTTTCTTGCCGGTGTCGGTGCCGCCGGTGAACGAGACTTTCTCGATGCGCGGGTGTTCGGTCAGCCAGGTGCCGACTTCACGGCCGCTGCCGGTCAGGACGTTGAACACACCGTTTGGCACGCCGGCTTCGGTGTAGATCTCGGCCAGTTTCAGGGTGGTCAGCGAGGTGACTTCGCTTGGCTTGAAGATCATCGCGTTACCGGCCGCCAGGGCTGGTGCGGATTTCCATAGGGCGATCTGGATCGGGTAGTTCCACGCGCCGATACCGGCCACGACGCCCAGCGGCTCGCGACGGGTGTAGACGAACGAAGTGGTGCGCAGCGGAATCTGCTCGCCTTCGATGGCCGGTACCAGGCCTGCGTAGTACTCCAGCACGTCGGCACCGGTAACGATGTCTACGTAGCGGGTTTCGGAGTAGGCCTTGCCGGTGTCCAGGGTTTCCAGGGCGGCCAGTTCGTCGTTGCGCTCACGCAGGATTTCCACGGCGCGACGCAGGATGCGCGAACGCTCCATGGCGGTCATGGCGGCCCAGATCTTCTGGCCCTTTTCGGCGCTGACGACGGCGCGTTCGACGTCTTCCTTGGTCGCACGTTGCACTTTTGCGAGGACTTCACCGTTAGCCGGGTTGATGGCTTCGAAAGTGGCGTCGCTGCTGGCGTCGCTGTACGCGCCATCGATGTAGAGTTTTTGCAGTTCGAAACGGGCCATAAAGTCCTCGCAAGTGCATTAAGTGGTTGGCGCGGTTCGTGGGTTGAGCGTTTCTATGTGTGCTCTAACTCACCCGCTTGGCCAGTTGGAAATCCATGTATTCGTAAGCAATCTGGTGCGCTTGCCCGGTGTCGAAAGCATCTCCCGACAGCGCGCCGCGCAACCACAAACCGTCAATCAATGCGGCCAGGCCCCGGGCGGCGCTGCGCGCGTCATCGAGCGGCAGCACACGGCGGAACTGACAGCACAGGTTGGAATACAGACGGTGATCGTTGATCCGCTGCAACCTGTGCAAAGACGGGTGGTGCATGCTGGTGGCCCAGAAGGCCAGCCAGGTTTTCATTGCCGGGCCATTGACCTGGCTGGCGTCGAAGTTGCCTTCGATAATCACCTGCAGATGCGCCCGGGGGCTTTCATCTTTCAGCGCCTGACGGCGCAGGGTGACGTTCTCGCTCAGGACACTCATCAGGTACTGCGCCGTGGCAGCGATCAGGCCGTTCTTGTCCTGAAAGTAGTGACTGATGATGCCATTCGAGACACCGGCCAAACGGGCGATCAGCGCAATGCTGGCGTCCCCCATTCCGACCTGATCGACGGCCTGCAAAGTGGCTTCGATCAATTGCTGGCGACGGATGGGTTGCATACCGACCTTGGGCATCTTGCACATCTCCTTAGGCCTTCCGGTGGACGTGGAACGGCTACCGGGTTGAAGGCCAGTCTATTTTGTTTTGATTGAACGTTCAATCAACAAAGAATAAGATCTGCGACAAATCGTCGCTGCCTACAGATTTTTCCTACATGTAGCGGCGGAAAAAACGACTTCCGAAACTGCTCGAAACCTACGCGCTGCGGCGCTCCAGGGGTTTCGGGCTTTTTTCGGGCTGTCTTTATATCACCCGCCGGTCGGCTGCCCACTAACCGATTGGTCGGGTAACTCGTTTGCCTTGCGTTCTTCTCTCGCACTGCCCGGAGCATCTGTGCCATGAGTTCTGCCTCGCTAATAAAGACCCCACCCGAGAAGGTGACGGTCAACGGTTGGGTGTTCTACACCTCTACCGCGTTGATTCTGTTGTTGACCGCCATTCTGATCATCGCCCCGCAAGAGGCCGGCAGAATGCTGGGTACGGCGCAAGCCTGGTTGTCCCGCAGCTTCGGCTGGTACTACATGGTGGTGATTGCCGCCTACCTGATTTTTGTCGTCGGCCTGGCGTTTTCGTCCTACGGCAAATTGAAACTGGGCAGCAAGGACGACACCCCGGACTTCAGCTACGGCGCCTGGGCGGGGATGCTGTTCTCGTCGGGTATCGGCATCTCGCTGCTGTACTTCGGCGCGTCCGAGCCGCTGGACCACTACTTCAACCCGCCGGAAGGCGTGGCAGGCAGCAACCTGGCGGCACGACAGGCGGTGCAGCTGACGTTCCTGCACTGGGGCCTGCATGGCTGGGCGATCTATGCGCTGGTGGGGTTGGCCGTGGCGTACTTTGCCTACCGGCATAACCAGCCGCTGGCATTGCGTTCGGCGTTGTATCCGCTGGTGGGCGAGCGTTGGGTCAAGGGCGCGGCCGGGCATGCGGTGGACGGCTTCGGCATGTTCGTGACCTTGCTGGGGCTGGTGACCAACCTGGGGATCGGTTCGCTGCAAGTGTCGTCGGGGCTGGAAAACCTGTTCGGCATGGAACACAGCAACACCAACCTGCTGATCGTGATCATCGTGATGAGCACCGTGGCGACCATCGCTGCCGTGTCGGGCGTGGAAAACGGCATCCGTCGCCTGTCCAACCTCAACATCGTGCTGTTCAGCGGCCTGCTGATTTTCGTCCTGCTGTTCGGCCCGACCCTGCACCTGCTCAACGGCTTCGTACAGAACGTCGGTGACTACCTGAATGGCGTGGTGCTGAAGACTTTCGACCTCTATGTGTACGAAGGCGACAGTGAGAAGTCCGACCGCTGGCTGGGCCTGTGGACCCTGTTCTACTGGGCCTGGTGGATTTCCTGGGCGCCATTCGTGGGCATGTTCATCGCGCGTATTTCCCGTGGTCGCAGCGTGCGCGAACTGGTAGCAGGCGTGCTGCTGATTCCGCTGGGTTTCACCCTGGCGTGGCTGTCGATCTTCGGTAACTCGGCTTTGGACCTGGTGATGAACCATGGGGCGGTGGAACTCGGGAAGACGGCGCTGGAACAGCCGTCCATGGCGATCTACCAGTTGCTTGAGCATTACCCGGCGTCGAAGGTTGTAATCGGCGTGTCGATCTTTGTCGGTTTTGTGCTGTTCCTGACCCCGGCGGACTCCGGCGCGGTGATGATGGCCAACCTTTCGTGCAAGGGTGGCAATGTCGATGAGGATGCGCCGCACTGGCTGCGGATCTTCTGGTCGGCGGTGATCACCCTGGTGACCATCGGCCTGCTGTTCGCCGGCAACTTCGAAGCCATGCAAACCATGGTGGTGCTGGCCGGTCTGCCGTTCTCGGTGGTGCTGGTGTTCTTCATGTTCGGCTTGCACAAGGCCATGCGCCAGGACGTGCAGATCGAACAGGAGCAAGCGGAACTGGCGGCACGCGGTCGCCGTGGTTTCAGCGAGCGCTTGACCCAACTGGACCTGCAACCGAGCCAGTCGGTGGTGCAGCGCTTCATGGACAAGCACGTGAGCCCGGCGCTGGAAGATGCGACGGCGCAAATGCGTGCTCAAGGTCTGCAAGTGCAGACACTGTTGGGCAAGTCCAAGCGTTGTATGGGTGTACGGGTGGAGATGGAAGAGGGCAACCCTTTCGTCTACGAAGTGAGTCTGGACGGCTATCTGGCCACGCCGACCGAGTCGGCGCAGGTCGATGAGGTGCGGGCCGATGAAGCGCGTCAGCGTTTTTATCGTGCCGAGGTGTACCTGCACAACGGCAGCCAAGACTACGACTTGATGGGTTTCACCCAGGATCAGATCACCCGTGACGTGCTCGATCAGTTTGAAAGCCATCGGCAGCTCCTTGGCCGGGTTTATAGCTAAAGTGTGAGTGGCGCGGTGTTTCAGTCAGAAGCACCGCGTCGCATTCTTCGCGAGCCAGCTCGCGAAGGGGCCATCAGCCTCAAAGCTGCATTACCCGATATCCCATAAACAAAAACGCCGCGATCTCTCGCGGCGTTTTTGCATCTGTTGCCTTACCCCAGGTTCTTGCCGAGCAGTGCGTGATACAGCTCGCTGTCGCCAAGGATCCCCACCACCTTGTTGTTATCGTGCAGCACCAGTTTGTTGCCGGTCTGATAACGAATCTGCAACGCGTCGCGCATGCCGATGCTGGAGTCCACCAGAGTCGGCTTGCGTTCCAGGCCTTCAACGGCTTGCCCCGGCATCCAGTTCTGCAGGTCCATGTTCGAACCGTTCTTGCGTGCGCCTTTGATGGTGTTGCCTTCAGCCAGGTCCAGCCACGAATCGCCGCCCGGATCGAGGCATACCGAACCGTTGATGCGTTTGCAGTTGTCCAGGCTGCGCATCAGGCTGCGGCCGCACAGCACGTTCAGCGGGTTGGTGTGGGCTACGAAGGTCCGCACGTAGTCGTCCGCCGGGTTGAGGACGATTTCTTCCGGTTTGCTGTACTGGATGATCCGGCCGTCCTTCATGATCGCGATACGGCTGCCAAGTTTCAGCGCTTCATCAAGGTCGTGGCTCACGAAGACGATGGTCTTGTGCAGCTTGCGTTGCAGTTCCAGCAGTTCGTCTTGCAGGCCCTGGCGGATCAGCGGGTCGAGTGCCGAGAACGGTTCGTCCATCAGCAGAATGTCGGCGTCCATCGCCAGTGCGCGAGCCAGGCCCACGCGTTGTTGCATACCACCGGACAGCTCGTTGGGTTTCTTGTTGCGCCACTGGGTCAGGCCCACCAGCTCAAGCTTGTCATCCACCAGTTTGCGACGTTCTTTCTCGGGACGACCCTGCATCTCCAGGCCGAAGCTGATGTTTTCGCGAACGGTCAACCAGGGCATCAGGGCGAACTTCTGGAACACCATCGCGATGCGCTTGGTGCGCATCATTTTCAGTTCTGCCGGCGTGCACGAGGCAATGTCGATCTGCTTGCCTTCGTGCTCGACGAACAGCTTGCCGCGGCTGACGGTGTTGAGGCCGTTGATGCAGCGCAGCAGGCTGGATTTGCCGGAGCCGGACAGGCCCATCAGTACGCAGATTTCACCTTTTTCGACATCCAGGCTGGCCTTTTCGACCCCCACGATCTGCCCGGTCTTTTTCAGGATCTCGTTACGGGTCATGCCTTGATCCAGCAGCTTGAGCGCCTCGCGTGGATCCTTGGAGAAGATAACGTCAACGTTCTCGAAGCGAATAATGCTCATGCGTCACCCCCTACTTTGGCGTCGGGTTGTTTGCAGATACGGTCGAGCATGATCGCCAGCAGTACGATCGCCAGGCCTGCTTCGAAGCCCAAGGCGATATCAGCAGTGTTCAGTGCGTTGACCACCGGTTTGCCCAGGCCATCGGCGCCCACCAGTGCCGCAATCACCACCATCGATAGGGACAGCATGATGCACTGGGTGATACCGGCCGCGATGCTTGGCATGGCGTGGGGCAGTTCGATTCGCGAGAGCAGCTGACGTCGCGAGCAGCCAAAGGCCTTGCCAGCGTCCATCAATTCTTCCGGAACATCGCGGATACCCAGGTAGGTCAGGCGGATGGGCGCGGCAATCGCGAACACCACCGTGGAGATCAGGCCCGGGACCACACCCAGCCCGAAGAGGGTGAGGGTAGGAATGAGGTACACGAAGGTTGGTACGGTCTGCATCAGATCGAGTACCGGACGCATTACAGTATAGAACATCGGCTTGTGCGCGGCGACGATGCCCAGCGGCACGCCGATGACCACGCAGACCAGGGTGGCGAACAGCACCTGGGCGAGGGTTTCCATGGTTTCCTGCCAGTACCCCAGATTGAGGATCAGCAGAAAGGAGGCAACGACAAATGCGGTCAGGCCCCATTTGCGTTGAATGAAGTGTGCCAGTAGTGCGATCAGGCCGATCAATGCCAGCGGGTTGAACCAGGTCAGCGCAAACGTCACGCCGTGGATCATCGTTTCCAGTGTCACGGCGATGGCGTCGAAGGTGTTGGCGCCGTGTTGCGTCAACCATTCAACGAAGCCTGCGATGTACTGGCCTAAGGGTATTTTCTGATCAATCAGCATGGTAGTGAACGTCCGCATGCAAGGTAATTAACAGCCCGGACAGGCGAACCTGCCCGGCATAAACGATGCTCCCTAATTCAAGGCGTCAGTTTGGCTTTCACGGCCTCCAGGCCAGGTTTACCGTCAATGGTGGTCACGCCAGCGAGCCAGGTATCGAGCACCTGTGGATTCTTTTTCAGCCAGGCCTTGGCGGCCGCGTCAGGCTTCATCTTGTCGTCCAGGATGTTGCCCATCAGTTCGCTTTCCATGTCGACGGTGAACTCCAGGTTCTTGAGCAACTGGCCGACGTTGCTGCACTCCTGCGCATAGCCCTTGCGGGTGTTGGTCGCCACGGTGGCGGCACCGAAATCCGGGCCGAAGAAGTCATCACCACCGGTCAGGTATTGAATCTTGAAGCGCTTGTTCATCGGGTGCGGCGCCCAGCCGAGGAATACCACGGCGGTGTCGCGTTTCTGCGCGCGGTCGACCTGCGACAGCATGCCGGCTTCGGAGGATTCGACGACTTTGAAACCGGCGGTCTTCAGGCCGAAGGCATCCTTGTCGATCATGCTCTGGATCAGGCGATTGCCGTCGTTGCCAGGCTCGATGCCGTAGATCTTGCCGTCGAGCTCTTTCTTGAATTTGGCGATATCGGCGAAGTCATGCAGGCCCTTGTCGTACAGCGCCTGAGGGACGGCGAGGGTGTACTTGGCGCCCTTGAGGTTGGTGCGCACGGTTTCCACGGTGCCGGCATCGCGGTAGGCCTTGATGTCGTTTTCCATGGTCGGCATCCAGTTGCCCAGGAACACGTCCATGTTCTTGCCGTCGGCCAGGGACTTGTAGGTCACGGGCACGGAAATCATGGTGGTCTTGGTCTTGTAGCCGAGGGCGTTGAGCACGACGCTGGTAGTCGCGGTGGTCGCGGTGATGTCGGTCCAGCCGACATCGGAGAAGTTTACGGTGCTGCATTGGGCCGGTTCTGCGGCTTGCGCCAGAACCGGCAGACTAAGCATGGCGGCCAACAACAACGACGGGGAACCTTTCATGGATGGACTCCTTGGTGTTTTTTTTGGCAGTGTTCCGACTGGACCACCGCACTTATAGGTTGCGGTTGGATGGCGTTCTGGAGACAGCTCTACCGCGGCGCCTTGCAATCGAGTCGATATGATCATGTACCAGTGAAAATCTGACGCCTACAGGGTGCGTCGTATCCAGTACAGGGATGGTCGCATCCAGTGTCGGTGACGTCGTTTACAGATTTTTTCAGCCCGTTTTCTCCCTCTGAACCGCAAAAAAACGGCGAAAACACGGCGTAAAAGACACGCGGCGCTGGTGGGCATGAGTGCGTCGGTTAGAGACGTCGAACAACTGGATAAAAGCTTGATGATGCGGTCATCTCGGCGGATTGCAGCTTGAGCGTAGCAGCTCCGTCACCGTGCGCTTTCGCGTGCGCAGTGGGCCCATCCAGGAGTTCGGCAGTAATGGCTATCAGTGTTTTCGACCTGTTCAAAATCGGCATCGGCCCTTCCAGTTCACACACCGTGGGACCCATGCGGGCGGCGGCGTTGTTTGTGCAGGGCCTGCGCGAGCGCGGGCTGCTTGAGCAGGTGCGGCGTGTCGAAGTCCAACTGTTCGGCTCGTTGTCGGCCACCGGCATCGGCCACGGCAGTGACAATGCGGTGATCATGGGCCTGATGGGCGAGTGGCCGGATGCGATCGATCCGTCGCAAATAGGCATCCGTATCGTCACCCTGCGCGAAACCGATACGCTGTTGCTCGACGGTCGCTTGTCGGTGCCGTTCATCTGGGCAAGGGACATGCGCCTGATCGACGAGAACCTGCCATTCCATCCCAACGCCATGACCCTGATTGTCGAGGGTGATGACGGCGAGTTGCATCGTGACACCTACTATTCGGTCGGCGGCGGTTTTGTCGTCGATGAGGCTCAGGCCTCCAGCGGTGTCGTCGACCTCGATCGCACCGTGTTGCCTTATGACTTTTCCAGCGCTGCTGAGCTGCTGGAGCTGTGTAAAAAACACAATCTGCGCGTAGCTGAATTAATGATGGCCAACGAGAGGGTGTGGCGCAGCGAGGATGAAATCCGCAGCGGCCTGATGAAGCTCTGGCGCGCCATGCAGGATTGCGTCGAACAGGGCCTCAAACATGAAGGCATCCTGCCCGGCGGGCTGAACGTGCGCCGCCGTGCGGCCAAGCTGCATCGCAGCCTGCAGGAACTGAACAAACCCAACGTGATCGGCTCGACCTTGAGCGCCATGGAATGGGTCAACCTGTTCGCCCTGGCGGTCAACGAAGAAAATGCCGCCGGCGGGCGCATGGTCACGGCACCGACCAACGGCGCGGCGGGGATCATTCCGGCGGTGCTGCACTACTTCATGAAATTCAGCGAGGCCGTGACCGACGCCAATGTCGTCGACTACTTCCTCGGCGCGGCGGCGGTGGGAATCCTGTGCAAGAAGAACGCCTCGATCTCCGGTGCCGAAGTCGGTTGCCAGGGCGAAGTCGGTTCGGCCTGCGCCATGGCGGCGGCGGGGCTGGCGGAAATCCTTGGCGCCACACCAGAGCAGTTGTGCAACGCGGCGGAGATCGGTCTGGAGCACAACCTCGGCCTGACCTGCGACCCGGTGGGTGGGCTGGTCCAGGTGCCGTGCATCGAGCGCAACGCGATTGCCGCGGTGAAAGCGATCAACGCTGCGCAAATGGCATTGCGCGGTGATGGCCAGCACTTTATTTCGCTGGATCGGGTGATCCGCACCATGCGCGATACCGGTGCCGACATGCATGACAAATATAAGGAGACATCGCGGGGTGGGTTGGCGGTGAGTGCGGTGGAGTGTTGAGATCGCATCGACCCCTCGCCACAGCAGACCAGTCAAAACTGCGCGCTAAGTGAACACCCGCTCGAAAACGCGCCACCTTTTGGCGCGTCGCTCACAGATAAATCGTCTTGCCACTGATCGGGGGCCAACCGGCCTTCGACCGCCTGTCACCCGTGCCTGCGGTGACACTCCTTTCCATCGCGGCGCAACGCCGTTCCCACAAGTGCTACCGAATTGCTCACGGCTTGTGGGCCGGGGCGCTTGCCAGTCCTGATGGCCATTTAAATCCCCCTGCCTTGCAAGACATATATAGACACATTCCGACGTCGTTTTTAGGAGTTATTGAACGCGCATTCAAATTTAGGCATGGCAATTGCTCTGTCATTACAAAGCCCGTCTCCCACGCGAGAACGATGGCAATAAAAAGAGCCTCCGCCTGAGGCCATCACCCGCTTTGTGTGAGGAGATACCGCGATGACGACGTTCAACTCCGGGGCCCAACCCCAGAACCGTGCGCCTCAATCCATCGGCTTTCTGCTGCTGGACAATTTCACGCTGATTTCTCTGGCCTCCGCAGTGGAACCCCTGCGCATGGCCAACCAATTGTCCGGTCGCGAGCTGTATCGCTGGACCACCCTCACCGTCGATGGCGGCCAGGTCTGGGCCAGTGACGGCCTGCAGATCACCCCCGACGCCTCCATGCACAAAGCCCCGCCAATGGACACCGTCATCGTCTGCGGCGGTATTGGCATCCAGCGCACTGTTACCCGTGAACACGTGTCATGGCTGCAAAGCCAGGCCCGCCAGTCCCGCCGCCTCGGCGCGGTGTGCACCGGCAGCTGGGCCCTGGCCTGCGCCGGCCTGCTCGACGGTTTCGATTGCAGCGTGCACTGGGAATGTCTGGCGGCGATGCAGGAAGCTTTCCCGCGTGTAGCGATGAGCACCCGCTTGTTCACCCTCGACCGTAACCGTTTCACCAGCTCCGGCGGCACCGCGCCGCTGGACATGATGCTGCACTTGATCAGCCGCGATCACGGTCGTGAGCTATCGGCGGCCATTTCGGAAATGTTCGTCTACGAGCGCATCCGCAACGAGCAGGATCACCAGCGTGTGCCGCTCAAGCACATGCTCGGCACCAACCAGCCGAAGTTGCAGGAAATCGTCGCGTTGATGGAGGCCAACCTCGAAGAACCGATCGATCTGGACGAACTGGCAGTGTATGTCGCGGTGTCCCGTCGTCAGCTCGAGCGGTTGTTCCAGAAATACCTGCACTGCTCGCCGTCGCGTTACTACCTCAAGCTGCGCCTGATCCGCGCGCGCCAGCTGCTCAAGCAAACGCCGATGTCGATCATCGAAGTGGCGTCGGTCTGTGGCTTCGTGTCCACGCCGCACTTCTCCAAGTGCTACCGCGAATACTTCGGCATTCCGCCGCGTGACGAGCGCGTAGGGTCCAACACCACCCAGCAAGTGGCAATGATGCCTTTGCCACAGGCGCTGGTGCTGTCACCGTTGTCCGGCCCGTTGTCGGCGCTGAGCCAGGCGCGCAATGAGTCGACGTTTGCCAGTGTAAGGCTCTAGACCGGGTCGACTTCATTCGCGAGCAGGCTCGCTCCCACATTTGATCTGTGTTGTTCACAGAACCAATGTGGGAGCGAGCCTGCTCGCGAAGGCGTTTTATCGGGCGGTGTGGCTCTGCTGGTACTCCGACAACGCCGGCAGCAATTGTTTGTCGATGGCCTGGCGCACTGCCGGCAGGATCGTCGCGCTGCTGGTGTACATCTCCTTGACCATCTTGCGAAGTTCATACGCTCGAGCATCGTCCAAGCCCCTTACCACGCACTCGCAAGCCTGCTCGGCGGTGGCTCCACTGGGCACGTTGAACCCCAACGACTTGAGCTGGCCCAACAGGTCTTCCTGGTCTATCAAATCGGCGTGCATCATGACGCAATCCTTCTTCAGGGAACGGTGTCGTGGTTCGATTCTGGTGGGGGTGCCGGGTGTCGGCAAGGGCGAATTGTCGCAATGGCTCAATTGGTTATGAACATGTCGTTTTCGGCTAACCTGGTTCGCGGGGGAGTGGGCACACTGGACTCAGCTCGCTTCACGAAGGTTTGGTCACCCTCGCACGGCAGCTCCTCAACAGTACCCTCTGCCTCGATCCTGTCACGGCTTGATCGGGGCTTTTTTTTGCTTGTGAATCGGTGAGTTATGCAGTGACTGGGCCGACGCCTTCGCGAGCAGGCTCGCTCCCACATTCAACCGCGTTCCCATGGGAGAACCCGATTAACTGTGGGAGCGAGCCTGCTCGCGATGAACGATGATGCGGTCTAGCGCTGTAACACCAGAATCCGCGACAACAACTCATCCCGGTCCACATAGCAGCCCTGGAAATGCCGTGCCCCGGTGGCGGGGTCGAAGGCGTTGCGGGCATGCAGGGTGCGGCGGTTGTCGAAGCACCACAGCTCCCCGGGATTGAGCCGCTGCATCAACCTGAATCGAGGCTCGCGGGTCATCGCGATAAAGCGCCGGTAGGCCTGATACAGCTTGGGCATTTGCTCCGCCGAGGCATCGAACGGCCCGCGCAGAAAGTTCGCCATGCGGATTTCCGACACCTGCCCCAAGGCATCCAGGGCAATGATCGGTGCCAGGCAGCGGTAGTCGCTGTGACGGTCCTTGTTGCGAAACTCAACGGGGATTTCGCAGAGGCTTTTGAAAGCCTCCGGATCTTCCCGGCGCAAAGCATCGGCGATGGCGAATCCGTCGACAAAAACGCTCTCGCCACCCTCGGCGTCATTGACCAGGCAATGCAGGAATTGCAGCCCCGGTTGCAACTCCCGGGTCGGCAAATCGCTGTGCAGTGGCAGGTTGAAGGCGGTGTAGGCGTTGCTGTCGGCGTCGGCCTTGGATTGCACGTTGAACAGCACGCCGAAATTGCTCTCGCGGATGAAGGAAATGCGTTGGGCGATCAGCTTCAGAGAACCGGGTTCGGTGGGCACGCCTCGGACCTGGGTCAATCCGACATCCCGTACTGCCAATAACCATTGCAACAAGGCGTCGGAGTCGTTCATCAGTGCTTGATACTCGAACACTGGCAGCTGTAAATCGCTGTGCCAGAGCCTGGCTTTTGGCTTGCGTGCCTGACGCTCGGCGCGGGACTCGTCGTCATAGGCATGGGCGCGCAGCCAGCCGGGGTCGAAGCGGCTGCTGTGGCCGTCCTGCCAGTCAACCGACAGGCAACCTTCGGTGTCGATGTGCACTTGTTCAGGCGTCAGGTCTTGAGCCACATCGACGATTTCCAGCACTTGTTCGCGGGTCACGGTATAGACGCACTGCGGGCACGGGCAGTTATCCCGCAGCCATTGATGGTGGAAAGGGCTGACACGATTGTCGGCCCACTTCACCAGAACACGGTCCGCCAGGGTCTGCACGCCAGTCAACGCGCTGATCAACGGATAGGTACGAAAGTCGGCAAATGCAGCGGCGGTGTTCATGGTGATCTCCTTGTTATTTTTTTGGCGGTAATGCGATCACTCGGCCAATGTAGTCGGGCATTGGCAGGTCCGCCTGTTCGGCGATGATGGCTTGCAGCCGGCCCAAGGACAGTTCGCTGAACGGCGCCGAACGCGGCCCGGCGAGATCCACGTGCAGCAGCATCTGTTCGTTGCCAGCAAGTTCCTGGGCATCACCGACCAGGTGCAGGCTGTGATAGAGGTGCACGCGTTTGCTGTCGTGGGCGATGATTTGGGTGTGCACTTCGACCTGGGCGTCGAGCTTCACTTCGTGCAGGTAATTGAGGTGCAGTTCGAGGGTGAACAGCGAGTTGCCGCTGGCCTCGCGGCTGTTGCTGTCCAGGCCCAGGCGATCCATCAGGGCATCGGTGGCGTAGCTGAAAATCAGCAAGTAGAAGGCGTCGCGCAGGTGGCCGTTGTAGTCGACCCAGTCGGGGATGATGGTGGTTTGGTAGGTGGTGAGGGTGGGCATGGTTTCTGATCCAATTTGTGTGGTGACTGGACTGCCGCTATCGCGAGCAAGCTCGCTCCCACAGTGATTTGCAGTGTGAATACAATCTATGTCACTCAGCAGATCCCCTGTGGGAGCGAGCTTGCTCGCGATGGGGCCAGTGCTGCTGGCCCCAAGCCTGGGGGTTACTCGGCGAAAGCCATCCCATGCTTCTCTTTGGTGGTCTTCACCGCTTCCAGCACCGCCAGCAGGCAGTCATCACGATAGCGCTCCAGCGCCGAAATGCTGTGTTTGCCCAGTTGATCGCTGGTGCCATCGACCACATCGTCGATCAGTTTGTCGGTCAGCTCCGGCGCCGGCAAGTAGGTCCACGGCAACTGCAACGCCGGGCCGAACTGGGCCATGAAGTGGCGCATACCGGCATCGCCACCGGCCAGGGTGTAGGTCAGGAACGTGCCCATGAACGACCAGCGCAAGCCCGCGCCGAAGCGGATCGCATCGTCGATTTCGCCGGTGGTCGCCACGCCGTCGTTGACCAGGTGCAGCGCTTCACGCCACAGCGCTTCGAGCAGACGGTCGGCGATGAAACCCGGTACTTCCTTGCGCACGTGCAGTGGGCGCATCCCCAGGGATTCATAGACCTTCATCGCCGCTTGCACCGCTTCAGGGGCAGTGTTTTTGCCGCCGACCACTTCCACCAACGGCAGCAGGTAAACCGGGTTGAACGGGTGACCGACCACGCAACGTTCCGGGTGCGTGGCACTCTCGTAGAACTCGCTCGGCAGCAGGCCAGAGGTGCTGGAACCGATCAATGCATTGGGCTTGGCCGCCGCGCTGATTTTGCTGTGCAGGTCCAGTTTCAGCTCCAGCCGTTCCGGGGCGCTCTCCTGGATGAAATCGGCATCGCGCACGCATTCTTCGATGGTTGCGACAAAGCGCAAGCGATCCTGCGATGCACCCGGCGCCAGACCTTGTTTCTCCAGTGCTCCCCAGGCATTGGCGACGCGTTTGCGCAAGGCGGCTTCAGCGCCTGGGGCCGGGTCCCAGGCCACTACATCCAGACCATGGGCGAGGGCGCGGGACACCCAACCGCTGCCGATGACACCGCTGCCTAACGCTGCGAAGGTTTTGATTTCGGTGATAAAGCTCATGGCAATTTCCTGAATTTGGCTCGGAAAAAACTGTGGGAGCGAGCCTGCTCGCGATGACGTCGGTACATCCGATGCATCAATTGAGGCAGGTAAACCGCTATCGCGAGCAGGCTCGCTCCCACAGGGGGAAAGTGTGTAAGGGTCAACCGCGCTTGGTCAGGCCCATTTTTGCCCGGCCTTCAGCCGGGGTCAGGACGCGGGCGCCGAGGCGGCTGAGGATTTCGCCGGCGCGCTCGACCAGTTGGCCGTTGGTCGCCAGCACGCCCTTGTCCAGCCACAGGTTGTCTTCCAGACCGACCCGCACGTTGCCGCCGAGCAACACCGCTTGCGCCGCCATCGGCATCTGCATGCGACCGATACCGAAGCCGGCCCAGACCGCGTCGGCCGGCAGGTTGTCGACCATGGCTTTCATGGTGGTGGTGTCCGCCGGAGCGCCCCAAGGGATGCCCAGGCACAGCTGGAACAACGGGTTATCCAGCAGGCCTTCCTTGATCATCTGCTTGGCGAACCACAGGTGGCCGGTGTCGAAGATTTCCAGCTCGGCTTTCACGCCCAGTTCCTGGATGCGTTTGGCGCCAGCGCGCAGCTGGGCCGGGGTGGACACGTAAATGGTGTCGCCGTCGCCGAAGTTCAGGGTGCCGCAGTCGAGGGTGCAGATTTCCGGCAGCAGTTCTTCGACGTGGGCCAGGCGGGTCAACGGGCCGACCAGGTCGGTGTTCGGGCCGAACTCCATCGGATTTTCACCGGCACCGATTTCCAGGTCGCCGCCCATGCCGGCGGTGAGGTTGACGATGATGTCGACGTCCGCCTCGCGGATGCGCTCCATCACTTCGCGGTACAGCGCCACGTCACGGCTGAACTTGCCGGTTTGCGGGTCGCGCACATGGCAGTGAACCACTGTGGCACCGGCCTTGGCGGCTTCCACGGCGGCAGCGGCGATTTGTTTCGGGGTGACCGGCACGTGTGGGCTCTTGCTGGTCGTGTCGCCAGCACCGGTGAGTGCGCAGGTGATGATGACGTCGTGGTTCATGAGGCGGTTCCTTACAGGCGGGTTTTTGGTTTTGGCCAGGCGTGATAGTCCCGTTCGCAGCCCATTGGGCTGCGAGCCGGTGGTTCAAATCAGGGTTATTGGCTGGTCAGTTTCAGGTTTTCAGCGGCCGGTTTGCCATCGAAGGTGGTGACGCCTTCAAGCCAGCGTTTTTTGTCCTGCGGGTGATCCTTGAGCCATTGTTTGGCCGACTCGAAAGCGTCCTTGTGATCCAGCAACGGCTGCATCATCCGGCTCTCGTCTTCGGCGGTGAACGTCAGGTTGCTCAGCAGGCGACCGATGTTCGGACATTGTTCGGTGTATGTCGGTGCGGTGACGGTCCACACGGTGGCCTTGCCTTCGTTCGGGCCGAGGGCGTCGTCGCTGCCGGTGAGGTAGGTCATCTTGACGTTGACGTTCATCGGGTGCGGCGCCCAGCCGAAGAACACCACGGCTTCGTTGCGACGTACGGCGCGATCCACGGCGGCGAGCATGCCGGCTTCGCTGGATTCGACCAGCTGGAACTTGCCGAGGCCGAACTGGTTCTTGGAGATCATCGCCTTGATCTGGGTGTTGGCGCCCGAGCCAGGCTCGATGCCGTAGATCTTGCCGCCCAGTTCTTTTTCAAACTTGGCGATGTCCGCGAAGGTTTTCAGGCCCTTGTCGGCGAGGTAGGTCGGCACGGCGAGGGTCGCGCGGGCGTCCTGCAGGCTTGGCGCTTCAAGCACCTTGACCTGTTTGGCGTCGACGAACGGGGTGATGGTCTGGGTCATCAGCGGGTTCCAGTAACCGAGGAACAGGTCCAGACGCTGGTCGCGGATCCCGGCGAAGATGATTTGCTGGGAGGCGCTGGTTTGTTTGGTGCTGTAGCCGAGGCCATCGAGCAATACCTGGGTCATGGCACTGGTGGCGATCACGTCGGTCCAGTTCACTACACCCATGCGCACGTTCTGGCACGCGGCGGGTTCGGCGGCCATGACACTGGCGCTCAGCAAAGCGGTACCACTGAGTGCAAGAACACAGCTGCTGATCAGTCGTTTCATTCTCAGGTTCCTCGGCAGGTCGTTTATTGTGAGTTCCGGTGTCTGGTGCGCCGGTGATGCCAAGTTACGCAGCAAAGCACCGATGGAAGCGCACTGCGGCGACCAGCTCTTGCACTGCAGCGACCTGTGCTCTTGAATGCCGCTCGCAACTGGCGTATCAACATCCCTACGCTGCCCGCCCTCTCGTTACCTTGCCTCTTGTTACCTGCTAAGCGAGTGCGCTCCATGTCCCAGGATTTCTACTTCTTGTTGATGCCGGGTTTCTCGGCCATTGGATTTATCTCGGCCATCGAGCCGTTGCGGGTCGCCAATCGCTTTCGCGGCGAGCTGTATCGCTGGCATGTGCTGAGCGCGGATGGCGGGGCGGTGCTGGCCAGTAACGGCATGTCGGTCAACGCCGATGCGGCGCTGGAGCCGCTCAAGAAAGGCGCGACACTGCTGGTGGTCGCCGGTTTCGAACCCCTGAAATTCACCACCCCAGCACTGGAACACTGGCTGCGCCGGCTGGACAACGAAGGCGTGACCCTCGGCGCCATCGACACCGGCAGTTTCATCCTCGCGGAAGCCGGCCTGCTCGATGGCCATCGCCTGACCCTGCACTGGGAAGCCATTGACGCCTTCAAGGAGTCTTATCCACAGCTCAGCGTCACCCAGGAGCTGTTCGAGATCGACCGCCGACGCATCACTTCCGCCGGCGGCACCGCTTCCATTGACCTGATGCTGGATCTGATCGCCCAGTCCCACGGTCCCGAACTGGCGATCCAGGTCAGCGAGCAATTCGTGCTCGGCCGCATCCGCCCGCGCAAAGACCACCAGCGCATGGAAGTCGCCACGCGTTACGGCATCAGCAACAAGAAACTGGTGCATGTGATTGGTGAGATGGAGCAGCACAGCGAACCGCCCCTGAGCACGCTGGAGCTGGCGGAATCGATCAAGGTGACGCGGCGACAGCTGGAGCGCCTGTTTCGCCTGCATCTGAACGACACACCGAGTAATTTCTACCTGCGGTTGAGGCTGGAGAAGGCGCGGCAGTTGCTACGGCAGACGGACATGAGTGTGCTGGAGGTGAGCATTGCCTGCGGATTTGAATCGCCGTCGTACTTCACCCGCAGTTATCGGGCGAAGTACGAGCGCTGTCCGCGGGAGGATCGGCGTACCGCCAAAGCCTGAACAAGCCTGGGGTTCACCCTGTTTTGGCAACAGCAGAGAAACCTGTGGGAGCGAGCCTGCTCGCGATAGCGGTCTGTCAGACACCTTGATGTTGACTGATGCGCCGCTATCGCGAGCAGGCTCGCTCCCACAGGTTGACCTGCGGTGTCCTTACTTCTTCACTAACGCCGAACACGCCGCTTTGTAAGCCTCATGCTGATACTTGTTCAGCGTCCCTGGCAGTTCGAAATTGTGCTTTTTAGCCTGGGCATTGATGGTCTGCGGCGACAGCAGGGTCACCTCGCAATTCTCCAGCAACTGGAAAACCCCCTCGATCTTGAACGTGGTCGGCCCGCCGGCGAACTCGCCTTTCTTGCTGCGCTTCTTGATCGCAATGCGGTCGATGGAGTTCTCACGGACAAACGAAGCGACCTGAGCGGCGAACACTTTGACGTTGGCGGCTTCGTCGTCATCGTCCAGGGCTATTTTCTTGGTGGCGAGCGCGACATGGCCCAGCGCCTGACCGTCCAGCATGGCCACGGCGATGATCGCTTCGCTGCCTTTGATTTCGATGCCGCAGACTTTCATGTTGAATCCCTTTACTGGCTGATGGCATGCAGCTTACAGCTCGAGTTGACTGGCGGTGATGCCAAACGCCGAGGCAATTTTTTCGCGAGTGGCTTTACGGGGCTTGGCGACTGTTTCCTGTTGGGCGAATGCGGGTTGAGAAATACCCATGCGTTTGGCCACTTCATCCTGGGTAAGGTTCAAGTGTTCGCGCCAGGCGCGGATGGGAGTGGCTCCATCGACGATACGGCTGACCACCTCGTGGGGGATCAGGTCTGGCTCAATCCTTTGCGCGACATATTGCGCATAGGGGATGACCACGAATGCGGGGTTGCCGTTTTCGTCGTTGATGATTTGAACGTCAGTAGGTGCGTTCATCGCGTTTTTTGACCTCTTGAATACTGACCACTTTGATCGCGCCATCCCAGTTGAACATGACCCTGTAGTTACCGACGCGCAGTCGATAAGCGTAGTCATGATCAACGAGTGCCTTGACCTGACTCACATCAGGCATGTCAGCGAGCGCCGTGATGGCATCACGAACCTGAATCTGGTGAACGGAATGCAATCTCAAGAGTTGCTTAACGGCCTTTCGAGTCCAGTGAATGCTGTTCATGGAAGAATATAAGTCTTTTATAAGATTTACGAATCTTTACTTATATTTTTATGCTTAGCCATCAACAACATTTGTCGGCATGTTGCGTGAAAAGTCCGCAGAGCAGCGGCTTTGGAAAGAAGCTGTAGGTCAGATCAGAGTGCTTTGTGGGAAAAGGGTTTTTTGGCGATTGAAAGCTGGTGGTAGTGCCAGCTTTCAGTGGGATCTTCAGGACTATTCCTGCCCAATCGACTCCAAAAACTCCGACCGTTCATCGCTCATCCGCGCCACACAATCGTTCTGGGCAATGGTGAGCGCCTTGCTGCCGGCGGTGGCCGGGAAGGCTTCGACGGCGCAGTCTGCGTCGCGGGTCTTCAGCCATTGCTGTTGGGCGGCTTTGATCTTGGCGGTGATGTCGGCCAGTTGCGACGGGGTTTTGCCGTACTGCGACTGCATGCGCTCGGTCAGGCCCTGGAGGTTCTCCTTGAGCAGGTCTTCGGCGGAGGTTTTGCTGAAGGCCGAGCATTCCAGTGTCTGGACGTCGTTTTCGACTTTGTCGCACGGGTTGTCGTCGGACACCTCCGCTGCGTGTACGCCGGTCGCAATCAGTGCCATTGCCAGAATGATCGATTTCATTATCGTCGCCGCTCTTGTCCAGTGAAGCATCCAGTGATGCGGCGAATTCTGGCCCAAGCCGAAGGCCTTGAACAGGTCGGTGATTGTGCCTGGCGACGACCCTTTGTCGCGGATTGACGCTTTCGGCAAACCCCCTGTCGTTTTTGCACCCGGCTGCCCCCGCACCGAGGCATATGCTGGCCCCAAAGCGCCGGCAGACGATTCGGCGCATGAATCGCTAATAGGGGACAGCCTGATGAGCCCAGCCGAATTACACGCCGACAGCATCGTTATCGACGGTCTGATCATTGCCAAATGGAACCGCGAGCTGTTCGAAGACATGCGCAAGGGCGGTCTGACGGCAGCCAACTGCACCGTGTCGGTGTGGGAGGGCTTTCAGGCCACCGTCAACAACATCGCCGCGAGCCAGAAGCTGATCCGCGAGAACAGCGATCTGGTGATTCCGGTCCGCACCACCGCCGACATCCGCAAGGCCAAGGAGCAGGGCAAGACCGGCATCCTTTTCGGCTTCCAGAATGCCCACGCCTTTGAAGACCAGATCGGCTATGTCGAGGTGTTCAAGCAGCTCGGCGTCGGCATCGTGCAGATGTGCTACAACACCCAGAACCTGGTGGGCACCGGTTGCTACGAGCGTGACGGCGGCCTGTCGGGCTTCGGTCGCGAAATCGTCGCCGAGATGAACCGGGTTGGCGTGATGTGCGACCTGTCCCACGTCGGTTCCAAGACTTCCGAAGAAGTCATCCTCGAATCGAAGAAGCCGGTCTGCTACTCCCACTGCCTGCCGTCGGGGCTCAAGGAGCACCCGCGCAACAAGTCCGATGAAGAGCTCAAGTTCATTGCCGACCACGGCGGCTTTGTCGGCGTGACCATGTTCGCGCCGTTCCTGGCCAAGGGCATCGATTCGACCATCGACGACTACGCCGAAGCCATCGAGTACGTGATGAACATCGTCGGCGAAGACGCCATCGGCATCGGCACCGACTTCACCCAGGGCCACGGCCAGGACTTCTTCGAATACCTGACCCACGACAAGGGCTACGCCCGCCGTCTGACCAGCTTCGGCAAGATCATCAACCCGCTGGGCATCCGCACCGTGGGCGAGTTCCCGAACCTGACCGAGACCCTGCTCAAGCGCGGCCACTCCGAGCGCGTGGTGCGCAAGATCATGGGCGAGAACTGGGTAAGCGTCCTGAAAGATGTCTGGGGCGAATAAGCCGCCGCACTTCTGAATCCTTTCCCGCTGCCGTCCGTGCAGCGGGCAACACAACGAATTTTCTGGAGTTAAGTTTCCATGGCCAAGATCGCCCCGCAATTGCCAATCGAAGTCGACAGCGAAACCGGTGTCTGGACCTCCGACGCCCTGCCGATGCTGTATGTGCCACGGCATTTCTTCGTCAACAACCACATGGGCATCGAGGAAGTGCTGGGCGCTGAAGCCTATGCCGAAATCCTCTACAAGGCCGGCTACAAGTCCGCCTGGCACTGGTGTGAAAAAGAAGCCGAATGCCATGGCCTGGAAGGCGTCGCGGTGTTCGAGCACTACATGAAGCGCCTGTCGCAGCGCGGTTGGGGCCTGTTCAAGATCCAGGACATCGACCTCGACAAGGGCACCGCCAGCGTCAAGCTCGAACACTCGGCATTCGTCTACGTGTACGGCAAGGTCGGGCGCAAGGTCGACTACATGTTCACTGGCTGGTTTGCAGGGGCCATGGACCAGATCCTCGCCGCTCGCGGCAGCAAGATCCGCACCGTGGCCGAACAAGTCTACGGTGGCTCCGAAGAGGGCCACGAAGACGGCTTGTTCACCGTCAAGCCGTTGTAAGTCGAGGAACCCGCCATGGCTTTCGAAGCAATGTTCCAGCCGATCCAGATCGGCAAACTGACCATCCGCAACCGCGTGCTCAGCACCGCGCACGCCGAGGTCTATGCCACCGACGGCGGCATGACCACCGACCGGTACGTCAAGTATTACGAAGAGAAAGCCAAGGGCGGGATCGGCCTGGCGATTTGCGGCGGCTCCTCCAGTGTGGCCATCGATAGCCCGCAAGGCTGGTGGAAGTCGGTGAACCTGGCGGACGACCGGATCATTCCGCACTTCCAGAATCTGGCCGATGCCATGCACAAGCATGGCGCCAAGATCATGATCCAGATTACCCACATGGGCCGTCGATCCCGTTGGGACGGCGAGCACTGGCCAACCCTGCTGTCGCCGTCGGGCATCCGTGAACCGGTGCACCGTGCAACCTGCAAGACCATCGAGCCGGAAGAAATCTGGCGGGTGATCGGCAACTACGCCAGCGCTGCGGCGCGGGCCAAGGCCGGTGGCCTGGACGGCGTCGAACTGTCGGCCGTGCACCAGCACATGATCGACCAGTTCTGGAGCCCGCGGGTCAACAAGCGTACCGACGAATGGGGCGGCAGCTTCGAGAACCGCATGCGTTTCGGCCTGGAAGTGATCAAGGCTGTGCGCAAGGAAGTCGGTCCGGATTTCTGCGTCGGCATCCGTCTGTGCGGTGATGAGTTCCACCCGGATGGCTTGTCCCATGAGGACATGAAGCAGATCGCCAAGTACTACGACGATACCGGCATGATCGATTTTATTGGTGTCGTGGGTTCAGGGTGCGACACCCACAACACCCTGGCCAACGTTATCCCCAACATGAGTTATCCACCGGAGCCGTTCCTGCACCTGGCGGCCGGTATCAAGGAAGTGGTCAAGGCACCTGTGCTGCACGCGCAGAACATCAAGGACCCGAACCAGGCGACCCGTATTCTGGAGGGCGGCTACGTCGACATGGTCGGCATGACCCGCGCCCACATCGCCGACCCGCACCTGATCGCCAAGATCAAGATGGGCCAGGTCGACCAGATCAAGCAGTGCGTCGGCGCCAACTACTGCATCGACCGTCAGTACCAGGGCCTGGACGTGCTGTGCATCCAGAACGCCGCGACCTCCCGTGAATACATGGGCGTGCCGCACATCATCGAGAAGTCGACCGGTGTGAAGCGCAAGGTAGTGGTGGTCGGTGCCGGCCCGGCCGGGATGGAAGCCGCTCGTGTGTCGGCCGAACGTGGCCACGACGTGACCCTGTTCGAGAAGAAAGAATTCATCGGCGGGCAGATCACTACAGCTTCGAAAGCCCCTCAGCGCGACCAGATCGCCGGTATCACCCGCTGGTTCCAGTTGGAGCTGGCGCGGTTGAAAGTCGATCTGCGCCTGGGTACCGCGGCGGATGCGGCGACCATCATGGACCTGCGTCCGGACGTGGTGGTGCTCGCCGTCGGCGGTCATCCGTTCCTGGAGCAGAACGAACACTGGGGCGCGGCTGAAGGCCTGGTGGTCAGCAGCTGGGACGTGCTCGACGGCAAGGTCGCGCCGGGCAAGAACGTGCTGGTCTACGACACCATTTGCGAGTTCACCGGGATGTCGGTTGCCGACTACCTGGCCGACAAGGGCAGCCAGGTCGAGATCGTCACCGACGACATCAAGCCGGGTGTGGCCATTGGCGGTACGTCGTTCCCGACTTACTACCGCAGCATGTACCCCAAAGAAGTGATCATGACCGGCGACATGATGCTGGAGAAGGTCTACCGCGAAGGCGACAAGCTGGTGGCGGTGCTGGAAAACGAATACACCGGCGCCAAAGAGGAGCGGGTGGTCGACCAGGTGGTGGTGGAAAACGGCGTGCGTCCGGACGAAGAAATCTACTACTCGCTGAAGGAAGGCTCGCGCAACAAAGGCCAGATGGACATCGAAGCCTTGTTCGCGATCAAGCCGCAACCTTCGCTGAGCACAACGGGCGATGGCTACTTGCTGTTCCGTATCGGCGACTGCGTGGCTCAGCGCAATACACACGCTGCGATCTATGACGCGCTGCGGCTTTGCAAGGATTTCTAAGAGCTTGCACATAACCCTGTGGGAGCGAGCCTGCTCGCGAATGCAATTTGTCACTCGACGATGATGTCGCCTGACCCACCGCTTTCGCGAGCAGGCTCGCTCCCACAGAACCGCCGACCGTGTTTCTCCAAGATGTACTGGTGGGAGCTTCACCATGTTGAACACCCTTCTTCCAATCCTGTTGTTCGCAGCCCTTGGCCTTGGTGTCCTGGGCGCGTTGCGGCGGGTGGCCATGTGGCGCCGGGGCCGGGCTTCGAAAGTCGACCTGATCGGCGGCCTGTTCGCCATGCCCAAGCGCTACATGGTCGATTTGCACCATGTGGTCGCGCGGGACAAATACATTGCCAACACCCACGTCGCCACGGCCGGCGGTGCGGTGGCGTCCATCGTGCTGGCGATTCTGGTGCATGGTTTCGGCCTGCATAACCGTTTCCTCGGCTATGCGCTGCTGCTGATGACAGCGGTGATGTTCGTCGGCGCGATCTTTGTTTACCTGCGTCGGCGCAACCCTCCGTCGCGCTTGTCGAAAGGCCCGTGGATGCGCCTGCCGAAAAGCTTGCTGGCGTTCTCGGTCTCGTTCTTCCTGTTGACCCTGCCGGTGGCCGGGATCCTCCCGGAAAACTTCGGTGGCTGGCTGGTGGCGGCGGTTCTCGGGGTAGGCGTGTTGTGGGGCGTGTCGGAACTGTTCTTCGGCATGACCTGGGGCGGGCCGATGAAGCACGCCTTCGCCGGTGCGCTGCACCTGGCCTGGCACCGTCGCGCCGAACGCTTCGGCGGCGGCCGTTCCACGGGCCTCAAGCCTCTGGACTTGAACGACCCGACCGTGCCACTGGGCGTGGAAAAACCCAAGGATTTTACCTGGAACCAATTGCTCGGCTTCGACGCCTGCGTGCAGTGCGGTAAATGCGAAGCAGCGTGCCCGGCCTTCGCCGCCGGTCAGCCGCTGAACCCGAAAAAACTGATTCAGGACATGGTCGTCGGCCTGGCCGGTGGCACCGATGCAAAATTCGCCGGCAGCCCGTATCCGGGCAAGCCGATAGGCGAACACGGGGGCAATCCGCATCAACCGATCGTCAACGGTCTGGTGGACGCCGAAACCCTGTGGTCGTGCACCACCTGCCGTGCCTGCGTCGAGGAATGCCCGATGATGATCGAGCACGTCGATGCCATCGTCGACATGCGCCGCCATCTGACCCTGGAAAAAGGCGCGACTCCGAACAAGGGTGCCGAAGTCCTGGAAAACCTGATCGCCACCGACAACCCGGGCGGTTTCGCGCCGGGCGGGCGGATGAACTGGGCGGCGGATTTGAACCTCAATTTGCTCAGCGAAAAGAAATCCACCGACGTGCTGTTCTGGGTCGGCGACGGCGCCTTCGACATGCGCAACCAACGCACCCTGCGCGCGTTCGTCAAAGTGCTCAAGGCGGCGAAAATCGACTTCGCCGTGCTCGGCCTCGAAGAACGCGACAGCGGTGACGTGGCCCGGCGCCTGGGCGACGAAGCGACC
This sequence comes from Pseudomonas fluorescens, assembly GCF_040448305.1. Classification (NCBI taxonomy): domain Bacteria; kingdom Pseudomonadati; phylum Pseudomonadota; class Gammaproteobacteria; order Pseudomonadales; family Pseudomonadaceae; genus Pseudomonas; species Pseudomonas fluorescens. The sequence goes on along the minus strand of NZ_CP148752.1, from coordinate 6,282,058 downwards.
TTCCAGCTGTTGGCCAAACGCAACATCCAGACCCTGGCCAAGTACAGCTTCAACCGCATCGTCACCTGCGATCCGCACAGCTTCCACGTGCTGAAAAACGAGTACGGCGCCTTCGACGGCAACTACCTGGTGCAGCACCACAGCACCTACATGGCAGAAATCATCGATGCTGGCGCGCTCAACCTCGGTCAGCACAAAGGCGACAGCGTGACCTACCACGACCCGTGCTACCTCGGCCGCTACAACGGCGAATACGAGGCGCCGCGTCAGGTGTTACGCGCGCTCGGGATTGAAGTGAAAGAGATGCAACGTTCCGGTTTCCGCTCGCGCTGCTGCGGCGGCGGTGGCGGCGCGCCGATCACCGACATTCCCGGCAAGCAACGCATTCCCGACATGCGCATGGAAGACATCCGCGAAACCGGCGCCGAACTGGTGGCCGTGGGTTGTCCACAATGCACCGCGATGCTCGAAGGCGTGGTCGAACCCCGACCGATGATCAAGGACATTGCCGAGCTGGTGGCCGACGCGTTGCTGGAAGAAGCCGCGTCCAAACCCTCTACGCCGGCCCAACGTGAACCCGCGGAGGTGCACTGATGAGCGACATTATCCGCCGCGACCCTCGGGCCGAATGGATTGCCCGCAACCGTCTGCACCCGCTGCACGCGGCCATGCAACCGGCGCAACACAGCTGGATGGGGCCTAACGGCGTCATCCGCAAGAATCCCCATGGCATTGGCTTTATCGGCCCCAACGGCATCAAGCGCATCGACCGCAGCGGCGCTCAGCAGGGCGGGGCGACCAAACGCTCAGCCGCGGTTGAAGTGCAATTGCCGCTGCATCAAGTGGCTGCACCTGCGTTCTACATCAGCGTGGTGCCGGATATGGTCGGCGGCCGCTTGAGCAGCCACGACCGTGACTTGCTCGGCCTGGCCCATCAGCTGGCCGGCAAGGACGGCGCAGTGCTGGCCGTGGTGTTCGGCGAACACAAGGAAAACGCTTTCGCTACGGCGGGCGTCGACCGCCTGCTGGTGCTGGAAGGCGAAGAATTCAACGGTTATGCACCGGAACAACGGGTCCAGGGCCTGCGGGCTGTGGATAACCAGTTCAGCCCGCGTCACTGGTTGCTGCCGGACAGCCGCAGTGGCGGTGGTGAACTCGGCCGACGTTTTGCCGCAGCACTGGGCGAGCGCCCGGCCACGCGGGTCTGGCAGGTCAAGGATCAGGAGTGCATCGGCCGCGCTGGCGCGGGTCTGCAAGACCTTGCCCGGCCGCTGGCGCGTTTGATTCTGGCGGCTGTCGAGTGCGCCGAACCGGTCAGCGAAACCCGTCACGAAGCCTTGCCGGTGGAGTTATCCACAACCGTGGCGCGCAGCCTGTCGCGGATCGAAGATCTGGGCGCGGTGGCCGTCGATCCGGCGGCAATTCCCATGGCCGAAGCCGAGTTCATTTTCTCCGGCGGCAACGGGGTCAAGGACTGGGGACTTTTCCACAGGACAGCCGAAGCCCTCGGCGCGACCGAAGGCGCCTCGCGGGTGGCGGTGGACGACGGCTTCATGGCCCGCGACCGTCAGGTCGGCGCGTCCGGCACCTGGGTCACCGCACGGGTCTATGTGGCGGTGGGGATTTCCGGGGCGATCCAGCACCTGCAGGGCATTGGTGCCTGCGACAAGGTGGTGGCGATCAACCTCGACCCCGGCTGCGACATGATCAAGCGCGCGGATCTGTCGGTGATCGGCGAGAGCGCGGAGATTCTTCAAGCCTTGATCGAGGCGGTAGAGGCTTATCGCAACGACGCCAAGCGCGATGCGGCTTAAGGGAAGGAAAGGGTTATGAGCACGAAAATCATCAGCCTGGTGTCCATCGGCGCCCACCCGACCTCCGGTCGGCCGCGTCGCGCGGAGCAGGATGCGCGGGCGGTTGAACTGGGCCTGCAACTGGCTGGGGATAACCTGCAAGTGCTGCATGCCGGCGACATTGCCGAGCCTGCATTGCGCGCTTACCTGGGCATGGGGCTTGAGCAACTGCATGTGCTGGAGCAACCCCAAGGCGCCGACGCGCTACCGGCACTGACCGACTATTTGCGCGATGCCGGGGCGCAGGTGGTGTTGACCGGCAGCCAGGCGGAAACCGGTGAAGGCTCGGGCATGCTGCCCTTCCTGCTGGCCGAAAGCCTGGGCTGGCCGCTGGTGGTGGGGCTGGCGCAGGTCGAGTCCATCGATGGCGGTTCGGCGCTGGTGCTGCAAGCCTTGCCCCGTGGTCAACGCCGTCGCCTGAAGGTACGCCTGCCGTTTCTGGCGACGGTGGATAACGCCGCCCCCAAGCCTCGGCAGAGCGCTTACGGCCCGGCCCGACGCGGCGTGCTGCAAGCGCAGGACGTCGAGGTCATCGACGATGAACTGCTCGCGGTCGCCACCCTGCAACCGGCCAAGCCACGGCCCAAGCGCCTGAAGGTGATCAAGGCCAAGAGCGGTGCCGACCGCATGAAAGCCGCGACGGCCAAGGCCAGTGGCGGTGGCGGGCAGGTGCTCAAGGGTGTCACGGCGCAAGCCGGGGCCGAGGCCATCCTCAAATTGCTGATTGAAGAAGGTGTGGTCCGCTAACGTTTTTTGTAGGAGCTGCCGCAGGCTGCTCCTTCATGTGGACTGGATAAATCTGGCAGAGAAAAAACAATGGCAGTTGAATTTCGTTCGGCAGTGTGTGCAGACGCGCGCGCGATTGCGCGTCTGTTCCAGATTTCCTCAGAGGGCGCTTCGGATTACATCTGGAGCCAGTTATCCGAGCCCGGTCAGGACTTGCTGGATGTAGGTGCCATTCGATACGCCCGGGACGACGTGGATTTCTCCTACCAGAACTGCCTGATTGCCGAGGCCGGTGGTCAGGTCATTGGCATGATGCACAGCTACGTGATGCGCCACGATCCACTGGCGGTGCCGACGACCGACCCCGTACTGGCGCCTTACGCCGACATGGAGGTACCCGATACCCTGTACATCTCCAGCCTGGCCCTGCATGAAGGCTGGCGCAATCGAGGGCTGGGCGTGCAGTTTCTCGCCCATGCTCAAGAACGCGCCGACCAACTGGGGCTCAATGGCCTGAGCCTGATCGACTATGCCGCCAACACTGGCGCCCGGCGTTTTTACGAGCGGCACGGTTTCGGGATCATCAAGACCTGCCAGGTGACCCCCCATCCAATGATTCGCGTCATCGGTGACGCCTATCTTATGCACAGGCCCTGAGCTTGCTCGAGCGCTCGGCCGGCGACGGTTATCCACAACGCCACGAACCCTAACTCTCGTCCCACGCTGACGAGGGCGGTGAACTACAGTTTCCTATGCGCTGATCAAGGGTGCGGCACGCTTTCGGGAGCTTTCAGACATTCAGCGCTGACTCATAAAACCTGATTTTTATGACTGGCCTGAATATGAAGACTATCGCTCTTCTGGCGCTCCTTGCATTGGCCATGTGGCTATACACAGGATTGATCTCTGCTGCCCAGACAAAAGTGCCCATGGCACCGGCTGAGGCTGATCAGGATTTTTATCGCTGGATAGACTCCGAACAGGGGCGCAGCGCGTCCCTGGCGCAACTGCGGCTACAGTGCGACAAGGTACTGGATGCCGATAGACACCTCAGCTGTTCAGTGACGGTCTTCGCCAGAATGCTCGAAGCCAAGGTCGCCAACCAACTCCCCGAATACTATCTGGCGATCAAGGCCAGGCATGCCCAGGCGATTGCGGCCAACGCCTATCTGAAGCCCCTGTTCTCCACCTTTGGCAGCAAATCACTGGCTGTCCTGGCGGCGACCGGCGATTTCTCGGTCAGCGGTTCGGTGCGGCATGAGGTGCTGCCGCTCCATCCGTATGCCGACGACTTCTACATCGCTGAACAAGTGCTGCCATTTATCGAGGTCGGCGCGGCCAATGGTGTCTCGGCGCGTTTTGTACTGGACACCGGCGCACCGCAAACCAGGGTCAACATCGACACTGCGAAACAGATGGGCATCAAGTTGTTGCCCGATGCTTTTTATCGCTACAGCACGTTTTATGGCGAAAAGGGCTTGGCCGCGAGGCTGGGAATTCTCCGGTCGTTGAAAGTCGGCACCCGCGAGTTCAGGAACATCCTGGTCTTTGTCAGCGACCGGGACAATCTGTTGGGGCTGGATCTGATCAGCAAGCTGGGGCGCTTGAAGATAACCAGCGGAACACTGGAGCTGAATCCGCCGCCTGCCACACGCTGTGATGCGTCGATTGTCATTAGCCGCCTGGATCTCAATCAACGGTTGGTGGTGGCCGCACAGCTGGATCGTCGGGCAACGCAGGCCATCATCGATACCGGAAATGTCGATTACCTGACGGCCTCGTCGCCCGGCAGGCAGCTCAGCGTTGTGCAGGCGCTGACACCCGGAAGCTCGAGCGTTTCCACCAACGACAACAAGCGTTTCCAACGCTTCGACGGCGTATTGGCCCTGCAAGGCAACACCATGGCGGTCACCTACAAATACTACCCGGGCTTTACCATCCCACCGTCGCTGATAGCAGGGCAATACGTCCCGTCGATATTGCTCGGATGGCGCGCTTTCAAAGACTTTGAATTGAACCTGGATCTGGATTCAGGTCGCTCATGCCTCAATAAAATCTGAACAACTTCGGTGTTTACCCACAATCCCTGTTGGTGGTTCTGTGGATAACATGTTCGCCCCTCGCTACACCCCATACAAATCAAGCCTTGCGAGGCGTCGTTCAAAAAACAACCAGTCTGGTTCGTGGTTTTCCCAAGCTTTTTCAAGGGGATAAGTGCTGCTGTGGATGCAGACTTGCCCCCAATCTCTGTTGGCGCTTCTGTGGATAAGATGTTTGCTATCGGCTGTAGGCCTTATAAACAGCGACTTTCATGGGCTTGATCAAAAAGTGATCAATTGGTGTATTTGAGCCATGGAATTCCACGCAAACACCGGTTTCTTGCGGGTTGTAGCGGTTTTCCACAGAACCTTCGAAGTTAACCCCAAAGTCTGTTGGCGTTTCTGTGGATAAGGTGTTTGCCATCCTCTGAAAGCCTTGTATTCCGTGCCTTTCAGGCTTCTGATCAAAAAATGATCAGTTCGATCGTGGAAGCATGCTTCTGGATAAGTCACGGTTTTTCTTTGGGTTTTGTGGAGAAATTTTGCAGCCTTTCCACAGTTGTCCCCAATAGCTGTGGGTGGAGATGTGGATAACTTGTTCGCGGAAGGCTGGGAGGTGCGGCGGGCATAGGCCTGAACGAGATAGGTCATATTTCGTACAGTTCTAAATGATCGGGGAAATTGAGGCCGCTTTCGCGAGCAAGCCCGCTCCCACATTGACCGAGGCGTTCACAAAATTTGTGTACACCACCGATCCACTGTGGGAGCGGGCTTGCTCGCGAAGCTTTTGATCTTAGCCTTGAACCGGAACCCCTTTGAGGTACGGCGCAGGCTCGGCCCCCAGGTTGCTCAGCAGACGCTCGCTGTACCAGTCCACGAAGTTCACCACGCCGAACTCATAGGTCTTGGAGTACGGCCCAGGCTGGTACGCGGTGGAGTTGATGCCGCGCTGGTTCTCTTCGGCCAGGCGACGGTCCTGGTCGTTGGTGGCGTCCCAGACCTGGCGCATGCGCTCCACGTCGTAGTCCACGCCTTCGACCGCGTCCTTGTGCACGATCCACTTGGTGGTGACCATGGTTTCCTGGGCGCTGATCGGCCACACGGTGAACACGATGATGTGGTCGCCCATGCAGTGGTTCCACGAGTGCGGCAGGTGCAGGATGCGCATCGAGCCCAGGTCCGGGTTCTTGATACGGCCCATCAGCTTGGCGCAGCCCTGCTTGCCGTCCATGGTCATCGACACGGTGCCCTTGAGCAGCGGCATGCGCACGATGCGGTTACGCAGGCCGAAGCTGGCGTGGGCGTAAGGGATCTTCTCGGCTTCCCAGGCAGCGGCGGAGGCGGCTACGTGGTCCTTGAAGGCCTGGTCGGCGCGCGGGTCGGTGACGTCGTCCCATTCCAGCAGGGTTTTCAACAGTTCCGGGTGCGACGCGTTGCAGTGGTAGCACTCGCGGTTGTTTTCCAGCACCAGTTTCCAGTTGGCCTTTTCCATCAAGGTGGTGGTAATTGCCACCTTGGTGTTTTCCATGTCGTACGGTTCCATGTAATGGTTGAGCGTCGACAGGAAGTCATCGATGGCCGGCGGGTTGTCTGCCAGGCTGATGAAGATGTAGCCGCCAGCGGTCTTCACGTTCACCGGCTTGAGGCCGTACTGGTTCATGTCGAAGTCGGCGCCCATTTCGGTGCCGGCGAACAGCAGGCGGCCGTCGAGTTCGTAGGTCCACTGGTGGTAGTGGCAGACTAGCTTGGCAACCTTGCCCTTGTCGCTGGTGCACAGGCGCGAGCCACGGTGGCGGCAGACGTTGTGGAACGCGTGCACCACGCCTTCAGCTCCACGAATGACGATGATCGGGTTCTTGCCGATCTGCAGGGTCAGGTAGTTGCCCTTGGTCGGGATCTCGCAGGTCATGCCGGCGATCAACCACTCTTTCTGAAAGATTTCCTGCATGTCGATATCAAACAGGCGTTCGTCAGAGTAAAACGGCTGCGGCAGCGAGAACGTGCGCTCGCGCTCTTGCAGCATCTGTGCGGTGGCCTTGCGTGCGGGTTCCAGCGGATCGCCCAGGCTCAGGGTAGTAGTGACGTCCATCGATTTAGTCCTCATGGCCATTCTGTGTGGCCGGCGAAATGTGGCTACGGTTGTGCGACGCAAGACAAAAAACAGCAGTTATCTGTTGAAGCGAGTGTGGGGCCGGCGCTGGCCGGAACCTTATCCATGGGCGACATGGTGCAATCTGTTCCCGACGCGCAAGCCCCGGTAGCTGGGGGCTGGTCGCGATAAGCATGTCAATGTCGCAGATAGGTAAATGGGTGGTTCGCGCTATACGCAGAATCGCCAACATGAAGGCCGGCAGTCGGCCGTGGAGATCAGCATGTCCAACAGCTTCCTGAACCCGGTAACCACCCAGACCTGGGCCAATGGTCGACACATCGTCCGTTGCGTCAAAGTCATCCAGGAAACCTGGGATGTGCGCACCTTTTGCTTCATGGCCGACCAGCCGATCCTGTTCTTCTTCAAACCGGGGCAGTTTGTCACCCTGGAGCTGGAGATTGAAGGCCAGCCGATCATGCGTTCGTACACCATTTCCAGCTCGCCATCGGTGCCGTACAGCTTTTCGGTGACCATCAAGCGCGTGCCGGGCGGCAAGGTGTCCAACTGGCTGCACGACACCCTGCACGAAGGCCAGGAGCTGGCGGTGCACGGGCCGGTCGGGCTGTTCAATGCCATGGACTTTACCGCGCCGAAGGTGCTCTACCTCAGCGGCGGCGTTGGTATCACGCCGGTCATGTCCATGGCGCGCTGGTTCTATGACACCAACGGCAATGTCGACATGGTGTTTATCCACAGCGCCCGTTCGCCTAAAGACATCATTTACCACCGTGAGCTGGAACACATGGCGTCGCGGATCGACAACTTCAGCCTGCACCTGATCTGCGAGAAGCACGGTATGGGTGAGCCCTGGGCCGGTTATCGCGGTTACCTGAACCACAGAATGCTTGAATTGATGGCGCCGGACTTCCTTGAGCGCGAAGTATTCTGCTGCGGCCCGACACCGTATATGAATGCGGTCAAGCGCTTGCTGGAAGCCGCTGGCTTCGACATGTCGCGTTACCACGAAGAATCCTTCGGTGCGACCCCGCCAGAGGCGCGCGCTGACGCAGTGGAACACGCCGAACAAGCGGCCGAGGCACCGGAAGTCGACGTGGCGGACCTGCACCAGGTGGAGTTCACGGCGTCCGGCAAGAGCATTCGCGTGGCTCCGGGCGAGACCGTGCATGCCGCGGCGGCCAAGGTCGGCCTGATGATTCCGAAAGCCTGCGGCATGGGGATTTGCGGGACCTGCAAGGTGTTGAAGCTGGGTGGTGAGGTGGAGATGGATCACAACGGCGGGATCACCGAGGAAGACGAAGCGGATGGGTTCATCCTGTCGTGCTGCAGCGTGCCGAAAGGCGATGTGCGGATCGAATATTGATTCGGGTGGGAATATATCTCTGAAAGCAGTGTTGTTCACTTGTGGGAGCGAGCCTGCTCGCGAAGAGGGGGTGTCAGTCAACATCAATGTTACTGACACACCGCCATCGCGAGCAGGCTCGCTCCCACAGGTTTTTAGTCAATAAACAGATCCGTCATCAACTTGTCGCTGCTGTCCGGCGCGAACCGATAGTGTTCGAACTCCGTTACACCGTTTTCCCGCAGAATCTCCTCATCAATCAGCAAACGCCCGGTCAGGCTGCGGTTTGCGCTGCTCAGAATCACATGGGCGGCATCGGCCATGATCGCCGGCAGGCGCGCATGCTTGAACGATTCCCTCGACCCCAGCTGAAACTCGATGGCGGCGGTGGCGATCATCGTCTGTGGCCACAGCGAGTTGACGCTGATCCCGTAGTTCTTGAATTCCTCACTCATGCCCAAAGTCAGCATGCTCATGCCGTACTTGGTAACGGTGTAGGGGCTGTACTGGGCGAACCACTTGGTGGCCAGGTTCAGCGGCGGTGACAGGTTGAGGATGTGGCCGCCGGACTTCTTCAGGTACGGCAACGCAGCCTGGCTGCACAGCAAGACGGCGCGGGTGTTGATCTGGTGCATCAGGTCGAAGCGCTTGAGTTCGAGGTGCTGGACCCCGGTCAGCTTGATCGCCCCGGCGTTGTTGATCAGTGCATCGATACTGCCGAAATGTTCGTTGGCCTGGGCCAGCGCCTCACGTACGGCATCCTCTTCACGTACATCCACCTGCAAGGCCAGCGCCTTGCCGCCTGCGGCTTCCACTTCCCGGGCCACGCTGAAAATCGTGCCCGGCAGCTTGGGGTGGGGTTCGGCACTTTTGGCGGCGATCACAATGTTGGCCCCATCGCGTGCGGCCCGCAGCGCAATCTCGCGGCCGATGCCGCGGCTGGCACCGGTGATGAACAGGGTTTTGCCTTGCAATGACATGCTGACGCTCCTGATTGTTGTTATGTGAGCGGGGTGGCTCGACAAACAATGTAGACGAAGTCTTCAGGTGCGGACTGTCAGGGGATGCGGATGGCTTTTGTAGGAGTGAGCCTGCTCGCGATAGCGGTCTTTCATCCAGCAGATCTGGTGAATGATCGGGCCTCATCGCGGGCAAGCCCGCTCCCACAGGGTTTGTGGCGTTAGTGGGACATCACTTCGCGGATATCCCGAGCCAATTCCCGCACGCGCTCTTGCTCGGTATCCCACGAGCACATGAAGCGTGCGCCGCCGTTGCCGATGAAGGTGTAGAAGCGCCAACCCTTGGCGGTCAGTGCGGCGATGGCCGGTTCCGACAGTTGCAGGAACACGCCGTTGGCCTGTACCGGGAACATCAGTTCCACGCCGGGAATGTCGCTGACCAGCTCCGCGAGCAATTGCGCGCAGTGGTTGGCGTGGTTGGCGTATTTGAGCCAGGCGTCGTTTTCCAGGATCCCGACCCACGGCGCCGACAGGAAGCGCATCTTTGAAGCCAGCTGCCCGGCCTGCTTGCAGCGGTAATCGAAGTCTTCCGCCAGTTTGTGGTTGAAGAACAGAATCGCCTCACCCACCGCCATGCCGTTTTTCGTGCCGCCAAAACACAACACGTCGACGCCGGCCTTCCAGGTCAGGTCAGCCGGGGTGCAGCCGAGGAAGGCGCAGGCGTTGGAGAAGCGTGCGCCGTCCATGTGCAGGTTCAGGCCCAGCTCTTTGCAGGTGGCGCTGATGGCGCGGATTTCGTCCGGGGTGTAGACGCTGCCGACTTCGGTGGCCTGGGTCAGGGTCACGACGCGGGGTTTCGGGTAGTGGATGTCCTGGCGCTTGAGCGCGACCTCGCGGATCGATTCCGGGGTCAGCTTGCCGTTTTCAGTGCGGGCGATCAGCAGTTTGGAGCCGTTGGAGAAGAATTCCGGGGCGCCGCATTCGTCGGTTTCGACGTGGGCGGTTTCCGAGCAGATCACGCTGTGGTAACTCTGGCACAGCGACGACAGCGCCAGCGAGTTGGCGGCGGTGCCGTTGAAGGCAAAAAACACTTCGCAGTCGGTTTCGAACAGTTTGCGGAATCCGTCGGAGGCGCGGGCGGTCCACTCGTCGTCGCCGTATGCGCGCTGGTGGCCGTGGTTGGCCTGTTCCATGGCCGCCCAGGCTTCAGGGCAGATGCCGGAATAGTTGTCGCTGGCGAATTGTTGGCTCTTATCGGTCATGGCCTGCTTCCGTGGTCGAGATGCCTATGGTGAAGCGTCCCGTGGTCAATGAGGGTGCGCACTGTACCCAAGATCGTCAGGTGGAGCGCACAGGATGTCGCTGTCGGGAAAATACACGGTCGAAGGGCAATTATGCACGTGACTATGCACAAGAACATGCACAAGAACATGCACAAGGCCATGCACTTAAAGCCGCGCGACGGGGCACTGGATCTGCTCAAGTGGCTGGCGCTGTTGAGTATGGTGCTCGATCACCTGCGATATGTCGGTTATTCCGCCGATCTGTTGTATGTGCCGGGGCGTTTGGCGTTTCCGTGGTTCTGCCTGGCGATGGCGGCCAATCTGGCGCGCAAGCCTGTTGTGGTGAACGCTGGGCAATGGCGCTATCTGGGCTGGTTGTTGCTGTTTAGTGCGGTGAGTGAAATTCCTTACCGGATGTACATTCCCAATCCCGACACCTTGAACGTGTTGCCCACCCTTGCCCTGGGCTTGCTGGTGATTCGTGGCTGGCAGCAGCCGGTGCTTGCGTCGCGCCTGCTGGCCGTTGGCGCGGTGCTGCTGGCAGGGTTTTTCTCCCAGCGATTGATGTTCGGGTTCTTTGGCGTGCTGTTGCCGCTGGCGATGCTGCTGGTACTGCAGCGGCCCTGGTACTTCGCGCTGTTGGCGGGGTTGGTGTGCCTGGCGGGCAATCAGTGGCAGGTGCTGTATTACGCGGCTCGCCTGGGCAATGTCGCGGCGATTCCGGCCATCGTCATGTGCCTGATTGCGCCATGGCTCGGGCTGTTCTTGTTGCGACATGCAAAGGACGTAAATCCACCACCGATGCGGCGCTGGGCGTATGCGCTGTATCCCTTGCATTTCCTGGTGTTGCTCGCAGTGCGACAGGTCATCGCCTGACCCTGTAGGAGTGAGCCTGCTCGCGATAGCGGCGCCACATTCGGTAATGATGGTGGCTGACCCACCGCTATCGCGAGCAGGCTCGCTCCTACAGGGGATCTGCGCCGGATCGACGGTTGTGTTCGGCATGCCATTTCCCGTCATGTCGTAAACGCACCTTTGCGTGGCGCCCGTAGGCATTTGACGACTCCAAGCCAGTCATACCATCGCTACCAAAGGGCACTGCCGAAACGCCAGTGCCTCACCGAGACGAATGGCGCACCACCGCCGCTGGGAGAGACGCGATGTTCAGCAAGCAAGACCAGATCCAGGGTTACGACGATGCACTGCTGGCGGCGATGAATGCCGAGGAGCAACGTCAGGAAGATCACATCGAGCTGATCGCGTCGGAGAACTACACCAGCAAACGCGTGATGGAAGCGCAAGGCAGCGGCCTGACCAACAAGTACGCCGAAGGTTATCCGGGCAAGCGCTACTACGGTGGCTGCGAGCACGTCGACAAGGTTGAGGCGCTGGCCATCGAGCGCGCCAAGCAATTGTTCGGCGCCGATTACGCCAACGTCCAGCCGCACTCCGGTTCTTCGGCCAACAGCGCCGTGTACCTGGCCCTGCTGCAAGCCGGCGACACCATTCTCGGCATGAGCCTGGCCCACGGCGGTCACCTGACCCACGGCGCCAAAGTGTCGTCCTCGGGCAAGCTGTACAACGCCGTGCAGTACGGCATCGACACCAAGACCGGTCTGATCGATTACGACGAAGTCGAGCGCCTGGCCGTCGAGTGCAAGCCGAAGATGATCGTTGCCGGCTTCTCGGCCTATTCCAAGACCCTCGACTTCCCGCGCTTCCGCCAGATTGCCGACAAGGTCGGTGCGTTGCTGTTCGTCGACATGGCCCACGTTGCCGGTCTGGTCGCAGCTGGTCTGTACCCGAACCCGCTGCCTTACGCTGATGTGGTCACCACCACCACCCACAAGACCCTGCGCGGTCCGCGTGGCGGCCTGATCCTGGCCAGGTCCAACGAAGAAATCGAGAAGAAGCTCAACGCGGCAGTTTTCCCGGGTGCCCAGGGCGGCCCGCTGATGCACGTGATCGCCGGTAAGGCAGTGTGCTTCAAGGAAGCGCTGGAGCCTGGCTTCAAGGCTTACCAGCAGCAAGTGATCGACAACGCCCAGGCCATGGCCGGCGTGTTTATCAAACGCGGCTACGATGTAGTGTCCGGCGGTACCGACAACCACCTGTTCCTGGTCAGCCTGATCCGTCAGGGCCTGACCGGCAAAGAGGCGGACGCAGCCCTCGGTCGCGCCCACATCACTGTGAACAAAAACGCTGTCCCGAACGATCCACAGTCGCCGTTCGTGACCTCCGGCCTGCGCATCGGCACCCCGGCGGTCACCACTCGCGGCTTCAAGGTGACCCAGTGCGTCACGCTGGCCGGCTGGATCTGCGACATCCTCGACAACCTCGGCGACGCCGATGTCGAGGCCAATGTCGCCGAGCAAGTGGCAGCCCTGTGCGCGGACTTCCCGGTTTATCGCTGAGTGCGGTTTTGGAGTAAATGACTATGCAACGCTACTCGGGCTTCGGCCTCTTCAAACACTCTCTCAGCCATCATGAAAACTGGCAGAAAATGTGGCGCACGCCGACCCCTAAAAAGGTCTACGACGTGGTCATCGTCGGTGGTGGCGGGCATGGTCTCGCCACGGCTTACTACCTGGCCAAGGAACACGGCATCACCAACGTGGCCGTGGTCGAGAAAGGCTGGCTGGGCGGCGGTAACACCGCGCGCAACACCACCATCGTTCGCTCCAACTACCTGTGGGACGAGTCGGCGCACCTGTACGAACACGCGATGAAACTGTGGGAAGGCCTGTCCCAGGACCTCAACTACAACGTGATGTTCTCCCAGCGCGGCGTCTACAACCTGTGCCACACCCTGCAGGACATCCGTGATTCCGAGCGTCGGGTCAGCGCCAACCGCCTCAACGGCGTCGACGGTGAACTGCTCGATGCCAAACAGGTTGCCGACGAGATTCCGTACCTCGACTGCTCCAAGAACACTCGCTACCCGGTGATGGGCGCTACCGTCCAGCGTCGCGGCGGCGTGGCCCGTCACGATGCCGTGGCCTGGGGCTTTGCCCGGGCCGCCGACGCCCTCGGCGTGGACCTGATCCAGCAGACCGAAGTGATTGGCTTCCGCAAGGAAAACGGCGTGTGCATCGGCGTTGAAACCAACAAGGGCTTCATCGGCGCCAAGCGCGTCGGTGTAGTGACCGCCGGTAACTCCGGGCACATGGCCAAGCTCGCCGGTTTCCGCCTGCCGATCGAATCCCACCCGCTGCAAGCGCTGGTGTCCGAGCCGATCAAGCCGATTATCGACAGTGTGATCATGTCCAACGCCGTACACGGCTACATCAGCCAGTCCGACAAGGGCGACCTGGTGATCGGCGCCGGTATCGACGGCTACAACGGCTACGGCCAGCGTGGTTCGTACCCGGTGATCGAGCACACCATCCAGGCCATCGTCGAGATGTTCCCGGTGCTGTCGCGGGTACGCATGAACCGTCAGTGGGGCGGCATCGTCGACACCACGCCGGACGCCTGCCCGATCATTTCGAAAACCCCGGTACCGAACATGTTCTTCAACTGCGGTTGGGGCACCGGTGGCTTCAAGGCGACACCTGGCTCGGGCAACGTGTTTGCCGCGAGCCTGGCCAAGGGTGAAATGCACCCATTGGCTGCACCTTTCTCCATCGACCGTTTCCACAACGGTGCGTTGATCGATGAACACGGCGCTGCTGCGGTTGCCCACTAACAGGAGAAATCCCCATGTTGCATATCTTCTGTCCTCACTGCGGCGAGTTGCGCTCCGAAGAGGAATTCCATGCATCCGGCCAGGCGCACATCCCGCGTCCACTGGATCCGAACACCTGCACCGACGAGGAGTGGGGCGACTACATGTTCTTCCGCGATAACCCGCGCGGTCTGCACCACGAGCTGTGGGATCACGTCGCCGGTTGCCGTCAGTACTTCAACGTCACCCGCGACACCGTGACCTACGAGATTCTCGAAACCTACAAGATCGGCACCAAGCCACAATTCACCGACAAGACCGATAGCCCGAAAGCGGCCAGCACGGCTCTGGGAGAGAAGGTATGAGCCAGATCAATCGCCTGTCCAATGGCGGACGGATCGACCGCAACAAAGTCTTGACCTTCACCTTCAACGGCCAGAACTACAAAGGCTTCGAAGGCGATTCCCTGGCCGCTGCACTGCTGGCCAACGGCGTCGACATCATCGGTCGCAGCTTCAAGTATTCCCGTCCCCGCGGCATCTTCGCTGCGGGTGCTGAAGAGCCGAACGCGGTGCTGCAGATCGGCGCCACCGAAGCCACGCAGATCCCGAACGTGCGCGCCACGCAACAGGCGCTGTATCAAGGCCTGGTCGCCACCAGCACCAACGGCTGGCCGAGCGTGAACAACGACATGATGGGGATTCTCGGCAAGGTCGGCGGCAAGCTGATGCCACCGGGCTTCTACTACAAAACCTTCATGTACCCGCAATCGTTCTGGATGACCTACGAGAAGTACATCCGCAAGGCTGCCGGCCTGGGCCGCTCGCCGACCGAGAACGATCCGGACACCTACGACTACATGAACCAGCACTGCGACGTGCTGATCGTCGGCGCCGGCCCTGCTGGCCTGGCCGCTGCACTGGCGGCTGCGCGCAGCGGTGCCCGTGTAATTCTGGCTGACGAACAGGAAGAGTTCGGCGGCAGCCTGCTCGACTCCCGCGAAAGCCTCGACGGCAAGCCTGCGATGGAGTGGGTGGCCAGCGTCATCGACGAACTGAAGAACACCCCGGACGTGCTGCTGTTGCCGCGCGCCACCGTCAACGGCTACCACGACCATAACTTCCTGACCATTCACGAGCGCCTCACCGATCACCTCGGCGACCGCGCACCGATTGGCCAGGTGCGTCAGCGCATCCACCGGGTCCGCGCCAATCGCGTGGTACTGGCGACCGGCGCTCACGAGCGTCCACTGGTCTACGGCAACAACGACGTACCGGGCAACATGCTCGCCGGCGCCATCTCGACTTACGTTCGCCGCTACGGCGTGGCACCGGGCAAGAAGCTGGTGCTGTCGACCAACAACGACCACGCCTACCGCGTTGCCCTGGATTGGCTCGATGCCAGCCTGCAAGTGGTGGCCATCGCCGACGCCCGCAGCAATCCACGTGGTGCGCTGGTGGAAGAAGCCCGCGCCAAAGGCATCCGCATCCTCACCGGCAGCGCCGTGATCGAGGCCCGTGGCAGCAAGCACGTGACCGCTGCCCGTGTGGCCGCCATCGATGTCAAAGCCCACACCGTGACCAGCCCGGGCGAATGGCTCGACTGCGACGTTGTAGCCAGTTCCGGTGGCTACAGCCCCGTGGTTCACCTGGCTTCGCACCTGGGTGGCAAGCCGATCTGGCGCGAAGACATCCTCGGTTTCGTACCGGGCGAAGCACCGCAGAAACGTGTGTGCGTCGGCGGCATCAACGGCGTCTACGGTCTTGGCGATTCCCTGGCCGACGGTTTTGAAGGTGGCGTTCGCGCTGCTGCCGAAGCCGGCTTCCAATCGGTTGAAGGCGTGTTGCCAAAAGCCCTGAGCCGTCTCGAAGAACCGACCCTGGCGCTGTTCCAGGTGCCCCATGAAAAGAATACCGCACGGGCGCCGAAGCAATTCGTCGACCTGCAAAACGACGTCACCGCCGCCGCCATCGAACTGGCGACCCGCGAGGGCTTCGAGTCGGTCGAGCACGTCAAGCGCTACACCGCCCTGGGCTTCGGCACCGATCAGGGCAAGCTCGGCAACGTCAACGGCCTGGCCATCGCTGCCCGCTCGTTGAACGTGACCATCCCGCAGATGGGCACCACCATGTTCCGTCCGAACTACACGCCGGTGACTTTCGGCGCCGTGGCCGGTCGTCACTGTGGGCACATCTTCGAGCCGGTGCGTTACACCGCGCTGCATCAATGGCACCTGAAAAACGGCGCCGAGTTCGAAGACGTCGGCCAGTGGAAACGTCCTTGGTACTTCCCGAAATCCGGTGAAGACCTGCATGCCGCCGTTAAGCGCGAATGCAAAGCCGTGCGCGACAGCGTCGGCCTGCTGGATGCTTCGACCCTGGGCAAGATCGACATCCAGGGCCCGGATGCGCGCGAGTTCCTCAACCGCGTCTACACCAACGCCTGGACCAAGCTCGATGTGGGCAAGGCCCGTTACGGCCTGATGTGCAAAGAAGACGGCATGGTCTTCGACGACGGTGTGACGGCTTGCCTGGCCGACAACCATTTCGTCATGACCACCACCACCGGCGGCGCGGCTCGCGTACTTCAGTGGCTGGAGCTGTACCACCAGACCGAATGGCCGGACATGAAGGTGTACTTCACCTCCGTCACCGACCACTGGGCGACCATGACCCTGTCCGGGCCGAACAGCCGCAAATTGCTCGCTGAAGTCACCGACATCGACCTGAGCAACGAAGCCTTCCCGTTCATGACCTGGAAAGAAGGTCTGGTGGGTGGTGTGCCGGCGCGGGTATTCCGGATTTCGTTTACCGGTGAACTGTCGTACGAAGTCAACGTGCAAGCCGACTACGCCATGGGCGTGCTGGAAAAAATCGTCGACGCCGGCAAGAAGTACAACCTGACCCCGTACGGCACTGAAACCATGCACGTGCTGCGGGCCGAGAAGGGCTTCATCATCGTCGGTCAGGACACTGACAGCTCGATGACCCCGGACGACCTGAACATGGGCTGGTGTGTCGGTCGCACCAAACCGTTCTCGTGGATCGGCTGGCGTGGCATGAACCGTGAAGACTGCGTGCGTGATCAGCGCAAGCAACTGGTTGGCCTGAAGCCGATCGATCCGAACAAATGGCTGCCGGAAGGCGCGCAACTGGTGTTCAACACCAAGCAAGCCATCCCGATGACCATGGTTGGTCACGTGACTTCCAGTTACCTGCACAACTCCCTGGGCTATTCGTTCGCCATGGGCGTGGTCAAGGGCGGGTTGCAGCGGATGGGCGAGCGAGTGTTCGCACCGCTGGCCGACGGCAGCGTGATCGAGGCGGAAATCGTTTCTTCGGTGTTCTTCGATCCGAAGGGCGAACGCCAGAACATCTAATGGCCTCGAGATCTGTGGGCGGGCTGCCATTCGCGAGCAGGCTCGCTCCCACAGGGGAACGCGGTCGAATGTGGGAGCGAGCCTGCTCGCGAAAGCGGCAGAACAGCCACCACAGGAACCAACAGAATTCAGAACAGGTGCTTTATGACCGCAGCCAATGTTTACCAACAACGCCCAACCTCCGGGGCCAAGGCCGAGTCGTCGCTGCATCACGCCGACCTCGCCAGCCTGGTGGGCAAGGGCCGCAAGAACGCCGGCGTGACCGTGCGTGAGAAAAAACTCCTCGGCCACCTGACCATCCGTGGCGATGGCCACGATGCCGCGTTCGCCGCGGGCGTGCACAAGGCCCTGGGCATCGAGTTGCCGGGCGCGTTGAGCGTGATCGTCAAAGGTGAAACCAGCCTGCAATGGATGGGGCCGGATGAGTGGTTGCTGATCGTGCCGACCGGTGAAGAACTGGCCGCCGAGCAAAAACTGCGCAAGGCACTGGGCGATTTGCACATTGCAATCGTCAACGTTAGCGGCGGCCAGCAGGTCCTCGAACTGAGCGGCCCGAACGTGCGCCAGGTGCTGATGAAGTCCACCAGCTACGACGTGCACCCGAACAACTTCCCGGTGGGCAAAGCCGTCGGCACGGTGTTCGCCAAATCGCAATTGATGATCCGTCACACCGCCGAAGACACCTGGGAACTGCTGATTCGTCGCAGCTTCTCGGATTACTGGTGGCTGTGGTTGCAGGATGCTTCTGCCGAGTATGGCCTGAGCGTACAGGCCTGATCACCACCGTCACTGTAGGAGCGAGCCTGCTCGCGATGGACTTCAAGGCAACGCGTTGAATCAGAAAGTACGCGTCATCGTTGGCCTCCATCGCGAGCAGGGCTCGCTCCTACAGTAGGCATCCACCGATTTCTCAGGAGTCACCGCCCTATGAGCCGCGCCCCAGACACATGGATTCTGACCGCCGACTGCCCCAGCGTGCTCGGCACCGTGGACGCGGTGACCCGCTTTCTGTTCGAGCAGGGCTGCTACGTCACCGAGCACCATTCCTTCGATGACCGGCTCTCGGGCCGTTTCTTCATTCGTGTGGAGTTCCGCCAGCCTGACGGTTTCGACGAGCAGTCCTTCCGCGCGGGCCTCGCCGAGCGCGGTGAAGCCTTCGGCATGATCTTCGAACTGACCGCGCCGAACTATCGGCCGAAAGTGGTGATCATGGTCTCCAAGGCTGATCACTGCCTCAACGATTTGCTCTATCGCCAGCGCATCGGCCAGTTGTCGATGGACGTCGCCGCCGTGGTCTCCAACCACCCGGACCTCAAGCCACTGGCCGACTGGCACCAGATTCCGTACTACCACTTCCCGCTGGACCCGAACGACAAACCGTCCCAGGAACGTCAGGTGTGGCAGGTCATCGAAGAGTCCGGCGCCGAACTGGTGATCCTTGCGCGCTACATGCAAGTGCTGTCGCCGGAGCTGTGCCGCAAGCTCGATGGCAAGGCGATCAATATCCACCACTCCCTGCTGCCCGGATTCAAGGGGGCCAAGCCCTATCACCAGGCCTACAACAAGGGCGTGAAACTGGTGGGCGCCACGGCGCATTACATCAACAACGACCTGGATGAAGGTCCGATCATTGCCCAGGGCGTGGAGGCTGTGGACCACAGTCATTACCCGGAAGATTTGATCGCCAAGGGGCGGGATATCGAAGGGCTGACGCTGGCGCGGGCGGTTGGATATCACATTGAACGAAGAGTGTTTTTGAACGCGAACAGAACTGTCGTTCTTTAGATCGCCATCGCGAGCAGGCTCGCTCCTACAGGGGTATGCATTCCAATGTGGGAGCGAGCCTGCTCGCGATAGCGGCATAACAGACAACACAAGACACACAGGCAATAACCCGAGCACTTAACGCGCTGCCTGCCTGGGCAACGCGGTTCCATAAAAACAACAGCGAGGTGAAAGCATGTCTGGCAATCGTGGTGTGGTGTATCTCGGCGCTGGCAAGGTCGAAGTGCAGAGTATTGACTATCCGAAAATGCAGGACCCGCGTGGCAGGAAGATTAACCACGCCGTCATCCTGCGTGTGGTTTCCACCAACATCTGTGGTTCCGACCAGCACATGGTGCGCGGTCGTACCACCGCTCAAACCGGTTTGGTGCTGGGCCATGAGATCACCGGTGAAGTGATCGAGAAGGGCAGCGACGTCGAGAACCTGAATATCGGCGACCTGGTGTCCGTACCGTTCAACGTGGCTTGCGGGCGCTGCCGTTCCTGCAAAGAAATGCACACCGGTGTTTGCCTGAGCGTCAACCCGGCGCGTCCGGGTGGCGCTTATGGTTATGTCGACATGGGCGACTGGACCGGCGGCCAGGCCGAATACGCCATGGTGCCGTATGCCGACTTCAACCTGCTGAAACTGCCGGACCGCGACCGGGCGATGGAAAAAATCCGCGACCTGACCTGCCTCTCGGACATCCTGCCGACCGGCTATCACGGTGCCGTGACCGCTGGCGTCGGCCCGGGCAGCACCGTGTACATCGCCGGTGCCGGTCCGGTCGGTCTGGCGGCGGCCGCATCCGCTCGCCTGCTGGGTGCGGCGGTGGTGATCATCGGTGACGTCAACACCGTTCGCCTGGCCCACGCCAAGGCTCAGGGCTTCGAGATCGCCGACCTGTCCCTGGACACACCGCTGCACGAACAGATCGCCGCACTGCTCGGCGAGCCGGAAGTGGATTGCGCCATCGACGCCGTCGGCTTCGAAGCCCGTGGCCATGGCCATGACGGCGTGAAACACGAAGCCCCGGCCACCGTACTCAACTCGCTGATGGGCGTGGTGCGTGTGGCAGGCAAGATCGGCATCCCCGGCCTCTACGTGACCGAAGACCCGGGCGCTGTCGACGCTGCCGCGAAAATGGGCAGCCTGAGCATCCGCTTCGGCCTGGGCTGGGCCAAGTCCCACAGCTTCCACACCGGCCAGACCCCGGTGATGAAGTACAACCGCCAGTTGATGCAGGCGATCATGTGGGACCGCATCAACATCGCCGAAGTGGTGGGCGTTCAGGTGATCAGCCTGGATCAGGCGCCGCAGGGGTATGGCGAGTTTGACGCGGGCGTGCCGAAGAAGTTTGTGATCGATCCGCACAAGATGTTCAGCGCGGCGTAAGTCTTCAGGCCAAACAAAACGGCGACCTTCGGGTCGCCGTTTTTGTTTGGATATCTTTTTCAAACGGCTGCCAAGGTCTCTGGTTCAATACTGGCCCCGACGGCTGCTCAGTGGTGCCATTCATCGCGTGGCACCCGGTGTTTCACGTTTCATCTACCTGACCTGTGTAAAAACGGATGCGCGGCAAGGAACATGATTGAGGATGCCCGGTCAAACCGGGAGTTTTACCGCCGGTTTTCGGATGGTTTCATGGCACAAGAGGATGTCTGGATGAAGATTTCATGCGGTATTGCACTGGCTTCGCTGTTGGCACTGTCCGCCAGCCCGGCCTTTGCACAGTTCAGCCTGAACGACGCGGCCAATGCGATTTCGGGCATGAAGGGCGGTGACGCGGCCGCGACTGCCGAACCGACGCCGCCGACAGCCGACCTGCTAAGCACCCTCAGTGAATTGAACATCACCCCACAACAAGCCATCGGCGGCGCTGGAGCGATGTTGGGGCTGGCGAAGAACCAGTTGAGTTCGACCGACTACTCGGAACTGGCCAAAAGCGTGCCGGGCATCGACATGCTCTCGGGCGGCGGTGAGTTGGGTGCACTGGCCGGTCTGCTCGGCTCCAGCGGTAAAGCTGCAGGACTGGACAATGCCCTGGGTAACGTCAAGAACACCAACGACCTGAACAACGCCTTCAGCGCCCTGGGCATGGACAGCGGCATGATCGGCCTGTTTACCCCGGTGCTCCTGCAATACCTCGGCCAGCAGGGCGTCGGCGGTTCGCTGCTGAGCAGCCTGGGCGGGATCTGGGGTGCCGGCACTGGTAGCTGATTCAGCGGCGCCCGGCGCGCAAGGCGTCGATGCGCTGATCCTTCTCGATCCAGAGCTGGTTGACCCAGTTCTGGGTTTTTTCGCGAAACAGCGGATCGTTTTCGTAATCGCCCTGCCACAACGCCGGGTCGAGTTCGCGGGTCTGGATATCGATGATGATCCTCGGCACGTTACCGCTGATCAGATCCCAGAAGCCCGGAATCGTTGGCTGCGGATAAACCACCGTCACATCAAGAATTGCATCCAGTTGTTCGCCCATGGCTGCCAGCACAAACGCCACGCCGCCGGCCTTGGGTTTGAGCAAATGGGTGAACGGTGATTGCTGCTGAGTGCGTTTGGCCGCAGTGAAGCGCGTGCCTTCCAGATAGTTGACCACGGTCACCGGCTGACGCTTGAACAGCTCGCAGGCTTGTTTGGTGATCTCCAGATCCTTGCCCGCCAGCTCCGGATGTTTGGCCAGGAAGGCTTTGCTGTAGCGCTTCATGAACGGATAATCCAGCGCCCACCACGCCAGGCCGAGGAAGGGCACCCAGATCAGCTCTTTCTTGAGGAAGAACTTGAAGAACGGCGTGCGCCGGTTCAGCGTCTGGATCAGCGCCGGGATGTCGACCCAGGATTGATGGTTACTGATCACCAGATACGAGGTATCACGACGCAGATCGTCACCGCCACGGATGTCCCATCGGGTGGGGATACACCAGCGGAAAATCAGCTTGTCGATTTCCGACCAGGTCTCGGCGATCCACATCACCGACCATGAGGCGTAATCGCGAAAACGGCCGGGCAGAACCAGTTTGAGCAGGGCAAACACCATCAACGGCCCGATCAGGACCAGGGTATTGAGCACAAGCAGCAGGGTCACGAAACAGCCGGTGAGCAGGCGGCGCATAAGTCACTCGTGGAAACGGTTGGGCGCGCCATGATAAGCAGCTTCGGGTGGCAGGCCAAATCGGTGCTGACGAATGTTTCACTTTTGGGTCGGTAACCTTGTGGGAACGATCAAGCGAACGACGGTCTAAAATCCGACTGCTCATTCTCATGGAAACCCATTACGTGAAATCCCTCCTTGCAGTGTTCTCCCTCATCGCCCTGCCGGTCATGGCCGCCGAGCCGACCCTCTATGGGCGTTACGAATATATCGCCCTGCCGGAAATCGGCGGGAAGGTCCTCAAGGCGAAGATGGACACCGGCGCCCTGACCGCGTCGCTGTCGGCCAAGGACATCGAAACCTTCAAGCGTGACGGCGAAGACTGGGTGCGTTTCCGCCTCGGCACCAAGGATGCTGGCAACCAGGTCTACGAGCACAAGATCGCGCGCATCAGCAAGATCAAGAGCCGTTCCGAAGAGGAGGAGGATGACAGCGAAGTGGTCGCACCCACCAAGCGTCCGGTGGTCGATCTGGAGCTGTGCCTGGGTAACGTCAAGCGCACGGTCGAGGTCAACCTGACTGACCGCAGCAGCTTCAACTACCCGTTGCTGATCGGCGCGAAGGCATTGCGTGAGTTTGGGGCGGCGGTGAATCCGGCTCGGCGGTTTACGGCGGATAAGCCGGATTGCTGATTGACGAGGTGTGAGGCTTGGGGCACCGTTCGCCCACATCCCTGCCGGGCTCGGACGCCATGCCTCATATCCTGATTGTCGAAGACGAAGCGGCCATTGCCGACACCCTGGTATTCGCCCTGCAAGGCGAGGGCTTCACCACCACATGGCTGAGCCTCGGCGCGGCGGCGCTGGAGTATCAGCGCCAGAGCCCGGCGGATCTGATCATTCTCGATATCGGCCTGCCGGACATCAGCGGCTTCGAAACCTGCAAGCAACTGCGGCGCTTCAGCGAAGTGCCGGTGATGTTCCTCAGCGCCCGGGATGGCGAGATCGATCGCGTCGTGGGCCTGGAAATCGGCGCCGACGATTACGTGGTCAAGCCGTTCAGCCCTCGGGAGGTGGCGGCGCGGGTCCGGGCGATTCTCAAACGCATGGCGCCGCGCACGATGAGCGAACCGTCGACGACGCTGTTTCACATCGATAGCGAACGTGTGCAAATCAGTTATCGCGGTCAACTGCTGACCCTGACCCGCCATGAATTCCGTCTGTTGCAATGCCTGCTGGAGCAGCCCGAGCGCGTTTTCAGTCGCGAGCAGTTGCTCGATGCCCTGGGCGTGGCCGCCGACGCCGGTTACGAGCGCAGCATCGACAGCCACATCAAGAGCGTGCGCGCCAAATTGCGACTGGTGAAAGCTGACGCCGAGCCGATCCAGACCCACCGCGGCCTCGGCTACAGCTACAGCCCGGGACAAAGCTGATGCCGTTGGGAATCCGGATTTTCCTGGTCTACGCACTGTTCATCGGCCTGGCCGGCTACTTTGTGCTCAACACGGTCATGCAAGAGATCCGCCCCGGCGTTCGCCAGTCCACCGAAGAAACCCTGGTCGATACCGCCAACCTGATGGCCGAGATCCTGCGCGACGATTTCAAGGTCGGCAGCCTCAACCAGAACCGCTGGCCGGAGTTGCTCGAGGCCTATGGTGAGCGACAGCCCGGAGCGAAAATCTGGGGTTTGCCAAAGAATCAGGTCAACCACCGCATCTACGTCACCGACGCCAGGGGCATCGTCGTGCTGGATTCCAGCGGGGCGGCGGTGGGGCAGGATTACTCGCGCTGGAATGACGTCTACCTGACCCTGCGTGGCGAATACGGCGCTCGCTCCACGCGCAATGACCCGAACGATCCGGGGTCTTCGGTGATGCACGTCGGCGCGCCGATTCGCGACAACGGCCAGATCATCGGCGTGGTCACCGTGGCCAAGCCCAACAGCTCGTTGCAGCCTTATGTGGATCGTACTGAGCGCCGGTTGCTGGCTTATGGCGCCGGGTTGATCGGCCTCGGTTTGCTGTTCGGCGCGTTGTTGTCCTGGTGGCTGAGCCGTGCCCTGCGAAGATTGACGGCGTACGCCCAAGGCGTCAGTGAAGGCCGGCGGGTTGAAGTGCCGCATTATCGCGGCGGTGAACTGGAGCAGTTGGCCACGGCGGTGGAGCAGATGCGCACGCAGCTTGAAGGCAAGGCTTACGTCGAGCGATACGTGCACACCTTGACCCATGAACTGAAGAGTCCGCTGGCGGCGATTCGCGGTGCGGCGGAGTTGTTGCAAGGCGAGATGCCGTCGGCCCAACGACAGCGGTTTGTCGGCAATATCGACAGCGAAAGTGCGCGCATGCAGCAGTTGATCGAGCGGCTTTTGAACCTGGCGCAGGTCGAGCAACGCCAGGGCTTGGAGGAACGCGTCGATGTGCCGCTGGGCGCATTGGTGAGCGAGTTGCTGAGTGCTCAGGCGGCGCGAATTGAAAGTCGTCAGTTGCAGGTGGAACAAAGCATTGCAGCGGATTTGATGCTCAGTGGTGAGCCGTTTTTACTGCGCCAAGCGCTGGGCAACCTGTTGGAAAACGCCCTGGATTTCACCCCGGTTCAAGGCCTGCTGCGCCTCAGTGCCCGGCGAGTTGGCGAGCAGGTCGAGTTCAAATTGTTCAATCAGTCCGAAGCCATTCCGGACTATGCGTTGCCAAGGCTGAGCGAGCGGTTCTACTCGCTCCCGAGACCGGACAGCGGGCGCAAAAGCACCGGGCTTGGGCTCAATTTTGTCGAAGAGGTGGTCAAGCTGCATGGCGGGACGATGAGTATTGGTAATGTCGACGGCGGTGTGGAAGTGACAGTGCACCTGCCTTAGGACCGGTCCAGTCTTCACAAAGTCTCCACACTCCCTCCATTCATTCCTCACACAGCCAACCCAGACTTTCCCCATCCAAAACAGGGAGAGTCCCATGAACCGTAGCCTTACCCTAAAACTCGGGGCAATTGCCCTGTTGATCCTGTTGTTGCTGGTTCCACTGCTGATGATCAACGGCGTGATCCAGGACCGCCAGCAACTGCGCGACGGCGTGCTCGAAGACATTGCCCGCAGTTCCAGTTACAGCCAGCAATTGAGCGGGCCGCTGATGGTGGTGCCGTATCGTAAAGTCGTGCGCACCTGGAAGATCCACGAAAAAACCAACAAGCGTTATCAGGAGATCGGTGAGGAGCGCGGTCGGTTGTATTTTCTGCCGGAGCGCTTCGAAGTCGACGCAGACGTTCAGACCGAACTGCGTTCCCGAGGTATCTACCAGGCGCGGCTGTTCCATGCCGACAACCGCATCAGCGGCCACTTTGCCCTGCCGGTTCAACTGGGCATCAAGGAAGATTTCGCCGACTACCGATTCGACCAGCCGTTCCTCGCCGTTGGTATCAGCGACATTCGGGGTATCGAAAACGCCTTGAAGCTTGAACTCAACGGCCAGAAACTGGATTTCATTCCGGGCAGCCAGGTGGGCTGGCTGGGTGAGGGCGTTCACGTGACCCTGCCGGCGTTGGAGACAAAGCAGGCCACGGAGTTGGCCTTCGGTTTTGACCTGAAGC
The DNA here is from genome assembly GCF_040448305.1 of Pseudomonas fluorescens. Classification (NCBI taxonomy): domain Bacteria; kingdom Pseudomonadati; phylum Pseudomonadota; class Gammaproteobacteria; order Pseudomonadales; family Pseudomonadaceae; genus Pseudomonas; species Pseudomonas fluorescens. The sequence goes on along the minus strand of NZ_CP148752.1, from coordinate 6,256,272 downwards.
TGCAAGGCACTGGTCAGTTACAGATCCTGCCGGTGGGCAAGACCAGCAAAGTTTCGCTGAATGCCAACTGGCCTCATCCAAGCTTCATCGGCAACTACCTGCCGGCCCAGCGCGAGATCACTGATCAAGGATTTACCGCCCATTGGCAGACCTCGTTTTTCTCCACCAACCTGCAAGAAACCTTGAACAGCTGCGTGTCCCGCGGCGGTTGTGAGGCGTTGTCTGGCCGCAGCTTCGGCGTGGGCTTCATCGACCCGGTGGACCAGTACCTGAAAAGCGAACGGGCGATCAAATACGCGCTGCTGTTCATCGTCCTGACCTTCGCCGGATTCTTCCTCTTCGAAGTGCTCAAAAGCCTGGCCGTGCACCCGATGCAATATGCGTTGGTAGGTGTGGCACTGGCGTTCTTCTATCTGTTGTTGCTGTCGTTATCCGAGCATATCGGCTTTGCCCTGGCGTATCTGTTGTCAGCCAGCGGTTGTGTGTTGTTGATCGGGTTCTACGTTTGCCACGTGTTGCGCAGCGTGCGACACGGGCTGAGCTTTTCCGCGGGATTGGCGGCGTTGTATGGGCTGCTCTACGGGCTGTTGAGTGCAGAGGATTACGCGCTGTTGATGGGCTCGCTGCTGCTGTTCGGCTTGCTGGGCGTGTTCATGGTGCTGACCCGCAAGCTGGACTGGTACGGGGTTGGGCAAAAAACGCCGAAACCTTTGGACTTCGATATTGGAGCGGTGCAATGAGCCGGTCGGTGGGGTTGCGGGAAGACCAGCGAGAGGGGAGGGTGTTGGCGACGCTGATTGCCGGGTTGTTTGCGCTGGATCCGTTGTGGTGCCATCGCGAGCAGGCTCGCTCCCACATGGGACCGCAGTCAAAGGTGGGAGCGAGCCTGCTCGCGAAGGGGGCGGAGCAGTCAGCGAAGATCTAAACCTTCGGCATTGTCGCAATCATCGAAGGCCGCTGACTGACCTCGAAATACCACGCCGCCAACTGCGGGGTCGCTGTGCGCCAGTCCAGATCCGGATGGCGCAGGTCCAGGTAACCCAGTGCACAGGCTACGCTGATCGCGGCTACGTCGAAGTGGCAGGTCAGCTCGGCAATCGCGTCCTTTTCCAGCAAAGCCAGGGCGCGACGGATCTTGTCGCGCTGGCCGTCGAGCCATTCGTCCCAGTGTTTTTCCGGGGCGCGCAGGGCGACTTCGTAGCGCACCAGTACGGCCGCGTCCATGATCCCGTCGGCCAGCGACGCGAGGGTCAGGCGCCGCCAGCGGGCCGAACCTTCGCGGGGGATCAGCGGGTTGCCAACGTGCTGGTGATCGAGGTAGTCGAGGATGACCCGGCTGTCGTGGATGACATTGCCATCGGCCAGGCGCAGTGCCGGGATTTTACTCAGGGGGTTGTCGTCGATCAGGCTCAGATCCGGGTTGACCGGGGAGAGCACGCTGGTCTGCAACGCCACGCGGTTCTGCTGGCCGGTTTCGTGCAGCAGCACCATGACTTTGCGAACGAAGGGGGAAAGCGGGTTGTGGTACAGGGTCATGCTCGGGGCGGACATGGCAGTGTCTCGGTCGGTGGCAGTGTCGGGCAGCATAGCGCGTTGATGCATTACCTCAAACCGAACCCTGTGGGAGCGGCGGTGCGACGATTCGACTTGCTCGCGAAAGCGGTGTGTCAGCCAACATTGATGCTGAGGCTGACGGCCTCTTCGCGAGCAAGCCCGCTCCCACAAGGGATCAGCGGCGTTGCAGGAGGCCACGCAGCCCCAGAATGGCCGGGATGCCCAGCCCCAACCAGCTAAGCGAATCCCAAACACCATCCCCGAGCAACGCGGCAAACAACCCTGCCGCGCTGAGCACCGCGATGACGGTCGGAATGGCAAACACTTTCCAGAAACTCGACTGCCGGGGCTTCATGCCACGCTCTCCGCTTTTTCCAGCACAGGCCTGGCCGCCTTGCGCCGCACCACCCACAGGTAGACCCCGCTGCCGAGCACGATGATGGTCAGCACATCCAGGGTCGCCCAGAGGATTTTCATCGGCATGCCGCCGTAGTCACCGAAGTGCAGCGGTTGCGACATGCCCATGGCGTCCATGTACCACGGTCGTTCGGCCACGGCGGTGACTTGCAGGGTGCTGGCGTCGATCAGTACCGGCGTCAACAGGTGCGAGGTCAGGTGCGTGCTGCCTTTCATGAACACCGCGTAATGGTGCTCGCTGGAAAACCGCGTGCCGGGGAAGGCGATGAAGTCCGGCTGCATGCCCGGTGCGACTTCCTTGGCGATGTCGAGCAAACGGGTGGCCGGCGCGAGTTGCGTCAGCGGTGGCGCATCGCGGTACGGTGCGATCATCGCGCTCAGGCTGTCGTTGCGCCAAGCGGCAATGATCAGGTCGGCGCAGGCACTGATCACACCCGTCACGCCGACCACCAGGGTCCAGGTCAACGTCACCACGCCGATCAGGTTATGCAGGTCGAGCCAGCGCAGGCGCGCGGATTTGTCCTGGCGCACGGTGGCGAACTTCAAGCGACGCATGAACGGCAAGTACAACACCGTGCCGGAGACAATCGCCACCACGAACAGAATCCCCATGAATGCCAGCAGCAACTTGCCCGGCAAGCCGGCGAACATGTCCACGTGCAGGCGCAGCATGGTCATCATGAAACCGCCGTTGGCCGATGGCGTCTCCAGCGCTTCGCCGGTACGGGCGTCGAGCATGAAGGTGTGGGACGAATTCGGCTCGGTGCCCGCGGTCGCGGCCATGATGGTCAGCACCGCGTTGGGCTCATCGTCCTCGAAGCCGAAATACTGCATGACTTCGCCGGGGCGATGCTTCTCGGCCGCTTCCACCAGCTGCTGCAAATTCAGGCGCGGGGTGTCCGCCGGCATTTCCTTCACGTCAGGCGCATCGCCCAGCAAGTGGTCGATCTCGTGGTGAAAGATCAAGGGCAGGCCGGTCAGTGCCAGCAGCAACAGGAACACCGTACAAATCAGGCTGGTCCAGGTATGAACAGCGGACCAGCGGCGAATTGTTTTACTTTTCATTTCATAGCCTTCAGAAAAACCAAAGCCGTCCACGAAGGACGGCCTGGTCATTGGGCGTGTCAGCTCAACGCGTTACCACTTGTAGGTTGCACTTGCGACGACACTGCGCTGGTCGCCGTAGTAGCAGTAGTAGCTGTCGCAAGTCGAGATGTAGTCCTTGTCGAACAGGTTGGTTGCGTTAACGGCCAGCGAAGCGCCTTTGAGGCTGTTGTCCAGGCGACCGAGGTCGTAGTGAACCACTGCGTCGAACACCGTGTAGGCGTCGGCCTTGCCCAACCAGGTGTTGGCCTGGTCGCCATAGGTATTGCCGGTATAGCGCGCGCCGGCACCGATGCCGAAGCCGTCCAGCACGCCGTTGTGCCAGGTGTAGTCGCCCCACACCGACGCTTGCTGGTTAGGCATCAGTTGCAGGCGATTGCCCTTGTAGATGCCCTCTTGCACTTCGGATTTGGCCAGGGTGTAGGCAGCGGTGACCTTGAGGTTTTCGGTCACGTCGGAAACGGCTTCCAGCTCCAGGCCTTTGACTTTCACTTCGCCGGTCTGGCTGGTGACTGTCACGTTGCCCACGTTGTTGGTGACGGAAACGTTTTTCTGGGTCAGGTCATACACAGCCGCCGTCAGCAGGGTGTTGCTGCCCGGTGGCTGGTACTTGATCCCCAGTTCCCATTGCTTGCCTTCGGTCGGCTTGAACGACTCGGTCGGCGAGGCGACGGCATTGCTGGTCGGCTGGAACGATTCGGCGTAGGACAGGTAGGGCACGAAGCCCGAGTCGAACACGTAGCTGATCGCTGCGTTGCCGCTGAAATTCTTGTCGCGTTCGGTGTTGGTGGCATCGCCCTTGTTGAAGAACGTGGTACCGGTGTGGACCCAGTCTTCACGACCGCCGAGGGTCAGGCGCCATTGGCCGAGGGCCATCTGGTCCTGGATGTACAGGCCGGTCTGCTGGGTTTTCTGTTCGTAGTCGTAGAACGCCGTGGAGCGTGCCGGACGTTCGATCGGCAAACCATAGATCGGGTCGTTGACGTTGATGTCTGGTGCGGTGCCGAAGATCGAGAGGTAGTTGGTGGTGTTGCGTTGGTGATCCAGGCCGATCAGTAGGGTGTGACTGACGTCGCCGGTGACGAAGTCGCCCTGGAAGTTGTTGTCTACGGCGAATTGGGCGATGTCTTCGTCGACATTGGTGGTGCCACGGCCGGTGTTGCCCTGATCGTCAACAATAGACCCGTAAGAGGGGCCGTAGCTATTGACGGTCACGGCCTGGAACGACAGCTCCGACTTGGTGTAGCGCAGGTTCTGCCGGAACTGCCAGACATCGTTCAGGCGGTGTTCGAAGGCATAACCCAGCGCGTAGTAGGTGCGGTCGTAGAAGTCGTAGTTCGGGTCACCCAGGTTCTTGTGGTGGGAGATATCGCCGAACGGCATGTCGATCTTGGTGCCCTGGATCGGATAGAACTGACTGGTGATACCGGTATCGTCACGGGTGAACTGCGTGAGCAGGGTGAATTTGGTGTCATCGTCGATGTTCCAGGTCAGGCTGGGCGCAATGTTGTAGCGCTTGTCATCGATGTGGTCGATGGGCGTGCCGCCGTCGCGCAGCACGCCGCTGAGGCTGTACAGGAACTGGCCTTCGTCGTCGATCTTGCCAGTGCTGGCGAAGTTGATCTGGCGATGATTGTCGCTGCCGTATTGCAGTTGGATCTCACTGCTGGCTTCAGCGCTTGGGCGGCGGCTGACCATGTCCAGCAGGCCGCCCGGCGGGGTCTGGCCGTACACCGAGGAGGCCGGTCCGCGCAGCAGCGCCAGGCGGTCGAGGTTCCAGGTTTCCTGTTTCGGGTTGGAGTACACACCTTTTGGCAGAGGCAGGCCGTCGAGGAATTGAGTCGGCTCGAAACCCCGCACGCGCAACCAGTCGGCGCGGGTGTCGCTGCCGAAGCTGCTGGAGGTGATGCCCGGCAAGTAGCGCACGGCATCGTCGAGGGTGTGCGCGTTGCGGTCGTCCATCTGTTCACGAGTGACGACCGAAATCGAACGCGGCGCCTCGACCAGCGCGGTATCGGTCTTGGTGCCGGCGGCGGTGCGCTTGGCCAGGTAGCCCTGTACCGGGCCCCAGGCGCTTTCAGTGTCTTGCACGCCGATCACGCTGGTGGCCGGCAGGTCCATCACACCCTCGGGCACGGCCACCAGGCTATAGGTGCCCGCACTGCTCAGCTCCAGTTGCAGCCCGGTGCCACGCAGGGCTTCGCGCAGGGCGCCGGATGCGTCGAACTGGCCTTTGACCGGCGCCGAGGTCTTGCCCGCCGCCAGGGATGGATTCAGCGACAGGGCCAAACCGGCCTGGCTGGCAATCTGGTTCAGGGTGTTGGCCAACGGCGCGGCCGGCAGGTTGTAGGCGCGGACGCTGGACACCTGTTCAGCGGCGACCAGTTGGCTACTGGCCAACGGGGTGCAAAGGCCAATGGCGACTGCCAGCAAACTGCGGCGCAACAGGGAGTCAAGCGAACGAGGCATACAGCGGCTCCTGAATGGAAACATTTCTCAATTGCCTGTGTGCCGAATGAAAATCAAAAAGTGATAGGGGTGGATGAAAATAATTTCGATTCAGAAGTCGGTTGCGGCTGGTATTGGGTCAAACCGGTTTTTGCGGGGAGTCGAACGCCGTCATCGCGAGCAAGCTCGCTCCCACATTTTGAAATGCATTCCAATGTGGGAGCGAGCTTGCTCGCGATGACGGTTAATCAGACACAAAGCATTTCAGGGTTTGGTATCAGCCTTGGCCACGACCTTCACCCACCACTGCGTGTGCTGTTCGATCTGCACCGGCAGGGTCGGCAGCAGGGCGTTGAGTGCCAGGTCAGTGTCGCGCAGCGGGAAGCTGCCGGTGATGCGCAGGTCGGCCACTTCCGGCGCGACCCCGACGTAACCGTTTCGATAGCGACCGATTTCATGCACCAGATCTTCCAGCCGGGTGTTGTCCACCACCAGCATGCCGCGGGTCCAGGCATCCGCGCCGAGGTTGACCGCCAGAACCGGGCCCAGGCCATTGTTGCGGATCAGCACCTGCTGGCCTTCGCGCAGAATCTGTTCGTCAGGGTTGGACTCAGGGTGAACCGCCACCGCCGACTGCAGGACGCTCAGGCGCGTTCCGTCTTCCTCGCGCTTGACCAGAAACCGCGTACCCAGCGCACGCATGCTGCCTTCGCGGGTTTCAACGATGAACGGCCGGGGATCGCCATGGCCGGTTTCAACCAGGATTTCGCCTTCCTGAAGCACGATGCGCCGCTGCTTTTCATCGAAACGCACATCCAGGGCGCTGTGGGTATTGAGATTGATCAGCGTGCCATCAGCCAGGCGCAAGGTGCGCTGCTCGCCAACGGCGGTGCGCTGGTCGGCCAGCCAATAGTCGATCGGCAGGTAACGATCCCCGGCGAAAAGGGCCAGGCCGATCACTGCAACGACACTGGCGACACCGTTGCCAAGCGTGCGCACTCGCCGGCGAATGCCTTCGCGCGATTGCAGCAAGGCCGTGCGGGCCGGGCCGCTGGCCACGCTGAAACGCTGGTCGAGCATGCCCAACTGGCGCCAGGCGCGGGCGTGCTCTTCGTGGGCAGCGTGCCACTTGGCGAACTCTTCGCGCTCTACCGGGTTGGCGGAGTCCATGGACAACTGCCAGGCAATCGCCGCGTCCAGCACGTTGGCCGATACCGGTTTGGAACTGAGTGGATTCATGTCGGCTCACCATACAGTGCGATGTAGCACTGACGAATGCCTTGGGCCAGGTACTGGCGCACCCGCGGCACCGACACACCGAGGCGCTCGGCGATTTCTGCGTGGCCGAGGCCGTCGAGACGATTGTAGAGAAACGCCGCTCGGGCCTTGCTGGAGAGCTTGCCGAGCAAACGGTCGATGTTTTTCAGGTCTTCGAGGATCATTTGCTGTTCTTCCGCCGACGGTTGTTCGGCTTCGGGAATCAGCATCAGCTCGGTGAGGTAGGCCTGTTCCAGCGCGGCGCGACGGAAATAATCGAACAGCAGGCCCTTGGCGATCGCCACCAGAAACGCCCGCGGCTCGCGCGGAACCTTCAGTTCCTCTCGACCCAGCAAACGCACGAAAGTGTCCTGGCTCAGGTCTTCGGCCCGCTGCGGGCAGGCGACGTTGCGTCGAAGCCAGGCCAATAGCCAGCCGCGATGGTCGCGATATAACGCACCGACGAGCTCACTTTGAGGGCTTGGGACTGACGACACGCCGCATCACCGATTGGGAAATATTAACTAACGAGAATTGTTCGCGATTGTGGCAGAGGCGAGGGAGGTAAGCAATTGGCGTTGGTCGGGTGGGAATTAGGCGACGACCCCTGTAGGAGAGAGCCTGCTCGCGAAAAATCATCTGACACCTCGGTCTCGCCAGAAAAGCGTGTCACCGTTGACGATTTTCGCGAGCAGGCTCGCTCCTACAGGGATGGCGTATGGGTCAGAAGGAAGGCGCCTGCTGCCGACGTTTCCACTGACTCAATCGCTGTTGCAGATTCAACGGGCTATGAATCTGCAGCTGCCGCGCGCGGCTGAACAGAATCAGCATCAGTTCGGCGGTGGCCAGGGCGTCGGCGCTGGCGTGGTGGCGCTCGAAGACTTCGAGTTTGAACCAGTCGATCCAGTCGTCCAGCCCGGCCTCGCGAATGTGCGCCTGGGGGCATAGCAGCGGCGCAATGTCCGCCACGTCCAGAAAGGCATGCTGCAACTTGTAACCCAGATGATCCTTCAGTGCGCGCCCCAACATATGCTGGTCGAACGGCGCATGAAAGGCCAAAACCGGGCTGTCGCCGACAAACTCCATGAATTCGAGCAGCGCCTCGGCTGGATCACTGCCGGCAGCAATTGCACTAGGGCCCAAGCCGTGGATCAGCACGCTGGGGCCGAGTTTGAGTTCCTCGCATTGCAAGGTTCGCTCGAACTGTCGGCTGAAATCGATCGCGCCATCCTCGATCACCACGGCACCGATGGACAGTACCCGGTCCTTGTTCATATTTAGCCCGGTGGTTTCCAGGTCGAGCACTACCCAGCGCTGCTCGCGCAGGCTGCAATCACTCAATCCGGTGACCGTCGGCAGGCGTTGAAGGCGTTGCTGCAGGTCGGCGGACAAGCTCGGGCCGGCCGGGCGCAGCCATGAAAACAGGCTCATAACTGATACCGCAAGGCCAGGCTGCTTTGCAGACGCTGTGCCTGGCGCAGGGACTCACGCAGGATGCGCCGGTCCAGATGATTGAGGCTGTCGGGATCGACCCGGTTCGAGTAAGGAAAATTCTCCCGGGTCTGTAGTTGATGTTGCTGCATGCGGGTTTGCTGGATGAAGTGATAGGCTTCTTCGTACGCGGCGCCATCCAGGGGGGCGATGATCTCCTTTTCGACCAACTGGCGAAAACGCTCCAGCGTGTTGTTCGCTTCGATACCGTGGACCAGAGCCAGCAACCGGGCGCCATCGACAAAGGGTGCCAAGCCCTGAATCTTCAAGTCCAGGGTGGCCTTCTCGCCATTTTTGCGCGCCAGCACGAATTCGCGGAAACGCCCTACGGGCGGGCGATTGCGCAGCGCATTCTCGGCCATCATGCGCTGGAACAAACGGTTGTCGCCGACCTGATCGAGAATGCCCCGACGCAACTGCTCGCAGCCTTGCTCGCTGCCCCAGACCACGCGCAAATCGAAATAGATGCTCGAACCCAACAGGTTCTCCGGGGTGGCCTCGCGGATAAACGCTGCAAAGCGCCGCGCCCATTCGGCCCTGGACAGGCACAGCTCGGGGTTGCCGGCCATGATATTGCCCTTGCACAAGGTGAAGCCGCACAGCGCCAGGCTCTGGTTGATCTGCTGGGCAATGGGCAGCAGCTTGCCGCGAATCTCGGCGGCATGGGCCGCATCCCTGGCTTCGAACAGAATGCCGTTGTCCTGATCGGTGTGCAGGGTCTGCTCGCGACGGCCCTCGCTGCCGAAACACAGCCAGCTGAACGGCACGCCGGGGTCGCCTTTTTCGGCGAGGGTCAGTTCGATCACCCGGCACACGGTGTGGTCGTTGAGCAAGGTGATGATGTGGGTGATCTGCGTCGAAGACGCGCCGTGGGCCAGCATGCGCTCGACCAGTTGACCGATTTCGCCCCGCAGCGCCACCAGGTTTTCCACTTTCTGGGCATTGCGGATAGTGCGCGCCAGGTGCACCAGGTCGACCCGTTGCAGGGAAAACAGATCGCGCTCGGAAACCACGCCGCACAAGCGTTGGTCCTTGACCAGGCAGACATGGGCAATGTGACGCTCGGTCATGGCAATCGCCGCGTCGAATGCACTGTGATCCGGCGACAGGAAGAACGGCGCCCGGGTCATGTACCCTTCGATGGCTTCGTTGAAATCACTGCTGCCGTTGGCCACTGTCTGACGCAGGTCACGCAGGGTGAAAATTCCCAGTGGCGCCTTGAGCTCATCGACCACCACGATGCTGCCGACCTGTTGTTCATGCATCAACGTCACGGCTTCGCGCAATGGCGTCTGCGGGGCGCATGTCACCGGGTGGCGCATGGCCAATTCGCCCAGTCGGGTATTGAGCGAATATTGGGTGCCCAGGGTTTCCACGGCTTTTTGCTGCACTTGCTGGTTGACCTGATCCAGCAGGCTGCTGACGCAGCGCAGGGCGAAGTTGCGGAAGGTGTCCGATAGCGAAAACAGGCGGACGAACGCCGGTTTGTTCAATTGCAGGCAGAAGGTGTCTTCGCCGGCCAGGTGCTCGGTGCGGGTCGCTCGTTCACCCAGCAATGCCGCGAGGGGGAAACACTCGCCGGTGGTGATCTCGAAGACCGTTTCGGTGCCACCTTTTGCCGTATGCGGACGCTCGCCTACGACCCGGCCTTGCTTGACGATATAGAAGTGCTCGACCGGCCCGTCGGCGGGTTTGATGATGCTCTCGCCGGGGGCGTAAAAACGCAGCTGACATTGCTCGACCAGATACGCCAGGTGAGCGTGTTCCATCTGGTTGAAGGGCGGGAAGCGCTGAAGGAATTGCAACGTGCCCTGGATGTTCTGCAACACCGCGGTTTTCCCTGCCTGTGTGAAGGCGTCCGCTTTACTCATAACCATTACCGCAGTCTTTTTTGAATTGTTGTAGTCGGATGACATGGACATGGTCGACCCCTGCGGTCGGGGTGCCCATTGGACGTAAGTCTAGGTAGGCAATCAGGGTGATGGAATGTCGGAAAAACCTTACGCAACTGTGAGAAAAACCTCTCTATCCTGCTATTGGAAAAATATCCGACGGGGTGCACATTGATAGTTCGCTGAGCGATGTCTCACCGCTGTGCCAGGGAATTGTATTGAACATATAGGGAAAGCCATGCCTGACCACGACATTTTGAGTGACGCCGAGCGCGAAGCGCTAAGCGCCGTCATGCTGGAACCTGACCTGCCGTCGCAACGGGTGCTGATCGTCGATGACGATAAAGACGCCCGCGAGCTGCTGTCAGATATCCTCGCGTCGGAGGGTATTCGCTGCAAGACAGCAGCCAGTGGCGAATCGGCACTCAAGATCCTGGTGGCCGAGGCAGAGATCAAAAAGCCCACGATCGGTTTACTGATCACCGACCTGCGGATGGGCCGCGTTGACGGTTTGGAACTGATCCGTCAGGTACGCGAATCGGTAAGAGCGGCATTGCCGATCATCATTGTCTCGGGTGACGCCGACGTGAAGGATGCGATCGCCGCGATGCATTTGAGCGTGGTGGACTTTCTACTCAAACCGATTGATGCCAGTCATCTGCTGACACTGGTAAAACGCGAATTGGGCATTAAATAACTGGGCGCCTGTAATTGTTAGTTACAGGCTGGAGTTGTTTTGGTGGGTTTAACTTGTAATTAAGTTTATCTAATTGGTCTGCGAAAAGGCTACTCACAAATAGCTTGTTTCTTCTTTCGATTATTCAGTTATCGTTCAGTTCTTGAAAGCCAATGCAGGCATCTACTTGATGTTGTACTTGGTTTAATAAAATCTGTCGTAGCACTATCCGGGTTACCAGTTTGGCACTCCGCTTTTTAGTGGCTTGAGTATGCCGATGGTTGTCGTGTATTCAGTCTGCGGCTAGTTCCTGTGGATAAAATACCGACAAAGGTCATTGCTCTTCCTGGATTGTGTGGTTGTGTGTCGCTATGAGGACGGTATGATAAAGAAAATTGAATTTCGCGATCTTGTACTTATTGTCGGTGTGACAGTCATGTGGGGCAGTAATTTTACGGTCATTGATATCAGTCTAGACGGTATCGATCCGTTCATATTGACAGCGTTGCGCTTTACTTTCTGTGCATTGCCACTGGTGTTCTTCATCCCGAAACCGAAAGGTGTCAGTACTTTTGTAACTATCGTCTACGGTTTGTTGTTTGGTATCGGAATGTGCTGGCTGATGAACTACGGCATGTTTCTTGGCGTCAGTGCCGGCGTAACATCTTTGCTCTTGCAATTCAGTGCTTTTTTCACGGTCATCTGGGGAGTACTGCTGTTTGGCGAGAAAATGACGGCAATACAAGTGGCCGGCATTCTCATGGCGTTGGTGGGGCTGATGTTCATTATTCATGTAACACACGGTGATGCCGAAAGCTTTGGACTTTTTCTGGTACTGCTCGGCGCATTGTTCTGGAGTCTTTGCAATGTGCTGGTCAAGAGAAGCAAAGTGGCTGATATATTTTCCTTTGTCGTTTGGTCGAGTCTGTATGCAACACCGCCTCTATATCTGATGACTTACTGGGTCAAGGGCGCAGCCCCTTTCCAGTCGTTGCTAACGGACATAACTGCTCCAGTGCTGGCATCTGTCCTGTTCCAGGCCTATGTGGCGACGGTATTCGGGTATTGGGTGTGGAACCGAATGATTGAGAAATATCCGGCGAGCCAGGTTGCACCGTTGTCAGTGATTGTTCCGATATCGGGTATCTTGACCTCGTGGTATGTGCTCGACGAACCCATTGGTGGCGAAAAACTGTTTGCGCTCATCATCACGGTCCTTGGAATTGCCTTGTTCATGAATGCAACGAGAATAGGCCGTCACATCGCTGCAAACGCGTTGCGTTTCAGGAGATAGTTCTGCATTTGCAGGACGCAGAAACAAAAATCCCCCGGTTCTTCAACCGGGGGATTGCTGTGGAGGGAGCTGGTTTACAACCCGTTCTTCGCCTTGAACTCGCGACGACGACGGTGCAGGACCGGCTCGGTGTAGCCGTTCGGCTGCCTGGTGCCTTCGATCACCAGTTCGACCGCCGCCTGGAAGGCGATGTTGCTGTCGAAGTTCGGGGCCAGCGGACGGTACAGCGCGTCGCCGGCGTTCTGACGGTCAACCACCGGCGCCATGCGCTTGAGGCTTTCCATGACCTGGTCTTCGGTGACGATGCCATGGCGCAGCCAGTTGGCGATGTGCTGGCTGGAAATACGCAGCGTTGCACGGTCTTCCATCAGGCCTACGTCGTTGATGTCAGGCACTTTCGAACAACCAACGCCCTGGTCGATCCAGCGCACCACATAACCAAGAATGCCCTGTGAGTTGTTGTCCAGTTCGTTCTTGATCTGCTCAAAGGTCCACTGCGGGTTCACCGCCAGCGGGATGGTCAGGATGTCGTCCACCGAAGCGTGGGCACGTTTGGCCAGTTCGGCCTGACGGGCAAACACGTCAACCTTGTGGTAGTGCAGCGCGTGCAGCGCAGCAGCGGTCGGCGATGGTACCCAGGCGGTGTTGGCACCGGCCATCGGGTGAGCGATTTTCTGTTCGAGCATCGCCGCCATCAGGTCAGGCATGGCCCACATGCCTTTACCGATCTGTGCGCGACCTTGCAGGCCGGTGCTCAGGCCGATATCGACGTTGGAGTTCTCGTAGGCGCCGATCCATTTTTCCGCCTTCATGTCCGCCTTGCGCACCATCGGGCCGGCTTCCATGGAGGTGTGGATTTCATCGCCCGTGCGGTCGAGGAAACCGGTGTTGATGAACACCACGCGCTCACTCGCAGCCTTGATGCAGGCCTTGAGGTTGATCGTGGTACGACGCTCCTCGTCCATGATCCCGACTTTGAGGGTGTTGCGCGGCAGGCCCAGCACGTCTTCGATGCGACCGAACAGCTCGTTGGTGAACGCCGCTTCCTCAGGACCGTGCATCTTCGGCTTGACGATGTAGATCGAGCCGGTGCGGGTGTTTTTGCGCGAGGTGTTGCCGTTCAGGTTGTGCATCGATGCCAGGCAAGTCACCAGGCCATCGAGAATGCCTTCCGGCACTTCGTTACCTTGACTGTCAAGGATCGCGTCGATGGTCATCAGGTGACCAACGTTACGCACGAACAGCAACGAACGACCGTGCAGGCTCAGTTCACTGCCATCGACCGCGGTGTAGGTGCGGTCGGCGTTCATGGTGCGGGTAAAGGTCTGACCGCCCTTGGCGACATCTTCCGACAGATCGCCCTTCATCAGGCCGAGCCAGTTGCGGTAGATCACCACTTTGTCATCGGCGTCGACGGCGGCAACCGAGTCTTCGCAGTCCATGATGGTGGTCAGCGCCGCTTCCATCAGGATGTCTTTGACGCCGGCCGCGTCGGTCTGGCCGACCGGGGTGCTGGCGTCGACCTGGATTTCGAAATGCAGGCCGTTGTTTTTCAGCAGGATCGCGGTCGGTGCAGCGGCATCGCCCTGGTAGCCGATCAGTTGCGCATCGTTGTGCAGGCCGCTGTTGCTGCCGCCTTTAAGGGCGACCACAAGTTTGCCGTCGACGATCTTGTAACCGGTGGAGTCGACGTGGGAGCCGGCCGCCAAAGGCGCCGCTTCGTCGAGGAAGGCACGGGCGAAAGCGATGACCTTGTCACCGCGCACCTTGTTGTAGCCTTTGCCTTTTTCCGCGCCGTCGGCTTCGCTGATGGCGTCGGTGCCGTAGAGCGCATCGTACAGCGAACCCCAGCGGGCGTTCGAGGCATTGAGTGCGAAGCGGGCGTTCATCACCGGCACCACGAGCTGCGGGCCGGCCATGCGGGCGATTTCTTCATCGACGTTTTGCGTCGTTGCCTGGAAATCGGCCGCTTCTGGCAGCAGATAACCGATGTCTTGCAGGAAGGCTTTATAGGCCACGGCGTCGTGCGTCTGACCGGCACGTTCCTGATGCCAGGAATCGATTTGAGCCTGGAAATCATCGCGTTTGGCGAGTAGGGCTTTGTTCTTCGGCGCCAGGTCATGGATGACCTTGTCGGCACCGGCCCAGAACTTATCGGCGGTGAGGCCGGTACCGGGAATGGCTTCGTTGTTCACGAAGTCGAACAGGACTTTGGCGACCTGCAGGCCACCGACTTGAACGTGTTCAGTCATTGCTTGCCTCACTCTGCTCAGCTATTTCGCTTTTCAGCTCTTCAATTTAACAATGAAGCCGTTGGCCATTTAAACCACAAACCCCTCTACCAGTACATGCCCATGACGGGCGGCTGGGTTGGGACCAATCAACGGCTTGGGGCCTTGCTGACAGGGCTTTCAGGGTTGCGAACGTGCCTGCGGCAGACATCGATCCAACGTTATGTAGTGCGCGCTGCGGCATACTACATGATGAATTGCGGTTGTGAAAATTAGACTAATTACGTCGTTCTGCGACCCCATGACGCATTGCGGTCACGTCGGGGAGCGTGATGTTCTCAAAAAACCATTGGATTGTTCCAGTTAAATATCAAAAGTTGTACACATTATCTTTGGTGCTCTGCTATGGGGCGACGCATTTCTGTGGCGAGGGAGCTTGCTCCCGCTCGACTGCGCAGCAGTCGTAAAAGGCATTGGGCTCGCTTTGCAAGCCAGCGGGAGCAAGCTTCCTCGCCACAGAAAGCAATGCCACGCTGAATGGCTCCCCTTGCCTATACTTGGTTCTCCATAACAAAAGTCATGACAAGAGGGCTGCGCCATGGACCACCTCGTACTCACTGTTTTTGCTCCGGACAAGCCCGGGCAAGTCGAGCGCATTGCCCAATGCATTGCCGAGCACGGCGGCAACTGGCTGGAAAGCCGCATGTCGCGCATGGCGGGACAATTCGCCGGGATTCTTCGAGTGGGGGTGCCGGCCGAGGCCTACGACGAATTGGTCGATGCCCTGCAGGGCTTGTCCGTCCAGGGCATTCGCGTGTTGATCGCTGAAAGCGGTATCGAACAATCCTGTACCTGGAAACCGATCGCCATGGAACTGGTGGGCAATGATCGCCCGGGGATCGTGCGTGACATCACGCGCTTGTTGAGTGAGCAGGGGGTGAATCTGGAGCGACTGGTCACCGAAGTGCGTCCGGCACCGATGAGCAGCGAGCCGTTGTTCCATGCCGAAGCGATTCTCGCGGTCCCGCTGACGCTGTCGCTGGACGTACTGCAATCGCGCCTGGAAACCCTGGCGGACGACCTGATGGTCGAGTTGGTGTTGCGCAGTGAACCCTGATCAGGTTATCCAAGTTAAACGTGCACCCGCCTGTGGATAACCTGTAGAGACACCCCGCCAGCCCACGCCGGCCGGGGTTCTTCAGAGTCTGATCAAAAAACCAGCAGTTTCAGCCACTTGCGCACAATCGGCGGGGATCACGCTGTGGATAACCTTGGGAAGGAATGATGCAGACCACGGGAGACGTGGTCTGTAGAGTTTTGTGTGTTTTTTGATCAGCTGCGGCGGCGCAAACTTATCCACGCATCGATGCTGTAAACCGCCAGGCCGGCCCAGATAAACATGAACGCTACCAAGGTGCTGGACGACAGGTGTTCGCCAAACAGCAGGACCGCTTGCAGCAGTACCAGTGTCGGCGCCAGATACTGGAGAAAGCCCAATGTCGTGTAGGGCAAATGCCGTGCAGCAGCGTTGAAGCAGACCAGCGGCACCAGCGTGATCGGGCCGGCGGCGACCAGCCACCAGGCTTGGGACGTGGTCCAGAATTCGGCCTGGGCGCTGCTGGCCATCGGATTGAGCAGCAACCAACCGAGGGCAATCGGCACCAGCATCCAGGTTTCCACCACCAGCCCCGGCAGCGCCTTGACTGGCGCCTGCTTGCGAATCAGGCCATAGAAACCGAAGGTCAGTGCCAGCACCAGCGACACCCATGGCAGGCTGCCGACTTGCCAGACCTGCTGTGCCACACCGACAGCTGCCAGACCGACGGCAATCCATTGCATGCGCCGCAGCCGTTCGCCGAGGATCAGCATGCCCAGCAACACGTTCACCAACGGGTTGATGTAGTAACCGAGGCTGGCCTCCAGCATGCGTCCGTTGTTCACCGACCAGACGTAGGTCAACCAGTTGGCCGCGATCAGCGCACCGCTCAGGGCCAGGATCGCCAGGCGCCGCGGGTTTTCCCGCAGCTCGCGCCACCAACCTGGATGCTTCCAGACCATCAGCAACAAGGCGCCGAACAGCGCCGACCACAGCACCCGGTGGATGATGATTTCCACGGCGGGCACGCTGGCGATGGCTTTGAAGTAGAGGGGGAAAAGTCCCCAGATGATGTAGGCACTCAGGCCTAGAATGTACCCGTGGCGCGGGTTGGCGGCTTGCATGCAGAATCCTTGCTTAGGCAGCTAACAAAGAGGGGATTGTAAGGAGATTTGTCTGCGAATGTCCTGACTGAATAGGTAGGTCATTTGTGAACATCGGTCTCTGTAGGAGCGAGCCTGCTCGCGAAGAACGCAAGGGCAATGCGTTTATCCAGACAGCACGCGTTATCGTTGACGTCCATCGCGAGCAGGCTCGCTCCTACAGGGGGGGGAGTCAGAAGAGTTTCAGTGGCTCTTCCTGGAGCGCCGCCAGTTGCTCGCGCAACGCCAACACCTGATCCCCCCAATAACGCTCGGTGCCGAACCAAGGGAAACTGCGGGGGAAGGCCGGGTCTTCCCAGCGGCGGGCGAGCCAGGCGCTGTAGTGCATCAGGCGCAAGGCGCGCAGCGGTTCGATCAAGGCGAGTTCACGGGGGTCAAAGTCGTGGAACTCGTTGTAGCCGTCCATCAGTTCCGACAACTGGCTCAGGCAATCCTGACGATCGCCGGCGAGCATCATCCAGATGTCCTGCACCGCCGGACCCATGCGGCAGTCGTCGAGGTCGACGATATGGAACATCTCGTCGCGGCACATCATGTTGCCGGGGTGGCAGTCACCGTGCATGCGGATGTTCTGGTGCGGCGTGTTGCTGTAGGCATCTTCCACACGCTTGAGCAGATCGCGGGCCACAGATTCGTAGGCCGGCAGCAGGCTGCGGGGGATGAAATTGCCGTCGAGCAACGTGGCCAGCGAGTCATGGCCGAAGTTTTTCACCGCCAGTGCTTCACGGTGCTCGAACGGCCGGGTCGAGCCGACCGCATGCAGGCGCCCGAGTAACTGGCCCAGGCGATACAGTTGGTCGAGGTTGCCCGGCTCCGGCGCGCGGCCGCCACGGCGGGGGAACAGGGTGAAGCGGAAACCGTTGTGTTCGTGCAGGGTTTCACCGTTGTGGATCAACGGCGCCACGACCGGCACCTCGCAGTCGGCGAGTTCGGCGGTGAACTGGTGCTCTTCCAGAATCGCTTCGTTGGTCCAGCGTTGCGGCCGGTAGAACTTGGCGATCAGCGGCTCGGCGTCTTCGATACCGACTTGGTAGACGCGGTTCTCGTAGCTGTTGAGGGCCAGGATGCGCGCGTCGCTGAGAAAGCCGATGCTTTCGACGGCATCGAGCACGAGGTCTGGTGTGAGGGTTTCAAACGGGTGGGCCATGCTGACTCCTGCGCGCAGCAGGCTGCTGCGTCCGGCCAGGCATGGTAGCGCAGACGGCGGGGCTTTAGGGGGTGGGCTTGAGATGTGCGTTGTTTGCGCTGACGCCATCGCGAGCGAGCTCGCTCCCACAGGTCATGCGCCAGATTTGAAATCGCGCCAATCCTGTGGGAGCGAGCTTGCTCGCGATGAGGGTCTGTCAGGCGCCGACGATCCCGCCATCTTCCCGCGAAATCGCCATCACCGAAGACCGCGGCTTGCCATTGGGCAGGTGCTCTGGGAAGGTCGAACCACCATTTTCGCCCGGGTGCTGGATCCCGACAAACAGGGTCTTCTGATCCGGCGAGAAGCTGATCCCCGTCACTTCACAACCTACCGGGCCAACCATGAAGCGGCGAATCTCGCCAGTTACCGGGTCGGCACAGAGCATCTGGTTGTTGCCCATGCCGGCAAAGTCTCCGGCGTTGCTCGAATCGCCATCGGTGAGAATCCACAAGCGCCCGGCCTTGTCGAAGCCCAGCCCGTCCGGGCTGTTGAACATGTTCTGCGGCGTGATGTTCGACGACCCGCCTTTTGGTGTGCCGGCGTGAACACCCGGATTACCGGCGACGACGAACAGGTCCCAGGCAAAAGTTTTCGAGCCGTGATCGTCACGCTCGGTGCGCCAGCGCAGGATCTGCCCGTAGACGTTCTTCTCGCGAGGGTTTGGCCCGCCCACCGGTTGCCCTTCTTCGCCGCGTTTAGCGTTGTTGGTCAGCGTGCAGTAGACCTGGCCATCCTTGGGGCTGACCACGATCCATTCCGGGCGGTCCATGCGCGTGGCTTTCACCACACTGGCGGCGAGACGGGCGTGGATCAGCACTTCGGCCTGATCGGCAAAACCGCTGCTGGCGTCGATGCCGTTTTTACCGTGGGTCAGTTCGATCCATTCACCTTGGCCTTTCGGGTGATCGACGTTGCCGTCGCCGGCATCGAAACGCGCCACGTACAGGGTGCCGTGGTCGAGAATGTCGCGGTTGGCCTTGGGGTTCTTGTGGTCGATCTTGTCGCGGCTGACGAATTTGTAGATGAACTCCCCGCGTTCATCGTCGCCCATGTACACCACGGCATGACCGTCGCCGGTTTCGGCCAGGGCGGCGTTTTCGTGTTTGAAGCGGCCCAGGGCCGTGCGTTTGACCGGCGTCGATTTCGGATCGAACGGATCGATCTCCACCACCCAGCCGTGACGGTTGAGTTCGTTGGGGTTCTTCGCCATGTCGAAGCGCTCGTCGTGCTGGTGCCAGTTGATCTCTTTGCTGGTGGCCACCACGCCGTAGCGTTTTTGCGCCGGGTCGAATTTCTGCTCGGCGTTACTGCTGCCGAAGCAGTCGGTGAAGTTCTCTTCACAGGTCAGATAGGTGCCCCATGGCGTCTTGCCATTGGCGCAGTTCTGGAAGGTGCCGAGGGCGTTCCTGCCCTGCGGATCGGCACTGGTTTTCAGCAGGGCATGTCCGGCGGCCGGGCCGCTCAGGGTGATCGGTGCGTTGCCGTGAATGCGGCGGTTGTAGCGCGAGCCCTGGACGAATTGCCATTGGCCGTTCTTGCGCTGCACTTCAATCACCGACACACCTTCGCAGGCCAGTGCCTTGCGAACTTCTTGCGCCGATTGCGGCATGCCGCCGTGGGCGTAGAGGTAGCGGTAGTTGGTGTATTCGTTGTTGATCGCCATCAGCGCCCGGTCTTTTTCGCCCGGAAATTCGAACAGGCTCATGCCGTCGTTGTTGTCGCCGAACTGGGCTTCCTGATGTTCGGCGCTGCCGTTGCCGCTCGGGTCGAACGCCGGGCCGTCCTTGTGCAGAGGTTGGCCCCAGCTGATCAGCACCGAGGACTTGTAGCCCGCTGGCAGGGTGATGGAATCGCTGGTGGCGGCGGCAATGCTGTCGAAACCCAGCAACTGACTGTTGCCGGCGCTGACGCTGGCGGCCATCACGCTGCGGCTCAGCAGGTTGCCGCCGAGGAACATCGCCGCGCCGCACAGGGCACCTGCGCTGATGAAGCCGCGACGGCTGAGGCCGACCATGTTTTCGAGGTCGGTGGACTGGTTTTCTTCTAATAGGCTCATTTCAGGCTCCCTGCGGTTTGTGCAGACACCTTAATGAAGAGTAATGAACCTTTTGTTGCAGTTTTGTTTAAAGCGGCGTGCCCAGCAGAACCCTGGACGGCGAAAACTCCACGCGCACCGGTTTGCCGGACGTCAGCCCCAATGCCTGCAGATGCCTCGATTCGGCCAATGCGCACAGCGTCAGGCCGTTGGGCAGGGTGATGCGCACTTCGCTGGGGCCATCGTCGGCGTCGAGAATTTTTTCGATGATGCCACTGAGGCAATTGTTCCCAGGCGTTTCTGCGGAATCGATTTTCAGCACGTCGAGCCAGCCGGCCTTGATCAATGCCACGACGTCGGTGCCGATTTGCAGCTCCAGGCGCTCGGTGCTGTCGTGGGTGATCTGCGCGTCGACGAGCACGCCTTCTGCGACTTTGAGGCGAATCAGGTCGTTGCGCCCCTGAGGTTCGATCGCCACCACCTTGCCGTGCAACTGGTTGCGCGCGCTGGTGCGCAGCATCAGGCGCCCGAGCAGGTCGAAGTCGCTCGCGTCTTCAGCAGCTTCCAGCACCTGGGCCTGCAAGGCTTGCAGCTTCTGGTACAGGCGCAACACCCGCTCACCTTCGTTGGACAGGCGCGCACCGCCGCCGCCCTTGCCGCCGACAATCCGCTCCACCAGCGGCTTCTGCGCCAGGTTGTTCAGCTCATCGATCGCATCCCAAGCGGCCTTGTAGCTCAGGCCCGCGCTTTTGGCCGCGCGGGTGATCGAGCCTTGTTCGGCGATGTGCTGCAGCAGGGCGATGCGCTGCGGACGGCGGACAATGTGCTGGGACAACAAGGTTGGCAAAGACATGACAAGTCGCTTTGGGTGGTGACGATGGTGAGGACGTTGGTCGCTTGGGCCGCGCGAGTCAAGTCAGGGTGTCTCGCCGGGTTTGGGCGTACGGGCCAGGCAATAGACGTCAACCCTCGCCGCACCGGCGTCCATCAGCAGGCGAGCCAGGGCCTGGGCCGTGGCGCCGGTGGTCAGTACGTCGTCGACCAGGGCCAGGTGCAGGCCTTTGACGACGGCGCCGGGTGCCAGGGCGAAAGCGTTGCGCAGGTTTTTTCGGCGGTCTTGGGCGTTCAAGGCCTGTTGGGCGTCGGTGTCTTGGGTGCGTAGCAGCAACCGTTCGTCGCAAGGGATATCGAGACTCGCACTCAACCAGTGAGCCAGCATCGCCGCCTGATTGAACCCGCGCTGGCGCAGGCGTCGGTTGGCCAACGGCACCGGGATCAGCGCATGGGGACGCAGCAAATCGTCTTCGAAGCGATGTTGCAGGTATTGAGCTAGAAGTTCGGCGAGCAGGCGACCAAACGGCCACTTGGCGTTGTGTTTGAAGCGAGTGATCAGGCTGTCTACCGGAAAGCTGTAGGTCCAGGGCGCAATCACCTGTTCGAAGGCTGGTGGCTGCTTCAGGCAATGGCCGCAGGTCAGGCCTGCAGTCGGGAGCGGTAGGGCGCAGGTCAGGCAGTGATCGCCGAGCCAGGGCAACTCAATTTCGCAGGCCGTGCAGACAGGAGGGATGCCGTCGGACGGTTCATCGCACAAAAGGCATGATTGTTTGTTTTTTAACCAGATGTAAACCGGTCCTTCGTATCGTGGTTGACAGCGCATCGCTCTTCCTTAAATATGCCGAAACAACTGTGAAGCGGCTGTGACATTCCATTACCCAGCCGCATGCCAAAGCATAATTCAAAGGAAACGCCCATGAGTGCCAGCACCACTGCAACCCTGCGTCATGACTGGACTTTGGCCGAAGTCAAAGCACTCTTCGTTCAGCCATTCAATGACCTGTTGTTCCAGGCGCAGACGGTGCACCGTGCGCATTTCGACGCCAACCGCGTCCAGGTGTCGACCCTGCTGTCGATCAAAACCGGCGCCTGCCCGGAAGATTGCAAATATTGTCCACAGTCCGGTCACTACAACACCGGCCTGGAAAAAGAAAAACTGATGGAGGTGCAGAAGGTCCTCGAAGAGGCCGCTCGTGCCAAGGCCATCGGCTCGACCCGCTTCTGCATGGGCGCGGCGTGGAAGCACCCGTCGGCCAAGGACATGCCGTACGTGTTGAAAATGGTCGAAGGCGTGAAGGCCATGGGTCTGGAAACCTGCATGACCCTCGGTCGCCTGGATCAGGAGCAGACCGAAGCGCTGGCCAATGCCGGCCTCGACTATTACAACCACAACCTCGACACCTCGCCTGAGTTCTACGGCAGCATCATCACCACCCGCACCTACAGTGAGCGCCTGCAGACCCTGGCCTATGTGCGTGAGTCGGGGATGAAGATCTGCTCCGGCGGCATTCTCGGCATGGGCGAGTCGCTGGACGACCGCGCCAACCTGCTGATCCAGCTGGCCAACCTGCCGGAGCATCCGGAGTCGGTGCCGATCAACATGCTGGTGAAAGTCGCCGGTACGCCGCTGGAAAATGCCGACGACGTCGATCCGTTCGACTTCATCCGCATGCTCGCCGTCGCGCGCATCCTGATGCCGCAATCCCACGTGCGCCTGTCCGCCGGCCGCGAAGCCATGAACGAGCAGATGCAGGCCCTGGCGTTCTTCGCCGGTGCCAACTCGATTTTCTACGGCGACAAACTGCTGACCACCGCCAACCCGCAGGCCGACAAGGACATGCAACTGTTCTCGCGCCTGGGCATCCTGCCTGAAGCCCGCGAAGAGCACGCCGATGAAGTGCATCAGGCAGCTATCGAGCAGGCGCTGGTGGAGCAGAAGAGCAGCGAGCAGTTCTATAACGCGGCGGTTTGAGTCCATCCACCGACTCCTCTGAGTGGAATGCAAAACCACCTGTGGGAGCGGGCTTGCTCGCGAAAGCGTCGGTTCAGTCGACATCGATGTTGAATGTCAGTCAGTCTTCGCGAGCAAGCCCGCTCCCACATTGGATTGTGTGCCTACCCTGATTTATGTGATCTGACTGTCCGAGGCCTGCATGTCTTTCGATCTCGCCGCACGCCTTGCCGCCCGTCGTGCCGAAAACCTCTACCGCCAGCGCCCGCTGCTTGAAAGCCCGCAGGGGCCGCAAGTGGTGGTCGATGGCCAGCCATTGCTGGCGTTCTGTAACAACGACTACCTGGGCCTGGCCAATCATCCGCAAGTGATCGAAGCCTGGCGTGCCGGCGCTTCGAAGTGGGGGGTGGGCGGAGGGGCATCGCATCTGGTCATCGGCCATAGCTCCCCGCACCATGCCCTGGAAGAAGCGTTGGCCGACCTGACCGGTCGCCCGCGCGCGTTGCTGTTCACCACCGGCTACATGGCCAACCTCGGCGCGGTCACGGCGCTGGTGGGGCAGGGTGATACGGTGCTCGAAGACCGGCTCAATCATGCGTCGCTGCTCGACGCAGGGCTGTTGTCCGGTGCGCGGTTCAATCGTTATCTGCACAACGACGCGGTGAGCCTGGCCAAACGCCTGGAAAAAGCCACCGGCAATACGCTGGTGGTCACCGACGGCGTGTTCAGCATGGACGGTGATATCGCCGACTTGCCAGCGCTGGCCCGAGAAGCCAAGGCCAAAGGCGCCTGGTTGATGGTCGACGATGCCCATGGTTTTGGACCGCTGGGTGCCAACGGTGGCGGCATCGTCGAACACTTCGGCTTGAGCCAGGATGACGTTCCGGTGCTGGTCGGCACCCTCGGCAAGGCGTTCGGTACGGCGGGTGCCTTTGTCGCCGGCAGCGAAGAGCTGATCGAAAGCCTGATCCAGTTCGCCCGTCCCTACATCTACACCACCAGCCAGCCACCTGCGCTGGCCTGTGCCACGTTGAAAAGCCTGGAACTGCTGCGCAGCGAACACTGGCGCCGCGAGCATTTGCAGACGCTGATCCGCCAGTTCCGCCACGGTGCCGAACAGATTGGCCTGGAACTCATGGACAGCTTCACGCCGATCCAGCCGATCATGATCGGGGACGCGGGGCGTGCGGTGCGTCTTTCGCAGATGCTGCGCGAACGCGGTTTGATGGTGACCGCGATTCGCCCGCCGACCGTACCCGCCGGCAGCGCCCGGCTGCGGGTCACGCTGACGGCTGCCCACAGTGAAGCCCAGGTACAGCTATTGTTAAACGGACTGGCCGATTGTTTTCAACAACTGAAGCCGGAGCCAAGCCATGCGTGATCGTCTGATTCTGCTGCCCGGTTGGGGCCTTGGCGTTTCACCGCTGGAGCCTCTGGCGGCGGCCTTGCGAGGCCTGGATGAGCACCTGCACGTCGAGATCGAGCCGTTGCCGGAACTGGCGTCGAGCGATCTTGAAGAGTGGCTCGATGAGCTTGATTCGACCTTGCCGCAAGACGCCTGGCTTGGCGGTTGGTCATTGGGCGGCATGCTCGCCTGCGAGTTGGCGGCCCGGCGTGGCGATCGCTGTTGTGGTGTGTTCACCCTGGCCAGCAACGCTTCTTTTGTCGCTCATGAACAATGGTCTAGCGCCATGCCAGGGGAAACCTTCGATGCGTTTCTGGCGGGATGCGAAGCCGATCCGCGCGCGACGTTGAAACGCTTTTCACTGCTCTGCGCCCAGGGCGCCGAAGACCCGCGCGGATTGTCGCGGTTGTTGCTCGGTGGCGCCCCGAACACCGCCGCGCCGGTGCTGCTCAGTGGTCTGCAAGTGCTCGCGCAACTGGATACCCGACAGGCTTTACAAGCGTTCCGCGGTCCGCAACTGCATCTGTTCGCCGGCCTCGACGGGCTGGTGCCGGCGCAAGCGGCGGGCGAGTTGCTGGCATTGCTGCCGGATGTCGAAATCGGTCTGATTGAACAGGCCAGCCACGCGTTTCTCCTGGAGGATCCCCACGGTGTGGCGGGGGCGATCCAGGCCTTTTTGCATGAGTCCGGCGATGACTGATCTATCCTTTCCCAACCTGCCCGGCGCCTTGCCTGACAAGCGCCAGGTAGCAGCATCATTCTCCCGCGCGGCGGCCAGCTATGACAGCGTGGCCGAGTTGCAGCGTAATGTCGGCAGCCAATTGCTCAAGCGCTTGCCGCAGGACTTTGTACCGCAGCGCTGGCTGGATCTGGGCTGCGGCACCGGGCATTTCAGTCGTGCCTTGGGTGAGCAGTTCCCGAGCAGTCACGGTGTGGCGCTGGACATCGCCGAGGGCATGCTCAACCACGCCCGGCCATTGGGCGGTGCCGCGCACTTCGTGGCCGGCGATGCCGAGCGATTGCCACTGCAGGATTCGACCTGCGACCTGATCTTCTCCAGCCTGGCGGTGCAGTGGTGCGCAGACTTCGACTCGGTGCTCGGTGAAGCCTTTCGGGTGCTGAAACCGGGTGGCATTTTCGCGTTTGCTAGTCTGTGTGTAGGGACGTTGTTCGAATTGCGCAACAGCTGGCGGCAGGTCGACGGGATGGTGCACGTCAATCGCTTCCGGGCGTTTGGTGTTTACCAGCAGTTGTGTGCGGCCAGCGGCTTGAGGGTGCTCAGTCTGCAAAATCTCGCGCACGTGCTGCATTACCCGGATGTGCGCAGCCTGACCCATGAACTCAAGGCGTTGGGTGCGCACAATCTCAATCCCGGGCGGCCCGGTGGCTTGACCGGCCGGGCGCGAATTCTGGGTCTGATTGAGGCTTACGAGCAGTTTCGTCAGGCCCAGGGACTGCCGGCGACTTATCAAGTGGTGTACGCCGTTTTGGAGAAACCCTTATGAGCGCAGCCTATTTCGTCGCCGGCACGGATACCGATGTCGGTAAAACCACGGTCGCCGCGGGGCTGCTGCATGCGGCGCGTTCGGCGGGTTTGAGCACGGCGGCGGGCAAGCCGGTCGCGTCCGGTTGTGATGTGACGCCCAAAGGCTTGCGCAACGCCGATGCACTGGCCTTGCTGGCGGAGTGTTCGCTGCCGCTGACCTATGCACAGGTCAATCCGATGGCCTTCGAACCGGCGATTGCCCCGCATCTGGCGGCGCGAGAGGCGGGCGTGGCGCTGACGGTGCAGTCGTTGCTGGCGCCGATGCGGCAGATTTTGAGCATGCAGGCGGACTTCACCCTGATCGAAGGCGCCGGCGGCTGGCGCGTACCCTTGGCGGATCAGGACAATCTGTCGGACCTTGCCATCGCATTGAAGCTGCCGGTGATCCTGGTGGTCGGCGTGCGGCTGGGGTGTATCAGCCATGCCTTGTTGACCGCCGAAGCGATTGCCCGGGATGGTTTGCAGCTGGCGGGATGGGTGGCCAATATCATCGACCCCAAGACCTCGCGGCTGGAAGAAAACCTGGCCACCCTTGCCGAGCGCATCCCGGCGCCGTGCCTGGGGCGTGTGCCTAAACTCAAGGCGGTTACGGCCGAGGCAGTGGCCGAGCACTTGCAACTGGACCTGTTGGACTGAGGTTTGTCGCATGCGGGCTTTGCCTATGACAAGGCACTGTGCCATTAGTGTTTTTGTCGAGTGTTTTGCCGGCCACTCTGCTTCAATGGCCGCTGTTGATCCTTTGAAAGGACGAGTTCTCCCATGGAAATCTCAGGAAGCACCGCTTTTTATGCCGGTCTGAGCACCCTTCAGGCAGGGCAGAACCGTGTCGATCAAGCCGCCGGGCAGATCGCCAACACGACGATCGAGCGTTCGGTCACCAGCCAGTCCTCCGAGGCACAGGTAGATCGTCTGCGATCGGTTGATCGCAGCCGGCAATCGGACCTGAGCAGCAACGTGGTCGAAATGGCCCAAGGCAAGATTCAGGCGGAGCTGGGTGTGAAAGTCGCCAAGGCAGCCGACGAAGTGCTCGGAACGTTGATCGATACCTACGCTTGATTGCTTGCTGATACAGCACCCTCAACGCCGCGCCTGTTCGCGGCGTTTTTCTGCGTAAGTCTTTCTTGCTCAACTAATCTTTTCAGTGTGGCGGGCTGCTTCGAAAGCGCGGCTGCGCTGTCGTGTGCCTGTGTGTCCAAACCTGCGATGACGAACGGCAAAAGATCGACGCTTGACAAGATTTGGGCGTAAACGTATGTTTCAAACAACTGTTTGATCGCAACAACAAATCCATGCGGTCGTTCATTCCCGGTTACATCAGCAGAGGTTTATCGCTATGCCTGACTACAAGGCCCCCTTGCGTGATATTCGCTTCGTTCGTGACGAGCTGCTCGGCTACGAAGCGCACTATCAGAGCCTTCCGGCTTGTGCCGACGCAACTCCGGACATGGTTGACGCCATTCTCGAGGAAGGCGCCAAGTTTTGTGAGCAGGTACTGGCTCCGCTGAACCGCGTGGGCGACATCGAGGGTTGCACCTGGAGCGAGTCCGGCGTCAAGACCCCGACTGGCTTCAAGGAAGCCTACAAGCAATTCGTCGAAGGCGGCTGGCCGAGCCTGGCTCACGACGTAGAGCACGGCGGCCAGGGCCTGCCGGAGTCTCTGGGTCTGGCCATCAGCGAAATGGTTGGCGAGTCCAACTGGTCGTGGGGCATGTACCCGGGCCTGTCGCACGGTGCGATGAACACCATTTCCGAGCACGGCACCCCTGAGCAGCAAGAGGCTTACCTGACCAAGCTGGTTTCCGGCGAGTGGACCGGCACCATGTGCCTGACCGAGCCGCACTGCGGCACCGACCTGGGCATGCTGCGCACCAAGGCCGAGCCTCAGGCCGACGGTTCCTACAAAGTATCCGGCACCAAGATCTTCATCTCGGCCGGTGAACACGACATGGCCGACAACATCGTCCACATCGTACTGGCCCGCCTGCCGGATGCACCGGCCGGCACCAAAGGCATCTCCCTGTTCATCGTGCCGAAGTTCATGCCGAACGCCGATGGTTCGGTTGGTGCGCGTAATGCCGTGTCCTGCGGTTCCCTGGAACACAAGATGGGCATCCACGGCAACGCTACCTGCGTGATGAACTTCGACGGCGCTACCGGTTTCCTGATCGGCCCGGCGAACAAAGGCCTGAACTGCATGTTCACCTTCATGAACACCGCACGTCTGGGTACCGCGCTGCAAGGCCTGGCCCACGCCGAAGTCGGTTTCCAGGGCGGCCTGAAGTACGCTCGCGACCGTCTGCAAATGCGCTCGCTGACTGGCCCGAAAGCGCCAGACAAAGCCGCTGACCCGATCATCGTCCACCCTGACGTACGCCGCATGCTGTTGACCATGAAGGCATTCGCCGAAGGCAATCGTGCGATGGTTTACTTCACCGCCAAGCAGGTCGACATCGTCAAGTACGGCGTGGACGAAGAAGAGAAAAAGAAAGCCGACGCATTGCTGGCTTTCATGACGCCAATCGCCAAAGCCTTCATGACCGAAGTCGGTTTTGAATCGGCCAACCATGGCGTGCAGATCTACGGTGGTCACGGCTTCATCGCCGAGTGGGGCATGGAGCAGAACGTCCGCGACAGCCGCATCTCGATGCTGTACGAAGGCACCACCGGTATCCAGGCACTCGACCTGCTGGGCCGTAAAGTGCTGATGACCCAAGGCGAGGCTCTGAAAGGCTTCACCAAGATCGTCCACAAGTTCTGCCAGACCAACGAAGGCAACGAAGCGGTTCAAGAGTTCGTCGCTCCGCTGGCAGCGCTGAACAAGGAATGGGGCGAGCTGACCATGAAGGTCGGTATGGCCGCCATGAAAGATCGCGAAGAAGTCGGCGCGGCCTCCGTGGACTACCTGATGTACTCCGGTTACGCCTGCCTGGCCTACTTCTGGGCTGAGATGGCGCGCCTGGCTGCCGAAAAACTGGCTGCCGGCACTTCCGAAGAGGCGTTCTACACCGCCAAGCTGCAGACTGCGCGTTTCTACTTCCAGCGCATCCTGCCGCGTACTCGCACTCACGTCGCAACCATGCTGTCGGGCGCCAACAACCTGATGGACATGAAAGAAGAGAACTTCGACCTGGGCTACTAAGCCTTAACGAAGTACTTGAAAAAGCCGCTGCGCCTTCGGGACCAGCGGCTTTTTTTGCTTTAAAGGTTGTCGGTGGAAAAAATACTTGTAACGCCCTTTGAAAAATACCTCACTAATTCACTCAGCAACTCGGACTTTCTGCCGTTACAGTAGTTGGCACATTGCCATCAATTGAACTGACGGGTCGGAGCTTTACCCTTGCTGCGTTCTTCCGCTGTGCGTTTCAGTCATTTCCTGCCGTCATTACTGCTGTTGTTGGCGGGACTGGCGGCTGCTTACATCAAGGATCTGAACGTCTTCTTCACGTCGCTGTTCAACGTGCTGCCCACCCTGGTGTTGTTGCTCGGTGGCGCCTATTGCGCGGTGTACCGACGCCAGCGTGAACTGTTTCTGATGGTCACGGTGTACATCGCCTACTTCCTGCTCGACACCCAGACCGACTATTACCGCGACAACGGCAAGGTGCGTGACGATGCCGCCGTGGTCTTTCATTTGTGTTGCCTGCTGCTGCCGCTGCTGTTTGGCGTGTTCGCGGCGTGGCAGGAGCGCACCCATCTGTTCCAGGACATGGTGGCGCGATTTGCGGTCTTGCTCGCGGTCGGCAGCGTGGCGCTGGGGCTTGAGCAAAGTTATCCACACGCGCTGCTGATCTGGCTGTCGGAGATTCGCTGGCCTGCCTTGCATGGCGCCTGGATGAGCCTGATCCAGTTGTCCTATCCGGTGTTCATTGCGGCGTTCCTGCTGCTGGCCTGGCAATACTGGCGCAACCCGCGCCCGCTGCATGCCGCGCAATGGGTGGGGCTGCTCGGGTTGTTCTGGATGTTGCCGAAAACCTTCATCTTGCCATTCACGCTGAACATCATGTGCAGCCAGGTGATGCTGATGATCGCCGCCGCCGTTGCCCACGAAGCCTATCAAATGGCCTTCCGCGACGAACTGACCGGGCTGCCGGGCCGTCGTGCGCTGAATGAGCGCATGCAACGGTTGGGGCGCAACTACGTGTTGGCCATGAGCGACGTCGACCACTTCAAGAAATTCAACGACACCCATGGTCACGACGTCGGCGACCAGGTGCTGCGACTGGTGGCCAGCAAACTGTCGAAAATCGGCGGAGGCGGTAAGGCGTATCGCTATGGCGGCGAGGAATTTGCCCTGGTGTTTGCAGGCAAGACCCTCGAAGAGTGCATGCCGCATCTTGAGGTCATCCGCGAGTCCATCGCCACTTACAACATTCAATTGCGAAACCAGGAAAACCGCCCGCAGGACGATAGTCAGGGGCGCCAGCGGCGTGCCGGTTCGGGTGCGTCGAGTGTATCGGTGACAGTCAGTATCGGCGTTGCCGAGCGGATCGATCAACGCACCCCGGAAGAGGTGCTCAAGTCCGCTGACCAGGCGCTCTACAGCGCCAAGGGCGCCGGGCGCAACTGCGTGATGGCGTTCGGGCAGAACCGCCGTGGCGCCGTGCGCATGGACGCTGCCATGGTTGAGTGATGATGGCGCATTCAGCGAGCGCAAAGTGATTGTGAGGCGTGGTCGGCAGCAGTAGGTTGGAGAAATCTGCCGACGGAGAATGACCATGCCCGAGTACAAAGCTCCCTTGCGCGACATGCGCTTTCTGATCGACCACGTCTTCGATTTTCACAGTAACTACGCCACGCTGGGGGCCACCGATGCCAGCCCGGACATGGTCAATGCGATCCTCGAAGAAGGGGCGAAGTTCTGCGAAAACGTACTGTCGCCGCTCAACCGCAGTGGCGATGAAGAAGGCTGCCATTTCGACAATGGCGTGGTCACCACGCCGGCGGGCTTCAAGCAGGCATTCGCCCAGTATGTCGAGGGCGGCTGGCATGGCCTGGCGGCGGATCCGCTTTACGGCGGTCAAGGGTTGCCGATCTCTCTGGGTCTGGTGATCAGCGAGATGGTGGGTTCCAGCAATACCTCATGGGGCATGTACCCCGGCCTGACCCACGGTGCGATGTCGGCGATCCACGCCCATGGCACCGAGGCGCAAAAGCAGACCTATTTGAAGAAACTCACCGCGGGCCAGTGGACCGGCACCATGTGCCTGACCGAGGCCCATTGCGGCACTGACCTGGGCATCATCAAGACCCGAGCCGTACCTGCGGCCGATGGCAGCTACGCGATCTCCGGCAGCAAGATCTTCATCTCCGCCGGCGAGCACGACATGAGCGCCAACATCATTCACCTGGTGCTGGCCAAATTGCCGGACGCACCGGCCGGGACCAAGGGCATTTCGCTGTTCATCGTGCCCAAGTTCCTGCCCGATGCGACGGGCGAAGCGGGCGAGCGCAACGGCGTGTCCTGCGGCTTGATCGAACACAAAATGGGCATCAAGGCCTCGGCCACCTGCGTGCTGAACTTCGACGAGGCCAAGGGCTTCCTGATCGGCGAGCCGAACAAGGGCCTCAACTGCATGTTCACCATGATGAACCACGCGCGGCTGGGCACTGGCATGCAAGGGCTGTGTCTGGGGGAGGCGAGCTTCCAGGGCGCGATCAAATACGCCAACGACCGTTTGCAGATGCGCTCGCTGACCGGCCCGAAAGCGCCGGAAAAAGCCGCCGACCCGATCATCGTGCACCCTGATGTGCGGCGGATGTTATTGACCATGAAAGCCTTCAACGAAGGCAACCGCGCGCTGACCTACTTCACCGCGCAGCTACTGGATGTGGCGCACCTGAGCCCGGATGAAACGGCGCGTCAGGATGCCGAAGACTTGCTGGCGTTCCTCACGCCGATCTGCAAAGCCTTCATGACCGACACCGGGCTGGAGGTGACCAACCACGGCATGCAGGTATTTGGCGGCCACGGGTTCATTCGCGAATGGGGTATGGAGCAACTGGTACGCGACTGCCGGATCGCGTCGATCTATGAAGGCACCAACGGCATTCAGGCGCTGGACCTGCTCGGGCGCAAGGTACTCGGCAGCCAGGGCAAGCTGCTGCGCGGCTTCACCAAAATCGTCCACAAGTTCTGCGCGGCGAACGCCGAGCATCCACAACTGGCCGGGTATGTGGCGCAACTCAATCAACTGAACCAGCAGTGGGGTGAATTGACCACCAAGGTCGGCATGGCGGCGATGAAAAACCCGGACGAAGTCGGTGCCGCGTCGGTGGATTACCTGATGTACAGCGGTTACATCATCCTCGGCTACCTGTGGTTGCGCATGGCGCTGGTGGCTCAGGCGCAGCTCGATGCTGGCAGTGGCGACGGCGATTTCTGCCGGGGCAAACTGGCGACCAATGAGTTTTACTTCAAGCGTCTGTTGCCACGCACTGCTGCTCATCGGGCGGCCATAGAGGCGGGTAGCGATTGCCTGATGCAACTGCCGGCGGAGTTGTTTGCGCTTTAGTCATGTAAATCCGTTACAAAGAAGCTCGCCTTGCGCGGGCTTTTTTGTCTGTGACTAAAAATAACAAAATGGTCATGAGTTGACCCTATGTGTCGCAAAAGTTGTTGGGGTACACTCCGACCCAACGAAAACACTCTTCCTGTGAATCACCTGTATAGATCTTGCGAGGTTTGCCATGGCTGACTACAAAGCGCCCCTGCGCGATATGCGCTTCGTCCTCAATGAAGTTTTCGAGGTCGCCAAACTCTGGGCCGAACTGCCTGCACTGGCTGAAACCGTCGATGCAGAAACGGTCGAAGCCATCCTGGAAGAAGCCGGCAAAGTCACCAGCAAAAGCATCGCACCGCTGAGCCGTGCCGCTGACGAAGAAGGTTGCCATTGGGCGGACGGTGCCGTCACCACGCCGGCAGGTTTCCCACAGGCCTATCAGACCTACGCTGAAGGCGGCTGGGTCGGTGTCGGTGGCGATCCGTCCTACGGCGGCATGGGCATGCCCAAAGCCGTTTCGGCCCAGGTCGAAGAAATGGTCAACTCCGCCAGTCTGTCGTTCGGCCTGTACCCGATGCTGACCGCCGGCGCTTGCCTGTCGATCAACGCCCACGCCAGCGAAGAACTCAAAGCCGCGTACCTGCCGAACATGTACGCCGGCATCTGGGCCGGTTCCATGTGCCTGACCGAGCCACACGCCGGTACAGACCTGGGGATCATCCGTACCAAAGCCGAGCCTCAGGCCGACGGTTCCTACAAGGTCAGCGGCACCAAGATCTTCATCACCGGTGGCGAACACGACCTGACCGAAAACATCATCCACCTGGTGCTGGCCAAGCTGCCGGATGCACCGGCGGGGCCGAAAGGCATTTCGCTGTTCCTGGTGCCGAAGTTCATGGTCAATGCCGATGGCAGCCTAGGCGCGCGCAACCCGGCGAACTGCGGTTCGATCGAGCACAAGATGGGCATCCAGGCGTCCGCGACCTGCGTGATGAACTTCGATGAAGCCGTGGGTTATCTGGTCGGGGAGCCGAACAAAGGCCTGGCGGCGATGTTCACCATGATGAACTACGAGCGACTGGGTGTCGGTATCCAGGGCCTGGCCACTGGCGAACGCTCGTACCAGAACGCCGTGGAATACGCCCGTGACCGTCTGCAAAGCCGTTCGCCAACCGGCGCGCAGAACAAGGACAAAGTCGCTGACCCGATCATCGTCCACCCGGACGTGCGTCGCATGCTGCTGACCATGAAAGCCTCGAACGAAGGTGGTCGTGCGTTCTCCACCTACGTGGCGATGCAACTGGACACCGCCAAGTTCAGCGAAGATGCAACCACCCGCAAGCGTGCGGAAGACCTGGTGGCGTTGCTGACCCCGGTGGCCAAG
The DNA here is from genome assembly GCF_040448305.1 of Pseudomonas fluorescens. Taxonomy (NCBI): domain Bacteria; kingdom Pseudomonadati; phylum Pseudomonadota; class Gammaproteobacteria; order Pseudomonadales; family Pseudomonadaceae; genus Pseudomonas; species Pseudomonas fluorescens. The sequence continues at coordinate 6,222,805 of NZ_CP148752.1, read as the reverse complement.
GCGTTCCTGACCGACCTCGGCCTGGAAACCACCGTACACGGCCAGCAAGTCTTTGGCGGCCACGGTTACATCCGTGAATGGGGCCAGGAGCAACTGGTGCGTGACGTGCGCATCACCCAGATCTACGAAGGCACCAACGGCATTCAGGCGCTGGACCTGGTCGGGCGCAAGATCGTGGGTAGCGGCGGGGCGTTTTACAACCTGTTCGCCGACGAGATTCGCCACTTCACGGCGACCGCCAGCACGGACCTCGCCGAGTTCACCAAGCCGCTGAACGACGCAGTGACCACCCTCGATGAACTGACCGCGTGGTTGCTGGATCGTGCGAAGAGCAATCCGAACGAAATCGGCGCGGCGTCGGTCGAGTATCTACAGGTGTTCGGTTACGTGGCGTACGCCTACATGTGGGCACTGATGGCCAAGGCTGCTTTCGGCAAGGAAGCGCAAGACGATTTCTACGCCAGCAAACTGGGCACGGCGCGGTTCTATTTTGCCCGCCTGTTGCCGCGCATCCACTCGTTGAGCGCGTCAGTGAAGGCCGGTAGCGAATCGTTGTTTCTGCTGGATGCAGGACAATTCTGATGAAGTAACGTTATGTAAGCATTCTCTTACATGACGTGCTGCTGTTCTCCCATGGATGCAAATTGGATCCACAGCTAATCTACTTCACATGGACGTAGCGCAGGAAGCGCAAAGCAACAACAGGGACACGTAGGATTCTGCCAGGACGGTGGAGTGAAATGGATGTCAGGGAAACAGTCTGCAAAGCCCCGCTTCGGCGGGGTTTTCTTTTGCCTGAAGAAAAGTTTTCAGCTTGCCCCATCCAGCGCCTGTGCGCCGTTCAAGCGCCCATCCGGGCCATTTATCACTTCTTCCAGCAATGTCCGCAGCAATGCCAGCGAGGCCTGCTGCCGTTGCACATCCCGACACACCAAACCGACTTTCAGCGGCACTCGGGGTTCGCTCAGGGGTTTCCACAGCAGTTCGTGGTTGCCATGGGTCTTTTGCGAGCGACCGGGCAGCACTGTCGCCAGGCGCGTGTGCGGCAGGCTGTCGAGGATGCCGGCCATGTTGTTCAGCTCGGCTTGCACCTGTGGGCGACGTCCGAGGCTTGTCAGCTGTGCCTGCCAGATCTGCCTGATCTGAAATTCCTCGCCCAGCAGTAACATCGGCAGTTCGGCAGCCTGACTCATGGACACTTTCTTGAATTCACGCAGCGGATGCTCTGCCGGGATGACCAGGGTCAGTTCATCTTCGTACAGCATCACGCCATGTAAGCCAGGCTGGCGGGGCGGCAGGTAGCCGATGCCGATATCCAGAGAACCGTTGAGCAGTCGCCGCTCGATTTCCAGGCCGGTCAATTCATAGATTTGCACCACCAGATGCGGCTGCGCCTTGCGCACCCGTTCGAGCATCTGCGGAACGAGACTGGTATGCACGGTCTGCAATACACCGATGGCCAAGGTGCGCAGCGCCTGACCCTTGAAGTTGCCGAGCGCCTCCCGTGCCCGTTGCAGGCCATCGAGCAAAGGCAGGGCGTGGTTGTACAGCGTATGGGCCGCGAGGGTCGGCAACAGACGTTTGCTGCTGCGCTCGAACAGGCTCACATCGAGGTTTTGTTCGAGGTGACGGATTTGCTGGGACAGCGCCGGCTGGGAGATGGACAGGCGCTCGGCGGCCCGGCCCACGTGACCTTCTTCATAGACCGCGACGAAATAACGCAGTTGCTTGAAATCCATAAGTGTTACTTATCGAAAATGCTGGGAAAACGAAATGGCTGAACGCCTCGCCTGAGCCTAGTCTAACCGCATTCACAGGGCTTACAGGGCCACAGAGCGCGATGAATACCCTTTGCTTCGATGGTATTTACATAGGCAAGGCAAAAAACCTCAAAAGGGTTTTTTTCAGATGAATCTGTTCAGTCTACGCCGCAGTCCTCCCAGTCTTGACGATCTGGTCATGGACGCCTCCCGGCCATCCCAAGGCGTTAACCTTTCCAGCGAGTACTTGATGCCCAGTGTCGAACGGCCGAAACAGGTGTTTGTGCGTGGCCAGGGTTCATGGTTGTGGGACAGCGATGACCGTGCGTATCTGGACTTTTCCCAAGGCGGCGGGGCCAATAGCCTTGGTCATAGCCCTTCGGTACTGGTCAATGCAATCACAGCCCAGGCTCAGTCGCTGATCAATCCGGGCTTCGACCTGCATAACCGCGGCATGCTCAGCCTCGCCGAACATCTGTGTGCCAGCACCGGCAGTGATCAGGCCTACCTGCTCAATACCGGCAGCGAAGCCTGCGAGGCGGCGATCAAACTGGCGCGCAAATGGGGTCAACAGCATCGCGGCGGTGCGTCGCGAATCATAGTGGCCAACAACGGTTGCCACGGCCGGAGCCTGGCGACGATTTCGGCGTCGGACAGTTCGACATTGATCAACCGATTCGAGCCGCAATTGCCAGGCTTCAGTCGTGTCCCGTTCAATGACCTGCCTGCGTTGCATACGGCCGTGGATGAGCGGACCGTAGCGATCATGCTCGAGCCGATCCAGAGCGAAGCCGGCGTGATCCCGGCCACCGCGCACTACCTCAAGGGCGTCGAACGCTTGTGCCGTGAACTCGGCATTTTGCTGATCCTTGACGAAGTGCAAACCGGCATCGGCCGTTGTGGCACCCTGCTCGCTGAACAGTCCTGCGGCGTCAGGGCGGATATCGTCGTGCTCGGCAAAGGCTTGGGCGGCGGTGTGCCATTGGCCGCGCTGCTGGCGCGGGGCAAGGCTTGCTGTTTCGACATTGGCGAGGTGACAGGCACTCATCACGGTAATGCGTTGATGACCGCTGCCGGACTTTCGGTGCTCGATACCGTGCAGGACAAGGGGTTCCTCAAACACGTCGCAGAAACCGGTCAGCACCTGCGTGAAGGATTGGCGCGTCTGGCCCATCGTTACGGTCACGGCGAGTTGCGCGGACAAGGGCTGCTTTGGGGGCTGACGCTGTCGGACGACTCCGCTGACGCGGTGGTCAAGGCTGCGCTGTACGAAGGCTTGCTGCTCAATGCCCCGCAACCCGACTGCCTGCGCTTTACCCCTGCGCTTAATGTCAGCAACGCCAACATCGATGAAATGCTCCTGCGCCTGACGCGGGCCTTCTCCCGAGTACGCACCGCGCAATTGCAGTGCCGCAAAGGGATTGCCGTCTGATCAGACGCGCCCTGCACACATTCCAGAACCGTCTCGCGGTAATACGCACGCCTCACGCCCGACACTTTTGGCGTGGGGTGTTTTTTTGTGGCCGGGTTTTTCCAAAGGCAATCTCGGCTTGAGCGGTTGGCACATCAATGGCTTTCTAGCGTGAATCGGCAGGGACTGCCGGTGCCAGCGAAACGGTGTTGCTGTCGCGTTGGTTTTGATTTCTATACCACTAAGTGGTATGTTTATGGAAGGGATGCCGATGTCACCAAGGCTGTTCAAGACAAAGCGCTTCGCAATACAGGCTGCCAAGGCCTGGATCGGTGATGATGAGCTCCGGGAGGCATTCACCGAAATGCTCAATGGTCAGGCTGACAATTTGGGCGGCGGGGTCTGGAAGAAGCGTTTGAATGCCAACCGCCATCGCTCGATTATCCTGGCGAAGGGCGGTGCTCATTGGGTCTATCAGTTCCTGTACGCAAAGAAAGATCAGAGCAATATCAGTCCCAGACATTTGCTCGACTTGCGAGAGTTGGCCAAGACATATGGTGGACTGACCGAAATGGAAATTCAGCGCTTGCTGGATGCAAAGGAGTTTGTGGAGATACCAAATGAGTAAAAAATTCAAAAGTGAGCTATCGGAATCGATCCACGAATCGGCCAGTGCCTTGTACGCCATCGGTGCAATCAGCAAGGCGACCATGCGTGAGTTCGATGAGTCTTGTCTTGCAACGGTACCGGATGCAATTCCCGCGCAAGAGATCAAGGCATTGCGTGAGCGCAACAATGTCAGCCAACCGGTGTTTGCGCGCTACCTGAACACCAGTGCTTCCACAGTCAAGCAATGGGAAGCAGGGGATAAGCACCCCAGTGGCATGGCGCTGAAGTTGCTGAGTATCGTGCGCAAACACGGTCTGGAGATACTGGCCTGAGGAGTCGGGCTGAACCCTGACAAACGGCACAGGTCGATTAACTGTAGGGCTCGAACGAGTCCACCCCAATCAGGAGCTGTCCCATGGACTTTATTCGCATCATCATCGCCATCCTGTTGCCGCCACTGGGTGTGTTTCTGCAAGTAGGATTCGGCGGGGCGTTCTGGCTGAACATTCTGCTGACGTTGTGCGGTTACATTCCCGGGATCGTGCATGCGGTGTACATCATCGCCAAGCGCTGAGCTGAGCGTCGGCAGTCAGGCCGCCTTCGCGAGCAGGCTCGCTCCCACAGGATTTGTGCACGCCGCAGAACCTGTGGGAGCGGCGATGCGGCGATCCGACTTGCCCGCGAAGACGGCGCCACCGTTTCGGCAATGAACGCAGGCTTCAGTCCACTGAATCCATCACCCGCCGATAAAACAACCACTCCTGCTCCAGCGCATGGGCCTGATTACCGGCCTTGCGAAAGCCGTGGCGTTCGTCCGCGTAGTAATGCGCTTCGACCAGGATGCCGTTGTCTTGCAGCGCCGTGACCATGTCGCGGGTCTGCTGCGGGACGACCACGGCATCCAGTTCTCCTTGAAAGAAGATCATCGGCACGCGGATGTTGCCGGCATGCAGCAGCGGCGTGCGTGCGGCGTAGCGTTCGGCATCCAGTTGCGGATCACCGATCAGCCAATCCAGATAGTCGCTTTCGAATTTGTGGGTCGCGCGCCCCAGCGCCACCGGGTCGCTGACCCCATACAGACTGGCGCCGGCGCGGAACACGTTGTGAAAGGCCAAGGCGCAGAGAGTGGTGTAGCCGCCGGCACTGCCACCTCGAATGAACGCTTTGTCGCCATCGATCAAGCCACGCTCGGCGAGATGGCTGACCACCGCGCAAGCGTCTTCGACATCCACATCTCCCCAACTCAAATGCAGTGCCTGGCGATAGGCTCGGCCATAACCGCTGCTGCCGCGATAGTTGAGGTCGGCCACGGCGAAGCCCCGCTGTGACCAGTACTGGATGCGCGGATCGAGCATCGGGTAACACGCCGAGGTCGGGCCACCATGGATGAACACTACCAATGGCGGTTTCGCCGCGCCGGTCATCGCCGGGTAGAAGAAGCCGTGTGCTTCGCCTGAGCCACTTGGGTAGCGCAAGGTTTGCGGGCGGCTGATCTGTTCGGCGGCCAAGGGGGCAACCCCGCCGGCCAGCACTTTTACTTGTCGAGAAAGGCGATCGACAGCGATCACGGCGGTTGAACTGACGGGCGACGCGGCGATGCAATAGATGAACTGCTCATCCACGGCCAGATGGCGAAAGCGGCTGTAGTCGCCAGTGAAGTCGGCGCTGGAATTGCCGCACATGCCCAATCGGCCAAACCCGCCCTCGGTCCAACTGGCCAGATAACTGTCGTCGCTCAGCGGCAACCACGTGCTGCCGCCGAGTTGCCAGGGCGCGGGGCCATGGTCGGCGCTGGCACTTGGCAATGGACTCAGGCCTTTTTCAGATTCTTTCCATGGCTGCCAGTAACCGGCGCGATCCGTCAGGCAATACAAGCGACCGCCGGCATCAAACCGCGGTTGCTGCACAGACTCTTGAACGCCGTCGCCCGCCACACAACGAGCGTTGGCAAAGCCACCGCTGGCGAGGCGTTCGGCAACCATCAAGCGGGTCGCTGTCCATGGCTGATCCGGGCGACTCCACTCGATCCAGGCCAGGCGCCGGGCATCAGGGCTCAGCGTCGGTGCCGCGTAGAAATCGGCACCCTCGGCCAGCAGGTGACATGCGCCATCCAACAGATCGATTGCCACCAGTCGGTGTTGATCGCGATGCTCCTCGACCGCCAGCACTTGCCCGTTGGCGAACTGCAGATCGCCATAACGGCACGCCCCGGACGTCAGCCTTTCGGGCGCTTCGCCTTGCAGTGATTGCCGATACAACTGCTGGTCTGCCTCGTTGACGAAAACGATGCCGTCATCCGTCAGACAAAACGCGCCGCCGCCATATTCGTACACCCGACTGCGCACGCTGAACCCCGGTGGCGTCAGGCATTTCGCTGCACCGTCGCGCCAATGCCAGATCCGGCATGCGGCGTCTTCGGGGCGGTACTCGTTCCAGAACAGGCCCTGAGGACCGACCTGCAATTCGGCAAAGTCGATACCGGCGGCCACGGCTTTGGCAGCACTGAATGGTTCAGCTTTTGGCGATGAGGCGTGAGTTTCGTTCATTGCGAAAGGCCAGTTGGTCGATAGTCTGGGTGGCGTGCTCGGCTTCTTCGCGGGCCTTGAGGATCACGCTGTGTTGTGGCGACTTGCTGCACACCGGGTCGGCGTTGCTGGCATCACCGGTGAGCATGAACGCCTGGCAGCGGCAGCCGCCGAAGTCTTTTTCTTTCTCGTCACAGGAACGGCACGGCTCGGGCATCCAGTCGTAACCGCGAAAGCGGTTGAAGCCGAACGAGTCGTACCAGATGTGCTGCATGCTGTGGTCGCGCACGTTGGGAAACTGCACCGGCATCTGTCGGGCACCGTGACAAGGCAGTGCGGTTCCGTCCGGCGTGACCGTCAGAAAAATACTGCCCCAGCCGTTCATGCAGGCTTTCGGGCGTTCTTCGTAATAGTCCGGCGTGACGAAAATCAGCTTGCACGGATGCCCTTCGGCTTCCAGTTTGGCGCGGTATTCGTTGGTTATGCGTTCGGCGCGCACCAGTTGCTCTTTGGTCGGCAAAAGCCCAACGCGATTGAGTTGCGCCCAGCCGTAGAACTGGCACGTGGCGAGTTCGACGAAGTCCGCCTCCAGGGCGATGCACAGCTCGATGATGCGGTCGATCTGGTCGATATTGTGCCGATGGGTGACGAAGTTCAGCACCATCGGATAACCGTGGGCCTTCACCGCCCGGGCCATTTCCAGTTTCTGTGCGAAGGCCTTTTTCGAACCGGCCAGCAGGTTGTTCACCTGCTCGTCGCTGGCCTGGAAACTGATCTGGATGTGATCGAGACCGGCCTTTTTGAAGTCGCTGATTTTCTGCTCGGTGAGGCCGATGCCGGAGGTGATCAGGTTGGTGTAGAAACCCAGTTTGCGGGCCTCGGCAATCAGCTCGGCGAGGTCCTGGCGCACTAGCGGTTCGCCACCGGAAAAGCCCAGTTGCGCGGCACCCATTTCCCGCGCTTCGCGAAACACCTTGATCCACTGCTCGGTGCTCAGCTCTTTGCCTTGCTCGGCGAAATCCAGCGGATTGGAGCAGTACGGGCATTGCAGCGGGCAGCGATAGGTCAGCTCGGCGAGCAGCCACAGCGGCAGGCCGATCTCGGGTTTGGGCGGTACTTGCACCGATGAATCAGGCAAGTTCGATCCAGTGCTGCGCACGGGCAACCTCCATGAATTGCTCGATGTCGTCACCGAGCTCGGGCACGCCGGGGAACTGCTGATCGAGTTCGGCGATGATGGCAGCCACGTCTCGCTCGCCATCAATCAAGCCACCAATCAACGCGGCGCTTTCATTGAGCTTGATCATGCCTTCCGGGTACAGCAGCACATGGCCTTTTTGCGCCGGTTCGTACTGGAAGCGGTAGCCAGGACGCCAGGTCGGGGTCTTGCTGCGATCGAAACTCATAAGGTGATTCCTTTGTGCCAGACCCGTTCCCCGGTCACGCTGTGATACGGCGGGCGTTTCAGTTCGTAGGCCATGCTCATGGCATCGAGCATGCTCCAAAGAATGTCCAGTTTGAACTGGAGAATTTCCAGCATGCGCTCCTGGCCTTCACGGGTGGTGTAGTGCTGCAGCGTGATCGCCAGGCCATGCTCGACATCACGCCGTGCCTGGCCCAGGCGCGTGCGGAAATACTCGTAGCCGGCCGGGTCGATCCAAGGGTAATGCTGGGGCCAGCTGTCCAGGCGCGATTGATGGATCTGCGGGGCGAACAGTTCGGTCAGCGAGCTGCTCGCTGCTTCTTGCCAACTGGCGCGGCGGGCGAAATTGACATAGGCGTCCACGGCGAAGCGTACGCCGGGGAGCACCAGCTCCTGGGAACTCAGTTGGTCGGGGTCGAGGCCCACGGCCTGGCCCAGACGCAGCCAGGCTTCGATGCCGCCGTCTTCACCGGGCGCGCCGTCGTGGTCGAGCAGGCGCTGAATCCACTCGCGGCGGATCTCGCGGTCAGGGCAGTTAGCGAGGATCGCCGCGTCCTTCAGGGGGATGTTCACCTGATAGTAGAAACGGTTGGCGACCCAGCCCTGGATCTGCTCGCGGGTGGCCCGGCCTTCGTACATCGCCACGTGGTAGGGGTGATGGATGTGGTAATAGGCGCCCTTGGCGCGCAGGGCGGCTTCGAATTCGGCGGGGGACATTGGGGTATCGGTCATTGCGGTTCTCCGGGTAGGACCGGTGGATTCTTCAGTGCCTGAGCTGGCCTCATCGCGAGCAGGCTCGCTCCCACAGTTGATCGCATACCCCTGTGGGAGCGAGCCTGCTCGCGATAGACCGCGCAGCGGTCTCGGCTACTTATAAAACAATACTCATGCCGTCATACGCCACTTCAACCTCGCGCCGATCCAGCTCTGCGCGCTCCGGCGAATCTTCATCAAGAATCGGGTTAGTATTGTTGATGTGGATAAGCACCTTGCGCTGCGTGGGCAGTTGTTCCAGCACTTCAAGCATCCCACCGGGGCCGTTCTGCGCCAGGTGTCCCATCTCGCGACCGGTGCGGGTACCCACGCCGCGACGCTGCATTTCATCGTCATCCCACAAGGTTCCATCCACCAGCAGGCAATCGCTGCCGGCCATGATCTCCAGCAGCGCTGCATCCACCTTGCCCAGGCCCGGTGCGTAGAACAGTTTGCCGCCGGTGTTGAGGTCTTCGACGATCAGGCCGATGTTGTCGCCCGGATGCGGGTCGAAGCGGTGCGGGGAGTAGGGCGGCGCGGCACTGCGCAAAGGCAGCGGGGTGAAGCGCAGGTTCGGGCATGCCGGTACGCTGAAGCTCTGGTCGAGCTCGATCTGATTCCAGGTCAGCCCGCCATTCCAGTGCTTGAGCATGGTGAACAGCGGAAAACCGCTGCTCAGGTCTTCGTGGACCATGTCGGTGCACCAGACCTGATGCGGGCACCCTTCGCGCAGCATGAGCAGGCCGTTGGTGTGGTCGATCTGGCTGTCCATCAGGATGATCGCGCCGATCCCGGTATCGCGCAGGGCGCGGCCCGGTTGCATCGGGGCGAAGCTCTGGAGTTGGGCGCGAATGTCCGGGGAGGTGTTGCACAGCACCCAGTTCACGCCGTCATCGGAAATCGCGATGGACGATTGCGTCCGCGCCTTGGCCCGCAGGCTGCCGTTGCGAAAGCCCGCGCAGTTCACGCAGTTGCAGTTCCACTGGGGGAAGCCGCCGCCAGCAGCGGAACCTAGAATCTGGACAAACATGGACGCTCCATCATTTCAACGCTGAAAATAAAACGCCTCGGATAACCGAGGCGTTGTGCTGCATCTCTGTCAAAGCTGAGATTAGCGGCTTGCGAAGTACATGGTGACTTCAAAGCCAATACGCAGGTCGGTGTAGGCAGGTTTGGTCCAGGCCATAAATTGAACTCCTTCAGGTAGGGTGGGATAGCGCTATCTATAGGTATAGTCCACCTCAAGTCAGAGATGTTCAAGATAGTTAGGTTGCTATGTTACTCAAAATTTCAAAGAAATTGCCCGTGAAACTTTGAGAAAGCTCCTTGCAGCCCCGGTAATGATCATTTTGCCGCTTGCCATGGCGCGCCTGGGGCTGCGCTGTTGGCAAGGCACAGCCAGCCGCCTTCGGCCTGATTCAGGCGTTGGGCCGCAGCCAGTAGAGCGGTCCGGTCAATGCGCACAATGGCCTCGGGCAATTGCGTCAGATAATCCGACGAACGGCCGGCCAGCTTGCCCTGCCAGAGCAATTCGGCCGCTTGACCCGTGGTGAGCGCAGCGCTGCAAAACTGATCCGCCAGGGCCTGGCGTTGAGCGTTGAAGGTGGTGTCGTCGAGCGCGTGGATCAGCTCCGGCAATCGATTCAGGAATTGCTCGATGTGTTGCAGCAACCCCTCCGGCGCAATGCCTGGCGATTGCACACCGAACAGCAGCCCGGTTTGCCCGTGAATCTGCCGCAGGGCGCTGAACACCGCATAGCCAAGTTGCAGCTCCACCCGCAGGCGTTGGTAGAACGGTGTCTGGCAGACATGCGCGAGCAAACGCCACGCGGCTTCGTCGGCCATTTCCTGGGTGGCTGTCGGACAGAACAGCAGCAACGCGTGTTCGTTGGAGGCAGTATCGGCAGTGCTCCACAGATGCTGTGCAAGGATCGAAGAGGGCGGCGTCAGTTGATTGTCCGGCGTGCCGGGTATGCGGCTCAAGGCCAGGCCCATGGCTGCTTGAGTCTGAGCCGATAATCCGATGGCCAGCCCATCCCATCGCGCACTCGACCAGAGTTGCTGCACGTCGTCCGGGTTCGCGGTGTGCCTGAGGCAGTGATCGGGCAATGCCTTGAGCAGTTGTCGAATCGGTATCAACGCAACGCTGGTCGATTCGGCTTGTGAGACAGCGGCATCGGGTTTTATCAGTTCTTTCAGCACATGCTCCAGAACGCTGGGCATCGGCTCCTGTAGCCCGTTCAGTTTGAGCAGCCATTCGTTGCCCGATGCACTGAAGGAAAAATCCACACCGGCCTGGTGCGCGTCTTCGCGCAACGATTGCAGGTGGTTCTCCAGCCGTGATTGAAGGTGGCTGTCGGGAGTCGAGTCCAGACGCCAGCGCAGATAAATCGCACCTTCAGCACCGTTGTCCGGCCATGCCTGGCTGAATTGCATCGGCGATCGTTCACGACGGCTGCGCGAACGATCCTGGGCAAACGTGCGCAGGCCACGGTGGGCGCTGGTCTGGCCGCGAATCAATCCGGCGTTGGTTGCTGGTGCTTCGGCGCGCAGAAAAGGGTTGGGTGCCGGCAATTGCCAAGGGCCGCTGAAGTTATCCACAGCGCCAATTTGTTGGAGGATTTGCTTGAGGGCTGTAACGTCCTGCTCGGTTAACCCGAATTCGCGTGGTTCGCTGTCCAGTCGGGCCAGTTGCAAGGCACTGCTGATTTGCTGTCGGCGCTGGAGCAGGGTTGCGTACTCTTCGCGCAATCGGTTCCAGTCTTGCTCGGCAAAGAAACCGAGCCAGTCCAGCAGGCGTTCGCGGATGCCTGTTGCCGAGCCGGCGGCGGGCAGGGTGAATTCGATATGTAGCAAGGCTTGCCCGGCGAACTGATACAGCGGCTGGGCTTTCAGGTGATCGGCCAGCCCGCGCTCGCGCAAGTCCGCCAACAAGCCGCCGGGTTTTACCACGTTCAGCCAGTGGCACAGGAATGCCAACGCTTCGGCAGAGAAATCGGGCAGCGCTTCAAGGGCAAACAGCAGATCTAGGCGCCGCTCGCCAGCCTGTTGATAACTGTTGGCGGAGGCGTCCATCAGCGGCGTTGAAGGGAGTTGAGTGGCTGTTTCGCCTCTGACAATGACGCTGCCAAAGGCTTCGGCCATCGCTTTCAATTCATCGAGGCTCTGCGGCCCGGCCAGACACAAGGTCATTTGCCCGGTCTGGTAATAGCGCTGATAAAAATCCTGCAACGCCTGCTGAAACTCGGGTTGTTGCAGCGGCAGACTGTCGCGATTGCCGGCATGAAAACCCCGTAGCGGATGAGCCTCGGCCAGGCCATTGAACAGTGCAAACTGCTGCTGCGCTGTCGGATCCTGCAACCACGCGACATATTCCGCGTGCAGCACTTCCCGTTCCCGCAGTTGATCGTCCGGATTCATACGCGGATGGGCGAGCATGTCTGACAGACGCTCCAATCCGCCAACGAATGCTTGAGGCGGTAATTCGAAAAAGTAGTCGGTGGTCCGTTCGCTGGTCCGCGCATTCACTTGTCCACCATGGCTCTGGACGTAAGCCATCAGCCCCTGGCTCACGGGAAAACGCTCAGTCCCCAGAAACAGCAGATGCTCAAGAAAATGCGCCAGGCCAGGCCACGCCAGCGGCACATCATGGCTACCCGCGGCGACCCGCAACGCTGCTGCGCAACGCTTCAAATTCGGGGCATGACGCAGCGTCACCCGCAAGCCATTGGCCAGGGTTTCAGTGTGGGGGCGAAGGGGATTCAGCGCGGGCATGGGCACTTCCAGAACAGTGAAGTGCCAATGCTAGCGGATTAGGGCTTGTTCAGCTCGCCGTAAAGCTCAGGGCGGCGATCGATCAGGTAGCGATTGGCGGCGCGGGAGTCGAGCATCAACTGTCGATCCAGCTCTCCGACGATCAGCGATTCATCCAGACCCGCCTGAGCGATACGACTGCCATCCGGCGCAGCAATGCTGCTCTGGCCGCAGTAGTGGATGTCGCCTTCATGGCCGCAGTAGTTGGCGTAGGCCACATAGCATTGGTTTTCGAAGGCGCGGGAGCGCACGGTGACATCGGCGACGAAATCGAACGGAATCATGTTCGCGGTCGGTACCAGGATCAGCTCGGCGCCGGCCAGGGCCAGGCGTCGGGCGTTTTCCGGAAACTCCAGGTCGTAGCAGATCAGGAAACCGAGCTTCCAGCCGTTGAGCTCAACGATGGGAAACTCGTCGGAACCTGCACTGAACATCGAGTGATCCAGATCGCCGAACAGATGGGTCTTGCGGTAGTTGCAGATGCGCTCGCCGTTAGCGTCGATCAACTGCGCGGCGTTGTAGATCTGCCCGTCCTCGGTGCGCTCGGGATAGCCATACAAAATGGCGATCCCGGTTGCCTTGGCAATGCGCGCAATCTGCTGCGCCGACTCACCGTTGTACACCTCCGCCAACACGCTGACGGCATCGACGCCGATGTTGTAGCCGGTCAGGAACATCTCCGGCAGCACCAGCAGGTCGGCACCTTTTGCCTCCAGCGCAAGCTGCTGCAAGCGTTGCAGGTTGCCGGCGACATCCAGAGGCAGCGGTGGACATTGGTAAAGGGCTACGCGCATTTCGGATTCCTCTTACTCGGGCAGGGCGATCGGTCCGATCTCGTTGAACACATCTCCTGGACCCGGATTCTCGGCGTGAGTTGCACCGCCGAAATGTTTCATGATGCCCCACACCGCGTTGAGCGAGGTCTGTACCGCGCCCTCAACCCAGGCCGGGGTCCACGAAACGTCGTCACCGGCGATGAAGATCCCGCGCTGCTCGGCTGGCATGTCGTCCTGCATGAAGTGCGCGTACATGCGCTGGTTGTAGCGGTAGTGGCCGGGCAGGGCGCCTTTGAACGCGCCGAGGAAATGCGGGTCGGCTTCCCACGAAACAGTGATCGGATCGCCGATGATCCGCGCGGCGATGTCGACTTTCGGGTAGATCTTCTTCAACGCATCCAATGCCAGCTTCACGCGTTTTTCCACCGGCTGCGGCAGCATTTTCAGCGCGTCGCTCATCCACGAGTACGACAGGCAAATCACCCCCGGCTTGTCGTCGCCGTTGTCGAACAGATAAGTGCCACGGGTCAGGCGGTCGGTGAGGGTCATGCTCATCAGGTCGCGGCCGGTTTCCGGATCCTTGTCCTTCCAGAACGGGCGGTCGACCATCACGAAAGTTTTCGAAGACTGCATGTAGCGGGTGCGGTCCAAAGCCATCCACATCTTTTGCGAGAACAGGGTTTCGTCGCATTCGATCTGGGTGGTCAGCAGCCAGCTTTGGCAGGTGGTCAGCACCGCGGCGTATTCGCGGGTGTCGCCCCAGTTGTCGGTGACGGCGAAACGGCCGCCCGGCGCGTGGGCAATTTTCTTCACGCCGGTACGCGGTGCGCCGTTGTGCAGCGAGCTGAGGCTGGTGCCGGCCGGCCAATGCGCGCAACTCTCCGGCACATGGCGCCAGATGCCTTGTGGCACCTGTTCCACGCCGCCGACCACCAGGTGCTGGTGATCGTCGCAGTTGGTCATGACGACTCGGAAGATTTCCAGCATCGAGTTCGGGAAGTCCGAGTCCCAGCCGCCGGTACCGAAACCGACCTGGCCGAACACCTCACGGTGATGGAACGAGAGCTTGGCGAAGGCCTTGGAGGTGGCGACGAAGTCGTAGAAGGTGCGGTCGTCCCACAGCGGCACCAGGGTGTTCCACAGTTCCTTGAGGCGTGGCACGTCGCGGTCACGAATGGCTTGCTGGATATCGGAGAACTGCGAGCCAGCTTCCAGTGCATCGGCCCAGGCGTCAGCCACTTCCTGGAACAGTGCAGGAAGATCCGACAGCTTCTGTGCGTAATGGGTCTGGCCTTCGAGGTCGATCACCGTGCTGCCCGACGCGGGTGTCAGCGGGTTAGGGAAGGGTTTGGTTTCCAGACCCAGTTTGTCGACGTAGTGATAAAACGCGGTGGACGACACCGGGAAGCGCATCCCACCCAGTTCGGCAACGATTCCTTCGGCGCCATTGAATGCCTGGGAACGCAGACGGCCACCCATTTTCGAGGCTTCGTAAACGACCGGTTTCAGGCCCAGCTTCATCAGCTCATACGCCGCCACCAGGCCGGCGATCCCGCCGCCAACAATCGCCACCTCGGCACCGTGATTGTGCTCGGGAATGCTGCCCAGCCCGGCCGGGTGTTCGATCCAGTCGTCGAAGGCGAAAGGAAAGTCCGGGCCGAAAATGGTGACTGGTTTCTTACCGTCTGCAGGATGGCGATTGTTCTTGTTCATGGCTGACCTTGCTGGCGACCCGACGCGGAATGCGCATCTGAGTATAGGAAAAGATGCCAGCCATTCTAGAGAGCACAGAACACGTTAATAAGACGCAAAGTGTCGTCATTATGCTATTTGTTTGATCAGTATGACGATCTATCAATGCACACTGACCACTGTGGGAGCGGGCTTGCTCGCGAAGAGGCCAGCCCTGGCACCAAAAAAACTACAGGCAGAAACTCAAACCGGCTGCCCCCGATCAATCTTGCTACTCAAGATGATCGAGGTCGTGGTCTTCTCCACCCCATCCACACTGCCAATCTGGTCCAGCAACTGATCCAGCTGCTCCGGCGAATCGGTGCGCAACCACGCCACATAATCAAATTCGCCACTCACCGCACACAACTGCTGCACCTGCGCCATCGCACTCAGTCGGCGCAAAACCTCTTTACCGGAACGCGGTTGCACGGTTATCCCCACATACGCCTGCAACCCGCCATCCACCACCCGCTGCCCGAGGCGCACGCCGTAACCGGTGATCACCTTGGCCTTTTCCAGCCGCGCCAGGCGCGAAGTGACGGTGGTACGGGCGATGCCCAGTTGTCGGGCGAGCATGGCCACGCTCTCGCGGGCGTTGATCTGCAGGGCGGCAATCAATTGGCGGTCGATTTCATCGAGAACAGGCGTGCGAGTGTCAGGCAAAGGGTTATCTCCAGTGGCATGGATCAGTGCGCAAGCATGTTACAGGCAGTTCCTGCAGGACGCTCGCGACGGAGATTTGATCTGGCCTCAATACCGTTCATGACATTTTTGCCTGCGACAAATTGCCATAAGTAACTAGGTAGTACATTATTCCGCCCTTGTCACAAATGGGGAAAATTTCCGACATGAACAATTCTGGGGCTGCCGCCGGCAGCAAGTGGTTGCTGGCGGGGCTGGGTGTGCTGATTGCACTGATCGGGCTCGGCCTGGCCGGTGGCGGTGGTTATCTGATCGCGCTGGGTGGCAGCTGGTATTTCCTGTTGATGGGGCTGGCGATGCTGGCGTCCGGGTTGATGATTGCCCGGCGCAAGCCGTTCGGCGCCTGGCTGTATGGTGTGGCGTTGATCCTCACCGCGATCTGGGCTGTTTGGGACACCGGTCTCGAGTACTGGCCGCTGGTCTCGCGGGTGCTGACCTTCGCCGTGATCGGTCTGGTTGTGGCGTTGATCTATCCGACCCTGGTCCGCGCTTCAGGCGCGACCGGCGGGCGTGGCGCCTACGGTCTGGCTGGCATTCTGGGCGTGGGCGTCGTTGCGACGATGGCCTACATGTTCGTGCCGACCCACGTGGTCAAGGCCACCACCGAACCTGCGGTAACGCCGGTCACTCCAGGCACCGAACAGAAAGATTGGGCCCACTGGGGCAACACCACCGCCGGCAACCGCTTTGCCGCGCTGGACCAGATCACCAAGGGCAACATCGACAAGTTGCAGGTCGCCTGGACCTTCCGCACCGGCGACATCCCGCAAAGCACCGGTGCCGGCGCTGAAGACCAGAACACCCCACTGCAAATCGGTGACACGGTCTACATCTGCACCGCCTACGGCAAAGTCTTCGCCCTGGATGCCGACACCGGCGCCCAGCGCTGGAAGTTCGACCCGCAAGGCACTGCGCCCAACTGGCAGCGTTGCCGTGGCCTGGGCTATTCCGAGACCCCGGTGTCTGCGGACAATCAGCCAACCGCCTGTACGAAACGTCTGTTTCTGCCGACCGGCGATGCGCGCCTGATTGCCATCAATGCCGACACCGGCAAGCCCTGCGAAGAATTCGGCAACAAGGGCACCGTTGACCTGACCACTGACATGGGCGACGTGAAGCCCGGTTACTACCAGCAAACCTCGACCCCATTGGTCGCAGGGAGCGTGGTGATCGTCGGCGGCCGCGTGGCCGATAACTACTCCACCGGCGAACCGCCGGGCGTGGTCCGTGCCTACGACGTGCGTAGCGGTGAACTGGTATGGGCATGGGATCCGGGCAACCCGAACACCACCAAACGTCCACCGGCCGGAGAGACCTATACCCGTGGTACGCCGAACGTCTGGTCGGCCATGTCCTACGACGCCAGGCTCGGTCTGGTTTACTTGCCAACCGGCAACGCCACCCCGGACTTCTTCGCCGGTCAACGCACCGAGTTCGACGACAAGTGGAGCTCGTCCATCGTCGCCATCGATGTGAAGACCGGCCAGGTACGCTGGCACTTCCAGACCACGCACCACGACCTGTGGGACTTCGACCTGCCTGCACAGCCGCTGCTGTACGACGTGCCGGACGACAAGGGCGGCACCCAGCCAGCCCTGGCGCAAGTCACCAAGCAGGGCGAGATCTTCCTGCTCAACCGCGAAACCGGCGTGCCGATTGCCCGCGTCGAAGAGCGCCCGGTGCCGCAAGGCAAGGTGCCCGGCGAACGTTACTCGCCAACCCAGCCGTTCTCGGTGGACATGCCGTCAATCGGCAACAAGACCCTGAGCGAATTCGACATGTGGGGCGCCACGCCGTTTGACCAGTTGATGTGCCGCATTCAGTTCAAAGGCATGCGCCACGAAGGCGTCTACACCCCGCCGGGCATGGATCGCGCCCTGCAATTCCCGGGCTCGCTGGGCGGCATGAACTGGGGCAGCGTCTCGGTTGATCCGAACACCCACTACATGTTCGTCAACGACATGCGCCTGGGCCTGGCCAACTACATGATCCCGCGCGACAAGATCAAAGCCGGGGCCAGCGGTATCGAAATGGGCGTGGTACCGCAGGAAGGCACACCGTTCGGCGCCATGCGCGAACGCTTCCTCTCGGCGGTCGGCATTCCGTGCCAGAAACCACCGTTCGGCACCATGTCGGCCATCGACCTCAAAACCCACAAGCTGATGTGGCAAGTTCCGGTCGGCACCGTGCAGGACACCGGCCCGCTGGGCATCCGCATGCACCTGCCGATCCCGATCGGCATGCCGACCCTCGGCGCATCGCTGGCCACCCAGTCGGGCCTGCTGTTCTTCGCCGGCACCCAGGACTTCTATCTGCGCGCCTTCGATACCGGCAACGGCAACGAAATCTGGAAATCGCGTTTGCCGGTGGGCAGCCAGTCCGGGCCGATGACTTACGTTTCACCGAAAACCGGAAGGCAGTACATCCTGCTCACGGTGGGCGGTGCGCGTCAGTCGACGGATCGTGGGGATTATGTGATTGCCTACGCTTTGCCCGAATAAGGGCTGAAGCTTGAGTCAGAAAAGCCGCGCCATTGCGCGGCTTTTTGTAGGGCGAAAGGGCGTGTATGGAAATCGGCTAGGATTGAGGCAGTAGAGGACGCGGGGCGAAGAACATGACAACGAAGCTGCCTGCTGCTGTACGGGACCGTGCATTGCAGATCGCCCATCACGAAATGGGGCACTACGTGGTGGCCCGCGCCCTGGGATTTGAAACGGGCGGCGTGACCCTGACAGTGACCAAGGAACTGCGGTACCAGGGAGGGGCCTCCATTACCTTGGTGCGCTCCATTTCGTCGATAGAAGCCATGAAGGAACATCTGGAAGCCCGAATGATGGTGCTCCTGGCTGGCGCAATGGCGCAGACCCTGCCTTCAAAACCTTCAGCCGCAAAACGCGTCGACAAGCCCAAAGCCACCGCCATCCTCAAAGGCGAGCAGGGGGCGGAACAGGATTACGCAAAAATCAGGGAGCTTCAGCACCTGCTGCGCAACATCGCCTGCCCGGATACTGATCCAGCGTCGGGTGAGCGCATAGCGGCGCAGCTTGAAGCGATGACTGATCGGCTGTGGGTTCGGACTCAAGGAATTATCGAAGATCAGGCCGGGACGATTGCCGAATTGGCGGCGGCGCTGGTGGACGGCATGGCCCTTGTGGAGCAATGGGGGCGGGCGGCTGATACGTATGAGGTTGTGTTGACGGGGCAGATGCTGGAACGGCTGCGGGCGGTGCAGGCTATTCCGTCTATAAGCATTGGAAGCCCCGAAAAATCGAGGCGTGTTTTCGAGAGTTGAGCCGCCGCTAGTCTTTGGCGTTCGTCGCCGCCTGAACGGGCCTTCGCGTCAGCACCTTCACTACATCATCAATCACCGCTTTGCTCATCGTCGTCAGGTAGTGCGCAGCCCAGGCGTGACGGTCGGAGTCTTGGGCGTAGGCGGCATCGACGGTCAGGGATTTGGCGAGGAACAGCAGGTCGGAGGCTTGGGCCAGGGCGTCGGCGATGGGGACGTCGCGACAGACGTGGAACAGCGGCTGATTCGAGAGATACAGGAAGGGTGTGAAGCCGACGGTTTTTAGTTCTGAGGGTGCGTGCGAATCCGTTTTACTCATGAGATTACTCCTGGTTATTCAAGGAGCCGCCACTTTCGTTTCCAAGCGAATGGGTGGCAGCTGTGCGCAGGTTGGAAAACCGGGAACCAGAGAAACCGGCACGCCCGAAGACGTCCCACGCACAGCTGCCATGACACAGGATTGCAGTCGTAAAAACGTCTGCAGTCTTGATTGGGCGCTATTGCGTAGCGGTTCGACGGGTTTCCAAGCCCGATCGCTGAATGGTCAGCGACGTCCGGAGACTATCCCGTCGAAGAAAAGCGCAACAAGGCAGCAAAGTGCCCAAAAGCAAGATTCGGAGTTTGCCTACAAGGTTTACGGACGTCATCCGATATTGCGACACCCTCTGTAAACGAAGACTGGCGCAACGAGCGATTTTCCAGGCCGGTGCATCCTCTGAGTAGTTGAGCCAAACGCCTGGTTCCCGCGTTGTCATGAGGGCGCTGAAGCAATTGGCGAAACGGCAAACCCTCTACCAGTAACCATCGTTAACAATTGACAGAGGAATCAGGGTGGTTGGGCACCTCTGAAGCTCATACATTTATTCCTTTGAGGTTATATTCCTTTGGTGGCATATTTGTATGAAATGGGACGTCGAATACACGGATGAATTTGAGGCCTGGTGGGATCACCTGAACGAGGCCGAACAGGACTCGGTTCAGGCCACGGTGATGTTGCTGGGCGAGGATGGCCCACACTTGGGTTTTCCACATACCAGCGATATCAAGGGTTCACGGCATGGCAACCTTCGTGAGTTAAGGGTGCAGCACGCTGGCAGGCCGTACCGTGTGCTGTACGCGTTTGATCCACGGCGCAGCGCGATTCTGCTGATTGGCGGTGATAAAACCGGCCAGGAGCGTTGGTATACGGAACACGTGCCACTGGCCGAACGTCTCTACGACGAGCACTTGGAAACATTGAAGAAAGAGGGCTATGACAATGGCTAAAAAATTTGCTGATTTGGTGGCACGTCGCTCTCCAGAGTCTAAAGCGCGTGTTGAGGCCTTGCATCAGAAGCTACGAGAACAAATGCCGCTGCACGAGTTGCGCCAGGCGCAAGCGTTGAGTCAGGACACTCTGGCCAGGACGCTGCATGTCAACCAGGCGGCGATCTCCAAGATGGAGCGGCGAACGGATATGTACATCAGTACTTTGCGCAACTACATCCGCGCCATGGGTGGCGAGCTGGAAATCATCGCCACCTTCCCCGAGGGCCAGGTAAAGATCGAAAACTTTGCCAACTGAACGATTTAAAAAATGGCTCTACTGTTTCGGGCTATTCAGATACGCAAAAGCCGCGCAATGCGCGGCTTTCTTGTTTGGTGGGCCCACACGGACTTGAACCGTGGACCAAAGGATTATGAGTCCTCTGCTCTAACCAACTGAGCTATAGGCCCTCAGTAGGTCGCGGATTATAGCGATGGTTTCGCAGCTGTGCTATCCGAAAAATCTAATACGGTTGTACGAAGAAACGTCGCGGCAAATTCGTCGGGGGGCAGGGGCAGGCTGACGATGTAGCCCTGGATTTGTTCACAGCCCTCGGCAGCGAGGAATTGCTGTTGCGCCAGGGTCTCGACCCCTTCGGCAATCACGGTGAATGGCATGCTGCGTCCGAGCGCGATGATGGCGCGTACGATCGCCGCATCGTGGGGATCGTCCGGCAGGCCGCGGACGAAGGACTGGTCGATCTTGAGGATGTCCAGTGGCAGGCGCTTGAGGTAGCTCAGGGACGAGTAACCGGTACCGAAGTCATCGATGGCCAGTTGCACGCCCAGTTTTTTGAGTTGATGCAGCACCGCCAGCGCTTCCTCGGCCTGGCTCATGATGAAGTTTTCGGTGATTTCCAGTTGCAGGAAACCGGGGTTGAGGCCGTTGTCCTTGAGCAACTGTTCGATACGGCCCAGCAGATTGGGTTGGCGCAATTGGGCGCCGGCAAGGTTGACCGACAGCGGGCCGGGACTGTCGTACAGCCGGTGCCATTCGGCCATCTGCCGGCAGGCGGTTTCCAGGACCCAGTCGCCGATTTGCAGGATCATGCCGTTTTCTTCAGCCAGCGGGATGAAGTGTTCCCGCGGCACGTCGCCAAACGTCGGATGGCGCCAGCGGATCAGGGCTTCGGCGCCGACCAGGCTGTAGTCCACGAGGCTGATTTTCGGTTGGTAGCACAGGTGCAACTCGTTGCGTTCGATGGCGCGGCGCAGTTCGTGTTCCAGCGCCACGCGTTCGCTGGCCTGGGCAGTGAGGTCGCGGGTGTAGCTTTCGACGCGGTTGCGGCCCTTGGCCTTGGAGCGGTACATCGCGGCGTCGGCGTTCTTGATCAGTGTGGCAACGTCGCAGCCATCCTTCGGATAGAGGCTGGTGCCGATACTGGCGCTGATGAAAAACTCGTGTTCGCCAGCCTGGAACGGCGCGGCGAAACAATTGAGCAATTTGGTGGCGATGTGGTCGGCATCGCTGGATTGTTGCAGGCCCGGCAATAGAATGATGAATTCGTCACCCCCCAGGCGCGCTACGGTGTCGATGTCACGCAACTGCTCCTTGAGGCGCACGGCAATGCCCTTGAGCAGCAAGTCGCCGACCGGGTGGCCGAGGCTGTCGTTGATGTGTTTGAAGCGGTCAAGGTCGAGGAACAGCACGGCGCCCTGGCCACCGTTTTCCTGTTGGTTGTTGAGCGCCGTCAGCAAACGGCTTTCGAACAGCGTGCGGTTCGGCAGGCCGGTCAGCGGGTCGTGGTGCGCCTGGTAGTCGAGTTTGGCCTGGGCATGCTTGAGGCTGGAAATGTCGGCGAACACCGCGACAAAGTGGGTGATGAACTTGTCGCGGTTGCGCACGGCACTGATGGTCAGCCAGCTCGGATATAGTTCGCCATTCTTGCGCCGATTGGAAATCTCGCCCTGCCAATGACCTTCGGCGGTCAATTGATGCCACATGGCCGCGTAGAACGCACTGTCATGCAGGCCTGAGGCGAGCAGGCGTGGCGTGTGGCCCAGGGCTTCGTTTTCGCTGTAACCGGTGATTTCGGTGAACGCGCGGTTGACCGCGCTGATGTGCTGTTGGGTATCGGTGATCAACACGCCTTCGGCGGTGCTTTCGAACACGGTGGCGGCCTGTTGCAGTTTTTCCTGCATCAGGTGCCGCTCGGTGATGTCCCGGGCGATGGTCAGCATGCAGTCTTCATCGCCAATCGGCAGCGGACGGCTGGACACTTCACAGAGGCGGATCTGCCCGTCGCTGCGGCGGATATGGCAGCTGAAGTCGCGGACAAAGCCGTCGCGGTGCAGCAAGTCGAGCATTTGCTTGCGTTCATTGAGGTTGACCCAGATTCCCAGGTCCAGCGCCGAACGATCCACCGACATGGCGCTGTTGAACCCGGTGATGCGGCTAAAACCATCGTTGACCTCCAACAGCAAGCCATCACTTTGCCGAGACAGCAGCAAGCCGTCGGGAGAGGCGTGGAAGGCCTTGGCGAATTTTTCTTCGGAAGTTTGCAGCTGTTGCTGGGTTTCCTTGAGCTGGGTGATGTCCCGCACCACGACCACCAGCGCCGGTGTCATGTCGAGGTTGAACGGTTCGGCGGAGATCAGGCCGGTAAACACCTGGCCGTTGCTACGACGAAAGGGCATTTCCAGGTTGCGGATGCTGCCGGCCTGCAAGCGTTGCAACAGGCCCGGCCCAACACCGGGAATCCCCCAGATGTTCAGGTTGGTGGCGGTCTGGCCAATGACGTCCTCGGCCTTGAGGCCGATCTGTTCTTCGAACGCTTCGTTGACTTCCAGCAGGCAGCCGTCGCTCAGGCGCGCGATCACCAGCATGTCCGGGCATTGCTGGAACACGGATGCGAATTTCTGTTCCGACAGGCGCAATGCTTCTTCGGTGCGCTTGGCGTCGGTGATATCGATCATCAACCCGCGCAGAACCGGCTCATGCCCGTGTTCGATCAGGCTGACGATATCGCGCACCCACAGGCAGCGGCCGTCGGCGGTGATCACCCGGTAATCGAGTCGGTGATCGCGCCCGGCCAGTACTTCGTGATCGCGGAAGGTCTGGGCGCGGGTCAGGTCGGCGGGGTGAATGATGTTGCGCCAGAAGCCCGGAATCAGCCAATGGGACAGGGGATAACCGAGAAGGTCTTCGGCGTGGGGCGATACATAGCTGTAGGTGAAGTCGGTGACTTTTGCTTCCCAGGCGATGGCCGACAGGCTCTCCACCAGGCCACGGTAGTGGTATTCGCTGCTGCGCAGTTCCTGTTCAAGGTCTACCCGGCGGGCGATTTCCGAGCTCAAGCGGCGGTTGATGCGGATAACCACCGCCAGCACGATAGTCAGCAGCAGCAATCCGGGCAGGCCATACACCAACAGGTCATTCCAGAAAGTTCGATGATCGAGGACGTTGCCGACCCAATGCTCCTGAATGGCGCTGATTTCAGCGGGGCTCATGTCCGCCAGGACTTTGTCGAGAATGCCGACCAGCATCTTGTTGCCGCGGGGTACACCCATGGCCAGTTGATAGCGATAGGGGGTTTCACCGCTGACATACAACCCATCGAGCTTGAGTTGGCGCAGGCTCCAGACGCTGGAAGCCAGATCGCCTACCACGGCGTCTACTTCGTCGGTGGCCAGCGCCTGCAGCGCCGAACTGACGTTGGGCATCGCCACCAGGTTCAAGTCGGGATGGTGGGTGCGCAGCAGTTCGTGGGGGGCGTAGTTTTCCACCACGGCGATTTTCAGGCCGTACAGGTCTTTCAGGTTATGTGGCTGGGGGCCCCCGACATGGGCCAGGATGACAATCGGAAAATCCAGATAGGGGCGAGTGAACGACAGGTATTTCTGGCGTTCAGGGGTCGACATGATGCCCGGCAGCAGGTCCAGCTTGCCCTTTTTGGCTTGTTCCAGGACGGCGGTCCAGCTCACCGGCTCGATGGGCGTGAGCCGGGTTGCCAGCCTTTTGCGGATGACCTCGATGTAATCCGCGGCAAGGCCCTGGTAGCGGCCCTCATCGTCACGAAACTCGAAGGGCGGCCACGAAGCATCGACACCCAGGCGCAATTCCGGGTGAGCCGCCAGCCAGCTACGTTCATCGTCAGTGAGAGTCAGAGCGCCAGCCGTTGCGGTCCAGGTCATCAGCGACAGCAAAAAAAGCACGGTCGGCAGTCTGGGCATAACGGTCTCGTTATGGCTCGGGGGAATGTTTCGAGTGTAGACGGCTACTGGGCGGAGGGGGGAAACGGGGGGATTTAATCTGTACAAAGCAAAACCCCCGGCCTGGGCCGGGGGTTCTGTGATCACTCGTCGAGGAAGGAGCGCAGGTGCTCGCTTCTCGTCGGGTGGCGCAGCTTGCGCAGCGCCTTGGCTTCAATCTGACGAATCCGCTCACGGGTCACGTCGAACTGCTTACCAACCTCTTCGAGGGTGTGGTCGGTATTCATGTCGATACCGAAGCGCATGCGCAGTACCTTGGCTTCACGGGCAGTGAGGCCGGACAGTACTTCGCGAGTCGCTTCTTTAAGGCTCTCAACGGTTGCAACATCGATTGGCGACTGCATGGTCGAGTCTTCGATGAAGTCACCCAGGTGGGAGTCTTCGTCATCACCGATCGGGGTTTCCATGGAGATCGGCTCTTTAGCGATCTTCAATACCTTGCGGATCTTGTCCTCAGGCATTTCCATGCGTTCGCCCAGCTCTTCCGGGGTCGGTTCGCGACCCATTTCCTGCAGCATCTGGCGGGAAATGCGGTTGAGCTTGTTGATCGTCTCGATCATGTGCACCGGAATACGGATGGTGCGGGCCTGGTCGGCGATCGAGCGAGTGATCGCCTGACGGATCCACCAGGTGGCATAAGTCGAGAACTTGTAGCCGCGACGGTATTCGAACTTGTCTACCGCTTTCATCAAGCCGATGTTGCCTTCCTGGATCAGATCGAGGAATTGCAGGCCACGGTTGGTGTACTTCTTGGCGATCGAGATCACCAGACGCAAGTTGGCTTCAACCATCTCTTTCTTCGCGCGGCGGGCCTTGGCCTCACCGATCGACATGCGACGGTTGATGTCCTTGATTTCAGCGATGGTCAAGCCGGTTTCGGTTTCCAGCGCGGTCAGCTTCTGCTGGCAACGGATGATGTCCGGCTGCAGACGACCAATGGCTTCAGCGTATTTGCCTTTGCCTTTGGCCAGGGCGTCACTCCAGCTTTCGTCGACTTCGTTGCCCGGGAACTGGCGCAGGAAGTCGGCACGCGGCATGCGTGCATCACGAACGCAGAGCTGCATGATTGCGCGCTCTTGCTGACGCAGGCGATCCAGGGCACTGCGAACACGCTCGACCAGGCCTTCGAATTGCTTCGGCACCAGTTTGATCGGCATGAACAGCTCGGCCAGGGCCAACAGCTCGGCAATTGTTGCCTTGTTGTTGCGACCGTGCTTTTTCAGCGCCTTGCGGGTGATTTCCATCTGATCGGCGACAGCGCCGAAACGCTGGGCGGCGATGATCGGATCCGGACCGCTTTCGGCTTCTTCCTCGTCATCGGAGGCTTCGGCGTCATCGTCCTCGGAGTCGTCATCCGCTTTAGCGGCTTTCGCGTCGATCGGCGGCGGCACTTCTGCCGCAGGCGGCGCGATGCCGTCGTCCGGGTCGATATAACCGCTCAGGACGTCAGACAGGCGACCACCTTCGGTGGTGACGCGGGTGTACTCGGAGAGAATATGATCAACCGTGCCAGGGAAGTGCGCGATTGCGCTCATCACTTCACGGATGCCCTCTTCAATACGCTTGGCGATTTCAATTTCGCCTTCACGTGTGAGGAGCTCTACGGTTCCCATTTCGCGCATGTACATGCGCACCGGGTCGGTAGTGCGACCAATGTCGGTCTCGACCGCTGCCAACGCAGCAGCTGCCTCTTCGGCCGCGGCTTCGTCGGTATCGGCGTCGGCCAGCATAAGGGAATCCTTATCTGGCGCAACCTCGAATACGTTGATCCCCATGTCGTTAATCATGCGGATGATGTCTTCCACCTGTTCCGGATCTGAAATATCCTCCGGCAGGTGGTCGTTGACCTCCGCGTAAGTCAGGTAGCCCTGCTCACGACCAAGTGTGATCAACTCTTTGATACGAGACTGCTGTTGCGCTTTTCCGGACATAACACCCTATCCACTGAAGGTCTTGGCGGGCAAAAAACAAGCCGAGGATTATACCTGAGCTATGACCTCACGCGCCAGTTGAGGTCGGGTTTGATGCGGAAACATTGCGACTTAATAGGTCGCGCAGTTGATTTTTCTCGTCACTGCTCAGTTCGCTTTGACGTGCTTTCCTGAGAAGTTGTTCCAGGTTTCGCTCGCGTTGGCGCGCTGACAAGCTAGTTATGGTGTCGAAAAACTGTTGTTCAAGGTTGTCTCCCTCTATCAGCCATTCCTTTTCCGCCAGGGCCTTGAGCAAGCGACCTTGCTCCGTGCCATGCCAGCGCGCGATCAACTGAATTGAGTTTAGCTTGGGATTCTTTTGCACGGCTTCGAGCAGCGCCACCAGCAATTGCGTGTTGGTGTGATCCTCGGCGGCAAAGTGCCCGGCATCCTCGACTTTTTCGGCCAGCTGCGGGTGATGCAGCAGCGTGCGCAAAGCGGCGAGGGTTGGCGGCTCTACAGCGGCAGGCACCCGCGGGGCGCGAGGTTGATCGCGATCACCGCCACGTTTGCCATTTTTGTCCCAAGGTTTCTTGTCCCATTTCTTGCCTCCTGCACCGGGCTTCTTCGGCGTCCATTCCTGCTGCGGCACATACATTTCCTGCGCCTGCGGCTGATGATAGTCGCTGTAATCAGGCATCGCGTCGTAATCGATGCCCGGATCGTAGGCCGGTGGGGCTTCCTGTGGGGCGCTTTGGACCAGCTGACTCACGGCTTCGCCGCTCAGGCCGGTGATTTCGCTCAGGCGCTGACGCATCAGGATGCGCAGGTTGGCCCCGGGGACTTTATCGATCAACGGTGCGGCGAGGGTAGCCATGTGGGCCTTGCCTTCGAGCGAGCGCGGATCGGCTTCCTCGGTCAGCTGCTGGAAGAAATAATCCGCCAATGGCTGCGCGTGCTGGTTGATTCGGGCACGAAAGGCGTCGGTGCCTTCGGAGCGGACCAGAGTGTCCGGGTCCTCGCCTTCGGGCAGGAACAGAAAGCGTGCGCGACGACCGTCCTGCAGGCTCGAGAGTGTCGCCTCCAGTGCTCGCCATGCCGCATTGCGGCCAGCCTGGTCGCCGTCGAAGCAGAACAGCACGCTGGGCACGACGCGAAACAGCCGCTTGAGGTGTTCCTCGCTGGTAGCGGTGCCCAGGGTCGCGACGGCGTTGCGCAGGCCTTGCTGGGCCAGGGCAATGACGTCCATGTAACCCTCGACGACGATGATCTCGTCGAGGTTGCGGTTGGTTTTGCGCGCTTCGTACAGGCCGTAGAGTTCCTGGCCTTTATGGAAAACCGGAGTTTCCGGGGAGTTCAGGTATTTCGGCTTGTCGTCGCCCAATACCCGGCCGCCGAAGGCGATGACGCGCCCGCGACTGTCGCGGATCGGAAACATCACGCGGTCGCGGAAGCGGTCGTAGCGTTTACCGCTTTCGGCGTTTTCGATCAGCAGGCCGGCATCGATCATGGCTTTTTGTTGCAGGGTATCGCTGCTCAAGTGCTTGAACAGGTTGTCCCAGCCAGGCGGAGCGAAACCCAGGCCGAAGTCCCGGGCGATTTCGCCGGTCAGCCCGCGACCTTTCAGGTATTCCACGGCGGCCTTGCGCGATGGGTGGCTTTTCAGGGCCTGGCGATAAAAGTCGGCAGCGGCGCTGAGTAGCGGATACAGCGGCGAATCGGTTGGCTGTCGCGGTTTGTGCGGGCGGCCGCTTTCTTCGCGGGGGATTTCCATGCCCGCGGCTTTGGCCAGTTCTTCGACAGCCTGGACGAAATCCAGGTTGTCGTGGTCCATGATGAAGCCGAGGGCGTTGCCGCCAGCGCCGCAGCCGAAGCAGTAATAGAACTGCTTGTCGGGGCTGACGCTGAACGACGGAGTCTTTTCCTTGTGGAACGGGCAGCAGGCGGTGTGGTTCTTGCCGGCCTTTTTCAATTGCAAGCGCGAGCTGACCACATCGACGATGTCGGTGCGGTTCAGAAGGTCGTCAATGAAGCTCTGGGGAATTAGCCCGGCCATGGCGTTCTCGTCATCTGCGCTGAAAGGATCCCGTAACGTACGGTGATCGAACGCGGTCATTGTTTGAGGCGCGCAAAGTGTGCGGCTCGACCAGTGTCGTCTGCGTAATCGCTGTCGGGAAGTGTATCTGCCGAAAATCCACTGACGTTAATGCCAATCAGTATTCGGCTGTTTGAATGTGTTGCGCTGAATCCGCTATGGCCAATCATAGGCCCCGGATAGCTCATCATCTGGCACGCAAGCAGGTGCCTTGGGCTGATCGTCGTGAGAGGAATCAGTGGGTGTGCTCGTCAGTAGCCTTGAAAGGCTCGTCAGAAAAGACGTGCACCGCTGGCAAAAGAGCCAGGTCTGACGCGGTGAAGCAGATTTGTCTCGGTCGCGTCTGCGGCTTTGACAGTGAAGCATCAAGCGTTTTACGCAAATGCCATAAGCCCGGCTGAGGGCCGGGCTTGGCAGAAGCTTGCTACGATCGTCTGTGTATTAGTACAGACGAACGGCGCGGCGCTGTTCGCGCTGAACTTTCTTGGCGTGACGCTTAACAGCGGCTGCTGCTTTGCGCTTACGCTCAGAAGTTGGCTTCTCGTAAAATTCGCGGCTACGAACTTCAGCCAGTACACCGGCTTTTTCGCAGGAGCGCTTGAAACGACGCAGAGCTACGTCGAAGGGTTCGTTCTCTTTTACTTTGACGGCTGGCATCCAGAGCTACCTTCATTCATTACCGGGGTCAACATCCTCGCGGCAAAAGAGCACTTGAAGACGTCGGTTTTTAAGGGTTGCGGATGTTAACCCCTCAACGCTCGGAATGCAAAGCCTCTGATCGAAAACCGCTGGTCGGGGCATCACGCGACGACTATTATGCGCGCCTTCGAATTCAGCCTAAACAAGGCGCAAACCCATGCTAGTACTGGGATTAGAAACCTCCTGCGACGAAACCGGTGTCGCATTATATGACAGTGAACGCGGCCTGCTGGCCGACGCATTGTTCAGTCAGATCGACCTGCACCGTGCCTATGGTGGCGTGGTGCCGGAGCTGGCTTCGCGCGATCATGTCAAACGCATGCTGCCCTTGATTCGTCAGGTGTTGGCCGAGGCCGACTGCGTGCCGACCGAGATCGATGCGATCGCCTACACCGCGGGTCCTGGCCTGGTCGGTGCCTTGCTGGTAGGGGCTTCCTGCGCTCAGGCGCTGGCCTTTGCCTGGGGCATTCCGGCCCTCGGCGTGCATCACATGGAAGGCCATTTGCTGGCGCCGATGCTGGAGCCGCAACCGCCGGAATTTCCGTTCGTCGCTTTGTTGGTGTCGGGTGGTCATACGCAACTGGTTCAGGTCGACGGAATCGGTCAGTACACGCTCCTGGGCGAGACCCTGGATGACGCCGCTGGCGAGGCTTTCGACAAGACGGCCAAGATGATGGGCCTCAATTATCCGGGCGGACCGGAGATCGCTCGCCTTGCAGAACAGGGCGTTGCAGGGCGTTTCGTCTTCCCGCGTCCGATGTGCGACCGTCCGGGCCTGGATTTCAGCTTCAGTGGCCTGAAAACCTTTGCGTTGAACACCTGGCAGCAGTGCGTCAGCGCCGGGGACGACGGCGAACAAGCCCGTTGCGACATCGCGCTGGCGTTCCAGCAGGCCGTGGTGG
This sequence comes from Pseudomonas fluorescens, assembly GCF_040448305.1. Classification (NCBI taxonomy): domain Bacteria; kingdom Pseudomonadati; phylum Pseudomonadota; class Gammaproteobacteria; order Pseudomonadales; family Pseudomonadaceae; genus Pseudomonas; species Pseudomonas fluorescens. The sequence continues at coordinate 6,192,887 of NZ_CP148752.1, read as the reverse complement.
AGACTTTGACCATCAAGTGCAAGCGTGCCCTCAAGCAGGCAGGAATGAGGCGCCTGGTGATCGCTGGAGGCGTCAGCGCCAACAAGGCGTTGCGCTCTTCTTTGGAGAAGATGCTCGGCGACATGAAGGGCGACGTGTTTTATGCGCGCCCTGAGTTCTGCACCGATAATGGCGCAATGATCGCCTTTGCCGGCTGCCAGCGATTGCAGGCCGGTCAGCAGGAAAGCCTGGCGATCAGCGTGCAGGCGCGCTGGCCGATGGAGCAGTTGTCGGCATTGTGATGAGCGGTGCTCATGTCCGGCTGCTAGAAATGCCGTTCGCGCCCGGCAAACAGGTCGCGTAGATTGCCTCGATGACGCCAGACGATCAGCCCGGTGAGTGCGCTCATGGGCAGCAGGGCGGCCGGTTCTTGCCAGGCCAGCAAAGGCAGGGTCAGCGGTGTGGCGATGAGGGCGGCCAGGGAGCTGGTGCGGGTCAGGTAGAACGTCAAGAGCCAGGCGCAGACCGCCAGAAGGGCTGCGGGCGGGTACAGTCCCAGCAACATGCCGGCAGCGGTGGCGACACCCTTGCCGCCGCGAAAGCGGAAATACAACGGAAACAGATGGCCGATGACGGCATAGACTCCGATCCAGGCCTGTTCCTGCTGCGAAAGGCCCGCAAGGCGCGCAATCAGTACCGGCAGCAGGCCTTTGCAAAGGTCGCCGAGCAGGGTCAGGATGGCGAGTTTCTTGCCGGCCAGGCGCAACATGTTGGTGGCACCGGCATTGCCCGAACCACTCATTCGCGGATCGGGGTTACCGGTCAGGCGGCTGAGCAAAATGGCAAAGGACAGAGAGCCGAGCAGGTAGGCGAGGATCGCCAATAACCAAAACATGCTAACTATTCCGGGCGAGGAAGCCCTGATTCTAACGGCGCATTGCGCCCTTGTCGTGTAGCGGAGAGAAGTGCTTGGACAGAGTGTTTATCGAGGGCCTGGAAGTCGACACGGTGATTGGTGCCTACGACTGGGAACGAGGCATCCGACAGTGCTTGCGTCTTGACCTGAGCTTCGCCTGGGATAATCGCCCGGCCGCAGCCGGTGATGACCTGACCCTGGCGCTCGACTACGCCAGTGTTTCCTCGCGCATCCAGGCGTTTGCCGAGCAGGCGCAATTCCAGCTGGTGGAAACCTTTGCCGAGCGCCTGGTTGAAGTGCTGATGAGCGAATTCAAGATCACCTGGATGCGCCTGAAGCTGACCAAGCCCGGCGCCGTTCCGGCTGCCACCGGCGGTGTGGGCGTGGAGATCGAGCGCGGATGTCGCTGACTCAGGTGTACCTCGGGCTCGGTAGCAATATCGAGCGTGAAGCCCATTTGCGGGCGGGGCTCGATGCATTGGCGGCATTCCTCGTCGATATCCGCTGTTCGGCGGTGTTCGAAAGCCAGCCGGTGGGCATCAAGAGCGGGCCGTTCTTCAATTTCGTGGTGTCGGCGTATACCGATCTGCCGCTGATGGAGCTTGATCGTCGACTTAAGTTCATCGAGGCGGATAATGGTCGTTACGCACCGGATCGCCGAGGTTTACCGCTGGATATCGACGTGTTGTTGTTCGGTGATCTGGTGGGCAACTTCGATGGCTTGATCTTGCCGCGGGCAGAAATTCTGAAAAATGCGTTCGTTTTGTGGCCGTTGTCGTTGATTGCGCCGGATCGAGTGCACCCGGGTGTGGGTAAAAGTTTCGCCACCTTGTGGGCGGAATCGCAGATCAATCAAGTGCTGGCACCGGTGGCTTTCGAATGGCGCGGTGAGCAGCTGACACCTTCAGATTTGTTGTGACCTTACTGACGTCTTCGCGAGCAGGCTCGCTCCCACAGGGTTGGCGTAAACCTGTGGGAGCGAGCCTGCTCGCGAAGCTTTTCAGATCGACGCGGTCTCTTTGTAGGCTTTCAAGGCTTTTAGCCGCTCGCGCTTGATCTCCTCCCCCAGTTCCGGCCCCTTGAAGCCTTTCTCCAGCAACGGCTGAACCGCCACGCTACGAGCAGCAGTTGCCGCGCCGCGCAAATAATCTGTCTGTGGATAACTTCTTTCTTCCAGCCCTTTGCGTCCTCGCGCATCCATCTCGCATGCCGCGATGAACTCCTCGAACCGCTGTGGGCGACGGTAAATGTCGAAGCTTTGCAGTAATTCCAGCAGTGTCGATGGCTTCAGCTCAAAGGCGCGATGCCCGTGGGTGTGATACTCGCCCACCAGCATCGCCAGTTCCTGGCAGTCTCTCGGCGCCTTGAAGCGTTCATTGACCGCTTTGATCAGCTTCAGGCCTTTGAACTCATGGGCAATGTGTCGCGGCCATTCTTCCTCTGGTGTCAGGCCTTTGCCCAGGTCATGCAGCAGACACGCCCAACGCACGGTCAGCGGCTGTTTGTGTTGTGCTGCTTGCTGCAACACGCTCAGGGTATGTGCGCCTGTATCGATTTCCGGGTGGTGGGCGGGTGGTTGCGGTACGCCAAATAGCGCGTCGACCTCGGGCATCAGCACCTTGAGTGCGCCACATGCGCGTAGAACCTCGACAAACACCTGTGGCTGATCCTCCATCAGGGCGCGGGAAATTTCCTTCCAGCTGCGCTCCGGGGTCAGTGCTTCAAGCTCGCCTGACTCGCTGAGTTGGCGCATCAGCGCCAGGGTTTCCGGGGCGACGGTAAAACCCAGCGTCGCGTAGCGCGCCGCGAAGCGGGCAACACGCAGGACCCGGAGCGGATCTTCGGCAAATGCCGGGGAAACGTGGCGAAGCAGGCGTGCTTCGAGGTCGCGCTGGCCGTGGTACGGGTCGGTCAGGTTCTGCTGATCGTCTTCGGCCATGGCATTGATGGTCAGGTCGCGACGGATCAGGTCTTCTTCGAGGGTGACTTCAGGGCTGGCGTGAAAAGTGAACCCGCCGTAACCGCGCCCGCTTTTGCGCTCGGTGCGGGCGAGGGCGTATTCCTCACCGCTTTTGGGATGAAGGAACACCGGGAAATCCGCGCCCACCGGGCGAAAGCCCTTGGCGAGCATCTCTTCGGTCGTCGCGCCGACCACGACCCAGTCGATATCGGTAACCGGTTTGCCCAGCAGGCGATCACGTACCGCACCACCGACTTTATAAATCCGCATAAAAAACCTCCGTTAGCTCGACAGGATAACCGTTGCATCGAGCTTTCGGAGGCACAAACCGGATCAAAGATGGATGACGGCCAAGTCCAGGCGGCCGTAATCGCCTTCGCTGTGCTCGCTTCTGGGCGGCACATGATGGGTTTTCATGACCTGATCGCCCTGCAGGGTTTCCAGGTGAATGTCGAAACCCCAGAGGCGGTGCAAGTGCTTGAGTACTTCCTCGGTGGACTCTCCCAGCGGTTTACGGTCGTGTTGCTGGTGGCGTAGGGTCAGGGAGCGGTCACCACGCCGGTCGATGCTGTAGATCTGCACGTTGGGCTCGCGATTGCCCAGGTTGTACTGTGCCGCGAGGGTTTCACGGATGATGCGGTAGCCTCCTTCGTCGTGAATGGCGGGCACCAGCAGGTCGTCCTTCTGGTCGTCATCGAGAATGCTGAACAGCTTCAGGTCGCGGATCACCTTGGGCGACAGGTACTGCAGGATGAAGCTCTCATCCTTGAAGCTGCTCATGGCGAACTTGATGGCTGCCAGCCAGTCGGTACCGGCGATGTCCGGGAACCAGCGGTAATCTTCTTCCGTAGGTTCTTCGCACATGCGCCGGATGTCCCGGTACATGGCAAACCCGAGAGTGTAGGGGTTGATTCCGCTGTAGTAAGGGCTGTCGAAGCCCGGCTGAAAGACCACGCTGGTGTGGGATGTCAGGAACTCCATCATGAAGCCGTCGGTGACCAGGCCTTCGTCGTACAGGTCGTTCATCAAGGTGTAGTGCCAGAACGTGGCCCAGCCCTCGTTCATCACCTGGGTCTGGCGCTGTGGATAAAAATACTGGGCGATCTTGCGCACGATGCGCACGATTTCCCGCTGCCATGGCTCCAGCAGCGGCGCGTGTTTTTCAATGAAATACAGGATATTTTCCTGAGGTTCGGCGGGGAAGCGTGCGTTGTCCTTGTCGCTGTACTTGTCCGCGCCCTTGGGAATGGTGCGCCACAGATCGTTTATCTGTTTCTGTAGGTGTTCTTCCCGGTCCTTTTGCCGGCGACGTTCTTCTTCCGCGGAGATCGGATAGGGGCGTTTGTAGCGGTCGACACCATAGTTCATCAGCGCATGGCAGGAGTCGAGCAGGTCCTCGACCGCGTCGATACCGTGGCGCTCTTCGCACTGCATGATGTACTGCTTGGCAAACACCAGGTAGTCGATGATCGAACTGGCGTCAGTCCAGGTGCGGAACAGGTAGTTGCCTTTGAAAAAGCTGTTGTGCCCGTAGCAGGCATGCGCCACCACCAGCGCCTGCATGCAGATGGTGTTTTCTTCCATCAGGTAGGCGATGCAGGGGTCGGAGTTGATCACGATCTCGTACGCCAGCCCCATCTGGCCGCGGGTGTAGGACTTTTCGGTGCTGAGGAAGTGCTTGCCGTAGGACCAGTGGTGATAACCCAGCGGCATACCGACCGAGGCGTAGGCGTCCATCATCTGTTCGGCGGTGATCACTTCGATCTGGTTGGGGTACGTATCGAGTGCGTAACCCGCCGCAATACGACTGATTTCGCGGTCGTAGGCCTGGATCAGCTCGAACGTCCATTCGGAGCCGGTGGAAATGGGTTGGCGTTTCTGCTCTTTGGCGGTCATGTCACTAACCTGCGCTGGAAGAGTTCACGGAAGACCGGATAGATATCCCCGGCCGAGACCAGTTGTTGCTGGGCAAAAGTGTCGGAAAAGGCTTCGGCGATGCGCTCGTACTCGAACCACAGGGCCTGGTGTTCGCGCGGGGTGATCTCAACGTAAGTGTAGTACTGCACGAATGGCATGATCTGGTTGATCAGGATGTCGCGGCAGATCGGAGAGTCGTCGTTCCAGTTGTCACCGTCGGAGGCCTGGGCGGCGTAGATGTTCCACTCGTTGCTCGGATAACGCTCGGCCATGATCTCCTGCATCAGTTTCAGGGCGCTGGAGACGATGGTGCCGCCGGTTTCCCGGGAATAGAAAAACTCCTCTTCATCCACTTCGCGGGCGCTGGTGTGATGGCGGATGAACACGACGTCGATCTTTTCGTAGTTACGCTTGAGAAACAGGTACAGCAGGATAAAGAAGCGCTTGGCGATGTCCTTGGTCGCCTGGGTCATCGAGCCGGACACATCCATCAGGCAGAACATCACGGCCTTGGAACTGGGGTTGGGTTGTTTGATGAGCAGGTTGTACTTGAGGTCGAATGTGTCGAGAAACGGAATGCGGTGAATGCGCGCGCTGAGTTTTTCGATTTCTGCTTCGATTTCCTGAATATCGCCGAAGTTGTCCGGTTCTTCCTGCTTGAGTCGCAGAAGTTCCTCTTTGGCTTCGCGCAGTTTTGCCCGGCTGCTGCCGGACAGGGCGATTCGCCGGGCGTGGGCTGAACGCAGGGTGCGGATGATGTTGATCCGCGATGGGTTGCCCTCGTTGCTGATCCCGGCGCGCACGGTCTTGAAGGTGTCGGTGCCGGTCAGGTTGCGCTTGACCAGGTTGGGCAGTTCGAGGTCCTCGAACATGAATTCGAGAAATTCTTCCTGGGTGATCTGGAAGACGAATTCGTCCATCCCTTCGCCGGAATTGCCAGCCTTGCCGGGGCCTCGACCACCACCGCCTCCCGGTGGACGGGCGATATGTTCGCCGCTGGTGAATTCCTTGTTGCCCGGGTGCACGACCGTCTGCTTGCCACCGCGACCGTGGTGAAGCACCGGCTCGTCGATGTCGCGACCGGGAATGCTGATTTGTTCGCCGTGTTCCATATCGGTAATGGAGCGCCGGCTGACCGCCTCTTCGACAGCCTTTTTGATGTGATCACGGTAGCGCCGCAGAAACCGCTGGCGGTTCACCGTGCTCTTGTTCTTGCCATTGAGACGTCGGTCGATCACATAGCTCATGACTGCTCCTTAGAAGCTGTCCTGAAAGGGGCGAGCGGTGATGCAGCATAGGACTGAGAGCCAAGGGATGTACGACGCTCCCCCAAGCGCTGTGGATGCTGCTTGAACTCGCTACCGACTTTCGAACACCTTCCAGAGGCTTGTGTAACAGAAAATGCATACACAGGCCTCTGGCTGACGACAACCGGTCTGACCGGCAGCGGGTTATTGTGATTTTCTGACCCGCAGGTACCACTCGGACAGCAGTCGTACCTGTTTGTCGGTGTAGCCCCGCTCGACCATTCGTGTGACGAAGTCGTTGTGTTTCTGCTGGTCCTCTTTGCTGGCCTTGGCATTGAAGCTGATGACTGGCAGCAGGTCCTCGGTGTTGGAGAACATTTTCTTCTCGATGACCACCCGCAGTTTTTCGTAGCTGAGCCAGGTCGGGTTCTTGCCGTTGTTGTTGGCCCGGGCGCGCAGGACGAAGTTGACGATTTCGTTGCGGAAGTCCTTCGGATTGCTGATGCCGGCCGGTTTTTCGATTTTCTCCAGTTCTTCGTTCAACGCTACGCGGTTGAGGATCTCGCCGGTCTCCGGGTCGCGATATTCCTGGTCCTGGATCCAGAAGTCGGCGTACAGCACATAACGATCGAAAATGTTCTGGCCGTACTCGCTGTAGGACTCGAGGTAGGCAGTCTGGATCTCCTTGCCGATGAATTCGATGTAACGCGGTGCCAGGTACTCCTTGAGGAAGCGCAGATAGCGTTCGCGGGTCTCGGCCTGGAACTGTTCCTGCTCGATCTGTTGTTCCAGCACGTAGAGCAAGTGCACCGGGTTGGCGGCAATTTCATGCGGATCGAAGTTGAACACCTTCGACAGGATCTTGAACGCGAAGCGGGTCGAGAGGCCGTTCATGCCTTCGTCGACGCCCGCATTGTCGCGGTATTCCTGGATCGACTTGGCTTTCGGATCGGTGTCCTTGAGGTTCTCGCCGTCGTACACGCGCATCTTCGAGTAGATGTTGGAGTTTTCCGGTTCCTTGAGGCGCGAGAGCACGGTGAACTGGGCCAGCATCTTCAGGGTATCCGGCGCGCAATGCGCCTTGGCCAGCGAACTGTTGAACAGCAGCTTGTCGTAGATCTTCACTTCGTCACTGACCCGCAGGCAGTACGGCACTTTGACGATGTAGATCCGGTCGATGAAGGCTTCGTTGTTCTTGTTGTTGCGGAAGGTGTGCCACTCCGATTCGTTGGAGTGCGCCAGCAGGATCCCGGTGAACGGAATCGCGCCGAGGCCTTCGGTACTGTTGTAGTTGCCTTCCTGGGTGGCGGTCAGCAGTGGGTGCAGCACCTTGATCGGTGCCTTGAACATTTCGACGAATTCCATCAGGCCCTGGTTGGACCGGCACAGTGCGCCCGAGTAGCTGTATGCATCAGCGTCGTTCTGTGGGAATTCTTCCAGTTTGCGGATATCGACCTTACCCACCAGTGCCGAGATGTCCTGGTTGTTTTCATCGCCTGGTTCGGTCTTGGCCACGGCGATCTGGTTGAGGATCGAGGGATAGAGTTTCACCACGCGGAACTGACTGATGTCGCCACCGAATTCGGCCAGGCGCTTGGTCGCCCATGGCGACATGATGGTGTTGAGGTAGCGCCGTGGAATGCCGAAGTCTTCCTCGAGGATCGCTCCATCTTCAGTGGAGTTGAACAGACCCAGGGGCGACTCGAAAACCGGCGAGCCCTTGATGGCATAGAAGGGCACTTTTTCCATCAGTTGCTTGAGCTTCTCGGCCAGGGACGATTTACCACCACCGACAGGGCCGAGCAGGTAAAGGATCTGTTTCTTCTCTTCCAGGCCCTGAGCGGCATGGCGGAAATACGACACGATCTGGTCGATGCATTCTTCCATCCCGTGGAAGTCTTCAAAGGCCGGATAGCGGCGGATGACCTTGTTGGAGAAGATGCGCGACAGTCTCGAGTTGGTCGAGGTGTCGAGCAGTTCCGGTTCACCGATGGCCAGTAGCAGACGCTCGGCGGCGGAAGCGTAGGCGCTGCGGTCTTTTTTGCACAGTTCCAGATACTCTTGCAGAGAGAGTTCTTCCTGGCGTGTGGACTCGAAGCGTTGTTGGAAGTGGCTAAAGATACTCATGACGTCACCTCGCTCGATACGTGGAGCCGACGCCGGATCACTCAGTCGATGCTGGCAGCAACCGAACAGGCGATTGCTGTTTACCCCCCAGAACTCTCCCGGAGCTGACTACTCCGAAAGCTACTCCCGATGACCCGTGCGCCGGTGTACCGGCTCTCCCCTGTTTTGGATGGCCTGGGCTTAAGGATAGTTGGGAATTCGGCAGGTAAAGGCGAGATACGTAATTAGTTGTGGCAGACCGTTCGTCTGCCACCGCGCCAGCCCGCGGGAGCCGGGGCCTGCAACGTTACAAAAAAATTATTCAGTGGTGCCTTGCGCCGTTTCCGCAGGATACGTCGTACGCCACAACTCGAATCCGCCATCCATGCTGTAGACGTCGGAGAAGCCCTGGCTGATCAGGTAAGCGGCCGCGCCCTGGCTGGAATTGCCGTGATAGCAGACCACCACGGTCGGTGCATCGAGGTCGGCGCCCTGGATGAAGGCGTGCAGGGAATGGTTGTCCAGATGCTTCGAGCCTGCGATGTGCAGGGCGGCAAATGTGGCCGGGTCGCGGACGTCGACCACCACTGCGCCTTGTTCGCGCAGGGCCTGGGCCTGTTCCGGGGGGATACGTTTGAATTCGCTCATGGCGGGCTCCTGTGGCTCGGCTGAATGGGCAGTCTAGCGCGGGGCGCTGACTGGCGATGTTTGGAGAATGGATGAGGCGACTGGCGGCACGGCATGGCCGTGTTCGTCGCATTTGCAGGACAGGCGCTCAAAGCTGTCGACGTTCATCAGGGTCAGGGCGCCGCCCCAGACACAGCCTGTATCGAGCGCCGAAATACCCGGCTCTTCGACGTTGCCTTCCAGTGCTGCCCAGTGACCGAAGATGATTTTCAGATCCTTGGTCTTGCGTTCCTTGTGCTGGAACCAGGGCTTGTAGCCAGGCGGTGCGGTATCGAGGCCTTCCTTGCTCTTGAGGTCGAGTTTGCCTTCGGCGGTGCAAAAGCGCATGCGCGTGAAATAGTTGGTGATCACCCGCAGGCGCGTCACGCCTTTGAGGTCGCTGTCCCATTTCGCCGGATCGTTGCCGTACATGCCATCGAGGTAGGGCGGCAACAGGTTGTCGTCGCGCAAGGCAGTCTCGACTTCGGCAGCATATTTCAAGGCTTTGCGCAGCGACCATTGGGGTGGAATGCCGGCATGGACCAGTGCAACGTTGCGCTGTTCGTCATAGTGCATGAGCTTTTGCTGGCGCACCCATTCGAGCAGTTCGGCGCAATCCGGCGCTTCAATGATCTCGCGCAGGGTATCGGCCTTCTTCAGGCGTTCGATGTTGCGTCCGGCCGCCAGCAGGTGCAGGTCGTGGTTGCCGAGCACGCACACCAGCGATTCGCGGATGCTGTAGAGAAAGCGCAAGGTTTCCAGAGACTGCGGCCCACGGTTGACCAGGTCGCCCACCAGCCACAGACGATCGCGTTGTGGGTCGAACGCCACTTGCTTGAGCAGGCATTGCAGGGCTTGAAGGCAGCCTTGCAGGTCACCGACAGCGTACGTTGCCATCAGTGCAGGGCTCCGGGCACCGCCAGGCGGAAGGGCGCGATGATGGCATCGAAATGTTTGCCGTCGTCGGACAGCATTTGATAGGTGCCTTGCATAGTGCCGACCTTGGTGGTCATGACCGTGCCGCTGCTGTAAGTGTGGCTTTTGCCGGGGTCGATCAAGGGCTGCAGGCCTACCACGCCTGCGCCGCGCACTTCTTCGACATGCCCGTCACCATCGGTGATGACCCAGTGCCGTGAAAGCAGTTTGGCGGGCATTTCGCCATTGTTTTGCACGGTGATGGTATAGGCGAAGGCAAAGCGGTCGTGCTCGGGTTGCGATTGTTCTGACAGATAGCGGGTGACGACGCTGACGTCGATCTGATAACGAGGATCGGACATGCAAGGGGCCTTAAAAACGAAGCGGGACGCGGGGCGTAGCTGATGGAGTTCAGTCTAGGCCAAGTATCGGGTAGTAGACCAGAGTGGCGTCCTACCCGATAGCGCTCATCGCCTGTCAGTCAGCGGCAGGCTCTTGTGGCGCTTGCTCGCAGAGTTTGTCGGCCAGGCGCACGAACGCAGCCAGGTCGAGTTGCTCGGGACGCAGGCTGCCATCGACGCCGGCGGCTTCGATTTCGGCGTTGCTCAGCAGCAGCTTGAGGGTATTGCGCAGGGTTTTGCGGCGCTGGTTGAAGGCTTCGCGCACGACGCGCTCCAGCAAGCGGTGATCCTTGGCCGGGTGCGGCAGTACCGCGTGGGGTACCAGGCGCACGATGGCCGAATCGACTTTCGGCGGCGGGTTGAACGCGCCCGGGCCGACGTTGAACAGGTGCTCGACCCGGCAATGGTACTGAACCATGATCGACAAGCGACCCCAGTCACCACCACCAGGGCCGGCCGCCAGGCGCTCGACCACTTCCTTTTGCAGCATGAAGTGCATGTCGCGGATCAGGTGCGAGTTGTGCAGCAGGTGAAAAATCAGCGGCGTGGAGATGTTGTACGGCAGGTTGCCGACCACTCGCAGGCTGCCTGGTGCGGCATTCAGGCTGTTGAAGTCGAACTTCAGTGCATCGCCCTGATGCAGGTTGAAGTTGCTCTTGCCGGCAAACTGCTGGTTGAGGATCGGGATCAGGTCTTTATCCAGTTCCACCACGTCGAGTTGCGCGCCGCTGCTGAGCAGGCCTTGGGTCAGTGCACCCTGGCCCGGGCCGATTTCCAGCAGGCGGTCTTCTGCCTTGGCATGAATGGAACGCAGGATGCGGTCGATAACGCCGGCGTCGTGCAGGAAGTTCTGGCCAAAGCGTTTGCGCGCCTTGTGTTGGTAGTGCTCGGTCATAAACGGGTCTCGGCCATCTGGTAGGCGGTTTCCAGGGCGACTTGCAGGCTGCCGGTGTCGATCTTGCCGCTGCCGGCCAGGTCCAGGGCGGTGCCGTGGTCGACCGAGGTGCGGATAATCGGCAAGCCAAGGGTCACGTTGACTGCCGCGCCGAAGCCTTTGTACTTCAGCACCGGCAGGCCCTGGTCGTGGTACATCGCCAGCACCGCATCGCAGTGCTCCAGATATTTGGGGGTAAACAGAGTGTCGGCGGGCAGGGGGCCACGAAGGTCCATGCCCTCGCCGCGCAGGCGCTCTAATGTGGGTTCGATGATATCGATTTCTTCATGGCCCAGGTGTCCGCCCTCGCCGGCGTGGGGGTTGAGCCCGCAGACCAGGATGCGTGGCTGGGCGATGCCGAACTTGTTTTGCAGGTCGGCGTGCAGGATTCTAGTGACGCGTTCCAGGCGCTCCGGCGTGATTGCATCGGCAATCTCGCGAAGGGGCAGGTGAGTGGTCACCAGGGCCACGCGCAAACCGCGTGTGGCCAGCATCATCACCACTTGCGCGGTGTGGGTCAGGTCGGCGAGAAATTCCGTGTGCCCGGAAAAGGCGATCCCGGATTCGTTGATCACACCTTTGTGCACCGGCGCGGTAATCATGCCGGCAAAATCTCCGCTCAGGCAGCCTTGACCGGCGCGGGTCAGGGTTTCCAGAACGAAGGCAGCGTTGGCCTTGTCCAGTTGCCCGGCGACGACCTTGGCATTGAGCGGTGTATCCCAGACATACAGGCTGTTGGCTGGCGCGGGTGCATCCGGCCAGTTGTCCGGTGTGACCGGCAGCAAGTCGACAGCCACGCCCAGTTGCGCGGCCCGCTCTATGAGCAGGTCGCGGCTGGTAATGGCAATCAGGGGATGGGGCTGGGCTTGCGAGGCGAGCAGCAGGCACAGGTCGGGACCTATGCCGGCCGGTTCACCGGGTGTCAGCGCGAAACGTTGGGGTTTCACTGCGCAGCCTGGTCGGCGCCAGGGAGTTTGATTTCCACGTACGCTTCGTCACGGATCTGACGCAGCCAGGTTTGCAGCTCTTCGTCGTATTTGCGGTTACGCAAAACGGTCATTGCTTGCTGCTCGCGAGCCTGTGAGGTGCTGTCGGTGGCGCGACGGCCAAGGACTTCCAGGACATGCCAGCCGTATTGAGTCTGGAACGGCTTGGACAGCTGACCTTGCGGGGTCGTGGCCATCACTTCGCGGAACTCGGGCACCAGTGCGTTCGGGTCGATCCAGTTCAGGTCGCCGCCGTTGAGGGCAGAACCCGGGTCTTCCGAGTAGCTTTTCGCCAACTCGCCGAAATCTTCGCCAGCCTCGATACGGCTGTAGAGCGACTCAGCCAGGGCCTTGGTTTTCGCTTCGTCGCGGATCGGGCTCGGTTTGACCAGGATGTGGCGCACATGCACTTCGTCGCGCATCTGGGTCTGGCCGCCACGCTTTTCGAGGACCTTCAGGATGATGAAGCCGCCCGGTGTGCGCATTGGCTGGGTGACATCACCCACCGGCATGGTGCTCAGCAGGCGATCGAACGGCGGAGGCAGTTGAGCGGCTTTACGCCAGCCCATGTCACCACCTTCCAGTGCGGTTTCGCTGGCGGACTTGGCGATTGCCAACTGACCGAAGTCAGCGCCTTGCTTGAGCTGCTGGTAAATTGCATCGGCCTGTTTGGCTGCATTCTGAATCGCGTCGGAGTTGGCGCTTTCCGGCGTAGGAATCAGGATGTTGGCCAGGTGGAACTCTTCGGACAGCTGCATTTTGCCCAGGTCGGACGCCAGGAAGTTCTTCACTTCCTGCTCGGAGACCTGAATGCGTTCTGCGACCCGACGCTGGCGCACACGGCTGATGACCATTTCGCGACGAATCTGCTCACGCGCGTCGTCGTAGGACAGGCCGTCGCGAGTCAGGGCGGCGCGGAACTGCTCGACCGACATGTTGTTGCGCTGGGCAATGGTGCCGACAGCCTGGTTCAACTCTTCGTCGGTAATGCGGATGCCGGAGCGCTCGCCGATCTGCAATTGCAGGTTTTCGACGATCAGGCGCTCAAGTACCTGCTGCTCCAGCACGCTGGCCGGCGGCACGGCAGAGCCGCGCTTGGCAATGGTTTGCTGAACTTCATGAACGCGTTGGTCCAGTTGGCTCTGCATGACCACGTCGTTGTCGACGATGGCCACCACTTTATCGATGGACTGTACGGCGGCACTGGCCGCCGTACTCAGGAACAGCGCGCCCAGCATCAGCGGGCGCAAACAATCAGAAAGCTTGGTCTTCACGTTCACGATAACCTTGAATGCCTTTGTCGAGGAAGCTCTCTGCCTTGGAGCCGGTGAGGCCGCCGAGTCCCTTCAGAACAATTTGGAGGAAGACGCCATGGTCGCCTTTTTCGTTTTGCGGTGCTTCCTGACTGAACTCGTCATAGGAGACCCAGTAACGGTTGATCAGGCGCAGTTTCCAGCAGCAGCTGTCGTACTCGAAACCACCGAAGGCTTCCAGGGTACGGTTGCGGTTGTAGTCATACTGCCAACGGCTGATAGCGCTCCATTGCGGCACGATCGGCCAGATCACCGAGAAGTCGTGCTGTTCGATCTTGTAGTAATCCTTCACATAGCCAGGAGTGCCAGGGGTGCCGTAGTCACCACCACCCACAGTCCATTTACCGGTGTTCTGGTCGTAACGTACCTGGTCATTGCGATAGCGATAGCCGGCGTTGATGACCTTGTTCGGGTTGTCTTCAGGCTGGTAATGGAACATCGCACTGCCCGAGCGAGGGCTGCGGCTGTCCGGGTCCCAGTTGTAATCGGCCGTGGTACGCCAGTCGCGGTTCCAGCGATACTCGTATTCCAGCGCATATGGGGAAACGCTGGCTTTGGCGTCGTCGCGATCGTTGAAGTCCACACCTGGCAACTGGACTTTACGGTCCTTGAAGTACAGCGCCTGGCCGACGCTGAGACGTTGACGTTCGAAGCCGTTGTCTTCAATCCAGCGGCTGGTCACGCCCAGGGACAGTTTGTTCTCGTCGCCGACACGGTCGGAGCCGGAGAAGCGGTTGTCACGGAACAGCGACGCATAGTTGAAGGTGTATTCGCTGGTATCGAATACCGGGATGTCTTCCTGGTCGACCTCAGGCACGTACAGGTAGAACAGACGCGGTTCGAGGGTCTGGCGGTAGTTCTTGCCGAAATACTGGGTATTGCGATCGAAGTACAGGCCGCTGTCGATGCTCGCGATCGGCACGCCGCGGTTCTGGTTGCTGTCGAAGGTGCCGCTGAGTTGGTCCTGCTGTGGGGTTTGTGCAGCAATCTGTGCTTTGCCGATGCTGTCCAGATCCAGTTGGTACTGGGTGTACTGGTACTTGAGCTTTGGTGTCAGGAAGCCGTATGTCGTGTTCATCGGCAAGCTGATGGCGGGCGCGAGATTCAGACGGTCACCAGTGGCGCGTGCCAGGCCTACAACGTTGGTGTCCAGGCGTGGAGTTACATTACCGTCTTCATCGGAGTAATTGCCGTTCAGCAGATCACGGTCAAACCGCACGATTTCGGTGTTGTACGAAAAATTCAGACCGTTCGGATGATATGGCAGCGCACCATCAAAGGTGATCTCCGGCAAGCGATCATACGGCGTAATGTTCGATACGCTCGCCAGTTGGTATGCCTGGGCATTCACGCGAGCGGTATAGCTGTCGCCGCGATAGGTGACAGAGCCCTGCTGGTTCACGTAGTCCTGGCTTTTCACGCCAATCTGGTCGGTCTGCAGATCCTGGAAGTAATACGGATCGCTGATCTTGGTGTAGTCGACTTGCGTGAGCGTTCGCGAGTCGAGACCGCCCTTGTGCTGCCAGTTGTACATGTAGCGGGTTGTTTCGGCGTCGGTCTGCTTGTCGCGTTCGTCGCTTTCGTCGTTGAGGTATGCCGCGCCGAACTGGCCTTCGCTGGACTTGGTCAGGTAGCGGAATTCGCCTTCCATCAACAAGCCGTGCTTTTCCATGTAGCGCGGGTACAACGTGGCATCGTAGTTCGGCGCCAGGTTGAAGTAGTACGGGGTGACCAGCATGAAACCGGTATCGCTGCCGGTGCCGATGGTCGGCGGCAGGAAGCCGGACTGGCGACGGTCGTCGATCGGGAAATAGATGTACGGCGTGTACAGGACCGGAATGTCCTTGACCCGCAGCGTCACGTTGGTCGCCGTGCCGAAACCGGTGGCCGGGTTCAGGGTGATGTTGTTGCCCTTGAGCTGCCAGGCGTTGCTGTTCGGTTCGCACGTGGTGTACGTACCATCCTTGAGGCGGATGATCGCGTTCTCGGCACGTTTGGCGTACAGCGCATTACCGCGGATGCGGGATTTGTGCATCACGTATTCGGCGTTGTCGACCTTGGCTTCACCGGTGTCGAGCTGCACGTCGGCGTGGTCGCCGACGATCAGTGCGCCGTTGTCGCGAATGCGCACGTTACCGTTCAGCTCGCCACGGCTCTCGGCCTGGTACAGGTTGGCTTCGTCGGCTTCGACCTGCATGCTGCCCTGACGCATGACAACGTCGCCTGCCAGGGTCGCAACTTGCTCATCCTGCTTATAGCGGGAGGCTTTTGCGCCGATAAAGGTTGGAGCGTCACTTTGATTCGTCTTGTCATCCATGCCAGGACGAATCGGTTCGATATAGGAACCGGAGCAATAAGGACCGGTTTCGGCCAATTGTGCGGCGGTAAGCTGCTCGCGGGGAACCCAGTCGAGGTGGCTGTAGTCTGCGCTACGCGACTTCAGGCCACGGCCTTTGGATTCGGTGACCAGCACCGGCTTGGCGCCGGTATCTTCGCTGGAGCCGTTCTCGGCCGGGGCTTCGCCGGTGGCGGAAACTGCGCTGCCATCATGAACGGGACGCGGTGGCAATGCAGCCGCCGGCGACTTTGGTGCACAGTCCCAGGAACCCGAAGCAGAGACTGAGCAGTCAAACTGTTCCGCGGCGACCACGTAGGAAGTGGCAAGGGGTTGCAGCGCCAGCAAACTGCCGGTAACCAACAACGGAAATTTTTTACGAAACGCGGGGGATTTCAATGCCATCTTATTAGTCCGGGCTTCCTGCGTGCCATCTGCCCGCGGTGTGGGCCGCACGCCTCTCGATGGTCTGAAAAAGATGCTGGATAATAAAGCATGACCCGCTTGACGGCTAGCGCCGTCGGAGACCCTTGCAATGCCTGATCAAGATGTACGCTTGCAACACCTGAAAGTTTGGCTCGATGAACAATTGGCGACCCTTTTTGCCGAGCAGGGCTGGGGCGTCGTACCCCCGGCCACGTTGACTGCGGCCAGCAGCGACGCGAGTTTTCGGCGGTATTTCCGTTGGGAAGGGGATGGCAAAAGTTTCATCGTGATGGATGCGCCGCCGCCCCAGGAAAACTGCAAACCCTTCGTGGATATCGCCTTTTTGCTGGCGAAATCCGGAATAAATGTGCCGAAAATTTATGCCGAAGACCTCGAGCGCGGTTTTCTTTTGCTCAATGACCTGGGCAACAAGACCTATCTGGACGTCATCGACAGCGAAAACGCTGACGATTTGTTCAAGGACGCCCTGCAAGCGTTGCTGGCTTTCCAGCAGTTGCCGATGGTTGCGCCTTTGCCGAGCTATGACGTGGCCTTGTTGCGTCGCGAGCTGGAACTGTTCCCCGAGTGGTACGTGAAGCGCGAATTGGGCATCGAATTCGACGCGGCGCAGCAAGTGCTCTGGCAGCAGGTCAGCGAACTGTTGATCGACAGCGCCCTGGCACAGCCAAAAGTCCTGGTGCATCGCGACTACATGCCGCGCAACCTGATGCTCAGCGAGCCCAATCCCGGTGTGCTGGATTTCCAGGATGCGGTGTATGGCCCGGTGACCTACGACGTGACCTGCCTGTTCAAGGACGCGTTCCTCAGCTGGCCCGAGGAGCGCGTGCACGGCTGGCTCGAAAGCTACTGGCAGCAAGCGGGTGCCCTCGCAATTCCGGTTCAGCCCGACTTCGAGGACTTCCTGCGTGCCAGCGACTTGATGGGCGTGCAACGTCACCTGAAAGTCATCGGCATTTTCGCGCGCATCTGCCATCGCGACGGCAAGCCGCGTTATCTGGGTGATGTGCCGCGTTTCTTTGCGTACATAGAAGCGGTGATCGCTCGTCGCCCTGAACTGGCCGGGCTGGATGTGTTGCTGGCCAGTTTGCGTGCCGGAGTGAAAGCATGAAGGCAATGATTCTGGCCGCAGGCAAAGGCGAGCGCATGCGCCCGTTGACCCTGACCACGCCAAAACCGCTGGTGCGTGCTGGCGGCGTGCCGCTGATCGAGTATCACTTGCGAGCACTGGCTGCTGCCGGGTTCACCGAGATCGTGATCAATCACGCCTGGCTCGGTCAGCAGATCGAAGACTATCTGGGCGATGGTTCGCGCTATGGCGTGAGCATTCAGTACTCGGCGGAAGGTGAGCCCCTGGAAACCGGCGGCGGGATTTTCCACGCGTTGCCGTTGTTGGGGGATGAAGCGTTTGTCGTGGTCAACGGCGACATCTGGACCGATTACGACTTCAGCGTGCTGCATCAGCCCATCAACGGCCTGGCGCACCTGGTGCTGGCCGGCAACCCGCCCCATCATCCGGCCGGGGACTTCAGCCTGGTCGAAACGCAGGTGCGCGACGGTCAGCCAGAGGTTGGCACCCTGACCTATAGCGGCATCGCCGTGTTGCATCCGCAGCTGTTCGACGGTTGCACTGCGGGGGCCTTCAAGCTCGCGCCGCTGTTGCGCAAAGCTATGGCTGACGGTCAGGTGACCGGCGAGCAATTGAGGGGGCACTGGGTCGATGTCGGCACTCACGAGCGTCTGGCCGAAGTTGAAACATTGATAGAAGCGAGCCGCTGACATGCTGTGGCCAGGGACTCTGATCGGAGCCGGAGCTGGCTTTGCCATAGCCAGCATTCCGGGGGCCATGCTCGGCGCGTTGTTGGGGCAGGCGCTGGACCGGCGCTTGCACCTGCAGAGCTGGGGGCACTTGCGGGAAAAACTGGGCGGTCGCCCGGTGCTGCGTAACGATGAATTGCTATTTGTTCTGTTGGGGCGCCTGGCCAAGTGCGACGGCCAGGTGATGGCCGGGCACATCGAACAGGCCCGAGCGGAAATGCGCTCGCTGGACATGTCCGAATCGGCCCGGTGTCGTGCGATTGCCGCGTTCAATCGCGGCAAGTCGGGCCGCGACCGGCTACACGGATATCTGCGTCGCCTGAGTGCCCAGCCCCATGCGGCAGAAGGCGTGTTGCGCGCCTGCTGGCGAATGGTGTGGGCCGATGGTCGTGCTGGCAGCAGTGAACGTCAATTGATTGGCCAATGGGGCAAGTGGCTGGGCTGGACGCCCCATCAGGTACAAGCGTTGGCCCACGACTATGAGCCGCAGAAGCGGCCATTGGGCAGCAGCGTGCCAAGTTATCAGGACGCGTTAAGGCTTTTGGGGGTGTCGGCCACCACTGAACCGGCGCAGATCAAGCGTGCTTATCGGCGCCTGCTCAGTCGTCATCATCCGGACAAGATTGCCGGCAGTGGCGCGACGGCGATGCAGGTTCGTGAGGCCACCGAGCGAACGCGTGAACTGCATAGCGCCTATACGCTGATTCGGGAGCGGCGGGATTTTCGCTAGCCCGGAAAATTTGCGTCGCCAGTGATACCGCTATCGCGAGCAAGCTCGCTCCCACAGGTTTTGTGTCGTACCCAATTTTGTGATCGGCATAAAACCTGTGGGAGCGTGGCTTGTTCGCGAAGAGGGCGACGCGATCGGTCAGCCCGCCGGGTTCTGTGGATTCAACCAGCCCCGCACCCGACGGAACAGTTGCTCCTGTTCGGCATTGGTATCCGGCAACGCCTTGAGTGCGACCTGACTGAATGCCGATGATTTCTGGCGTTTGCTGGCCTGCAGGCGCTCCAGTGCTGCGTTGCGATCCCGCGCTTTGTCCTTGTAGAAAATATCCGCGGTCGGCAGTTTCAGGGTCGGGGTCAGCTCTGCCAGCCCGGGCGTGGCCGCCGCAGGTGTCCGGGCGGCGACCATCACCAGTTTTTCGACCTGCGATGGCTGTTTCTCGCTTAGGTAACGCGCGACCCAATAGGCGCCGGAACCATGCCCCAACACCACGATACTGCGGGCGCTTTGCTGTTCGGCGAACGCGATCGCGGCGTCGATCCGGGCGAAAATGCGCTCGGCATCTGCCTTGGACTGTTCTCCGGTGGTTTCGGCGATGGCCTTGTCAGCCACATCGGCCTCGCCACCGGCCACCTGTTCGATAGGGGCCGCGGTGGTCGAGTCTTTATTGCCGGTTTCGGGGGGCTTGGGAGCTGGCGCTGCTTCGACGATTCGTGGCGCAATGGCATCGCTTTGCAGGTCCGGCAAGGTGATACTCAGGCTGCTCCACTCGGCATCTGGCAATTTGCGCCGCAAAGGGCCGATCGCTTGCGGCCAGTCAACGGTTTCGCCGGCGCCCGGGATGATAATCACCGCGCCTTTGGGTTCGGCGCTATTGGCCGGTTTCCACAAGGCCAGAAAGGTGTCGGTGCCTGCTTGCAGTTGTTGCTGTTCCTGAGCCGGGATCTTTCGCTCAAGTGCCGTCGCTTCTTCCTGACTACGCTCAGGCAGTGGCTGACGTTCGAGTGGCTTTTCTTCGGCGGTTTTTTCCTCCGCGACGGGCGCCGGGTCGGCCGCCTTGACGGAAAAAGCGCAAGGCAGGATCAGCGACAGGCACAATGCTGGCAGTGCCAGGCGGTAGACAAGGGGCATTGGATATTCCAGGCCAGAATTGGTTCCGGCAGCCTAATGGGTTGGTCAGTATTTGTCAGTGTGTGAGAGTTCAATGATGCGTTTTCGCTGCCTGTGGGTTATCGGCTGTTTGTGGTTTCCCTTGATGGGTTGGGCGGCCGCCACGCCTCCGGCGCCCGTTGCCCAACTGTCCCCGGAACAGCAGCACTGGCTGGCGCAGCAGGGCGAGTTGCGGGTCGGCGTGGTGTTGCAGGCGCCCTATGCGCAATACGATCGTCGCTTGCAGCGCCTGTCCGGGGTGAACGTCGAGTTGATGAAGTGGCTCGCAAAAAACCTCAATGTCGAACTGAGCTGGCGCAATTTCCCCGATCTTGAACAATTGGAAGCCGCGGCCCGCGAAGGCGAAATCGACATCGCCCCGGGGCTGACCCAGACCCCTGGCGGGCTGCGCCTCTGGCAGTTTTCCGACCCCTACATGCGGGTGCCGCAATTGGTGGTCAGCGATCAGAAAAGCGCCGGCGCGGTCGAGCTGGAAAAACTCGACAGCCAGACCCGTGTCGCTGTGCGCATGCCCAGTGCCATCGCCGATTACCTGCGCGGCAACTACCCGCACCTGAATCTGCAAGGCGTACCGATGGAGCGCCAGGCATTGCAATTATTGGTTGGCCAGCAGGCAACTTATGCGGTGATCGATGAGGCGCAGCTGGGACGCTTGTCGGTCGAGACGGAGTTCGCCGGGTTGGTGGTGGTGGGGGATGTCGGCCTGCCGCAGTTGCTGCGGGTGGCCACGCTCCGCGACAAGCCGGAACTGGCGGGCATCGTCGAAGGTGCATTGCGGGCGATCCCGGCCAAGGATCTGGAGCAACTGCATAATCAATGGCTGCAACCCAAGTATCCGCGCCTCACCGAGTCGCCGGGGTTTTGGCAAAACCTCTGCCTGTTGCTGGCCGTGCTGGCGTTGAGTTGCATGGCCATCGTGGTCTGGCAGCGTCGCCAGCAGCACAACCTGGAACAGCGCCTGCTGGCTGCGCAGGAAGACATCGCCTTGCGCGCCGCCAGCGAAGAGGCCTTGCGGCTTACCCAGTTTTCCATCGACCAGAGCACCGTCGGCATCCTCTGGGTCAACTGGGACAGCCATGTGCGCTACGCCAACCGCGCGGCGGAAAGCATGCTGGGCTATCCGGCGGGAGGGATCATCGATCGACCCCTGATCGACTTCGAGCCAGGCCTGCACATGGACCGTTGGCTGAACCTGTGGAAGCGCGCCCGTGCCAGTGAAGAAGGCCCGCAAAGTTTCGAATCCAATTGCGTGCGGGCCGATGGCAGCATCCTGCCGGCCGATGTTTCGTTGAGCTTTTTGCGCTTTCGCGATGGCGAATACCTGGTGGTTTACCTCAACGATGTCACCGAGCGGCGTCGCGCCCTGGCGGCCCTGCAGGAAAGCGAGGCGCGGCTGCAAGGTATCGCCGCCAACGTTCCGGGACTGGTTTTCCGGCTGGAGCGGGCGCCGGTGACCGGTCAGATCGACTTTGCCTACATCAGCGAAGGCAGCGAAAGCCTGGTGGGTTACTCGCCGGCCACGCTGGCGCATCGCGATAAAGGCCTGCGCAGCATTGTGCATCCGGATGACAAGGCCAGCTATCACCAGACCCAGGATCATGCGCTGGATACCGACAGCGACTGGTCGTGGCAGGGGCGAATCCTCACGCGTCAGGGCGAGCAGCGCTGGGCGGAAATCAAGGCCATCACCCGCCGGCTGGAAGACGGCGCCTATGTCTGGGACGGGATCGTCTGGGACATCAGTGAGAGCAAGCGCATCGAACTTGAACTGGCCAGCTCCCGGGAGCAGCTGCGTGAGTTGTCCGCGCACCTGGAAAGCGTGCGCGAAGAAGAAAAGGCGCGCATCGCACGGGAAGTTCACGACGAGTTGGGTCAGATGCTCACCGTGTTGAAGCTGGAAACGTCCATGTGCGAACTGGCCTACGCCCAGCTCGACCCTGGTCTGAACGAGCGCTTGAACAGCATGAAGCGCTTGATCGCTCAGTTGTTTCAGTTGGTCCGTGATGTGGCCACGGCATTGCGCCCGCCGATTCTCGATGCTGGCATTGCCTCGGCCATAGAGTGGCAGGCCCGTCGATTCGAGGCGCGCACGCAGATCCCGTGTCTGGTGCAGGTGCCGGACAATTTGCCAGTGCTAAGCGATGCGAAGGCAATCGGCCTGTTTCGAATCCTTCAGGAGGCGCTGACCAATGTCATGCGGCACGCCCAGGCGCATACTGTTGAACTGACACTGACCCTTGAAGGCGACGAGTTGTGTCTGACGGTCAGCGATGATGGCGTAGGATTTGTTGCCGCGCCTGGCAGGCCAACGTCCTTTGGGATCGTCGGCATGCGTGAGCGGGTGTTGATTATGGGTGGTGAGTTGTTGCTTGAGAGTGAGCCGGGTGAGGGCACGACGTTAGAAGTGCGAGTGCCTCTTGACGAAGCCTGAAGAATTTGTGGTGTCTGTGCTGACGCTTTCGCGAGCAGGCTCGCTCCCACATTGGCTTTGAGTCGTTCACAAATCCCCTGTAGGAGCGGGCTTGCTCGCGAATGATCTTGAATCTGGAGAAGAACGTGATCCGTGTACTGGTAGCCGAAGACCACACCATTGTCCGCGAAGGCATCAAGCAGTTGATCGGCCTGGCCAAGGACTTGCTGGTAGTGGGGGAGGCGAGCAATGGCGAGCAGTTGCTCGACACCTTGCGTCATGTGCCCTGCGAAGTGGTGTTGCTGGACATCTCCATGCCGGGCGTCAACGGCCTGGAAGCGATTCCGCGGATTCGCGCCCTGAACAATCCACCAGCGATCCTGGTGCTGTCGATGCACGACGAAGCGCAAATGGCCGCCCGGGCGTTGAAGGTCGGGGCTGCGGGTTATGCGACCAAGGACAGCGACCCGGCACTGTTGCTGACAGCCATTCGCAAGGTGGCGTCAGGCGGGCGTTACATCGATCCGGAACTGGCCGACCGCATGGTTTTCGAGGTCGGTCTTACCGACTCGCGTCCATTGCACTCGTTGCTCTCCGAACGCGAATTCTCCGTGTTCGAACGCCTGGCCCAGGGCGCCAACGTCAATGACATCGCCCAGCAACTGGCGCTGAGCAGCAAGACCATCAGCACCCACAAGGCGCGGCTGATGCAAAAGCTCAACATCACCTCGCTGGCGGAACTGGTGAAGTACGCGATGGAACATAAACTCCTCTAAAGCGCTCCGCTGTTCCTGTGGGAGCGAGCTTGCTCGCGATGAGGCCCTATCAGTCAATACTGATGTCGACTGACAGTCCGCCATCGCGAGCAAGCTCGCTCCCACAGGGATCTCCATCGACTGTTCGATTTCCGGCATATCCAAAAGCGACATGTTTTTGCAGCGGCTTTGCCAATTCTTGCGGCTTGCAGCTTGAGGCGTGTTGCTGTCCTATCCATCCCCGCCATCCTTGTAGGGCAATCCCTACCCCCAACCTTCCATCCGGCTGAGGCGAATCTCTCTTGCGCCCCGATTTGCGCGGTCCCCAGCGTCCACTAGGCTTAGTCCCACAGCAGTCATCAATAACAAAGGTGTGGGTATGAGCCAGGTCGATTCAAGCGCAGGGGCCAATGATGTTCTGGTCAGCTTTCGTGGAGTGCAGAAGAGCTACGACGGCGAGAACCTGATCGTCAAGGACCTCAACCTGGACATTCGCAAAGGCGAATTCCTCACGTTGCTCGGGCCGTCCGGCTCCGGCAAGACCACCAGCCTGATGATGCTCGCCGGCTTCGAAACGCCGACCGCGGGCGAAATCCTGTTGGGCGGGCGCGCCATCAACAACGTGCCGCCGCACAAGCGCGACATCGGCATGGTGTTCCAGAACTACGCATTGTTCCCGCACATGACGGTGGCCGAGAACCTGGCGTTCCCGCTGACCGTGCGCGGCATGAACAAGAGCGACGTGAGTGCCCGGGTCAAGCGCGTGCTGAGCATGGTCCAGCTCGATGCCTTCGCCCAGCGCTACCCGGCGCAGCTCTCCGGTGGTCAGCAACAGCGTGTGGCATTGGCCCGTGCGCTGGTGTTCGAGCCGCAACTGGTGCTGATGGACGAACCTCTCGGTGCACTCGACAAACAGCTGCGTGAACACATGCAGATGGAGATCAAGCACCTGCACCAGCGCCTGGGCGTCACCGTGGTCTACGTGACCCACGATCAGGGCGAAGCCTTGACCATGTCCGACCGTGTGGCGGTGTTCCATCAGGGCGAAATCCAGCAGATCGCTCCGCCGCGCACCCTCTACGAAGAACCGAAGAACACCTTCGTCGCAAACTTCATCGGCGAGAACAACCGCCTCAATGGCCGACTGCACAGCCAAACCGGCGACCGTTGCATTGTGGAACTCGGGCGCGGTGAGAAGGTGGAAGCCTTGGCGGTCAACGTTGGCCAGACCGGCGAGCCGGTGACCCTGTCCATTCGTCCGGAGCGAGTGAGCCTCAATGGCTCCAGCGACCAATGCGTCAACCGCTTCTCCGGGCGAGTCGAGGAATTCATCTATCTGGGCGACCACGTCCGGGTTCGCATGGAAGTCTGCGGCAAGACCGACTTCTTCGTGAAACAGCCGATTGCCGAGCTTGATCCCTCGCTCGCTGTCGGCGACGTGGTACCGCTTGGCTGGCAGGTCGAGCACGTTCGCGCGCTCGACCCACTTTTAGAGGCGCATTGATCGCCCCGGCAACACCAACACCAACCCTGCACGTGGAGAGAACAATAAATGTTGAGATCCCTGAAATTCACCGCTTTGGCACTGGGCATGATGGGCGCGGCACACGCAATGGCGGCCGGCCCGGACCTGACCGTGGTGTCCTTTGGCGGGGCGAACAAGGCGGCTCAGGTCAAAGCCTTCTACGCACCGTGGGAAGCGGCAGGTAACGGCAAGATCGTGGCCGGTGAGTACAACGGCGAAATGGCCAAGGTCAAGGCCATGGTCGACACCAAGAGCGTGTCTTGGGATCTGGTAGAGGTTGAATCGCCGGAACTGTCCCGTGGTTGCGACGAAGACATGTTCGAGCAGCTTGATCCTAAGTTGTTCGGCAAGACCGAAGACTACGTCAAGGGCGCCATCCAGCCTTGCGGCGTGGGTTTCTTCGTGTGGTCGACCGTGCTGGCCTACAACGCCGACAAACTGAAAACCGCACCGACCAGTTGGGTGGATTTCTGGGACACCAAGCAGTTCCCGGGCAAGCGTGGCCTGCGTAAGGGCGCCAAGTACACCCTGGAATTCGCACTGATGGCCGACGGCGTTGCGCCGAAAGACGTCTACAAAGTGCTGGCCGGCAAGGACGGTCAGGACCGTGCGTTCAAGAAACTCGATGAGCTCAAGCCGAACATCCAGTGGTGGGAAGCCGGCGCACAACCGCCGCAATACCTCGCTTCCGGTGACGTGGTCATGAGTTCGGCCTACAACGGTCGCATCGCTGCCGTGCAGAAAGAAAGCAACCTGAAAGTCGTGTGGAACGGCGGTATCTACGACTTCGACGCATGGGCCATTCCAAAAGGTCTGGATGCCAAACGCGCTGAAGCGGCGAAGAAGTTCATCGCCTACTCGGTGATGCCACAGCAGCAGAAGACCTACTCGGAAAACATCGCCTACGGCCCGGCCAACACCCAGGCCGTACCCTTGCTGGCCAAGGAAGTCCTGAAAGACATGCCGACCACCCCGGAAAACATCGCCAACCAGGTGCAGATCGACGTCAGCTTCTGGGCTGACAACGGCGAGCAACTGGAACAGCGCTTCAATTCCTGGGCTGCCAAGTAAGACCGCACCGCGGGCTTACGCTGTAGGAGCGAGCTTGCTCGCGAAAGCGGTGGGTCAATCAACATAGATGTTGAATGTGATGGCCTCATCGCGAGCAAGCTCGCTCCCACAGATTGCGGTGTTTCAACACAACAGAGGTGGTTCTCCGCCTCTGTAACGATCAAAGATTCCCGGAGTACGTCATGGCTATCGCCGTTCCCCTGAACGAGGGCACCAGCCCCACCTTGAAGCAGCGGCTCAAGCACGCCGAGCGGGTCAACCGCTGGAAGGCCCAGGCGTTGATCGCGCCGCTGGTGCTGTTTCTGTTGCTGGTGTTCCTGGTGCCGATCGTGGCGCTGCTCTACAAAAGCGTTGGCAACCCGGAAGTGGTCGGCGGCATGCCGCGCACCGTGACCGCCATCGCCAGCTGGGATGGCCGCGGCCTGCCCGCTGAACCGGTTTACAAAGCAGCGGCCGAAGACCTCGCCGAGGCTCGCAAGAATCAGACCCTGGGCGATCTGTCCAAGCGCCTGAACATGGAACTGGCGGGCTACCGCAGCTTGCTGACCAAAACCGCCCGCGCCTTGCCGCTCGCTACTGAGCCGGCTTCTTATAAAGTAGCGCTGGAAGGCCTCGACGAGCGTTGGGGCGACCCGGCCTACTGGCAAGCGGTGCGCCGCAACACCAGCAGCATCACCCCGTATTACCTGCTGGCGGCTGTCGATCACCGCATCGACGACCTCGGCGAAATCGCCCCGGCCACCCCGGACCAGGCGATCTACCTCGACATCTTCGCCCGCACCTTCTGGATGGGCCTGATCATCACCGTGATCTGCCTGGTGCTGGCATACCCCCTGGCTTACCTGCTGGCGAACCTGCCGTCGCGCCAGAGCAACCTGCTGATGATTCTGGTGCTGTTGCCGTTCTGGACCTCGATCCTGGTACGGGTCGCGGCGTGGATCGTATTGCTGCAATCGGGTGGCCTGATCAACAGCGGCCTGATGGCCATGGGCATCATCGATAAGCCGATCGAACTGGTGTTCAATCGCGTCGGTGTCTACATCTCCATGGTGCACATCCTGCTGCCGTTCATGATCCTGCCGATCTACAGCGTGATGAAAGGCATCTCGCCGACCTACATGCGCGCCGCGATTTCCCTCGGCTGCCATCCGTTCGCCAGCTTCTGGCGGGTGTACTTCCCGCAGACCTATGCCGGTGTCGGCGCCGGTTGCCTGTTGGTGTTCATCCTCGCCATCGGCTACTACATCACCCCGGCATTGCTGGGCAGCCCGAACGATCAGATGGTCAGCTACTTTGTCGCCTTCTACACCAACACCAGCATCAACTGGGGCATGGCGACCGCACTCGGTGGGCTGCTGTTGCTCGCGACGGTCGTGCTTTATCTGATTTACAGCTGGCTGGTGGGCGCAAGCCGCCTGCGTCTGAGCTAAGGGGAGAACGAAATGCTGAGTCCTTATATGTCGCCCATCGAACGGGTGTGGTTCTACAGCTTGCGGATTCTCTGCGGCTTGATTCTGTTGTTCCTGATCTTGCCGGTGCTGGTGATCATTCCACTGTCGTTCAACTCCGGCAGCTTCCTGGTGTACCCGCTGCAGGGCTTCTCATTGCAGTGGTATCACGACTTCTTCGCCTCGGCGGAATGGATGCGCGCCCTGAAGAACAGCATCATCGTCGCCCCGGCGGCCACGGTGCTGGCCATGGTCTTCGGTACGCTGGCGGCCATCGGCCTGACCCGGGGCGACTTCCCCGGCAAGGCGCTGGTGATGGCGCTGGTGATTTCACCGATGGTGGTGCCGGTGGTGATCATCGGTGTGGCCAGTTATCTGTTCTTTGCTCCGTTGGGATTGGGTAACAGCTTCTTCTCGCTGATCGTGGTGCATGCGGTATTGGGTGTGCCGTTCGTGATCATTACCGTGTCGGCGACCTTGCAGGGGTTCAACCACAACCTGGTGCGGGCCGCTGCGAGCCTGGGCGCTTCGCCGCTGACCACGTTCCGCCGGGTGACCTTGCCGCTGATTGCGCCGGGCGTGATCTCCGGAGCGCTGTTTGCCTTCGCGACTTCGTTCGATGAAGTGGTGGTGACGCTGTTCCTCGCCGGCCCTGAACAAGCGACCTTGCCACGACAGATGTTCAGCGGCATCCGCGAAAACCTCAGCCCGACCATCGCCGCCGCCGCGACGCTGTTGATTGCCTTCTCGGTGATCCTGCTGCTGACCCTGGAATGGCTGCGTGGGCGTAGCGAGAAACTGCGTACCGCGCAGGTCTGACTAATCACCCCGATCAACTGTGGGAGCGAGCCTGCTCGCGAATGCGGAGTGTCAGTCGACTAAAATGTCGAATGCTCAACCGTCTTCGCGAGCAGGCTCGCTCCCACTTTTGATCTCCAGTGGCTGTCCGGTCATTCACCGCCTGAATAGAAGACAACCCGCAATCCCCAGCTACTATTGTGCCCAGCTCCCCTACCTATAAGAGGCTGCGCACATGAGTCTTTCCTCTTTCAAAATCGCTCACAAACTGATCACCGGCGCAGGTGCCATCGAGCAGCTGTCTGCCGAGCTGACACGCCTGGACATCGACAACCCGCTGATCGTCACCGATGCCGCTCTGGTCAAGTCCGGTACGGTAGAGCTGGCACTGGCGCAGCTGGGCGAACGCAGTTACGAGATTTTCGACCGGGTACTGCCGGACCCGGAAATCGCCATCGTCGAAGATTGCATGCAGGCCTATCGCGAAGGCGGGCATGACGGCTTGATCGGTCTGGGCGGCGGCAGTGCCATCGACATTGCCAAGAGTGTGGCGGCCTACGCCGGGTACCACGGTGCGCTGGAGGATCTGTTCGGTATCGATCAGGTCCCACGCAAAGGTCCGCCGCTGATCGCCATCCCGACCACCGCCGGCACCGGCTCGGAAGTGACCAATGTCGCCATCCTTTCCGACAAGCTCGCGCAACTGAAGAAGGGCATTGTCAGCGACTACCTGTTGCCGGATGTGGCGCTGGTCAGTCCACAAATGACCCTGACCTGTCCGCGCAGCGTCACGGCGGCCAGCGGTGTCGATGCGCTGGTGCATGCCATCGAGTCCTATCTGTCGGTCAACGCCTCGCCCATTACCGATGCCCTGGCCATAGGTGCCATCAAGTTGATCGCCAAGGCTTTGCCCAAGGCCTACGCCAACCCGTCGAACCTGCAAGCCCGGGAAGACATGGCCACTGCCAGCCTGATGGCCGGCATGGTGTTCGGAAATGCCGGGGTTGGCGCCGTGCATGCGCTGGCGTATCCGCTGGGCGGGCGTTTCAACATTGCCCATGGCGTCAGTAATGCCTTGCTACTGCCCCATGTCATGACCTGGAACAAGATGGCCTGCATCGAACGCATGCAGGATATCGCCGAGGCCATGGGTGTGAAGACCGCTCATTTGAGCATCAACGAAGCGGCCGACAAAGCCGTGCAAGCCATGTCCGAACTGTGTGCCGCCGTGGAAATTCCCCAGGGCCTGCGCAGCTTCGGTGTGCCCGAGGACGCCATCCCGTCCATGGCCGTGGAAGCGGCGGGGATCGAGCGCTTGATGCGCAACAATCCGCGTAAGTTGAGTGCCGTCGATATCGAAAAGATCTATCGCGCGGCGTACTAGGGCCCCTGCCGTCGATGGATGATGGCAAGGTCCAATCATCGCGCTCACGGTGCGCGCGTCAAAGCATGAGGTATACAATGCGCGCCATCGTGATTCTGCTCAGAAAAGGTGCGTCATGCAGCCCTTCGTAATTGCTCCGTCGATTCTCTCCGCCGACTTCGCCCGCCTGGGTGAAGAAGTGGACAACGTCCTGGCCGCTGGCGCCGACTTCGTGCACTTCGATGTCATGGACAATCACTACGTGCCCAACCTGACCATCGGCCCGATGGTCTGCGCGGCGCTGCGCAAGTACGGCGTGACCGCGCCGATCGATGCGCACCTGATGGTCAGCCCGGTGGACCGCATCGTCGGCGACTTCATCGAAGCCGGCGCTACTTACATCACCTTCCACCCGGAAGCCACGCAGCACATCGACCGCTCCCTGCAATTGATCCGCGAAGGCGGCTGCAAGTCGGGCCTGGTGTTCAACCCGGCGACCCCGCTGGATGTGCTCAAGCACGTCATGGACAAGGTCGACATGATCCTGTTGATGAGCGTCAACCCGGGCTTCGGCGGGCAGAAGTTCATCCCCGGCACCCTCGACAAGCTGCGTGAAGTGCGGGCGCTGATCGATGCGTCGGGCCGTGACATCCGCCTGGAAATCGACGGTGGCGTGAACGTGAACAACATTCGCGAAATCGCAGCGGCAGGCGCTGACACCTTCGTCGCCGGCTCGGCCATTTTCAATGCGCCGAACTATCAGGAAGTCATCGACAAGATGCGTTCCGAACTGGCACTGGCTCGCCCATGAGTGGATTTGAGCAGTTGTTCCCGGGGCAACTGCCGCGGCTGGTGATGTTCGATCTGGACGGTACCTTGATCGACTCGGTCCCGGACCTGGCAGTGGCTGTGGACAAGATGCTGCTCAAACTCGGTCGCAAGCCCGCCGGTCTGGACTCGGTACGCGAATGGGTCGGCAACGGCGCGCCGGTGCTGGTGCGTCGTGCGCTGGCTGGCGCTATCGATCATTCGGCGGTCGATGACCACGAGGCCGAACGGGCGCTGGAGCATTTCATGCAGGCTTATGGCGAGAGCCATGAGTTGACCGTGGTTTACCCCGGTGTGCGCGACACCCTCAAATGGCTGCAAAAGCAGGGCGTCGAGATGGCGCTGATCACCAACAAGCCGGAGCGTTTCGTCGCGCCGCTGCTGGATCAGATGAAAATCGGTCGTTACTTCCGCTGGATCATCGGCGGCGACACCCTGCCACAGAAAAAACCCGATCCGGCCGCGCTGTTTTTCGTGATGAAAATGGCCAACATTCCGGCTTCGCAGTCGTTGTTCGTCGGCGATTCGCGCAGCGATGTGCTGGCGGCGAAAGCGGCGGGGGTCAAGTGCGTGGCCCTGAGCTACGGCTATAACCACGGTCGGCCAATTGCCGAAGAATCGCCGGCACTGGTGATCGACGACCTGCGCAAACTAATTCCCGGTTGCCTGGATCCGGCCGCTGAGATAACGTTGGCCGACGCTGTCAAACCCCCTTCTGGAAACGCCATCGTGGTGGTCACTCGCAAACTCTGGATGAAAGTCATCAAGGCCCTGGCCCGCTGGCGTTGGCGCGCCTGACTTGATCCTGGCCGGTTTCCGGTGCGTTTGCATACCTGACTGTTCGACCCTCAAGCCACGAGGCACCTCATGATCCGCGAAGAATTCCTGCGTTTGGCCGCTGCCGGCTACAACCGCATCCCGCTTGCCTGCGAAACCCTGGCCGACTTCGACACGCCGCTGTCGATCTACCTGAAGCTGGCCGACGAGCCCAACTCCTACTTGCTGGAGTCCGTACAGGGCGGCGAGAAATGGGGCCGTTACTCGATCATCGGCTTGCCGTGCCGCACCGTGCTGCGGGTTCACGATCATCACGTCAGCGTGACCGTCGATGGCGTCGAAACTGAAAGCCACGATGTGGAAGACCCGCTGGCCTTCGTCGAAGCCTTCAAGGCTCGCTACAACGTGCCGACCATTGCCGGCTTGCCGCGCTTCAACGGCGGCCTGGTGGGTTACTTCGGCTATGACTGCGTGCGTTATGTCGAGAAGCGCCTGGGCAAATGCCCGAACCCGGACCCACTGGGCGTGCCGGACATTCTGCTGATGGTGTCCGACGCCGTGGTGGTGTTCGACAACCTGGCGGGCAAGATGCACGCCATCGTCCTGGCCGACCCGGCGCAGGAAGACGCCTTCGAACAAGGTCGCGCGCGCCTGGAAGAGTTGCTGGAAAAACTCCGTCAGCCGATCACCCCACGCCGTGGCCTGGACTTCAGCAAGCAACAATCGGCCGATCCGATATTCCGCTCCAGTTTCACCCAGGACGATTACGAAAAAGCCGTCGACACCATCAAGGAATACATCCTGGCCGGTGACTGCATGCAGGTCGTGCCGTCCCAGCGCATGTCGATCGACTTCAAGGCGGCGCCGATCGATCTGTACCGCGCGCTGCGCTGCTTCAACCCGACGCCTTACATGTACTTCTTCAACTTCGGCGACTTCCACGTCGTCGGCAGTTCGCCGGAAGTGCTGGTGCGGGTCGAGGACAACCTGATCACCGTGCGCCCGATTGCAGGTACCCGTCCACGGGGCGCCAACGAAGAGGCTGACCTGGCGCTGGAAAAAGACCTGCTGTCGGACGACAAGGAAATCGCCGAACACTTGATGCTGATCGACCTCGGTCGCAACGACACCGGTCGCGTATCGGAAATCGGTTCGGTGAAACTCACCGAGAAAATGGTCATCGAGCGTTACTCCAACGTGATGCACATCGTGTCCAACGTCACCGGGCAACTAAAAGCCGGGCTGACGGCCATGGACGCACTGCGGGCGATTCTGCCGGCGGGCACCTTGTCCGGTGCACCGAAGATTCGCGCAATGGAAATCATCGACGAACTGGAGCCGGTCAAGCGTGGCGTCTACGGCGGTGCGGTCGGTTACTTCGCCTGGAACGGCAACATGGACACCGCCATTGCGATCCGCACGGCGGTGATCAAGAACGGCGAACTGCATGTGCAGGCCGGTGGCGGCATCGTCGCCGACTCGGTGCCGGCGCTGGAATGGGAAGAAACCCTGAACAAGCGCCGCGCGATGTTCCGCGCCGTTGCCCTGGCCGAGCAAACCCCGAACGCCTGAGTTTGCGAAAAATCCTGTGGGAGCGAGCTTGCTCGCGATGGGGCCATCACTGCCACATTGATGTTG
The DNA here is from genome assembly GCF_040448305.1 of Pseudomonas fluorescens. NCBI lineage: Bacteria > Pseudomonadati > Pseudomonadota > Gammaproteobacteria > Pseudomonadales > Pseudomonadaceae > Pseudomonas > Pseudomonas fluorescens. The sequence goes on along the minus strand of NZ_CP148752.1, from coordinate 6,160,440 downwards.
TCTGACCCACCGCTATCGCGAGCAAGCTCGCTCCCACAATGATTTCATCGCCAAAAAAAACGCGGCGCCTGTGAGGGCGCCGCGTTTTTTATTGGCTGCACATCAGAAGTCCAGCGCAACACCTACGTTGATGCCCTGTTGGGTGAAGTCGTCGTCCTTGCGAATGTTGTAGCTGGCGCGCAGTGCCAGGTCCTTGGTGAGGTTGTGGCTCACCCCAAGGTTCACACGTTGCAAATGACTTTGCGGGGTGTAGCCCTCCAGAGTGAACTGATTGTTCGGCAGGCTGTTGAGGTTGATGTCTACGTCCTGGGTATCGTCGTTGTACTCGCGCTCGATTGCCGCTTCGCCGAACACCTGGGTTTGCGGGGTGATCTGGTATTTGCCCTGCAGGCCAGCGCCCAGGCGCCGGGAAATCCGCTCCTGATCAGCGAAGGTCAGCGCCGTGGAGTCGTTGCCGTCCTCCGAGTAACCATCGACTTGTACCTTGGAGAAGTCGGCGCTGACAAACGGCGACAGGTGCCAGGGGCTGCTGGCTTGTTGCGCAATGTCGTAACCCACGCGTGCGCTGAAGGCTTCGACGTAGCCGCTGGTATCGCCTTTTTCGCCGCGTTCGTTGACGCCCAGCTGGAATTTACGCTTGAGGCTGTCGTAATCCAGATGCCCGGCCGTCAACGCCGCATCAGCCCACACACGGTTTTGCTGGTACTGGGCGAATGCCGTGCCCAGGTAAGTGTTGAGCTTGTAGTCGGAGTCGTTGTTGCCGGCTTCGAGTTTCTGGTTATAGAAACCGGCCACCAGGCCGACACGCCAGGCATCGTCGAGACGGTAGCTACCACCGATGTTCAGGTTGGCTCCGTTACCGTCGGCGCTTGCCACGCTGTCCTGACTGTCAAAGTCCTGATGCTGTCCGCCGCCGGAAACAATGGCTCGCCATTGGCCGACGCCTTGCCAGTTTTCCCAATCGGCCAGCCACTGATTGCGCAATTCATCCTGATGTGCGCGCACGGTGCCCTGGGCCATTTCCGGCAACAGGGTCAGCTCCCACGGCGCTGCCAGCAGGGAATAGGCGTAATCGGCAATCAGGCGCTGCCCGGCTTCGGTGGGGTGCACCGAATCGTTGTAGATCAGCTTGGTCGGGTCCGGCGTGGCGCTGTTGATGCCGTAGCGGGCGTTCTCGGTGCAACCACTGCCGCTGAAGCAGGTGGCGATGAGGTTCTGGTCGGTGGCCAGGCCAAACTGTGCCGGGTTGGCGAACGTCTCTTTGAGCAGTACCGGAATGTTGAGCGGAATGACTTCGGCATTGATGTTTTGCAGTCGGCTTACCAGTTCAGTGTTGAACTGGGCGCTGAGTTGGGACGTGAACGCTTGCAGCGGGGTGCCGTTGAACGCCGGGGTAAAGCCGATATCGGGCAGCAACCAGACCATGACGTATTTGGCGCCGGCGGTTTGCAGCGTCTGTACGCTGTCGGCCAGGCGGTCGGCGGCGGCACTGGCCTGGGGCAGGCTGGTGACGCGACCTTGCAGGAAGTCGTTACCGCCACCCGACAGGTAATACAGTGCGTTCGGGTCGGCACGGAAGTTATTGGATGGAAGATAGCCGGCCCGGGTGCGTTCGCCGGTGGCGGAGGTGCTGGTAATCGAATCAAGAATCTGGTCGGTACGGTATCCGCCTACAGCCCAGTTGTTACCATCGGGTTGGCCGTTGCTGACGCGCACCGCCGAAGATGATGAAGCGGTCTGGTCTACCGAGTACCCCAGTTTTCCGCCCAGAATCTGTGTGGAGTTGAGCGAGCGGACTTCGCCGCTGCCATCCAGGTACACCGGTCCTGTCCGGTTGGTGAAACGCTGTGTCGCCCCGGCAGGCCCGCCCGTGTCGGCAAAGGTCCCTGCATCGTTGAGGCTGTCCCCGAAGACAACGAAATTTGTATAAGGATTGGGTGCGGCGTTCGCCTGGGCGCATGCGATCGCGAGCAAGCATCCTGCGAGCGGTACAAACAACGACTGTTTGATCATGAGCAAGTCCGTTTATTTATTGTTTTAGTGAACGAAACGACAGTACCAAAAACTTCCGGCCTTTTGCCATCTGTCGCGAAGCCTTTGATAGTTTCGCGGGCAGCACCCCCGGCGATATTGCGCGCTCTGCCCAGCTAAGTTACTGTGCCGGGACGTACGAACGAGACCTTCCCCGTGTTGATCATCAGTAAACTCCTGGATCAAGTCATCAAGGCACACGCCCGCTGGCGTTGGCGCGCCTGAATTCTTTTGCCGGCCTCGCCGGACCTGTATCGCTTCGCCTTCTTTACCTGTTTGAAATGCCGCTTTGCTGGCGCTACACCGGCACCTGACAAAGCGCAGCACCCTGCGGGTAAATCATTCGAAGGCCATCTTTAAAGTCAGTGAATTCAAGAGGTTCTATACGCCATGTTGCTGATGATCGATAACTACGACTCCTTTACCTACAACGTTGTGCAGTACCTGGGCGAGCTCGGCTCCCAGGTCAAGGTCGTGCGCAACGATGAACTGACCATCGCCGAAATCGAAGCCCTCAACCCTGAGCGCATCGTTGTGTCCCCCGGTCCTTGCACGCCGACCGAAGCCGGCATCTCGATTGAAGCGATCAAGCATTTCGCCGGCAAACTGCCGATTCTTGGCGTCTGCCTCGGCCACCAGTCCATCGGCCAGGCTTTTGGCGGTGATGTGGTGCGCGCCCGCCAAGTGATGCACGGTAAGACTAGCCCGGTATTTCACGAGGACAAGGGTGTATTCGAAGGCCTGAATCGTCCGCTGACGGTGACCCGCTATCATTCATTGATCGTCAAGCGCGAAACCCTGCCCGATTGCCTGGAGTTGACTGCCTGGACCCAGCTCGAAGATGGCTCGGTCGACGAGATCATGGGCCTGCGTCACAAGACTCTTAACATCGAAGGCGTGCAGTTCCACCCTGAGTCGATCCTCACCGAACAGGGTCACGAACTGTTCGCCAACTTCCTCAAACAAACCGGCGGCACGCGCTAAGGACTTTTCATGAATATCAAGACAGCCCTGAGCCGAATCGTCGATCACCTCGACCTCAGCACCGATGAAATGCGCGATGTGATGCGCGAAATCATGACCGGGCAATGCTCGGATGCGCAGATTGGCGCGTTCATGATGGCCATGCGCATGAAGAGCGAAAGCATCGACGAAATCGTCGGTGCAGTGTCGGTGATGCGCGAACTGGCGGACAAGGTCGAACTCAAGACCCTCGACGGTGTGGTCGATGTGGTGGGCACCGGCGGCGACGGTGCCAATATCTTCAACGTGTCGACCGCTGCTGCGTTCGTGGTTTCCGCTGCTGGCTGCACCGTGGCCAAGCATGGCAACCGTGCAGTCTCGGGCAAGAGCGGCAGTGCCGACCTGCTGGAAGCAGCCGGTATCTACCTGAACCTGACGCCGGTGCAAGTGGCACGCTGCATTGAAAACGTTGGTATTGGTTTCATGTTTGCCCAGACCCATCACTCTGCGATGAAATACGCTGCAAGCCCGCGCCGCGAACTGGGTCTGCGGACCCTGTTCAACATGCTCGGCCCGCTTACGAATCCGGCCGGTGTGAAACATCAGGTGGTGGGCGTGTTCACCCAGGCCTTGTGCCGGCCGCTGGCGGAAGTGTTGCAGCGTCTGGGCAGCAAGCATGTGCTGGTGGTGCATTCGAAGGATGGCCTGGATGAGTTCAGCCTGGCAGCACCGACCTTCGTGGCAGAGCTGAAAAACGACCAGATCACCGAGTATTGGGTCGAGCCGGAAGACCTGGGCATGAAGAGCCAGAGCCTGCATGGGCTGGCAGTAGAAAGCCCGGCGGCATCTCTTGAGCTGATTCGCGATGCCCTGGGCAAGCGCAAGACCGAAAACGGTCAGAAAGCGGCCGAGATGATCATGCTCAATGCCGGTGCCGCGCTGTACGCCGCCGATCATGCCAGCAGTTTAAAAGAGGGAGTTGCACTTGCGCACGATGCGCTGCACACCGGCCTCGCTCGAGAAAAGCTCGAGGAGCTGGGTGCGTTTACCGCGGTATTCAGAGTGGAGAATGAGGGATGAGTGTACCGACGGTTCTGGAAAAGATTCTGGCGCGCAAAGTCGAGGAAGTGGCCGAGCGCAGCGCTCGAGTCAGCCTCGCCGAGCTGGAAAGCCTGGCCAAGGTGGCCGATGCACCCCGTGGTTTTGCCAAGGCCTTGCTGGCTCAGGCCAAGCTGAAGCAGCCCGCAGTCATTGCCGAAATCAAGAAAGCCTCGCCGAGCAAAGGCGTGATCCGCGAGAACTTCATTCCCGCCGACATCGCCAGAAGCTACGAGAAGGGCGGCGCGACCTGCCTGTCGGTACTCACCGATATCGATTACTTCCAGGGCGCTGACGCTTACCTGCAGCAGGCCCGCGCAGCGTGCCAGCTGCCGGTGATCCGCAAGGACTTCATGATCGACCCGTACCAGGTCGTCGAAGCCCGTGCCTTGGGTGCCGACTGCGTGCTGTTGATCGTTTCCGCAATGGATGACGTGAAAATGGCCGAACTGGCAGCCGTGGCCAAAAGCGTCAACCTCGATGTGTTGGTGGAAGTCCACGACGGCGACGAACTGGAGCGGGCCTTGAAAACCCTCGACACTCCGCTGGTTGGCGTGAACAACCGCAATCTGCACACCTTCGATGTCAGCCTGGAAACCACCCTCGACCTGTTGCCGCGTATCCCGCGTGATCGTCTGGTCATCACCGAGAGCGGCATTCTCAACCGCGCCGATGTCGAACTGATGGAAATCAGCGACGTCTACGCATTCCTGGTCGGCGAAGCGTTCATGCGTGCCGAAAGCCCGGGCAGCGAGTTGCAGCGTCTGTTCTTCCCTGAGCGCGGCGTGCCTGTCAGCGGCTCGACACTCGACTGATTACTCGCAGATCGAGTCGACCCCATCGCGAGCAGGCTCGCTCCTACAAGGGATTTGCTAATGTCAAAGATCCAATGTGGGAGCGAGCCTGCTCGCGATGACGGCATAAGATGCACCACAGGCTGAATGTCTTACGGATTACCTCATGACCCCAATCTCCCTGACCATCGAAGCCGGCCTGCAAGCCGAACAGGATCTGTTGGCCTCGGTCTGCGCCGGCGACGCGGAGTTCGGCCTGCTGTTCTGGCAGCCGAGTGATCGGGCGCTGGTCATGCCGCGCCGTTTGAATCGCTTGCCAGGCTTCGAAGCTGCATGTGAGGTATCGGCAGCGGCAGGTTGGCCAGTACTGTTGCGTGAAACCGGTGGCGAACCGGTGCCGCAATCGGCCTCAACGATCAACATCGCACTGGTTTACGCGCCGCCGCGTAGCGAAGGGGATCTGAACCGTATCGAGACCGGTTACCGGCGCTTGTGCGATCCGATCTGTCAGTTGCTCGATGAGCTGGGTGGCACATCGTCGCTGGGTGAAATCGAAGGCGCTTTCTGTGACGGTCGCTTCAACGTCAACCTCGATGGACGCAAAATGGTCGGTACCGCCCAGCGCTGGCGCCAGAGTCAGGGCGGGCAGCGTCCGGTGGGACTGGTACATGGGGCGATGCTGCTGGATAACGAGCGAGTGTCGATGGTCGCGGCGGTCAATCGTTTCAACGAGGCCTGCGGGCTGGAGCAACGCGTACGCTCCGAAAGCCACATCGCGCTGCATGAGAAGTTCACCGCACCCAATGCTCTGGCACGTCTGGACGAACTCTATCGGCTGATGCTGGCACAGATGTTCAGCGCTTAACGCGTACCAAAGACCACCATGGTCTTTCCTTTGACGCCCACCAGATTGCGTTCTTCCAGATCCTTGAGCACGCGACCGACCATCTCCCGGGAACAACCGACAATCCGCCCGATTTCCTGACGGGTCACCTTGATTTGCATGCCATCGGGGTGAGTCATGGCGTCTGGCTGTTTACACAGTTCCAGCAGGCAGCGGGCAACGCGGCCGGTCACGTCAAAAAATGCCAGGTCACCGACCTTGCGCGTGGTGTTGCGCAGGCGCTGTGCGATTTGTCCGCTGAGCACGTAAAGAATGTCCGGGTCCAGCAGGGACAACTCGCGGAATTTTGCGTAGCTGATTTCCGCGACTTCGCATTCAACCTTGGCCCGCACCCAGGCGCTGCGCTCCTGCTCCAGGCCAGCTTGCTCAAACAGGCCCAGCTCGCCGAAAAAGTCCCCGGTGTTCAGGTAGGAAATGATCATTTCCCGACCGTCGTCATCTTCGATCAGGATGGTGACTGAGCCTTTGATGATGAAGAACAGCGTTTCCGAGCGGTCGCCGGCACAAATGATGTTGCTCTTGGCCTGATAGCGGCGGCGCTGGCAATGCATCAACAGCTTGTCGAGGTTCTTGATCTTGGGGTTGGGGGCAATCGCAACCATGGTTGTATCCCGAAAAGACTGCACGGTGTGTTTGATTTTTTATGAATAGCGAACGCTGGGGAAAAGCTGGCCATGCGCCATTGATTTGGCGTCAGCTTAACAGACACTTCCTGAAATATTCGAGCATTTACCTACAAGGCGGCGGGATATGTCCTAGGACGCCGGGCGCCGTCAATCACGGGGCCTGTGCTAAGCTGGCGACCCTTTTTTATACAGTGGAGTCTTGGCGATGAAGGCACGCATCCAATGGGCTGGCGAAGCCATGTTCCTCGGCGAATCCGGTAGTGGTCATGTCGTGGTCATGGACGGTCCGCCCGATGCCGGCGGACGTAACCTGGGTGTCCGGCCGATGGAAATGCTGCTGCTGGGTGTCGGCGGTTGCAGCAATTTCGATGTGGTCAGCATCCTCAAGAAGTCCCGCCAGGCGGTCGAAAGCTGTGAAGCGTTCCTTGAAGCCGAGCGTGCGACCGAAGATCCAAAGGTGTTCACCAAGATCCACATGCATTTTGTGGTCAAGGGCCGCGGGCTGAAAGAAGCCCAGGTCAAACGCGCCATCGAGCTGTCTGCCGAGAAGTATTGCTCGGCCTCGATCATGCTCGGCGCGGCCGGCGTGGCCATTACCCACGACTACAAGATCATCGAGCTCGGTTGAATCGACATTCAACTATCATAAAAGCAGTGCAGACTCTGGCGAACACAAGCGGACGTCTGCATAATGCGCCACTTTTTTCAGGGTAGTGGCCGGTCAGCCGACAGGCCTCGCACCCGAACAGACAACCAAAATCGCCATCGCGAAGAGGTGTTAACCGTCCTACGCAGATGCGTTGTTCGCATTTGACGGGCATGCTTGATCACGCGGCCGGGCCGCAAACACATAGAGAGTTTTTAACGGTGAAAAGCAAACTCAAGCTCCACGGGTTCAATAACCTGACAAAGACCTTGAGCTTCAACATCTATGACATCTGCTACGCGGAAACCCCGCAAGACCAGCAGGCTTACGTCGAGTACATCAATAAAGAGTACAACGCGAAACGCCTGACGCAGATCCTCACGGAAGTTGTCGATATCATTGGTGCCAACATCCTGAATATTGCCAGTCAGGACTATGAGCCGCAGGGCGCCAGCGTCACGATCCTGATCTCGGAAGAGCCGGTAACCCCGACCGACAGTCAGATCGAAGAATCCCCGGGCCCGCTGCCTGAAATCATTCTGGCTCACCTCGACAAGAGCCACATCACGGTGCACACCTACCCGGAAATCCATCCGGTCAGCGGTATTGCAACCTTCCGTGTGGACATCGACGTGTCGACTTGCGGGGTCATTTCACCGCTTAAAGCGCTCAACTTCCTGATTCACCAGTTCGATTCGGACATCGTGACCGTGGATTACCGTGTGCGCGGCTTCACCCGTGACGTTGAAGGCAAAAAGCACTTCATCGACCACGAGATCAATTCGATCCAGAACTACCTGTCCGACGACACTTACGACGCGTACCAGATGACCGACGTGAACGTGTACCAGGAAAACCTGTTCCACACCAAGATGCTGCTGAAGAACTTCGAACTGGATAACTACCTGTTCGGCGACGCCACCAGCAACCTGTCTTCTGAGCAGCGCGCCCAGGTGACCGAGCGGGTGAAACACGAAATGCTCGAAATCTTCTACGCGCGCAATATGGCGTAAGGTTATCGAATACAAAAAAGGCGACTCCCTTGCGGCAGTCGCCTTTTTTATTGTTACCGGCGGCCCTTGTGGGAGCGAGCCGGCTCCGGGCGGCGATCCGACGATGGCGTCCTGTCGGCCAACCACAGATCAGATCCGATAAGTACTCTTGGTCATCACCTTGGCCATCAGACTCATCCCGAACTTCACCGGTGCCGGAAAGCGGAACCCGCCAGCATCCAGCGCACTTTCGGCATGCTGTTCTTCATCGATGCGCATCTGCTCAAGAATCGCCCGGGACTTTTCATCCTCGGCCGGCAATTGCTCCAGATGTTCGTTCAGGTGTTTGCACACCTGGTCTTCCGTCGCCGCAACGAACCCCAGGCTGACTTTATCGCTGATCAGGCCGGCCACTGCGCCAATCCCGAACGACATGCCATAGAACAGCGGATTGAGGATGCTGGTGTGGCTACCCAGTTGATGGATGCGTTGTTCGCACCAGACCAGGTGATCGATTTCTTCTTCGGCGGCATGTTCCATCGCAGCCCGCACTTGCGGCAGCTTGGCGGTCAGCGCCTGCCCCTGATACAGCGCCTGGGCGCAGACTTCGCCGGTATGGTTGATGCGCATCAGGCCGGCAACGTGGCGTGTGTCTTCGTCGCTCATTTTCGCATCCGGCTGCACGATGGCGGGCGACGGACGGTACGGCTGGCCGCTGGAGGGCAGCAGGGTACGCATCGCGGCATCGGCTTGCAGCAGAAGGCGGTCAATCGGCGAGTAGTGACGTTGGGTAGTCATGCTGACCTCCGGGGGGGATTTCGGCGGCCAGTTTAACCCAATCGGCCGGGGAAGGTTTGCGCTGGGTCATTGTGCTGCAGAGGCTGTGACAGTGTTGTGATGCTCTTGTGGGAGCGGCGATGCGGCGATCCGACTTGCTCGCGAAGAGGGTCAGACATTCAGCATTTATGCTAGCTGATACTCCGTCTTCGCGAGCAAGTGCGCTCCCACAGGGGGGAGGCAGTAATCAGCCCGGCGGCCAGTGCATCTGGCGCTGACCCAGCACGTGCATATGAATGTGGTAGACGGTTTGTCCGCCTTCTTCATTGCAGTTCATGACGACGCGGAAACCTTTTTCGCAGCCCAGTTCCAGTGCCAGGCGCTGGGCGGTGAACAGGATGTGCCCGGCCAATGCCTTGTCGTCCTCGGTCAGGTCGTTCAAGGTGCGAACCGGTTTCTTCGGGACCACCAGGAAATGTACCGGTGCCTGTGGGGCAATGTCGTGGAAGGCCAGTACCTGGTCGTCCTCGTAAATGATCTTCGCCGGGATTTCCCGGTTGATGATCTTGGTGAACAGAGTATCCACAGCTGTTTTCTCCGTTATTTGGGCTGGCCTGAGTGTACTCATGGCGTATGCCAGCGCCCAGCTTTTTACCTTGAATTGGATCAGCGCGGGCAGTAAGCCTTGTTGATCATGCCGGCGATTGTGCGAGTCAGCCAGCGCGAGCCGAGCCGCGGCAGGAAGGCGAACCAGCGGTTGCGCCGCCCGGGAATGATGATCGCCTTATTCTTTTCCAGTGCGCGCACGGTGTAGAGCGCCACTTCCTCGGGACTCATCAGCAGTTTGCTGTTAGTCAGTTTTTCGCTGTCGAGTTGTGCGGTACGGAAAAACGCTGTGCGGGTCGGCCCGGGGCAGAGCACCGAAACCTTGATCGCACATTTTTTCAGTTCGACGCGCAATCCTTCGGAAAAGTGCAGCACATACGCCTTGCTGGCGTAATAGGTGCTCATCCACGGCCCGGGTTGAAACGCCGCCACCGAGGCCACATTCAGAATCTGCCCGCCGCCTTGCAGGGCCATGCTGTTGCCGATGGCATGGCACAGGCGGGTGAGGGCGAGGATGTTCACTTCGATCAGGTCTTGCTCGGTCATCCAGTCCTGGGCCAGAAACGGGCCACATGTACCGATACCGGCGCAGTTGACCAGCAGATCGATGTGCCGGTCACCTTCTTCCAGCTCCAGCAGGAATCCGGACAGGCGCAGCGGTTCACCCAGGTCACAGGCACGGAACAACACTTCCACGCCGAACCTTTGGGTCAGTTCAATCGCAATACTTTCCAGCTGATCACGTTGTCGGGCCACCAGAATCAGGCTGCGGCCGCGCCGGGCCAGCGCTTCGGCCATTGCCAGGCCGATGCCGCTGGAGGCGCCAGTGATCAGAGCGTAACGGGTCATGCAGTTCTCCATCGCAACAGCTCCGCGCCGCGACGCAGGTGTCACGGGCCAGGAGCGCTGTTCATTCTTTCGCAGAGTCTACAGGGGGCTGGGCCTCTTCGGCTGCATCGTCGGCGGAATTTGGCACCGGTTCGACCTCGACTTCGATTTCATCGGTGGTGACCGAACTGCTTTCGTAGCTGCTCTGGGCGGCGCTTTTGTATTCTTCCCGTATCGCCGTGAGACCACCGGCCAGCGAGCCGAACAGAACCAGCGCGATAACGATCAGCCACAGCGAAGACAATACCTTGACCGCGGTACTGTTCGGCGGAGGTGGTGGACCGTAGCGGTTGGCGGTGTCGTTGCCCGGTACGACCATGATCACGAACGGAAAGAAACTGCCAACGAACGGCACCAGGTTCAGCAGCCACAGCCAGCCGGACCAGCCGACATCGTGCAAGCGTTGAACAGTGATCTGGATGCTGACGAATACAAACCCGACGAACAGGATCAAGGCCAGCAAGCTGCCCAATATCAGGCCGGCGGACGAATCCGCGCCGATCAGAGCCAGGGCGACCAAGGCAAACACCCCGCAAACGGCCAGGAGTACAGTTGACAGCACCAGCGTCCAGGCGAGGTAACGCAAGCGGCCGATACGGCCATCGAAACTGAATGGCTTGAGCGTTGCGAATTCCGCCACGGCTTCGCCGACCGGCGCGCGAGGCGGCGCGTAAGGGGACTGCGGATCTGCCAAAGGCTCCTGGCTGCTGGCCGGCGCATGGTCATGAACGTCGGCGAGGTTCAGTTCAATCGGCGTTTCGGCTTCGATGCGGGCGTCGATACCGGTTTTGCTCAGCGCCTGGAGATAGGTCTGGGCATCGGCTTGCGACAGGTTGCGTTTGAGCGCTACCGGACGCCCGGTGAACAAGCGCTCGATGGCCGTGACATCGCTTTTGAACAAATCGGCGAGATTGAGCTTTGCCGTGGTGATGTCGACACCGGGCAGCAAGGCGCCCTCGAATACGATTTTGAAATGATTTTCGCCCATGTGCGAAGCATCCTTGTCGCGAGAGGTTGAAAGAAGAATGTTGTGCCCAAGCGGGTGTAAGGCCAGCCGGGCAAGACTAGCCAAGGTTTGCTGTCAGCTCGGCCAGCGTTTGGTCAACTGGGCAGCCTGCTCCAGGGCCTTGCGGTACTCCGCGTCGAGACGTGCAATCAACTGCTCGACACTCGGCAAGTCCTCGATTTCTCCCACGCCCTGGCCGGCAGACCAAACGGTTTTCCAGGCTTTGGCCTCATCGCTCACGGGTTTGAGCTTGGAACCGAAGTTGATCTCGCCCTTGCCTTGCAAGGCGGCCATGTCGAAACCGGCGGCCTCCAGGCTCTGGCGCATGAAGCTCGCGGGGACACCTGACACGGCTGGAGTATGGATGATGTCTGCCGCTTTGGATGTCAGCAGCATTTCTTTGTAGGCGTCAGGCGCGTGACTTTCGGCCGTGCCGATAAATCGTGTACCAAAGTAGGCCAAATCCGCGCCGAGCAATTGAGCGGCAAGAATTTCGTGGCCGTGGTTCAAGCAGCCGGCCAGCAACAGGGTCTTGTCGAAGAACTGGCGGATTTCGGCAATCAGCGAGAACGGGCTCCAGGTTCCGGCGTGTCCACCAGCACCGGCAGCCACGGCGATCAAGCCATCCACGCCTGCTTCGGCCGCTTTCTCGGCATGACGACGAGTTGTCACATCATGGAACACCAGGCCGCCGTAGCTGTGCACCGCGTCGACCAGTTCTTTCACGGCACCGAGGCTGGTGATCACGATCGGCACTTTGTATTCGACGCAGATCTCAAGATCCGCCTGTAAACGAGGATTGCTGTTATGGACGATCAGGTTCACGGCATAAGGCGCGGGGTTTTCCAGTGTCGCCAGCCCGGCTTCGATTTCTTCCAGCCAGGCCTTGAAGCCGCTGCTTTCGCGCTGGTTCAGCGCCGGGAAGCTGCCGACCACGCCCTGGCGACAGCAAGCGAGTACCAATTGCGGATTGGAAATCAGGAACATCGGCGCCGCCACCACGGGCAGACGCAAACGTTCTTCGAGCAGAGCGGGCAGCGACATTGGAAGTACCCCTGTAAGTTGTGCCTGGTGGATTTAGAACGGCCGAACGACGACCAGAATTACGATAGCCAGCAATATCAGAACCGGCACTTCATTGAACCAGCGATAAAAGACATGGCTGCGGGTGTTCTCGCCACGGGCAAAACGTTTTACCTGGGCGCCGCACATGTGGTGGTAGCCGATCAGCAACACGACCAGGGTCAGTTTGGCGTGTATCCAGCCACCCTGGCTGAAGATGCCTGGATTGAGGTAGATGAGCCAGCCGCCGAAGATCAGCGTGGCGATCATCGCCGGGCCCATGATGCCGCGGTACAGCTTGCGCTCCATGACGCTGAAGCGTTCCTTGCTGATCGTGTCTTCACTTTGTGCGTGATAAACGAACAGTCGTGGCAGGTAGAACAGGCCGGCAAACCAGCAAACGACGCTGATGATGTGAAAAGCTTTTAGCCACAGATAGAGCATTTTTAGTTATTCCCCAATTCACGGTACTGGGAATAGTAGAGGCTTGAGCGTCCGCACGTCACCTTGACGGTTGTCGCAGGGGCGCGCGGCCCCTATTATCGACGGCTTTCCAGTGGGTTCGTTGAGGGCAGGTTTATGGTCAAGGTCGGTATCGTCGGCGGCACGGGTTACACCGGTGTCGAACTGCTGCGTCTGTTGGCGCAACATCCGCAAGCTGAGGTGGTTGTCATCACTTCCCGATCCGAGGCTGGCCTGGCCGTGGCCGACATGTACCCGAACCTGCGAGGCCATTACGACGGCCTGGCGTTCAGCGTTCCGGACATCAAGACCCTGGGTGCCTGTGATGTGGTGTTCTTCGCCACACCGCATGGTGTTGCCCATGCCTTGGCGGGCGAACTGCTGGCGGCCGGGACCAAGGTCATCGACCTGTCGGCCGACTTCCGTCTGCAAGACGCGGATGAATGGGCCAAGTGGTACGGCCAGCCGCACGGTGCACCGGAGTTGCTGGACGAGGCGGTCTATGGTTTGCCGGAAGTCAATCGCGAGCAGATCAAGAAAGCTCGCCTGATTGCCGTGCCGGGTTGCTACCCGACTGCAACGCAATTGGGCTTCCTGCCATTGCTCGAAGCCGGCCTGGCCGATGCCGCGCATCTGATCGCTGACTGCAAGTCCGGCGTCAGCGGTGCCGGTCGTGGTGCTTCCGTAGGCTCGTTGTACTCCGAGACGTCGGAAAGCATGAAGGCCTATGCGGTCAAAGGTCACCGTCACCTGCCGGAGATTCGCCAGGGGCTGCGTCGCGCAGCAGGCAAGGACGTCGGCCTGACCTTCGTTCCGCACCTGACACCGATGATTCGTGGCATTCACTCCACGCTCTACGCCACCGTTGTTGATCGCTCGGTGGACCTGCAGGCGTTGTTTGAAAAACGTTACGCCAACGAACCGTTCGTCGATGTGATGCCGGCCGGCAGCCATCCGGAGACTCGTAGCGTACGGGGTGCCAACGTCTGCCGTATCGCGGTGCATCGCCCTCAGGATGGCGATCTGGTGGTTGTGCTGTCGGTGATCGACAACCTGGTCAAAGGCGCTTCGGGTCAGGCCGTGCAGAACATGAACATTCTGTTCGGGCTGGATGAGCGTCTGGGCCTGTCCCACGCCGGCATGCTGCCGTAAGCTTTATCACGTACAGGAAAAAGGCCCGTTTGACGGGCCTTTTTGCATTCCGGGCCGGCGACTGGATTGGTTGATATACCATAACAATAGTTGACCGCTTTTCTAGGAGAAGCGGATAATGCGCGTCATCACGCAATATGACGGCGTAACGCCGGGAGATAGTCAGCATGAGCGTCGAATCCTTCACCCCCACGGCTTTGCAATTCACCCACGGTGCCGCGCACAAGGTGAAGAGCCTGGTCGATGAAGAGGGGAATGATCGCTTGAAGCTGCGCGTATTCGTTACGGGCGGCGGTTGTTCAGGTTTTCAGTACGGCTTCACCTTCGATGAAGAAGTGGCCGATGACGACACCATCGTCGAGCGCGAAGGTGTGAGTCTGGTTGTCGATCCGATGAGCTTCCAGTACCTGGCAGGTGCCGAGGTGGACTACCAGGAAGGTCTTGAAGGATCGCGTTTCGTCATCAAGAACCCGAATGCGACCACCACTTGTGGCTGCGGTTCTTCGTTCTCGATCTGATCAGCGCACCTGTTTCACAGAACGCCGCACGACCCCAGGGCCTTGCGGCGTTTTGCTGTGTGGAGGATTTATGCGGGGTAGATGGCGCCGAGTACGCGCAAACCACGGGCACCGGTAACGCTCGGACGGTTGGCCGCGATGCCTTCGAGGCAGCAATGAGCCAGCCACGCGAAGGCCATGGCTTCGACCCAGTCGGGGTCTACACCGTAGGTAGCGGTGCTGCTGACGCTGGCGTTTGGCAGCAGGCTGGCCAGGCGATTCATCAAGGCAGTGTTGTGGGCGCCGCCGCCGCAGACCAGCAGCTCCTGCGTGTCTGCCTGGGCGCTTTGCAGTGATTCGATGATGGTCAGCGCGGTCAGTTCAAGCAGCGTCGCCTGAACATCTTCGGCGGCGAAGGCTGGCAGTTGTGCCAGATGCCGTGTCAGCCATGGCAGGTTGAACACTTCCCGGCCGGTACTCTTCGGGCCTTTGGTCACAAAGAACGGATCACTGAGCAGTGCATTCAACAGCACCGGTTCTACGTTGCCGCTGGCAGCCCATTGGCCGTCACGGTCAAAGTGGTCGCCGCGTTGCTGGTAAATCCAGGCGTCCAGCAGCACATTACCCGGGCCACAGTCGAAACCGGCGACCGGCTTGCCGGGCCCGATAAGGCTGAGGTTGCTGAAGCCGCCAACGTTCAGCACTGCGCGATTACCAGCCCGCTCTTCAAACAGGGCTTCGTGAAAGGCGGGAACCAGCGGTGCGCCTTGTCCGCCGGCAGCGACATCGCGGCTGCGGAAATCGCTGACCACGGTGATGCCGGTCAGCTCCGTCAGAAGGGCCGGGTTGCCAATCTGCACTGTGAAACCGCGTGCCGGTTCGTGGCGGATGGTCTGGCCATGACTGCCAATCGCACGAATGCTCTCAGGCTTGAGCTGCTGTTGGGTCAGGAGGGTATTAATGCCCTGCGCGGCCAGTTTTACCCAGTTCTGCTGGGCGATGGCGGAGCGGGCAATCTCGTCCGGCCCACTGGCGCACAAGCCAAGCAGCTCGGCGCGCAGTGAATCGGGCATCGGGATGTAATGGGTGGCGATCAGCTTGATCGCCGGGGCTTGCTCGATCAGCGCGATATCCAGGCCATCAAGGCTGGTCCCGGACATCACGCCTATATAGAGCGCCATGGCTTAGCGCTTGGCCGAAGCTAGCTGGGTAGATTTTTCCTGATCCATACGCGCCATCAGCGGTTGGCTCTGCGCGAGGAAGCGTGCGCGTTCACCTTTGGAGATCGGATCGGCCATCGCTACTTTCTGGCCCAGCGGATCGACGTGCACGCCATTGACCTGGAATTCGTAGTGCAAGTGCGGGCCGGTGGAGAGACCGGTGGTGCCGATATAGCCAATCACCTGGCCCTGTTTCACCGTGCCGCCAGTCTTCACGCCTTTGGCGAAGCCTTGCATGTGGCCGTAGAGCGTGGTGTAGGTATTGCCGTGCTGGAGGACCACGGTATTGCCGTAGCCACCACGGCGGCCGGCCAGCAAGACCTTGCCATCACCGGCTGCCTTGATCGGCGTGCCGCGCGGTGCTGCGTAGTCGACGCCTTTGTGAGCGCGGATCTTGTTCAGGATCGGGTGTTTGCGGCCCATGGAAAACTTGGAGCTGATGCGGGCGAAGTCTACCGGAGTGCGGATGAACGCCTTGCGCATGCTGTTGCCGTCAGCGGTGTAGTAGCTGCTGTTGCCTTGTTTGTTGGTGTAACGCACGGCAGTGTAAGTCTTGCCGCGGTTGGTGAAGCGTGCGGACAGGATCGGACCATTGCCGACAGCCTTGCCGTTCACCACTTTCTGCTCGTAGATCACGTCAAATTCGTCACCCTGGCGAATATCCTGGGCGAAATCGACGTCGTAGCCAAACACGCTTGCCATGTCCATGGTCAGGCTGTGGGACAGGCCGGCGCGAGCGGCGGACTGAGATAACGAACTGTTGATCACACCATGCACGTAGGCTGAGCGCACAGTCGGTTTAGCCGTAATGCGGTTGAATGTGTAACCCTTGTCGTTCTTGGACAGGGTGATGGTTTCCAGGTCGCTGACTTTGCTATGCAGGCTGGTCAGTTGGCCATCCGGACCCAGTTCGAACTCAAGTTTCTGCCCGCGCTTGAGCTGGGTGAACTGTTTGGCTTGTTTATCGCTGGCCAGAATGTCAGTCACTGAAGTGGCAGGTAGACCAACTTTCTCGAAGAGCGTAGAGAGCGTGTCGCCTTTGGCAACGGTCACTTCCCTGTGGCTATCCGGCTTCTTTTCTTCAGCGACCACTGCTACTGCGGGGGCGGGCGCAGGCGCGGCTTCTGCGGTTTCCTGTGGCTCTTCTGCGGTGTTTTCAATCTGCGCAAAGGGAGAAGGTGCTGCCTCATTTGTGGCTTCGACGGCTTCGGCGGCGTCTTGATCTTGTGTCAGTTGTTCAGCGGGGCTTTCCAGTTCAAGACTTAGGGTCGTCTTTTTGGCTTCTACATCACTGGAAGGGAATACCAGAAGCGCCAGGCTCAGAAGGGCGGCGATGCCACTCGCTGCGAGCAGGTGGGTCTTCGGGTAAAGCGGAGGCGCTTTAGACGATTCTTTGGTCATAAGTAGTGTTTTGACTTTGAAAAAGATGAATTGGAAAAGATGAATGACATGATGAAGATGAAATAACTGTATAAAATATAACCAAATCATCTCTGAAGCAAGTCCACAGGCGCTCTGTCTGCGGATTGGCGTCCGTGCGCCGGGCAAACCTTGTATTTGACGCGCGATCTTGTATGGTTGGTTCCCTTTGAATCTGAGCCTTGCGGGTCTGTTATGAAGTCGGTTGAAGAGCAGCTAGCGCTGATCAAACGTGGTGCGGAAGAACTGTTGGTCGAGTCCGAGCTGATTGAAAAGCTCAAGCGTGGCCAGCCGCTGCGTATTAAGGCGGGCTTCGATCCAACGGCTCCGGATCTGCACTTGGGTCACACCGTGCTTATTAATAAGCTGCGCCAGTTCCAGGAGCTGGGGCATCAGGTGATCTTCCTTATAGGTGACTTCACCGGGATGATCGGCGATCCGAGCGGCAAGAGCGCCACGCGCCCACCGCTCACTCGCGAGCAAGTCCTCGAGAATGCCGAGACCTACAAGACTCAGGTGTTCAAGATTCTCGATCCGGCAAAAACCGAAGTGGCATTCAACTCCACCTGGATGGATCAGATGGGGCCGGCCGACTTCATTCGCCTGACTTCGCAGTACACCGTGGCTCGCATGCTCGAGCGCGATGACTTCGACAAGCGCTATACAACCAATCAGCCAATCGCCATTCATGAGTTCCTTTATCCGCTGGTTCAGGGGTATGACTCTGTGGCTCTGCGCGCAGACGTGGAGCTCGGCGGCACCGATCAGAAGTTCAACTTGCTGATGGGGCGTGAGCT